>NZ_SMYZ01000158.1:438-958 GCF_004919685.1 Mesorhizobium norvegicum | reverse complement strand
GGAACTGCTGGTCGCCTTCAAGCGGCTGATCGAGAACCCGATGGGCATGCTGGTCTAGGACGGGAGAGGGCGGTGCGGATAGTCTTCACCAGCCTCTTCGCTTTCATCATTTCCGGATTCGCCGGCGGCTTGGTTGCTCAGCTGCTGGCGGTCGAAACCCATGCGCAGGAAGAATATATTCTCGTGTTCATGGCGTCCGCGCTTGTCACCATTTGCGTGACGATCGTGTTTTTCATTGCGCAGCTTTTTTCGAATGCATCGACGATCATCAACTGGCTAGCCCTTGGCGCAATTGTCCTGGTCGTGCTGGTTGGGTTCGGCCTGATCGGCTGGACGTTCTCGCAGCCGATCGGCAAGCGCCAGTGGGGAGGCGACCTGCCAATCGTCGCTGGCCTGGTTTTGCCGAACCTGGCCACCGTGCTGGTTCACTGGCTGTTCGTGCGCTGGCGGTTGAGACGCGGTTTTATCAAGGCACAGGTGGGCGCATGAAGACGGTTCTTTGCTACGGCGACTCGCTGAC
>NZ_SMYZ01000158.1:0-368 GCF_004919685.1 Mesorhizobium norvegicum | reverse complement strand
GCGGCTGATCGACATCGTGCGCGGCCACGATTATCCGTTCGACTGGCCGGCGCCGCAGGTCCTGATCGTTGCGCCGCCTGTGGTCAGCCGTACCGACAATGCCGAATTCAAGGAAATGTTTGCCGGCGGCGATGAGGCTTCGACGCGTCTGGCGCCGCTCTATGCCGCTCTCGCCGACGAAGTTGGCTGTGGCTTCTTCGATGCCGGCAGTGTGGCGCAAACCATCCCACTCGACGGTGTCCACCTCGACGTCGAAAACACGCGAAACATCGGCAAGGCGCTGACGCCCGTCGTGCGCGTCATGCTGGAATTGTGAAGGAGAAAAACCGTGGCTGAGAACTACGACGTCATCATCATCGGCTCCGGCC
>NZ_SMYZ01000157.1 GCF_004919685.1 Mesorhizobium norvegicum | reverse complement strand
ATGTCGAAGTGCTGGCCAGGCTCGTCGCACGCAACGGCCGGCTGGTGCCGCCCGGCGAGTTCATTCCGGTGGCCGAGCGTTTCGGTATCGCATCGCGGCTCGACCGCTGGATCATCCGCACGGCGCTGTCGCGGCATGGTGCCGCCTTGCGCTCGGGCGCGTTGACGCTCGGCTTCAACCTGTCGGCGCAGACGCTGAGCGATCCGCAGCTGTGGGCGTTCGTCGACAGTGTCATCGAAGAAACCGGGGCGCCGCATTCTGGCATCGGCTTCGAGATCACCGAAACCGCCGCGGTCACGAATTTCGACGCCGCCGAACAATTCGTGCGCAAGGCGCGCGAGCGGCATTGCCGGGTCAGCCTCGACGATTTCGGCGCCGGCATGAGCTCGTTCGAATATCTCAGGCGCTTCCCCGTCGACACGATCAAGATCGACGGTTCCTTCATCGAGCACATCACGCAAAGCCGCTTCGACCGCGAGATCGTGCTGGCCATCACCAGCATCGCCCGCAGCCTCGGCTGCGACGTGGTCGGCGAGAAGATCGAACGGCAGGACACGCTGGCGATGCTGAGCGACATGGGCGTCGCCTACGGCCAGGGATTTTTGCTGCACCGGCCAGAGCCGCTGGAGCAGATTGTCGTGCGCGCGACCGGGGTGGTTGCGGCCCGCAAGGCATCGTGATCCGGGGTGTCGAGATTCAGGCCCGGCCGACCGGCCTGACCTGAATCTCGACCCATTCTATCCGGTTCGTCGCGCCGTCGATTGCGGAAACTCCAGCACTCCAGCTTCGGATGGCCTGTGCTGCGCTTCCGCCACTGTTTCGATCAACAGATCGAGGGCGTCACAGGCCGTGCGGCTCGCCTCGTCATTGCCTTGCAGATAGTGATAGGCGCGTTCGAGGTGGATGCGGGCGGCTGAAAAATCGCTGGTCAATGGTCTCTCCATTATCCCACCCTAAAATACCTTGCCGGAGGCGAGGGAACGCCGGGTAAATATCCACAGGCGGCTTTTATTCAAATGCCGGCGAATGTTGCGGAGGGAGGCGTGGCCGGTGACGCTGCCGATCTCCCCCCTCGTGGGGGAGATTGGCAGTTCCACCGGCGTACAGCTAGACTGTGCCTCCCTGTCGAGGTGAGACCGATGATCGTTCAGGCCTGCATCAATGGCGCGCGTCCGCGCGATTTTCATCCCCAGCTGCCGCTGACCGCCGAGGCGATGGCCAACGAAGCCGCCGCCTGCGTCGCCGCAGGTGCCGCCGAACTGCATATCCATCCGCGCGGCATGGACGGGCACGAAAGCCTGGCGGCCGTCAATGCCACCGTGCTGGCGGTGCGCCAGGCTTGTCCGGGCACGCTGGTCGGCGTGTCGACGGGTGCCTGGATCGAGAACGATGTCGAGCGGACTCGTGCGGCGATCGCCAGCTGGCGGGAACTGCCCGACTATGCCTCGGTCAATCTGTCGGAGGCGGATGCGCCCGCCGTGATGGTGTTGTTGCGCCAGCGTGGCGTCGGCATCGAGGCCGGGCTTGCCAACATCGCCGATACCGAGCGGTTCGTCGCGCTTGCCGAGCACAGCCGCGTGCTGCGCATCCTGATCGAGATCGACATTCAAAACCTGATGGCGGCGCTGGACGAGGCGCGCGGCATCGCCGCCGTGCTCGAACGCGCCGGGGTGCGGCGACCGATCCTGCTGCATGGCGTCGACGCCACGGTCTGGCCGTTCGTGGAGCTTGCGCATCAAAAGCGCTGGTCGACGCGGGTCGGGTTGGAAGATGGCAAGACGCTCGCCGACGGAACGACAGCGAAGGACAATGCGGAAATCGTCGCTGCGGCCGTGGCGATTTTTCGCGGTGCGCCTGCGGTCTGAACGGCGCCTCAGGTCTGCCCGCCGGCCGGTGCTGTCCAACTGCGTAAAATGTGCTTCTGGATCTTACCGGATGCGGTGCGCGGCAGCGTTTGCGCGAGCAAAAATTCCTTCGGCACCTTGTAGCGGGCGAGGCGGGCGCCGCAATGACTTGCCAGATCAGCCGGATCGACAACGCATCCGGGTTTGATCACGACAAAGGCGCGCCCGACTTCGCCCCAGCGCTCGTCGGCGACGCCGATCACGGCTGCTTCTGCGATGTCGGGATGGTCGAGCAGCGCCAGCTCGATTTCGACCGGATAGACGTTCTCGCCGCCGGAGATGAACATGTCCTTGCGGCGGTCGACAAGGGTGACGAAGCCTTCCTCATCCTGCCTGGCAATGTCGCCGGTGCGGAACCAGCCATCGGCGGTGAAGGCACGCGCTGTCTCCTCCGGCCGGTTCCAGTAGCCTGATGTGATGCTGGGGCCGGACAGCCATAGCTCGCCTGGCTCCCCGGCTGCGGCGTCGCGGCCGGCGTCGTCGACGATGCGCAGCCCGATCATCGGCGCCGCAAGGCCCGCCGCGCCCGCTTTGCTGGCGATCCGGTCGGCCTCGATAGGCATGCCGAGCACGGTGCCGGCTTCGGTCATGCCGAAGCCGTCGACCATGCGCACACCTTGTGCCAGCCACCAGTTGATGTCTGCGGCTGGATTGGGCGCGCCGCCGGTGAAGATGGCGGTGAGCGCGGTCCAATTCGCCGGTGCGAAATCCGGATGGTCGCGCAGCATCCTGGCCATCTGCGGCACGCAAAAATAATGGGTGACGCCGAGCGCGGGATCGGCTAGGCGGCGGTTGGTGGCGCCAGCATCGAAGCCGGGCGAGATCAACACCGTGCCACCCTGCAGCAGCGGTGGGCGCAGGCTGGTGATGAGGCCGATGACATGGAACATCGGCGCGTCGCAGAGGAAGACGCTGGCATTGCCAACGCGTCCCAGCACGCCGAAATTGACCGCGGTGGCCAAGGCGTTGGCCTCGGTGACGATGACCCCTTTCGGCCGGCCTGATGTACCCGATGTGTAGAGGATGATCGAGGGTGCATCGCTGGCCGGCAGCGGACGGCGCGGCGCCGGCACATGCGCCTCGACTGCCGCCGCGAAGGCCGCGACTTCGATCGGCACGCAGCCCTTGGGCAGCGTCATCATCTCAAGGGCGGTGCCGTGCAACAGCAGCACCGGATCGCAATCGGCCAGGATCGCCTGCTGCTCGGCACCGGCGAGCCGCCAGTTGAGCGGCACGAAGATGGCGCCGAGCCGCATCGCTGCCTGCTGTAGGATAACCAAGTCGGCGCTGTTGCGGGCAAGCGTGGCGATCCGTTGCCCCTGTTCGATGCCATGGCCGGTTTCGAGCACGCCGACGGCGCGCTGGATGGCCTCGTCGAGCGCGGCATAGGTCCAGCGCCGGCCGGATGCCAGGTCGACACAAGCGACGCGATCCGGCTGCGCCCTGGCGTGCAGGGCCACGGGATCCGATGTCGTCCAGGCCGGCATTCGCATCTCCTCCCCAGGGTTGCGCTGTCTCTGCGGGATCACCTTGCCTTGTCGTAAGCGCCGAGACCGGGCTTGTAGCTCTTCTCGTCGATGAACTGGCGGATGCCTTCCTTGCGGCCCTCATTGTCATGCGAGTTCGCCGCTTCCTGGGCCCGCACCAGATAGTCCTCGGCATTGTCGTAGGTCATCTCGGCGACGCGGCGGATGGCGTCCTTGGTCGCCTTCAGGGCAATCGGGTTCTTCTTCAGCAAGGTGTTCGCAACCTCGGTGACGCGCGCCTTCAGATCGGCCAGCGGCAGGCTTTCATTGACCAGCTTCCAGGCGGCGGCCTTCCTGCCGTCGATGAGCTCGCCGGTCAGCGCGTGGTACATGGCGTCGCGCATCGACAGGAGGTCGACCACCACCTTGGTGGCGCCGCCGCCGGGCAGGATGCCCCAATTGATCTCGGACAAAGCGAACTGCGCCTCGTCGGCAGCGAAGGCGAGGTCGCAAGCGAAGAGCGGGCCATAGCCGCCGCCGAAACACCAGCCATTGACCATGGCGATAGTCGGCTTGCCGTACCAGCGCAGGCGGCGCCACCAGCCATAGGCTTCGGACTGCGCCTTGCGGATGGCGCCAAGTCCCTTGGCCTCGGTCTCGCGAAAGTACTCCTTGAGGTCCATGCCCGCCGACCAGGCGCTGCCTTCGCCTGACAGCACGAGCACGCCGACATCGTCGCGGAATTCAAGTTCGTCGAGAACCTCCATCATGCGCCGGTTGAGCGCCGGGTTCATGCAATTGCGCTTGTCCGGCCGGTTGAAGCGAACCCAGGCGACGCCGTTCTCGATGTCGAAGGCAACGGTCTCTTGCGTCATGGTCAGGTCCTCCCGTTCCGCTTAAATTGCTATGCAGCATAGCTATCGTATTTGCTATGTCGCATAGTCTTTTTTGCTTGACAAGAGGGGATGTTCGCGGCGATCGGTTGAAGCATGGAAAAGACACGGCTCCGCACCAGTCCCGAAGACGCGCTCGATGCGCAGATCGGCTATAATCTCAGGCGCGCCTCGGCCTTCGCCTTGAATGATTTCGCCGTCGAGCTGACCGACGCGGCGCTGCGCCCGGTCACCTACGGCATGCTGGCGCTGATCGATGAAAAGCCCGGCATTCGCGCCGCGGAACTCTGCCGCCTGCTCGGCATGAAGAGCGCCAATATGGCGCCGCTGCTCGCCGAACTGGAAGAACGCGGGCTGGTCGAGCGCGACGACCATGCCGGCGACAAACGCGTGCAGATGCTCGCCCTGACGCAGGCGGCCAGGCAGGCCATGCCGGGATGGCGGCAACAGGTTCGCCGGCACGAGGACCGGTTCCTGCACAGGCTGACGAAAAAAGAGCGGGCGACGCTGCTTCGGTTGCTGCGCCTGATCTGGACGGACGAAGACTGAGGCTGCCTCAGCGGCGCGGGACAGCCGCTGCGTTGCCCGTCACCTCAGGATGATTTCGATCGCCTTATCGACCACCGGATGCAAACCGCTGGCCTGGAAGGACAGCCGGTTGCCGGAGCCGACATTGCTGGTCATGGCGATGGTCAGGCTCGACTCCGGGTCGTGCAGCATGACGGCGACGTAGCCGGGGATACTGCCCTGGTGGCCGTAGAAGGCGCGGTCGGCATAAGCGCTCTGGAACATGCCGGCGCCGGTCTCGCGCATGCGGGTGCCGGGGAAACTTGCCGGCACGCGGTGTTCGAACATCTCGGCGAAGAAGGGCGGCGACAGCAATTTTGCGGAAAACAGACCGCGCATGAACGCCACCATATCCGACGGCGTCGACACCATGTCGCCGCAGCCATAGGCGGCGCCGAACGGGAAGGAATCCGAAGAATCCTGCAATGCGTCGGAATAGGGTAGCACGCCGTCCATGCGCCACATCTCGCCGCCCGAGGCGATGTCGGTGGGCGCATTCGCTGGGGGCGGCGGCCGGTGGTAGTAGCCGCGCACCATCGATTTTTCCGGAAAGGCTTCGGTGGCCGGCGACCAGGTATTCTCCAGGCCGAGCGGCTGCAGCACCGCGCTTCTGACATAGCCGCCCAGCGACTGGCCGGAGACGGCCTCGATCACCATGCCGGCCAGAACATAGCCGGTGTTGTTGTAGACGGCCGCTCCCCCTGGCGTCTTCTGCTTGTCGGAAGCGAAGGCGATGTCGACCAGTTGCTGCGGCGTCCATTGCCGGCTCGGATCCATCGGAATGTAATATTCGAACTCCGGCAGGCCGTTGCGGTGGTTGATCAGCTGGCGCACCGAAATGGCGCTGGCGCCCGGCAGATCGGGAAACCAGCGGGAGATCGGCGCGCCGAGATCGAGCTTGCCGTCCTGGGCGAGCTTGACCAGGGCGGCGGCAACGAAGGTCTTGGTGCAACTGCCGATCTTGAACAAGCGGTCGGGCGAGACAGCAACGCCATGCTCCCGGTCGGCGAGGCCGGCGGTGACGGCGGTTGGTGCGGCGCCTGTCGAGTAGGCCAGCGAGGCGCCAACCGCACCGTCGGCGAGGTAGCTGTTGAGGAGGGAAGTCAGGTCTTTCATCGTCGTGGTCTCACTAGCTGTGTTGCTGTTCTAGATCGTGCCGCCGTGCGTTTGCCTGAAGGCCCCTCATCCGGCCCTTCGGGCCACCTTCTCCCCGGCGGGGAGAAGAGGGTGCCACGTCCGCCCATCGACGCTTCCTGTCTGCCGCCGAAAGAGGAGCCGGCGCTTGAAGACCTCTTCTCCCCACCGGGGAGAAGGTGGCCGCGTAGCGGCCGGATGAGGGGGCGCCGCGCCAGGTCCTACTCCGCCATATCGACCGCGGCAAAATTCTGCCGGCCGAACGGGTCGAGCACGTAGTTGAGCACGCTCTTGCGGATCGGGATCGCCACCACCGAATGGGCGATCGGCGCCACCGGCACCTCGACCTTCAGGATCGCCTGCGCCTTGGCGTAGATGTCGGCGCGCTGCTTGGGGTCGGCGGCGACGCGGCCGTCCTGCAACAATTTCTCGAAGGCCGGATCACACCAGCGCGAGCGGTTGGAGCCGCCCTTCACGCCGTCGCAGGAGAGCAGATAACTCAGCATGTTGTCGGGGTCGCCATTGTCGCTGCTGCCGCCGAGCAAGTAGGCGTCCTGTTCGCCCGCTGCGGTGCGCTTGAGATATTCGCCCCATTCGAAGCTGACGATCTCGGCCTTGACGCCGACTTTCGCCCAGTCGGCCTGGATCATCTCGGCCATGCGCTTGGCGTTGGGGTTGTAGGGTCGCGATACCGGCATCGCCCACAGGCTGATTTTCAGGTCGCTCTCGTGGCCGGCGTCTTTCAGCAGTTTCTTCGCGCCGTCGGGATCGTAGTCGATGCCGGCGTCGGTGACGGCGCCGATCTGTGCCGGCGGCACGACGCTGCCAGCCACCGTGCCGGCGCCGGCATAGACGGCGTCGACGATCGCCTTGCGGTCGATGGCCTTGGCCAGCGCCATGCGCACGCGCACATCGCCGAGCGGCTGGTGCTCGACATTGAAGCCGAGGATGCCGATGTTCTGGCCCTTGAGGTCGAGCACGGTGATGTCGGGATCGGTGCGCAAATCGGCGACGGCGCTTGGCGGCGGCGGGGCGGCGACCTGGCACTCATTGGCCTTGAGGCGCTCGACACGGGTGGTCGGCTCCGGGGTGATGGCGAAGACCAGCGTGTCGATCTTGGGCGCGCCGCGCCAGTAATCCTTGTTGGCGGTGTAGCGGACCTGGCTGTCGGGCACGTAGGCGTCGAGCACGAACGGGCCGGTGCCGACCGGTTCAGAGTCGATCAGCTCCGGCGTGCCGGCGGCGACCATCTTTTCGGTCTGCTCCAGCGACAGGATGGAGAGATAGTCGAGGGCGATGCCGGGCAGGAAGGTGACGTTGGCCGCCGTCAGCGTGAAGCGCACGGTGTGGTCGTCGACCTTGTCGATCTTGTCGATCAGCGTGCCCATGCCCAGCGCGTTGAAGTACTCGTAAGTGCCGCCGCCGAGCTTGTGATAGGGATTGTTGGCGTCGCGCTGGCGGTTGAAGGTGTAGAGCACGTCGTCGGCGTTGAAATCACGCGTCGGCGTGAAATGCTCGTTCGACTGGAATTTCACGCCATGGCGCAGATGGAAGGTGTAGGTCTTGCCATCCGATGAGACATCCCAGCTTTCGGCCAGCGCCGGCCCGACCTCGGTCGTGCCCGGCTTGAACTCGACCAGCCGGTTGAAGATCGTCTTGGCGGCGGCGTCCATGGTGGAATCGGCGGTGCCGATCGCCGGGTTGAAGGTCTCGGGATTGGCTTCCGAGCAATAGACCAGGGTTTTGGCGTAGGCCTGTCCGCCGAGAAGGACGGATGAGGCCAGCAGGGACGAGGTAAGCACTGCGCGCAGAACGGTGGATTTCATCGCAAACGCTCCTGATGACACTTTACGGGTTGAGGTGAACTTCATGGCGTCGCCGCCGGGGTGAGGAAACGGTCAGGCGCCAGCGCAGCAGAGGTGACGCCGCGCGCCGCGAGGTCGTCGGGCAGGGGTTGGCCGCGCAGCAGCGCAGAACCCAGCCGCGCCAGCGTCAGCGACACCTGGAAACCGTAGCCGCCCCGGCCGCCAAGCCAGAAGAAGCCGGGCAGGCGCGGGTCGAAGCCGACGACCGGCGTGCGGTCGGGCGAAAAGGTGCGCAGGCCGGCCCAGGGCGTCGACGGGCGGCCGATGCGCAGCGAGGTCGCCTGCTCGATGCGGTCGACGGCGATGGCGACGTCGATGTCTTCCGGATAGGCGTCGCAAGGCTCGGAATCGGTCTCGTCGGCCAGCGAGCCGATCAGCCTGCCGGCATCCGGCTTGAAGTAGAACTGTTCGTGCAGGTCGACCACCAGCGGCCAGGCGCCGATGTCGATGCCGGCAGGCGGATCGAACAGGAAGGCGGTGCGCCGCTTGGGCTGGAGGCCGAGGCCGGAGAGCCCCGCCAAGCCGGCGACGACGTCGACCCAGGCACCGGCGGCGTTGACGATGATATCGGCCTGATAGGCGCCGGCACGGGTGGTGACGCTGAAGCCGGCTGCGGTGCGCGCGATCTCGCGAACCTCTTCGCCGGTGCGGATCACGCCGCCGCCCGCCTTGAGTGTGGAGGCTGAAGCCGCAAGCATCTTCCCGGTGTCGACATCAAGCGCGCCGGGTTCATGGACGCCGCCGCAGGTGGTTGCCGTGGCGATGACCGGCACCAGCGCGTTGACTTCCGCAGCCGACAGGCGCCGCACGCTCGGCACCAGCGCCTGCATCTCCGCCGCCATGCGGTCGACGGCAGCACTGTCTTTGAGGCCGCCGACATGCAGCGCGCCGCGACGGTGGGCGGCAAAGCCGCCATCGACGATTTGCTGCCGGCTGGCCAGCGACAGCGCCCGCACCAGCGCATTGCCGTAGGTTTCGGAAAACAGCGCCGCCGAGGGGCCGCTGGCGTGGTAGCCGAGATGCGGCTCGCGCTCGAGCACGGTGACTTCGGCCCAGGGCTGTACGGCCGCCGCCAGCGAGAGGCCGGCAATGCCGCCGCCGATGACGACGATTTTTTGGGGAGACTTCGACTGCATCCCCTAGGGGTAGAAATAATTTCGTATCCAGTCAATATTTAGCGTATAAGAAAATTGTTAGCGTTGTTGATAGCGGCAAGGAGTTGGACTACCTAGGAATGACAGGCGGCGTGATCGCCGCGCCATGGAGCTGACGATGTCGGAGCAACCGAACCTCGGTGATTGCCTGCGCGGCCTCAGGAAAACGCATGGCTGGACCTTGCAGGAGGTCAGCACGCTCACCGGCGTCGCGGTGTCGACGCTGTCCAAGGTCGAGAACGACCAGATGTCGCTGAGCTACGACAAGCTGCTGCAGATCTGCGAAGGGCTGGGCATCCATGTGACGGAACTGCTCAGCGGCGACCGCAAGCAGCCGTCGGCGCGCACGCGTCGCTCGGTGACCTCGCAGTCCAACACGCTGCGCCAACTGACCCGCAACTATGACTACCGCTATCTGGCCACCGATCTGGTGCGCAAGCGCATGGTGCCGATCCACGCCTATGCGCGCGCCCGCACGCCGCAGGAATTCGGCCCGCTGACCAAGCATGCCGGCGAGGAATTCCTGATCGTGCTCAAGGGCGAGATCGAGCCTGCACACCGACCAGTATGCGCCGGTGCGGCTGAAACAGGGCGAAAGCGTCTACATCGATTCCACCATGGGCCATGCCTACCTCTCGGTCGGCGAAGGCGACGCCGAGATGCTGTGCGTCTGTTCGGGCGACGAGCCGGATATGGAAGGCACGCTGCTGAGTGTGCTGGAGACGGTGGAGGGGTAGGGGAAGCAATGGGTTAGTATAGGCGCTCGTCATACGGGTCGTTGTCGACAATCCGCACCACTTGCGGGAAGATCCCGCAGAACATTCGAAGCCCCTGAAGCCGAGTGCCAAAATTCCCTTGGCCCTTGATCATCCGCATTGCGAGCGCGCGTTGCGCGTAAAGATGACCGGCCTTGGCTGCCTTCAGCAGAAGTTCATTGCGCTCGCCCGCGTGGTCTTCCAGCCGCGGGTTCGCGTCCAAGACTCGGAACTGCCAGTAGAGTGAGGAAATCGGCTTGCTTGTCTCTGTTCGCAACCACTTCAGAGCCACCTCTGGGCGGCCGGCTCGGAAGTTTGCAATCCCAGCTAGGTTTGCGACAGCGTGCTGGCCGCCTTCGTAGGCGGCTTCGTAATGCTGGACCGCTTCGTCAAAATTCTTGGCGACGCCACGGCCCCAGAGGTAGATATACCCTAGCCATTCGTGTGCCCACGCATCGCCATCCTCGGCAAGTTTTTCTAGGACAGGCAAACCCTCCGCATAGCGTTTTGCACCCAGGAGATTGTGGGCATCATGTTGGCGCTGCCATTTGGTCGATGCCTTATGGCCCTGCGCCGCAGCTTTTTGCAGCCAGCGATCTGCTTCCTCGCGTTCACCCGCAGTCGCCAGAACCGACCCATAATTGTGTTGACCGTCGGCGTCCCCTAACTCCGCCGACTTGGAGAACCAAAGACGTGCGGCGTCGAGATCGACGGGCACTCCGATCCCTTGCGAGAGCATGTAGCCGCGCCACGACATCGCGCTGGCATCACCTGCATCCGATGCCTTCACATACCATCGGTATGCAGTGGCCTTGTCCACATCGACACCGTTGCCACCGAAATAGATGTGGCCGATCCAACCCATGGCCTCGCCGTCGCCGGCTTCGGCGGCTTTCAAAAACCAGTCAAGCGCGGCCACGGAATCTTCGGCAACACCTCTGCCTTCCAGATAGACGTATCCGACCCATGTCATTGCCGGCGCCGAGCCGGCTTCGGCAAGCTTCTTGAACAGGGGTACGGCACCAGCCTCATCACCTGACCGATAGATGGCTTTGGCCGCGTCCAACTCCTGGTCCGAATGGACGGAGTGCGGGTCTTGTTTGGCGTCTTCGTCCATCGACAGAAACAATCCTGATCCTGGTCCGTTTCGCCAAATATATGTATTCCGGAAACAGGACGTTAGATGTCTCAACTAAAATCGAAGACATGCCTATGTTCTGGTAAATGTGCGCTTGCCGTCCCTTGATCAAGACATGCGTAGCGCGGAGAAATGTGGACTTTGTCGGGTTTGATGTGCCGGCGCGCCCGCAAAGCGCCTTTCGATGCCGCATAACCGTGCTGATCGGCGTCTTGGTACCTAAAGCACAACAGCCCGCCCCATTCCTCGCCGAACCGCCTCGCGATAGGCGAGGTCGGCGACCACCATGTCCTCCATGGCGACGCCCATGGCCTTGTAGACGGTGATCTGGTCGGCGCTGACGCGTCCCGGCCGCCGCCCGAGCAGCATGTCGCCAAGCTCGGTTCCGGTTTGCGGGCTGAGACCGGCGAGTTCGCAGGAACCGACCGGCGTCGGAGCGAAGGCCTCGCTGGTCTCGACGAACAGGCTGGCCCGCCCGATAAGCTCGACCGGCAACTCGCCGCCGGGCGGGGCGACACCGACCGACGAGACATGGCTGCCGGGCCGCACCCAGTCGGCCGAGATCACCGGCTGATAGGAATGCGTTGCCAGGCAGACGACGTCGGACGAGCGCACCGCGGCCTCGATATCGGCGACGGCAACGACCCCCGGATGCTCGGCGGCGAGCGCCTGCGCATCGGCAAATTCCTTTGAGACGACGCGGATCTCGGCGAAGTCGCGCACCAGCGGCAGAAGATGCAAATGCTGGCCGGCCTGCACACCGGCGCCGACCACCGTCGCGACCTTGGCGTCGCGGCGGGCGAGTTCGCGCACCGAGAGCACGGCCGAGCCGGAGGTGCGCACGGCGGTGATGTAGGTGCCATCCATGACGCAGACCGGCATGCCCGTCTCAGGGTCGAACAGATGGATGGTGGCGAGGTGGCTGGGGATGCCTTTGGCGATGTTGCCCTCGAAGACGTTGACGATCTTCACCGTCAGATGCATGCCCGCCATCCAGGCCGGCATGGCCAGCGAATAGCCGGCCTGCGGAATGTCGAGCTGCGGCCGCGCCGGATTGACGACCTTGCCGCCGGACAGCGCCTTGAAGCCGCCGGCGAGCGCGTCGAGAAGCTGGCGCAGGTCGATGCAGGTTTTCACCTCGGCCTCGCTCAGGATGAGCACGGGCGTGTCGCCCTTGGCCTGGGCGCTGCGGGAGGTCGATATCGCTGATGTCATGGGATCCGCTTTCGTTGTCGGTTGCACGGCAACGGTATTGCGATCTATCGGCGTGATGAAATATGCTGTTTTTGTTATTTTGGCGTGACTATCACGCCTGTTCGGCTCAAGAAGTGTGAATCCTGAAATGGACGATCTCGACCGTATCGATCGCTCGCTGCTGCGTTTGTTGCAGGAGGACGGCCGCCGCACGACGCTCGATCTGGCGCGGCGGGTCGGCCTGTCGCCAACCGGCGCCGCGCAGCGCGTCAAGCGGCTGTTCGCCGAAGGGTTCATCCGCGCGGTGCGCGCCGTGCTCGATCCGGCCAGGATCGGACAGGCGCAGCTCGTCTTCATCGAAGTGCGGCTCGACCACACGGCGCCGCATGTCTTCGACCGCTTCGCCGAGGCGGTTCTGCGGGCGCCCGAGATCATCGAGTGCCACATGGTGGTCGGCGGCTTCGATTATCTGGTCAAGGCGCGCATCGCCGACATGGCGATGTTCCAGGATTTCCTGCAGCGGGTCATCCTGCCGCTGCCCGGGGTGCGGGAAACGCACACCTACGCCTCTATCGCCAATGTGAAGCCCGACGCCTTGCTGCCGATCTAGAGCAATTCACCGTTTCACGGAAACGGTGAATTGCTCTAACCCTTTGTTTTGACGCAATTCCGGACGGAAAACCGTTTCACACTTTTCCTG
>NZ_SMYZ01000156.1:722-3043 GCF_004919685.1 Mesorhizobium norvegicum | reverse complement strand
AAAATTCTTGATCGCCACCTGGTCGACGAAGTTGCCAAGGTTTTCCAGATGCGTCGGCGGGGTCACCATTTCATATTTGGAGCTGTCGCTCAGCTCCGTGAACCAGCCCTTGAACTGCTCGGTCTTGAAATGGGGATCCTGGTCGGCGCCGTTGTGGATCGGCACGACGCCGACTTCCTTGGCCCATTCCAGATTGTCCTTCGGCGACAAAAGCGTCGCCATCAGCTTCCAGGCGTCGTCCTTGTGCTGCGAGTTGGCAAACATCGCCCATCCGGCATAACCCAGCGTCGGATAGGACTTGCCGCTCGGCCCGACCGGCAATGGCGCCACCGCGAAGTCGTCGGCGCTCATCTTGCCTGCAATGCCGAGCAGCGCGTCCGGATCCTGGTTGAGCATGGCGCAGGTGCCGGAATAGAAGCCGGTGACCGTTTCGTTGAAACCCCAGCTCACCGCATCCTTCGGCGCTAGGCCGTCCTTGTACATGTCGGCCAGCATCTGCAAGCCCTTGACCGAGCCTTCGTCGTTGATCGTCGAGGTGCCGTCCTCGTTGAAGTAGCCGCCCTTGCCGGCGNNGAACAGTTTCTTGTTCCAGAACAGCGCGTTCACATAGTAGCCGTAGGGGATCATGAACTGGGTGTTGTTGACGGTCGAGCCGAACTGCTTGGCACGATCGCCAAGCGTCTTGGCGTCGTCCCACTTGGCCATGTAGGGGCCGAGGTCCTCGAGCTGGGCATTGTTGGCATAGAGGCCCATCCAGCGTTCCGGCATCTCGACGATATCGGGCGTATCGCCGGCCTGCACCATGGTGAGGAATTTCTCGAAAGCCTGGCCCCAGGGCAGCGAGATCAGCTCGACCTTGACGCCCGGATTGGCCGTTTCGAACTCGGCGATCTGCTTCTTCAGGAATTCGGTGCGTGGCGGGCTGGTGATGACTTCGACCATTTTCAGGGTCGAATCGGCCACAGCGCTTCCGGCGGAAATCGCCAGCCCCGCAACGGTGGCAAGCATGACGGTCAGTTTTTTCATGTTCAAGACTCCCATTTTGAACCCGCTTGTTATTTTCTGGCTTTTTCGAAGGCCTGGGCGACATCCGCCCATAGGTCTTCGACACTCTCCAATCCGACATTGAAGCGGATGGTTCGGGGGCTGACGCCGAAGCGCGCCATCGAATTCAGGCCCGGCGTCTGCTCGAGCGACGCCTTGGCCGGCACGACCAGGCTTTCGTGCCCGCCCCAGCTGACGCCGATGCGGAAATATTTCAGCGCATCGACGAAGACGGGGATGTCGATATCGTCAGTCACCTCAAAGGAGAACAGCCCGGCATAGCCGGCCAGCGTCGCCTTGCCCGGATGGTTTGAATAGACGGGATGGTTGACCCGCTCGACATTGGCATGCGCCTTCAGCCGTTCGGCGATGGTCAGGCCACTTTTCATATGATGCGGCAGGCGCAGTGGCAGCGTGCGCAGGCCGCGCAGCAAAAGCCACGCCTCGAACGGCGACAGCTTGCCGCCGAGATACGAATAGGTCTGCTCGTTGATGTGCTTGATATGAGCGGCCGACCCCGCCACGACGCCGGCGACGGTGTCGCTGTGGCCACCAAGGTATTTCGAGGCCGAATGCAGCACCAGATCGACGCCATGCGTGATCGGCTTCTGGAACACCGGCGTCGCCCAGGAATTGTCGATCGTGGTGACGATGCCCTGCTCCTTGGCCAACCGAGTCAGATGCGCGATGTCCTGCAGCTCGAACATCATCGAGGTCGGGCTTTCCAGATAGAGCAGCTTGGCGCCGGGAAGTGCCGCCGCCACCGCATCCGGGTCGGAACCGTCGACATAGTCGACCTTGATGTTGAGCCGCGGCAACAGCCGCTCGAACAGGCGGTAGGCATCGCCATAGCAATTGCGCACCGCCACGATGCGCTCACCTGCCCCAACGAACGCAAGGACTGTGGCGCTGATCGCCGCCATGCCGCTGGAAAAGCCGCGCGCTGCTTCTGCGCCCTCAAGCGCTGCCACGCGCGCCTCGAACTCCATCACCGTCGGATTGTCGCCACGCGAATAGATCGGCTGTTTTCGTTTGCCGGCAAAGGTATCGGCCATCTCGGCATAGTTGGCGAAGGTGAACAGCGAGGTCTGGTAGATCGGCGGCACCACCGCACCGCCGGGAAACGGTTCGTCATGCGCCAGCAGTGTCGCCGCCTCGGCAAGATAGTCGTGATCGAAACCGGATGGATGCTCGTTCATGTCTGGCTCGAAAGTTTGAGTTTGGCGGCACCGCGCTTGAGATCGTCCTCGACGGTGGCGATCAGCTTGAGCGCCTCG
>NZ_SMYZ01000156.1:0-600 GCF_004919685.1 Mesorhizobium norvegicum | reverse complement strand
GCTTGCGCGCGATTTCGGCGATGTCGGCCTGGCTGGCGCGTTCGGCGCAAAGAGCTGCGGCCTCCGCTTCCAGCGCGCGGCGGATCTCCATCGTCTGCATCAGGCTGGTGAAATCATTGCCGCCCGCCAGCGTCAGCGGCATGTGCAGCATGTCTGGCGAGACGGCGACCTTGAGATAGGTGCCGCTGCCTTGCCGGCGCTCGACGAGGCCGAGCCCTTCCCAGCGTGTCAGCGCCTCGCGCACCGTGTTGCGGCTGACCTTCAGCCGCTCGGCCAGAATACGCTCCGTTGGAAGTCTCTCGCCCGGCTGCAAGGCCTCGGCGCGAACAAAGCCCACCAACGCCTTCAGCACGGCGTCATCGCGCGCCGTCGTCTGAATGGGTGGCAGGCTATTCTGATCCACATCTGCTCCAAGTGGTCCAATGGTCCAACCAATTCTGCACAGAAGAAGAATGCTGTCAATCGGTTGTCAGGAGGTCTGTCAGGGATAGTCGGTGCGCAGAGCGCAAGGCTTGACAGTTCGGAAGCCTGTTGGCAGCCAAGATCATCGTTCATTTCGGTGGACCGTCATAAACGTTGAGGATTGGCCGAAGCCTCCCC
>NZ_SMYZ01000155.1 GCF_004919685.1 Mesorhizobium norvegicum | reverse complement strand
ATCTCCCCCCTTGCGGGGGAGATGCCCGGCAGGGCAGAGGGGGGTGCTGTCCCGCCAAGTCTGGAAATGCGCAGGCACCCGTCACGCTTCCATCCTCGCCATATGATCCCCGCCAAATTGCTCCCACCGCGCCGGCGCCGGCTCAAACCCTTCCGGGCGCACCAGCGACGGCACCTGGCGCGTGTCGATCTCGAAATGCTCGTGCCGTCGGTCGATGGTCGGCACGGCGGCAATCAGCTTCTTCGTATAGGAATGCTTCGGCTTCGACAGCACCGACGTAGCATCGCCGATCTCAACGATCTGGCCGGCATAGATGACGGCAATGCGATGGGCGATCCGCTCGACGACCGCCATGTCGTGCGAGATGAACAGATAGGCCAGCCCGAACTCACGCTGCAGGTCGACCAGCAGTTCCAGCACCTTGGCCTGCACCGAGACATCGAGCGCGGACACCGCCTCATCCAGAACCACGACTGACGGGTTCAACATCAGCGCGCGGGCAATGCACAGCCTTTGCCGCTGGCCGCCGGAGAATTCGTGGGGATAGCGTTCCAGACTGTTTTTGGGCAGGCCGACGCGTTCCAGCAGGCTCGCCATCCTGGCCTTCGTTGCAGCATCCACGCGGCCGCCGGTGGCGATCACCGGTTCGGCCAGGATGCTCTCGATGCTGAGCCTCGGGTTGAGCGAGGCATAAGGGTTCTGGAACACCATCTGAACGGGCAGGGCGCTCTGCTCGGCTGACGCTTTTCGGGCGCCGACCGAGAAGCTGCCGCGCGTCGACCGCACCAGCCCGAGCACCGCGCGCGCGGTGGTGGATTTGCCCGAACCGCTTTCGCCGACGATGGCCAGCGTCTCGCCCGGCATCAGGTCGAAGTCGACGCCGTCGACGGCATGCACCGCGCCGGTGGCACGGCTGAAGAAACTGCTTTTCAGCGGAAACCGCACCACCAGGCCGTCGACCTTCAAGGCCGGCTCTGTGCTCGCGCCCTTGTCGCGCTTCCCGTCCGCGCGTGTCGTGCTGCCGTTGGTGAAATGCGGCACATCCCGCAGCAGATGCTGTGTGTAGGGGTGCTGCGCATTGTCGAGGATCTGGTTCAACTCGCCCTGTTCGACCGCCTGTCCGCTCTGCATCACCATCACCTTGTCGGCGATGCCGGCGACCAGGCCGATGTCATGCGTGATGAAGATCATCGACATGCCGGTTTCCCGCTTCAGTTCGGCCAGCAGCGCCATGATCTGCGCCTGCACCGTCACGTCAAGCGCCGTCGTCGGCTCGTCGGCGATGAGCAGGCGTGGATTGCAGGCGAGCGCAATGGCGATCATCACCCGCTGCAGCATGCCGCCCGACAGCTGGTTGGGCGTGTATTTCAGCCGCCGCGCGGCATCGGGAATGCGCACGCGGTCGAGCGCATCCTTGGCCGCTGCCGTGGCCTGTCTTCCGGTGAGCCCACGATGCAGCCGAAACGATTCCTCGATCTGCGTGCCGATAGTCAGCACCGGATTGAGCGAGGTCATCGGCTCCTGGAAGATCATGCCGATCTCGGCGCCGCGAATGCCGGTCAGTTGCGGCTCGGTGGCAGTCATCAGGTCGAAGAGGCTGCCGTCGGCGCGTTTCAGCTTCATGGCGCCACCGGTGATGCGGCCGCCGCCGAAATCGATGAGCCGGTTGATCGACAAAGCGGTGACGGATTTGCCCGAGCCACTTTCGCCAACGATGGCAAGTGTTTCGCCATCGGCGAGGTCGAAGCTTATGCCGCGCACCACCTCATTGGCTTGCGGATTGCGGCCGAAGCCAACGCGCAGATCCGAAATGGAGAGAAGCGGGATCATGCCGGCGCTCTCCGCATCTTCGGGTCGAGGATATCGCGCAAGGCGTCACCAAGCAGGTTGAAACCGAGAATGCTGATCATGATCGCCAGACCCGGGAAGATCATCAGCCAGGGTGCCGTCTCCATCAAATTGCGGCTGTCGCTCAGCATCAGGCCGAGGGAGGCGGCGGGCGGCTGTGTACCAAGGCCAAGGAAGCTCAGACCGGCTTCGGTCAGAAGCGACCAGGCCAACGCCAGCGTCACCTGAACCGTCAATGGCGCCACCAGATTGAGCAGCAGGTGGCGCGTCACGATATAGCTCGAACTGCTGCCGAAGGTGCGTGCGGCGTCGACGAATTCACGTGCCTTGAGCGACAAAGCAGGGCCGCGCACAACGCGGGTGAAGATCGGCGTGTAGACGATGCCGATGGCAACGATGCTGGTCCATGTGCCCGGCCCGGCAACGGTGACGATGAGCAGCGCCAAGAGGATCGCCGGGAAGGCCAGCAGGACGTCCATGATCCGCATGACGATGCCGTCCCAGCGGCGCCCGAGCCAGGCAGCAGCCAGTCCTAGAACCGTGCCGGCAAGGGTGGCGAAAGCGACAGAGAAGAAGGCAACCGTAAACGATTGGCCGATCCCCGCCATCAGCCGGCTGGCCACGTCGCGGCCGAACAGGTCGGTGCCCATCCAGTAGGCGCCGTTGGGCGCATGCAGCCGGTCCACCCGGAATTGCGTGATCGGGTTGTGCGGCGTCAGCCCAAGCATGCCGAGGATGGCGACCACGAGATAGACGCCGACGATGACGCCGCCGATGCGGCCGCTGCCGTGGCTGAAGATGGCGCGCAGGATGCGCATCAGGACTCTCCCAGCCGGATGCGTGGATCGAGCGCGACATAAGCGAGGTCGACAAGGAGATTTACGATCATGAAGTTGAAGGCAATGAACAGCACGCTGCCCTGCACCAGCGCGTAGTCGCGCTGCAGGATCGCGTCGAGCACCATGCGCCCGAGGCCGGGCAGGGCGTAGATCTGCTCGACGATGACGGCGCCGCCCAGCAGGTAGCCGAATTCGATGCCGCTCAGCGTCACGACCGGGATCAGCGCGTTGGGCAGAGCGTGGCGCCAGATGACGCTGCGCGCCGATGCGCCCTTGCTGCGCGCGGTGCGGACATAGTCGTCGCTCAACACGTCGAGCATCGCCGAACGCGAGATGCGGGTGACCGAGGCCGCGAAGGCAAAGCCGAGCGTGATGGCGGGCAGGATCAGCTGGCTGAGATTGCGCAAGGGATCCTGCCACAGCGGCGCGAATTCGCCCATCGCCGGCAGCACGCCGAAGCCGGCCGACAGCGTGTAGATGATCAGCAGTCCAAGCACGAAGCTCGGCGTCGACTGGCCGATCATGGCGACGATGCGCACGCCCAGATCGGACAGTTTCTCATTGTGCGTGGCGGCGAAGATCCCGGCAGGCATGCCGACGGCGAGCGCGATGATCATCGACAGCACGGCTAATTCCAGCGTCAGCGGGAAGCGCTCGAGGATGACATCGAGCACCGGCCTGCCATAGGTGACCGAGATGCCGAGATTGCCGTGCAGTATACCGCCGATCCAGCGCCAGTACTGGACGAACCAGGGCTGGTCGATGCCGAAATAGGCGGCGAGCGAATCCCGCTGCGCCGGGGTGAGCAGGCCTGCTTCGGTCCCCAGCATCGCCGTGATCGAATCGCCCGGCACCATCCGGATCGCGACGAAGACCAGGATGGACACGCCAAGCAGGACGAGAGGAAACGTCGCCAGTCGTCGCATCAGATAGTTCACGCGAAGAAGTCCTCTCGTCCAATGCCGGCGGTAGCTACTGCTGGATGGTAACCTTGCTCAGGCTGAACAGCGTGCCGGTCGGCGTCGGCACGAACCCGACGATGTTCTTCTGCTGGGCCGTATAGCTGTAGGACGTGTAGAGCCAGATCCACGGCGACATTTCGGCGAGGTGCTTCTCGAATTCGGCAAAGATCACCTTGCGCTTCGCCGGGTCGGTCTCGGCGCGGCCTTGCTGCATCTGGCTGTCCAGCGTGTCGTCGATGTAGTTCGCCACTTTCTGCAGATTGCCCGCCTTGGTCCAGTAGCGGTTGTACATGGTGTAGGGGTCGGCCCGGCCGCCATTGAGCGCGATCGCCATGTCGAAATCGCCTTTCAGCCAGGCGTCGACATAGACGTTGAGCTCCATCATCTTGATGTCGAGCTTGACGCCGATTTCGGCCAGCTGCGACTGGATGACCTGGGCTTCCGCCGCCGCCGTCGGCGGTTCGCCGGTGGCACCGATCACGGTCGCGGAAAAGCCGTCGGCATAGCCGGCCTCGGTCATCAGCTTCTTGGCTTTTTCGACGTCGCGCTTGTAGCAGAACAATTGGCTGGGGTCGGTCGCGAGCGCCGGGATAGTCAGCGGGCCGGTGACCTTGCCTTCGCCGAGCGAGGCGGTGTCCAGCACCTCCTGCCGGTCGATAGCGCAGGAGATGGCCTGGCGCACCTTGAGCTCGGTCATCGGCTTGCGCGACGGATTGAGCTGCAGCACGTGATAGGAGAGCACCGGTACGCGGTTCAGCTGCAGGCTGGCCTCCTTCGGCACCAGCGTGGCGACCAGCGGGTCGTTGAGCAGCGCGAAATCGATCTGCTTGGTGCGCATGGCGGCGAGGATCGCCGCTTCATCGGGAAGCACGCTGATCTCGATGCCATCGACGCCGGTAGCACCGCCGGCCCAATCCTTGTTGGCGCTCAAAACCTCCTTGGCGTTGGGGTCCCATTTGTCGAGCTTGAACGGGCCGGAGCCGACCGCCTTGGTGCCGATCGAACCGGCCTTGATTTCGCTTGCCGGAACGATGGCCGCGTTGACGTCGCTCATCGCCGTCAGGATCGGCGCATCGGGCTGCGAGAGATGAAACACGACGGTGGCCGGATCCGGCGTGTCGATGCTGGCGATCGACAGGAAATTGGCACGCGCGGCCGCCCCTGTCTTCTCGTCGAGGATACGCTCGAACGACGCCTTGACGTCGGCCGAGGTCACCGCAGTGCCGTCCTGGAACTTCGCCTTGGGATCGAGCTTGGAGGTCAGCGCCTTGCCGTCCTTGGAAAACTCCCAGGAGGTGGCGATGGCGGGGATGATCTGCAGGCTGGCGTCAACCCGCACCAGCGGCTCATAGATCAGTTCCAGCAGCCGCAGCGACGAAAAGGCCGTCTGCTTGTGCGGGTCAAGCCCGGTTGCGTCCTGCGACCAGGCCATGTGCAGCGTTGCCGCTTGCGTCGAAACCGTGGCGATGCCGAGCATCGCGGCCAGCGTGATGCCTGACAGCAGTGTTCTTGTGAGATGCCCTATCATTTTCGTCTCCCATTCTGATTTGACTTGATGCCTTGCAGTTTCTGCCGACCGCTTCCAAGACACACATGATTTGGAGTATCGGCCCAGTCTATGCGGCTTCACGCCGTCTTGTCTCATGCGCTTCATCCTGTCTCGTTGCTGATTGCCTTTCGCAGGAAGCCTCCGGCCTTGCCGAGCGCCGTGCGTGCCTCCTCGACGCCCTTGCCGGTGATCGTCACCAGGATCGCCAGTTTCACATCATTGCCGGTCTGGCCGAGCGCCTGCTTGGCCTGCTGCGCAGCGCATCCGGTCGTCTGCATGACGATCCGGATCGCCCTGGCGACAAGCTTCTTGTTGGACGGGTTAAGATCGACCATCAGATTCTCATAGCTCTTGCCGATGCGGATCATCGAGGCGGTGGTCAGCATGTTGAGCACCAGCTTCTGCGCGGTTCCCGACTTCAGCCGGGTCGAGCCGGTAAGCACTTCCGGGCCGACCACCGGCGAGATGGCAATGTCGGCGATGCCGGCAATGGTCGACGCCGGATTGCAGGACAGGGCAACCGTCGTTGCGCCCACCTGCTTGGCATAGTTCAGCCCGCCGATGACATAGGGCGTACGGCCGCTGACCGCGATGCCGACCACCACATCGTCCGATGTGAGCCCGATCTCCTGCAATGCCTTGGCGCCCATTTTCGGATCGTCCTCGGCGCCTTCCGTCGATCGCACCAGGGCATCGGGACCGCCGGCGATCAGGCCGACCACCATGCCTTCGGGCACGCCAAAGGTGGGCGGGCACTCCGATGCATCGAGAACCCCGAGCCGCCCGCTGGTGCCGGCGCCCATGTAGACAAGCCGTGCACCTTTCTGGAAGGCCAGCACGATGCGGTCCACCGCGGCCGCTATTTCAGGCAGGACCTTTTCGACAGCCGCCGGGACGGCCCGATCCTCATCGTTGATCTTGCGCAGGACGTCGATGGTCGACAGCAGGTCGATGTCCATCGTCCTCGGGTTCCGGCCCTCGGAAACCAGCCGGTCCAGCTCGGACATCAACCCTTGTTCGGTCATTCCAATGCTTTCAAAAACCATGCGGCACAGCCGGAAGAGCAAAGCTCATCGACCAGCACCAGCGCACCCGGACCAAAGGGGTCGCGGTCGCTACCCTGTTTTCTCTTGTTAACTTTTTAGAATTGGATATTCGTGTCGTCAACAGAAATTTGGAATATTTTATTCCTTCTCCGACAAGGCGCTACCGTCCGTCGAGAGACCTTTTGGCAAGGATGATCGCGCCCGACACGGCGTCGCCGTCGGCGGGCTTCAGGCGGCGCCGGACATCGGGAGAGAGCCAAGGCTCAAGTGGGCTGGACAAGCCACCCAGCAACGTCACGCGCGGTGCGCCTTTCTCGAACAGAACCCTCACCAGCGTATCGATCTGCTCGGCCGCACTTTGCACGATGCGCCGCCCGACCGGATCGCCCTGATCGGCATGGCGCATCACCATCGGCGCCAGGGCCGCATAGTCCGTTGCGGTTGCCCGATCCATCCAAGCGACCGCTTCCATCGGGTCACCCTCGAAACGCTGCATCACCTCGGCCAGCAGTGCTGTCCGCTCATGCCTTCCGTCATGCGCGCGCAACGCCAATTGCACCGCCTTCAGGCCAAGGTCGGCGCCGCTGCCCTCGTCGGAGATCGGAAAGCCGTAGCCGCCGACGCGCAGGTCGCGGCCTTCGACGAAGCCGAGGCCGATCGAGCCCGTGCCGGCAATGACGATGGCGCCGTCCTGGCCCGAATGCGCGCCAAGGCAGGCGCCGACGCCGTCGCTGACGAAATCGATGCTGGCAAACGGATGCGCGATCGCCCTGAGTGCTTCCAGCGCGCCCTTGCGGCCGATGCCGGCAAGGCCGATGCCGGCATGAATCCGGGCGATCTCCGCAGCCCCGAAGCCAGCTTCCTCGATTGCCGTGCCAAACGCTTTCGCGACCGACGCCCAGGCGGCGTCGATGCCGAGCCGCGTTGTCGCTGGGCCGGACAGGCCTTGTCCCAGCACGGCTCCGTCCGCGTCCTCGATGCGGGCGCGGCAACCGGTGCCGCCGCCGTCGACGCCGAGAAAATAATCCGCGCCGCCGCTCATGCGCTCAGCCGCTCGATGTCTGCGCCGCACAGGCGCAGCTTGCGGTCCAGTTGTTCATAGCCGCGGTCGAGGTGATAGACCCGGTTGATGGTCGTCTCGCCCTCGGCGACAAGTGCGGCCAGCACCAGCGACACCGATGCGCGCAAATCGGTGGCCATCACTGGCGCGCCATGCAGTGTCTCGCCGCCACGCACCAGCGCTGTGGTGCCTTGCAATTTGATGTTGGCGCCGAGCCGCATCAGTTCGGGAACATGCATGAAGCGGTTCTCGAAGATGGTTTCGCGCAGCAGTGATGCGCCGTCAGTGCAGCACATCAGCGCCATGAACTGCGCCTGCAGATCGGTCGGAAAACCGGGATAGGGTTCCGTGGTGAGGTCGACGGCCCTGAGCGGCCGGTCGCGTGAGACGATGAGCCCGCGGTCGCCGGGCCAGACGCTGACGCCGGTGGCCTCCAGCAATTGCACCACCGAGGCCATGTGCTCGAGCCGGGCATGCGTCAGTTCCAGCTGTCCGCCGGTGATCGCCGCGGCGATGGCATAGGTGCCGGCCTCGATCCGGTCGGGGATGATGTCGTGCGTGGCTGCATGCCAGTTGGTGTCGCCGGCAATCAGGATGCGGTGCGTGCCGGCACCCTCGATGCGCGCGCCCATGGCGGTGAGGCAAGCGGCGAGGTCAGCCACTTCCGGTTCGCGCGCCGCGTTGAGGATCTCCGTTTCGCCCTTGGCCGTGGTCGCTGCCATCACAGCGGTTTCCGTCGCGCCGACCGATGGCGAGCTCAAGACGATGCGCGTGCCGGTGAGCCCTTTCGGCGCAGAGGCGACGATCGAACCGTTCTCGATGGCGATCCTGGCGCCCAGTGCCGCGAGCGCCGCGACATGCATGTCGACCGGCCGCGCGCCGATCGCGCAACCGCCCGGCAGCGAAACCCTGGCATGGCCGAACCGGGCCAGCAGCGGCGCCAGAACAAGCACCGTCGCGCGCATCTTTCGCACCGTGTCGTAGGACGTCTCCTTGGAAACGGCGGCACTGGTGTCGATCGTTGCGGCATGCGCCGATCGTGTCACCTCGGCGCCGTGCAGCCGCACCACGCCGAGCATGTTTTCGACATCGGTCACATCAGGCAGATTGGTCAGTTCGAGCGGGTAGGGGCTTAGCAGGGCGGCCGCTATCTGCGGCAAGGCAGCATTCTTGGCGCCGGATATGGTGACCGCGCCTTCCAGTCTTTGTCCGCCGACGATCCGCAATTTGTCCATGGGCTGAAACCTTGTGCGACGAAAGCCGGCCACACTCGGGCGGCTGCGGAGATGCTGCTCCGAATCCCGGATTTTGGCTCGGTCCAGTTCGAGAATTAATTCTACGTTCTTGGCTGTCAATCGGAATTGGAATATTTTATTCCTTAGCCCGGCACCTGAAAGCGCGAGGAAATCCCGTGTCCGTCCTGAACAGGATCAATGTGAAGCTCGACGGCATGGCGCCTGGCGATCGTGAGATCGGCCAGTACATCGTCGACAATCCCGACCAGATGCTGCGCCTGTCAACGGCGGCTCTGGCGGCCGAGATCGGCCGCAGCCAGTCGAGCGTCGTCAAGTTCAGCCAGAAGCTCGGCTATGCCAGCTATCAGGAACTCAAGCTCGCCGTCAGCGAGGCCAAGGCGCAGGAATGGCAGGTGCCGGCCGGCATGATCCACGGCTCGATCGAGGTCGGCGACGGCTACCAGGTCATTTTGAAGAAGCTGATCGGCAGCAAGCTTCTGTCGATGCAGCGGACCGCCGAGGCCAACAGCGAGCGGATCATCTCCAGGGCGCTGGAACTGCTGGATGGCGCGCGCCGCATCCATCTGGTCGGCGTCGGTGCATCCTCGCTGGTGGCGCGCGATTTCTCCTACAAGCTGATGAAGCTCGGCCGCAACGTCCTGCATGATAGCGACAGCCACATCCAGATGGCCAATGTTTCGACGCTCGGGCCGGGCGACGTGCTGTTCGCACTCTCCTATTCCGGCGCCAGCATCGAAACCCTGCGCATCGCCGAGCTTGCCCGCAAGCGCGGCACCATGGTGATCGCCGTCACCGGCCTGCATGACAATCCGCTGAGCCGGGTCGCCGACATCTGCCTCTACACCATCGCCGACGAAGAGCGGGCGCGCTCGTCCTCCATCACCGCGCGCGACGCGCAGCTGACGCTGACCGATCTCTTGTTCATCCTGCTGGTGCAGAAGCAGCCGGATGCCAATGAGTATGTCCACAACAGCGAAGCGGCGGTCTCGGTGCTGAAGGCCGAGCGGTCGTCGTAGCGCTACAGGCGATACCGGACTGCGCAACGCCGGTTCCGCAGCCGTCTGGCTCAACAACTGCAGCGATGCCACCTCTTGCCCGTCAGCTGCGAAGGCGCGACCCTGCCTGATCTGGCAACGCTTCCGCCGAAATCCGCAAGGAGAGAAAAATCATGACATCCGATGTGGCCGTCATTGCAGGCGCAGGCGCTGGTCTGAGCGCCTCGCTTGCGCGCCTTCTCACCCGGGAAGGCTTTCGCGTGGTTCTGGCCGCCCGCAACGTCGAGAAGCTGAGCGCTCTGGTCGACGAGACCGGTGCGCTGGCCGTCGAGACGGATGTCGCCGACGCTGCGTCCGTCGCCAGGCTGTTCGACGCCGCCGACAAGGCCGGCCCGCTGGCGCTTGCGGTGTTCAACGCCAGCGCGCGCACGCGCGGCCCGATCGCCGAACTCGATGCCGAAGCGGTCAAACAGGCGTTGCTGGTCGGCGCCTATGGCGGCTTCCTGGTCGGCCAGCAGGCAGTACGCCGGCTGCTTGTCCGGGGTTCGGGATCGATCCTGTTCACCGGCGCCACCGCCAGTGTGAAGGGATTTTCCGGCTCGGCCGGCTTTGCCATGCCGAAGTTCGGTCTGCGCGGCCTGGCGCAGTCCATGGCCCGCGAACTCGCCCCGAAGAACATCCACGTCGCCCACTTCATCATCGACGGCCAGATCGAGCCGCCCGGTCAGGCAGCCGATCCCGACCGGCCGGACCGTCGGCTGTCGCCGGACGCCATCTCCGAGGCCTATCTCGCTGCCCATCGCCAGCATCGCAGCACCTGGAGCTCGGAGCTCGAGCTGCGGCCCTGGGTCGAGACGTTTTGACAATCCAGCTGATCGCCTAAGAGCGGCCGCGTCGCAAACCCTTGCTTTGCGGCTGCTCGGAGGTTGGCCGGACCGAATGCCGGGCTCTGTTGGTCGGTCGGGCCTCAAACGCTTTCGAGGTATGTCTCGATCTCGAAATCGCTGACATTGAGCGCGAACGTGTTCAGCTCCTGGCGTTTGCAGGCAACGAAAGAGTCGCGCAGGATTGCCGGGAAGATCTCCGCCACATGCGCCCCGCTCTCGAAGGCGGCGATCGCCGACGCCCAGTCCGGCGGCAGCTTTGCCGGCGGCAGTCCCTGGGCATCGCTGCCGATCGGATCGCCAGGCGACAACTGTCTTTCAATGCCTGTCAGCGCGGCGCCCAATATGGCCGCAAGCACCAGATACGGATTGGCGTCCGCTCCCGAAACGCGATGCTCGATACGGCGCGCAGCGGTCGGTCCGCCGGGAATGCGGATCGCCACCATGCGGTTCTCATAACCCCAGGCGACCGCGGTTGGCGCGTAGGATCTTGGCCGCAGCCTGCGGTACGAATTGAAGTGTGGTGCGAACACCAGCGTGCTCTCGGCCATGGCCGCCAGCAGGCCGCCGACCGCATGACGCATGATCTCCGAGCCTTGATCGGTGCCGTCGTCGAAGACGTTGCGCCCTTCGGTGTCGACCAGGCTGAAATGGACGTGAAAGCCGTTGCCGGCGCGGTCGCCATAGGGCTTGGCCATGAAACAGGCGGCAAAGCCGTGCTTGCGGGCAATGCCCTTCACCGTGCGCTTGAACAGCACCGCATCGTCGGCCGCCCGCAAGGCGTCCGCGACGTGGTTCAGATTGATCTCGAACTGACCGACACCGTTTTCGGCGATGGCCGTGTCGACGGGAATGCCTTGCGTCCGGCAGGCCTCGTAGACGTCATGGATGAAGGATTCGAAGTCGTCGATCTCGTCGATCGACAGCGCCGCGTCGGAATCGAGACGGCGCCCGGTCACCGGTGAGACAGGTCCGACCGGCCGCTGCGATTGCGGATCGACGAGGTAGAACTCGAGTTCCGTTGCCGCGACAGGGGTCAGGCCCAAAGCCTTGTAGCGATCGAGGATGCGGGCCAGCGCCCGCCGCGGGTCGCCGAGATAGGGCGCGCCGTTTTCGTCGGCGAGCCAGAGCGGGATGAGGGCCGTCGGATGAGCCGTCCAGGCCACCGGCAGAATGCCGCGCCCCGTCCATTGGCAAAGTCCATCGGCATCGCCGGTCGAGAAAACCAGCGTGTTGCCTTCGATATCCTCGCCCCAGATATCGAGTCCGATCAGCGAATAAGGCATGCGCAGCTTGCCCTCCAGCGCCTTCCTTGCCTGCTCGACCGGAATGCGCTTGCCACGCATGATGCCGTTGAGGTCGCACACCGCGGCCCTCAGGCTCTGGATGTCGGTTCTGCTTTCAAGCCAGTTTAAAACGTCCGCAATTGCATCGCTCAATTTATAACCTCTGGTTTTTGAAGATCCCGCAGCCTGATCGGCTGCACTGTCCCTGGTAAAGATAGCTTGTGAGTTTTCGAAAACGGACCTGGCTGTCGCCAAGGCCTTTTCCTTATTTTTTCAAGTCACTAGCTGGGATGTCGGGAGGCATTTCAAAACCAATTGCGCGATCTGCGATCGCAACATAGCGGCTGGAGGGCGGAAAGCCAAGGGGCATTTGAACTGCGATATCGGACGCAAACGCCCGTCGCATCGTCATCCTCGGGTCTTCGCGACGGAGCTTCGCTCCAGCTCCGCCCGTGGATGACGACGGTGGGGAGGGCGTCGGCCAATCGCGAATGCCTCTGATGGTCCACCGCGATGAACGATGAAATTCCCGACTGCCAACAGGCCTCCGATCCAACGCGTCAAATCCTTCGCGCCGCAGTTCTAGCTTCTCATCTTCGGAAATCTGGCCTGCTGCAGTATGTGCGAGGCGCCTTCGTCGATATCACGCACGATGGCCGCGCGGGCGCGCTCGCCATCCTGGGCCTCGATCGCCGCGACGACTTCCTCGTGATAGTCGATGTCGAGAATGGAGGCGAGGTCATCCTCGAACCCCATGGCAAGGTTCCTGAGAAACGGGCCGACCTGCATCCATACGGTCTCGATCAGGAAGATCATCTGCTCGTTGCCGCAATGGCGATAGATCGAGAATTTGAAGGCGTAGTTCTTGCGCAGGTAATCGTCGATATCGCCCTTGCGGGCCGCCAGGGTCAGGTCGGTGCAGTGGCGTCGGATGGTCCGCAGATTGTTGCCGTTGATGCGTTTTGTCGCCAGCTCGGTCGCCGAGCCTTCGAGGATCGTGCGCACGGCGCTCAACTGCGAAAACCGTTCGGCCGAAATGACCGGCACTTCCACGCTGCCGTTCGGCATCGGGCTGAGCGCGCGCAGTGCCTGAAGCCGCATGAAGGCGCTGCGCACCGGCATGTCGCTGGTGCCGAGTTCCTTGGCGAGTTTTCGCGAGGTCAGCTTCTGGCCCGGCGCGAACTGGCCGGACATCAGTGCTCGCACGAGTTCCAGATAGACTTTCTCATGCAAGGGAACGGTGTCGACGGCGGTCAACCCGAATTGTGTTTTGTCGGCCATTGGCGGTGGGCTACTTCATTCGTTCTGAAATTGACCCCGACGACAACAGCCGCAGATAATCTTGCCTAGCCGATCGCGGCGAGAACGCCGAAGTCAGCGATTTATCAACGCATGATAGACGCTTCGATCGTTGCGCGGCAAGCCAGCTTGTCAGCCTGCCGGTAGTTGCACCCAAGGCCTGGCGGCTTGATTGTTGGGCGCGCGGTACCTTTGCCACGCTGTGCAAAACCGTCATCACAAATCTTGACCTTGCGCGCACTTGCACCTCTGGCCGCTCTCTGGCTTTTTGGGGTACCCATCCGAACGGACTGATTCGCGTCATGCCGCTCGATTGCAATACCCCCAAGGCAGTCTGCGGGTGGGTCGTGAAGTGCGCGCAATTGACGAAGGAGAAACAGGCATGGCCGAGTTCAAGAAGCCCGAAATCTCCGAGATGAGACCCAAGATCACCGTTATCGGCGTCGGCGGCGGCGGCGGCAATGCCGTCAACAACATGATCGTGGAGCAGCTTCAGGGAACCGAGTTCATCGCCGCCAACACCGACGCGCAGGCGCTGACCATGTCGAAGGCGACGCGGTTGATCCAGCTTGGCGCTCACGTCACCGAAGGATTGGGCGCCGGATCGCTCCCCGAGATCGGCCGCGCCGCGGCCGAGGAATCGCTTGACGAGATCATGGATCATCTGGCCGGCACGCATATGTGTTTCGTCACCGCTGGCATGGGCGGCGGCACGGGAACCGGTGCAGCGCCGATCATCGCCCAGGCGGCGCGCAAGGCCGGCATCCTGACGGTGGGCGTCGTCACCAAGCCCTTCGCCTTCGAAGGCAGGCGCCGCATGCAGATGGCCGAAGAAGGCATCGAGCGGTTGCGCGAGAGCGCCGATACGGTGATCGTCATCCCGAACCAGAACCTGTTCAGGATCGCCGATGCCAAGACCACCTTCGCCGATGCGTTCGTCATCGCCGACCGGGTGCTCTATTCCGGCGTCAGTTGCATCACCGATCTCATCGTCAAGGAAGGCCTGATCAATCTCGACTTCGCCGATGTGAAATCGGTGATGCGCGACATGGGCCGCGCCATGATGGGTACCGGCGAGGCCTCCGGTGAGGGCCGGGCGATGAAGGCGGCGGAAGCCGCGATCGCCAACCCGTTGCTCGACGAAGTGTCGATGAAGGGCGCCAAGGGCGTCCTGGTCTCGATCTCGGGCGGCAGGGACATGACCCTGTTCGAGGTTGACGAGGCCGCGACCCGCATTCGCGAAGAGGTCTATGAGGACGCCGACATCATCGTCGGCGCGATCTTCGACAAGAGCATGGAAGGCCGCTTCAGGGTCTCGGTGGTGGCGACGGGCCTCGACCGTGCGTTTGGTGTGGAGGATGCCGATGCCGGCATCGCGCGCGACCACGCCGGCCAGCCGCCAGCGCGGACGCTGCAATAGGATCTGCCCGATACTCGTTGGTCGGACTGCTTGCGGAGCCCTGGTAGCGCTGCACAGAGGATTTGACGGACGAGAGGCCTGTTGGTCATCGTCCGTTTCGATGAACCACCTCAGCACTCGGCCGAGCTTCCCCAATGTCGTCGTCCCTGGGCGGAGCAGCCGCGAAGCGGCGTCGTGCAGACCCTGGGATCCATGCCGCGACCTTAATCGCAGAGAGCAGCGGAGCAGAATTCCGCACCGCAGCAGCGCGTTGGAGTCGCGGCATGGATCCTCGGGTCTGCGCTGCGTCGCCGCGCTCCTTGCTCCGCCCGTGGATGACGAAGTGACGGTGTTCCGCCAATCGCCAGGGCACGCCCCAAACTCCACCACGCCGATGTTTGGATTGCTTGTCAGCCAGCCTTGGTTCAAAATTTAAAACGTTTGCAATTTTGCGAAAGACAATTACAAACGTTTCAAATTCGTTCGAGGGAGGAACGATGACGACCCGCGTCATCACGCTCAAGGAGCTTGCGGCTAGCCTTGACCTGTCGATCACGACGGTGTCGCGGGCGCTTGCCGGCCATGAACAGATCGCGCTGAAGACGCGCGAGCGTGTCGCGCAAGCGGCACGTCAGGCTGGTTACGTGCCCAACACCGCGGCGCGCACGCTTGTCTCCGGCCGCAGTGGCTTCGTCGGCCTGGTCTTGCCGATCCGCGGGCCGAACCTTGTCGATTCCTTCCTTGGCGAATTCGTCACCGGGCTTGGCGAAGGGCTGGTGTCGCATGGCGCCGACCTGATCCTGGCCACCGCGGCCTTTGGCCATTCGGAACTGTCGGTGCTGCGCCACGTCGTCGAATCCGGGCGGGCCGATGGCGTCGTCGTCACGCGCATCGCCGAGGTCGACGAACGGCTCGCCTATCTGCGCGAGCGCGGCTTTCCGTTCGTTGCCCATGGCCGGCTGCTCGACAGCGACTTCGGCTACAACTGGCTCGACACCGACGGCGCCCATGCCTTCGGCGAAGCTTTCGACATGCTCTACGATCTCGGCCACCGCCATTTCGGCCTGGTGACGATTTCCGAGCCGATGACCTTCCGGCATCTCAGACAAGACGGCCTTGCCGCCGCCATCGCTCGTCGCGGTGATCCGTCGGTGCGGCTTGATGTGGTGACGGCGCCGCGCTTCGATCACGAGGCCCGCATCCACGTCGTCAACCGGATGCTGCAGGCCCCCGACAGGCCGACGGCCATCGTCGCGCTGTTTGACGAACTGGCGCTGACCGTGATGGAGGAGGCCGCTCGCGCGGGCCTCAGCGTGCCGCGCGACCTCTCCGTCATCGGCTTCGACAACATCGCGGCATCAGCCTACGCGCCGCCGGGCCTCACCACATTCGATGCCTCGATCCGCCAATGCGCGCGCGAGATCGCCGACATGCTGCTCACAATCATCGCTGAAAGGCTTGCCGCACCGCTGACGCGGCTGATCCGGCCGACGCTGGTTGCGCGCGCCAGCCACGGACCGGCACCGCAGACAAGAAGCTGACGCCGCCTGACGGCGCCTAATCCAGGGAGGAAGACCATGATGAAAGCATTGAAGACACTGGCAGGTGCCGCGCTGGCACTGTCGCTTGCCGCAGGTGGCGCGCAGGCCCAGCAGGTTTTGTTCTGGTCGACGCAGGCGCGCCCGGTCGAGGAAACCCAGAAGATGCGCGACGAGGTGCTGAAAGGCTTTGACGGCCCCGTCGACTATCAGGTCGCCGAGGATGGCCCCTGGCTCACCCGCCTTCAGGCTGAACTGCAGGCAGGCACCGGCACCATCGGCCTGCTGGGCGGGCTGCATGGCGATTTCTCGACTGTCGGCACGAACCTTGTCGATCTCACAGGCGTCGATGTCGGCGGCGTCAAGGTCAACGAGGCCTACAAGAAGCTCGGCATGCTCGGCACCGGCGAGCAGAAATACCTGCCATGGATGCAGGCCACCTATTTGATGGCGGCCAACAAGCAGGCCTTGCAATATCTGCCGGCAGGTGTCGATCTCAACACCATCACCTACGATCAGCTGATCGAATGGTCGAAAAACATCGCCGAGAAAACCGGCTCGCCGAAATTCGGCTTTCCCGCCGGTCCCAAGGGGCTCAAGCACCGCTTCTTCGAAGGTTTCCTCTACCCGTCCTACACCGGCTCGATGGTGACCAAATTCCGTTCACCGGAAGCGGAGACCGCGTGGAACAAGTTCAAGGAACTCTGGCAGTACACCAACCCGAACTCGACCAACTACGCCTTCATGCAGGAGCCGTTGCTGTCAGGTGAAGTCTGGGTAGCGTTCGACCATGTCGCGCGGCTTGCCGATGCCTTCAACAAGAAGCCGGACGAGTTCGTTGCCTTCCCGGCGCCGGCCGGCCCGGCCGGTCGCGGCTTCATGCCTGTCGTGGCCGGCGTCGCCATTCCGAAGACCTCGCCCGACATCGACAAGGCCAAGGCGCTGGTCGCCTATATGCTGAAGCCGGAAACCCAGATCGCGACGCTCAAGGCAACCAATTTCTTCCCGGTCGTCGACGTCAAGCTGCCCGACGACATGCCGGCCTCGGTGAAGGCCTTCGGCCCGGCGATTGCCACCATGACCGGTGCTCCCGATGCACTGCCGGCGCTGCTGCCGATGGGGCTTGGCGATCTCGGCGGCAAATTCAACCAGGTCTACACCGACAGTTTCGAGCGCATCGTGCTCGGCGGCGAGGACGTGCATGGCGTGCTCGGCGAACAAGCGACGGCGCTCAAAGCGATCATCGACCAGGCCAAGGCGCCATGCTGGGCGCCCGACAAGCCATCCGACGGCGCTTGCCCGGTAGAATAGGCAGACCATGAAAAGTGGAAGCCGGTTTTCGGAAAAGATCATGGTCAGACAAAAGTAGAATCCTCCCGAGGGGCGCCCGGAGTTTGTTGCACTTCGGGCGCCCAAACCGCACCACTTGGCCGCACCGCCTCAAAGGACACGCCATGCACGGCAAGGCTCTGCCCTATCGCTTCTGATGCCGGCGACGCTGTTCCTGTGCATCTTCTTCCTCTATCCGTTCGCGCTGGTCGCCTTCGAGGCGGTGACCCGCGACGGCGCCTTCACCTTAGACAATTTCCGCACCATGGCCGGCAGTTGGAAATTCCCCGTCACCGTCCGCAACACGCTGCTGCTGGCGGCGATCGTCGTGCCGATCCAGCTGGTCATGGCGCTGCTGATGGCGAGCGTGGTGTCGCGGCTCGAGACCGGGCGCAGTGCGGCACTCTATGTCTTCGCCATTCCGCTAGGCATTTCCGATCTCGCGGCCGGCCTGATCTGGCTCGCCATCTTCGACCAGTCCGGCTTCCTCAACACGCTGCTCTCCAGCCTTGGCGTTGTCGACAAGCCGATCATGTTCCTCGGCTACCAGAGCAAGCTGACCATCTTCATCGCCGTGGCGCTCGCCGAAATCTGGCGGGCCACGGCAATCATGATGGTCATCCTCGTCGCAGGCATGGGCCTGATCCCCAAGGAATATTACGAGGCGGCGGAAGTGTTTGGCGCCAGCCCGTGGCAGCGCTTCCTGCGCATCACGCTGCCACTGCTTCGCCCCAGCCTTCAGACGGCAATCATCCTGCGCGTCATTCTCGCCTTCGAGGTCTTTGCCGTCGTCGCAGCCCTTGGCGGCACCAACCTGCCGGTGCTGATGGGCGAGACCTACAATTGGCAATTCACGCTGCAGGATCGCAATGTCGCCGCCGCCTCGGCGCTGCTCATCCTCGCCATCTCGATCGGCTTCACGCTGTTTTTCCTCAGGGTGCTGCGCGTGCCGAAGGAGGCGCGCATATGAGCGCCGTTGCCGAAGTGCCGGTCGCAGCAGTCGCCGATGCGCGCAAGGCTGGCGACTGGCTGCTCATCGCCACCGCCATCCTGCTTTGCGTCTGGGTGCTGCTGCCGATCTACCTCTTGATCGTCAACGCGCTATCGTCGCCGGGTGAGGTCACCGCCTTTCCCAAGCGTTTCTTTCCGTCCTTTGATTTTGGCAGCCTGTCCTTCTTCATCGAATTCGCTGGCGTCGCCAGGGCGCTGTGGAACTCGGTCCTGGTCGCCAGCCTGACGATGGTGCTCGCCATCGGCTTCGGTGCGCCGGCTGGTTACGCGCTGTCGCGCTTCGATTTTCCAGGCAAGGAGACCTTCCGCTTCCTGGTGCTGATGACGCGCGCTTTCCCGCTGCCGCTGCTGGCCTTGCCGCTGGCGGTGATGTTCATCCGCACCGGCCTCGACGACACCGCCATCGGGCTGGCGCTGGTCCACACCACGCTGGCGTTGCCCTTCGCCGTGCTGATCACCTTCTCGCTGTTCTCAGGCATTCCCGTCGAGCTCGAGGAGGCGGCGTGGACGCTCGGCTGCACACGATGGCAGGCCTTTCGCAAGGTCATCCTGCCGCTGGCGCTGCCCGGCATTGCCGCCTCGGCGGTGTTTGCCTTCACCATCTCCTGGAATGAGGTGTTTGCCGCCGCCGTGCTCACCATCGAGAACCGCACGCTGACCGCCTTCCTGCTGCAGAGCCTCGGTGAATCGCCGCTCTATCTCAAATTCGCCGGCGGCGCGGCACTGGTCGTGCCGGCGCTGATCTTCATCTTTGCCGTTCGAAAATATTTGTTCGCCATGTGGGGGATCGCCAACCGATGACGCAGGGCACGGAGACCGCTCATGGCTGAAATTGCGATCAAGGGGGTGGCAAAACGCTTCGGCGGCTTCACCGCGCTGCATCAGGTCGACCTCACCATATCAGACCAGGAATTCATGGTGCTGCTCGGCGCCTCGGGCTGCGGCAAGACCACGCTGCTTAGGATCGTCGCCGGGCTGGAGACGCCAAGCCAGGGCGAGGTGTGGATCGGCGGCCGCCGCGTCGACCATCTGCCGCCGCGCGACCGCGGCATCGCCATGGTGTTCCAGAACTATGCCGTCTTTCCGCACCTGACCGTGTTCGAGAACATTGCCTTCGGCCTGCGCATGAAGAAATTGCCGCAGGCTGACGTCGAGCGGCGCGTCACCCGCACCGCCGAACTCATGCATATCGAGCAATTGCTGAAGCGCTATTCGGGCCAGCTTTCCGGCGGCCAGCGCCAGCGCGTCGCCGTCGCCCGGGCGCTCGCCATGGAGCCCGACGTCATCCTGATGGACGAGCCGCTGTCGAACCTCGACGCGCTGCTGCGGCTGGAAATGCGCGCCGAACTCAAGGGCGTGCTTGCCGCATCGAAGACCACCACCATCTATGTCACGCACGATCAGGTCGAGGCGATGAGCCTCGCCGACCGCATCGCCGTCATGCATCAGGGCCGCATCGTCCAGGCCGCGTCTCCCGTCGAGGTCTACCGCAATCCGGCCGCGCGCTTCGTTGGCTCGTTCATCGGCAATCCGCCGATGAATTTTATCCCGGCGACGAAAGCCGCGAATGGAGACTGGACCGTCGCCGGCCTGACACTGCCGGGCCCTAAATCGGACAGGCAGAGAATAGAATTCGCCATCCGCCCCGAGGATGTCGATGCCGGCAGCGAGGGCTTGCACGCCACCGTGCGGGTCATCGAACCGCTCGGACCACACACGCTGGTCACTTGCGATGTCGAGGGCGGCCTGTTTCGCGCCATCCTGGACTCGAATGCTGGCGTCCAGGTCGGCGATCATCTGCGGCTGGCGCCCAAACCCGACCGCATCCGCTGGTTCGATCCCGAAACCACCAACGCCCTTTTAGCGAAAGTCCTGAATCGTCCATGACTGCTTCTGCCACCAGTGACATCATCGCCCGCGCCGTCGAGGTGCTGAAAGAGAATGATCAGGGCGCCTACACCATCCCGACAAAGGGCCTCTATCCGTTCCAGTGGAACTGGGATTCCTGCCTGACCGCGCTCGGCCTTGCCCATTACGACGAGGCGCGCGCCTGGACCGAGATCGAGACATTGTTCGCGCATCAGTGGCCGGATGGCATGGTGCCGCACATCGTCTTCCATGTCTGGAGCGACGGCTATTTTCCCGGCCCTGATGTCTGGCGGACCGGCCGTCCGACGGCCACCTCCGGTATTACCCAGCCCGCCGTTGCCGGCTTTGCCGTGCGCCGCCTGTTCGACCGCGCCAGGGACAAGAAACTGGCTGCGGAGCGGGCCCGCGCGCTGCTGCCGAAGATCGACGCCTGGCACCGCTGGTTCTACGAAAACCGCGACCCCAGAGGCGAGGGGCTGGTCGCCATCATCCATCCCTGGGAATCCGGCCGCGACAATTCGATCGACTGGGACGATGCCTTCGAGCGTGTGCCGACCGAGGGCGTCGAACCCTACACGCGCCGCGACATCCTGCACGCCGACCCGGCACACCGTCCGACACAAGGGCAGTATGACCGCTACATCTGGCTGCTGCAGCTTTTTCGCGGGCTTGGCTGGGACAACGCAAGGCTGCATGACGCCTCGCCCTTCCAGGTCGTCGATCCCGGCTTCAACGCCATCCTGATCCGCGCCTGCGCCGATCTTGCCGATCTCGCGCAAGTGCTGGGCGAAACCGGGATTGCCAGCGCCAACCGTGCTCGCGCTGAAAAGGGCCAGGCGGCGATGGAGCGGCTGTGGAGCGATGCGCGCGGCCAGTATCTCTGCCTCGACCGCGTCACCGGAAAACTGATTGACAGTGCCTCGGTCGGCGGCATCCTGCCGGCCTTCGCGGCCATACCGGAGGCTCGCACAGCTGCGCTGGCCGCAACCGTCGAACGCCTTGCCGCCAAGGCGCGCTATGTCGTGCCGTCGCACGATCCCGACGATCCACGCTTCGACGCCAAGCGCTACTGGCGTGGTCCGGTCTGGCTGGTGGTCAACTATATGATATCAGACGGCCTTGCCGCCGCCGGCCACAACGACGCGGCACGGCGCATCACGCAATCCAGCGTGGATCTGATCCGGGAAAGCGGCTTTGCCGAATATTACGACCCGCTCACCGGCGATCCGCTCGGCGGCGGCCGCTTCACCTGGACGGCGGCGATGGTGATCGAATTTTTAAGGGGGGCGTGAAGTCGCGATCTCCCCCCGTGTAGGGGAGATGTCCGGCAGGAC
>NZ_SMYZ01000154.1 GCF_004919685.1 Mesorhizobium norvegicum | reverse complement strand
CCGGCAGGACAGAGGGGGGGGCTGTCCCGCCGGCCTCGCCATTCGGCCGATCTCCGCCAAGTTCTACTTCGTCTCGCCAATCCGCTCCGCCTTGTCGAGATTGTCCTTGCCGATCACGATCGGCGTCAGCAGCACCAGCTTCTCCTTCGGCTCGGTCTTGTCCTTGGCGAAGGCCACCGCAATGCGAACCGCCGTGCGCGACTGCTCGCCCGGGAACTGCTCGACGGTGCCGGCAAGCTTGCCGTCGCGCACCGCGACCAGCGCTTCCGGCAGCGCGTCGAAGCCGTAGATCTTGACGTCGGTGAAGTTGCGCGCAGCACAAGCCTCCATGGCGCCCAGCGCCATGTCGTCATTGGCGCAGACGATGGCGTCCGGCTTGCCGTTGGCGGCAAGGCCGGCCTCGGTCACCGACAGTGCCTCGGCGCGGGCGAAGTTGGCGGTCTGCTCGAAGACGATCTGGTACTTGTCCTTCAGGGGATCGAGCACATTGTGGACGCCCTTGTTGCGGTCGATCGCGGGCCCAGCACCCGGCTGGCCCTGCAGGTGGAAGATCTTGGCACCATTCGGGAACGCCGCCACCATGGCGTTGGCCTCCGCCTCGCCGCCCTTGACGTTGTCGGCGCCGACATGGGCCAAAATGCCCTCGACGCCGTCGACGCGGCGGTCGATCGTCACCACCGGAACACCGGCCTTGACCGCTTCCTCGATGGCCGGCGCCAGCGCGTTGACGTCGAGCGGCGAGATGACGATGGCATTGACCTTCTGCACCAGGGCCGCCTCGATGTCGGCGGTCTGCTTGGTGGCCGAGTTCTGGCCGTCGCTCTCGGTCAAATTGACGCCTTGCGCGGCGGCCTCGGCCTTGATCTCGTTCAGCATGTGCACAAAGAACGGAAAGCCGAGATTGGGCACCGAGCCCAGGATGGTGAGCTTGTCTTCGGCAAACACCGAGGGTGCGGCCAGCATCATGGCGCCAAAGGCCGCGGACGACAGCAGGAATTCGCGTCTGTTCATGGGATCCTCCTCCACAAGAACGCACGACCCCGAAAACCGGGATCGGTTTCAGGAAGGATCATGCGTCGGTTCAAAGTGTTGGAGCATCCTCCCTGCGCCCGAAAACGCATGCCGCTCCAGCTGGCCGCCGCTGTAAAGAGCCTCCCACCGACGCCTGCACGGGGATGCTAACCCAGGGTCAACCATTTGTGCAACATCGATATAACAGCGGTGCCAGGCAAATTATCGGAATTGTCGGATTTTTGGATTGCGGGCATGGGCGCCACCACCGGAGGCCGGCCCCGCCCCCTGCTTACGGCCGGCGTCGTGCGCCTGTCGCGTGCGGCTCGCTGACATGCGGGCGCCAGCCGTGGACCCGGTCCCGCCCGGCAGCCTTGGCGCCATAGAGTGCCTCGTCGGCGCGCCTCAGCAGATCGGCAATCTCGATCTGGGCACTGCCGGGACCGGACGTCCCGACGCCAATGCTGACCGTGACGATGCCCTTCTCGCTGCCGGCATGCGCGAGCCCGAGCTCGCGAACCTTGCCCCTGAGGTTTTCGGCGATCACGAATGCGCCGCGCGCGTCGGTATCGGGCAGGATGAGCGCGAACTCCTCGCCGCCGTAGCGGGCCGCCGCGTCGCCAGGCCGACGGGCTGCCGCCTCGATGCAGCGGCTGACGGCACGCAGGCATTCGTCGCCGGCCGGATGACCGTAATGATCGTTGAACCGCTTGAACCAGTCGACGTCGATAATGAGCAGGCTGAGCGATGTCATGCTTCGCTTGGCGCGGGCGAATTCGAGCACCAGCGCTTCATCGAAGGCCCGCCGTGTCAACAGTTCGGTCAGGCCGTCGCGATGCGCCAGAAGGTTCAGCTTCTCGTTGGCCGCCAGCAGTTCGGCCTCGATATGCTTGGCCTCGGTGATGTCGGAATAAACGCTGAGGCTGCCGCCATTGCTGGTCGGCCTCGTCCTGACGTCAAGCCAGCGCCGGTCGGAAAGCCTGATCTCCTGGCGGTTGCTGGGAAGCTCCCGCGACGCCACAATGCCGCCGATCCAATCCTCGATCCTGTCCGGCGGCACAATCTGTTCGCCGCGCACGGCCGAGATGCGCAAGATATCGCGGTAGTCGGCACCGGGTATCCGGATGTCGGCCGTCTGGGGAAACATGGCAATGTACTGGGCGTTGCTGAGCACCAGTTTGCCGTCCCGGTCGAACATCACCAGGCCGTCGGCCATATGCGTCAGGGCGTCCGCCAGCCGGATACGGCTTTCAGCCAGTTCGTCCTCCAGTTGCTTGCGCGTGGTGATATCGCGATTGTGCGTGATCAGCCCGACGATGGTTCCGCTCTGATCCCGGAACGGCGCTTTCAATGTCGACAGCCAGCCGTCGGGCCCGTCTTCGTGATGAAGGCGCTGCTCGATGGTGGAGGGCACGCCGGCCGCGAGAATGGCGGACTCATCCTCGTGGAATTTCCGGGCTGTTTCCTGCGGAAAGAAATCGAAATCGGTCTTGCCGATCAGCGCCTTGGCATCCACGGCCCGCATCAACCTTGCGGTGGCCGGATTTGCGGCGATGAACCGGCCCTCCAGATCCTTGACATTGAGGCAATCGGGCAGAGCCTCGACGACCGCCTTGTAGATGCGCCGCGATTGCAGTGCCTCAATGCGGCGCCGTTCCTGGTAGAGCGCAAGTCCCGACAGCATGATCGAAAGAAAGATCAGCAGCGACGTCGGCAGCGCTACTTGCGGCAGCACCGCCTGCATGATCTCCCGTGGCAGGGCGAGCAGGCTGAGCAGCGAGCCGGCGGCGGCCGTTGCGGCCAGGATCAGGATGTCGACGCGGCCGGGCGCGCGCCCTCTCAGGGCGAGATGGCCGGCAATACCGATCAAGGTAGCGATCGAGATGCCCATGGCGCCGGCGAAAACGCCGATGCCACCTTCATGGAAGCGGAAAGCAACCGCAAGCAGCCCGGCGATGACGCAGGCGACCGGGCCGCCGAAGAAGCCCGCCAATGCGATCATCGTGCCACGCAGATCGACGAAGACGCCGGGCTGCAACTGCATCGGCGTCAGCATCAGGGTGACGGCGCCGGCGCCCATCAGCAGGCCGAAAGCCGTTGCCCGCGTCAAAGCCGCCTTGCGGTCCAGCCACACATGGGTGTGGATCCAGACGGAAACGAACATCGCCACAACGGCGAGATTGGCCAGCAACTCGGACCAGGGTGAACCCATGCTTCACGCGTCCATTGGTGCGTCGGCCATAGGCGACGCGGCCCTTGTGGATACGCCTCGCAAGAAAACAAAGGGTTACGGCGCGGGTTTGCATTGTTCCCATTGCAAGGTGCGACCGGACCGGAAACCTCGCGGAAGTCTCAATCCAGGAACGCCAGAACACGGTCCCAAAGCAGCGCCGCGGCTGTGTCGTTGTAGTCGGGCAGAGCCGGATCCGAGAAATAATGTCCCGCGTTTGGATAGCGGAAGATCCGCACACCCGTTCGCGCGGCCTCGGCGGCGTGCTGCCAGGCGCGGACATCCGGCTCGGGGAAGAACGGATCGGTGTCGGCGACATGCAATTGAACCGGCAGGCCCGGCCGGATGTTCGCAGGCACAGTTGCCAGCCCATGCAGCAGCAGCACCTTGGCCGCCAGCGGCCGCGAGGCCCAGACTGATGCGACCACACCTGCACCCATCGAAATCCCCGCCAGCACCGTATCGCCAGGCATCGAGGCCAGGGCATCGCGCGCCTTTGGCAAATGATCTCCCAGCCGATCCGCGCCTTGATCGCGAAGCCTTCCTCGAGATCGTCCGTCGCCACACCCGCATAGAGGTCCGGCAGCGTAACGGCGTGACCGGCGGCGCCCAGCTTTCGCGCAAGATGCCGCTCGTTCTCGCGCAGCCCCAGAACCGAATGAAACAGGATTATGGTCGCGGACATCCGGTCATGATACCTGCCGGCGCATGCCGTCTCAACGGCCTGGGTACGTCATGAGGCGTGCGGCTTCCATTCTCCCGGCGTGGCACTACTTTGGACCGAACCCAAAGCACTCGACTGGAGAACCTGCATGAAGCCGCAAATCATCTGCCATATGCTGGCATCCCTTGACGGCAGCCTCCACCCCAGCCGCTACACCAAGAGCCCGGATGGCACCCGGGCCGAGTGGTCCAGCCTCTATGAGCACATCCACAACGACCTCGCGGGTGACGGCTGGATCGTCGGGCGTGTCACCATGGCCGAGATGAGCAAGGCCGGCGCGCATCCGCCGGCCAATGCCGGCAAGGTCGACCGGCCCCATCATTTCGCACAAATGGATGCGGGCAGTTATGCCGTGGCGCTCGATGCCTCGGGCAAGCTTCACTTTTCCAAACCCGACATCGGCGGCGATCATGTCGTGGTGCTGCTTGGGCGCGACGTTGCCGACAGTCATCTGGCCGAACTCGCCGCCGACGGCGTGTCCTATATCGTCGCGGAAACGGCGGACATCGATCTCGCCGCAATGGTCGAGGTTCTCGGACGTGAACTCGGCATCCGCCGGCTGCTGCTCGAGGGCGGCGCCGGCATCAACGGCTCCTTCTTCGCAGCCGGCCTTGTCGATGAGTTGAGCCTTCTCGTTGCACCCGCGATCGATGGACGCGCCGCGAACCAGGCCTTCGTCGAGTTCGGTGAGAGCGGCCTGGCGGGCAAGATGCAGTTGTCCCTGAAAAGCTGCGAGGCCTTGGCGCATGGGCTCGTCCATCTACGCTACGCCGTGATCCCTGCATGACCCCGAAAAGTCGTCATCCTGGGGCGGAGCAAGGAGCGCAGCGACGCGGCGCAGACCCCAGGATCCATGCCGGGACTCCCCAGCGCCGCCACGGTTCAGAATTCTGCTCCGCTGCGCCTTTCGACTAAGATCACGGCATGGATCCCAGGGTCTCCGCGACGGAGCTTCGCTCCTGCTTCGCCCTAGGATGACGAAGTTTAGAGGCTTCGGCCAATTCCGCATGTTGCTCCACCGAGACGAACGATGAAATCCTGGCCGATGACAGGCCAACCCATCAAGTCCCCTATGCAGCGCTGCTGGCTGACGCCGCTTTGTCAGCGCATCAATATCGCATGGCGTCGAGATCGGCGATCAGCGTCGGGCCGGTCGGGTGCCAGCCCAGCCGTGCCTGTGTCAGCGCGCTGGAGGCTGGCAGATCCATCGGCGCGAACATCGCCATCCAGCCGAAATGCTCCGCCGCCTTTTCCGGCGCGATGGAAACGACCGGCAATTTCAGACCCCGGCCAAGCGCCTCGGCGATTGCACGCACGTCGACACCTTCCTCGCCGACCGCGTGATAGCGCGCGCCCGGCTGCCGCTTTTCCACGGCGAGCCGGTAAAGCCGCGCCGCGTCGAGGAGATGGCCTGCGGAGAAGCGATTGCGGCCTTCGCCGACATAGGCCGAGACGCCTTTTTCACGCGCGATCTCGATGAGCGGCGAGATGAGGCCCTGCTTGACCGGGTTGTGGACCTGCGGCAGGCGCACCACCGACACATTGATGCCGGCCTCCAGCAAGGCATTTCCGGCCAGTTCCGACGCGATGCGGGGATTGGGATGGCTGCTGTTGAAGACGTCCTCGATCGCCAACTGGCCATGTCCGGGGCTGCCCATGCCGACGCCGGAGGTGATCACCAGCGGCCGGTTGGAGCCGGCAAGGGCGGCGCCGAGTGCCGCGATGACGCGCTTGTCCTTTTCGCAATTTTCGACAAACCGCGAAAAGTCGTGGTCGAACGCCGTGTGGATCACAGCTTCCGCCTTGGCCGCGCCGGCGCGGAAGGTCTCGGGATCTTCGAGGGTCCCCCGGTGCACCTCGGCACCCGCGGCAGCCAGCGCCTCGGCACCAGCGTCGGAGCGGGTCACGCCGACCACCTGGTGGCCCGCCTTGATGAGTTCGGGAACCAGCGCCGAACCGATGAAACCGGTCGCGCCGGTGAGAAAGATACGCATGCAAAATCTCCTGCACAGTTGCCTGCGTAATATTGCCGGTCTATTATTCTATTAAAGTAGTGACCTTATCATGGTATAATGGCTAACAGGATGCCCTCCAATTCCGCCGGCTCACTGGCAGCGTTCCTGAAAGACCGGCGCACGCGGCTCGATCCGGCGTCCTTCGGCTTCTCGGGGCGCCGACGCACGCCGGGACTGCGCCGCGAAGAGGTCGCCCAGCGCGCCAACATAAGCCCGACCTGGTACACATGGCTGGAACAGGGCCGCGGCGGCGCGCCCTCGGCCGATGTGCTGAACCGCATCGCCAAGGGGCTGCTGCTGACCGAGGCGGAACGCGAACATCTTTTCATGCTCGGGCTGGGGCGCCCGCCCGAGGTCCGCTACAGGGGCGTCGAGGGCGTCAGCCCGCGGCTGCAGCGCCTCATCGACACGCTCGATGCCAGCCCCGCTTTGATCAAGACCGCCACCTGGGATGTCGTTGCCTGGAACCGCGCCGCGCGGGTCGTGCTGACCGACTACAGCGCCCTGCCCGAGGGCGAGCGCAACATCCTGCGCTTCATGTTCGTCAGTCCCCATATCCGCGCCAAGCAGCACGACTGGGAAAACCTGGCTCGTTTCGTGGTGGGCGCATTCCGCGCCGATGCGGCCCGCGCCGGCGCGGTGTCCGAGGTCGCCCAGCTCGTCGACGAGCTTTGCAGCGTCAGCCCCGAGTTTGCCGCCTTGTGGCGGGAAAACGACGTGCTCAGCCACGGCGACGGGACAAAGCGCCTGAGGCACCCGGAACTCGGCGATATCGAGCTGGAATATTCGGGCTTCGCGGTCGACGGCCGGCCGGATTTGAGCCTGACCGTCTACAACCCGGTCGACAGCGCGGTCGCCGACCGCATCCGCGCGCTGGCCCTCGCCCGACACCCCAAAGAGTAAGGGCAGGACGACACATCCCTGCGATGACCCCCGCCCGCCCTCAAGCGCGCTCGCAGACCGCCTTCAGAATCTGCAAGGTCGGACCCCAGTAGAGATTGGCATGCGGACGGATCGCCGGTTCGGCGAAGTCGCTGAGCGTCAGCGTCAGCAACGTCCCCCCATCCGCCGGCGCCAGATCGAAGCCGACCACCGTGTGGTTTTCGGGCAAATCCGCCAGACGCGAGGCCGACAGCGTGCTCCAATAACCGTAGGCGAACGCCCTCTCGGGTTCGAAGGCCCGGATGGTGCCGTGGTTCTCGAACGGCATTCCGTGCAGCAGTCCGTGTATCACGATCGCCCCGCCGACCTGCCCCTGCAGGCTGACAGTCAACTCCTCGTCGGACATCCATTGCGGGATCATTTCTGGCGTCGTCAGTATCCGCCAGACCTTGGCCGGCTCGGCACCGATGACGACGGTCTTGGTGATCGGCGCGGACGAAGCGGTCACGAGGCCTCGCTTTGGCCTGATGGCTCGGGCGCCAGCACCAGCCGGATCTCCTGCGCCGCATGCGCGGCGTGGCGGCGCACGGTGGCGAGGTCGAGCGTGCTGTAGGTGGTCGCCACATAAGGCACGGTGAGCGCGGCGACGGAGTGGCCGAACGGCCCGATGACCGGAAAGGCAAGATCGATGACGCCCGGCTGCAGCCCGTCCGCCACCTCTTCGTGGCCGGCGGCGCGGACGCGGCCAAGCGCACGCTCCACCTCGACCTTTTCATGAACAACACCAGAGACTTGCAGCCATTGGCTGACTCTATCCTGCGGCTGGAACGCCATCAGCGTGCGGCCCGTGGCGGTGGCAAACAGCGGGAACTCGGCGCCGACGCGGACGCGGAAGCCGAAGGCCGCCGGGCTTTCCACTTGCGCCAGGATCAGCACCCTTCCGGCATTGTGGACGCCGAGATTGCAGGACTGCTGGATGGCGTCGGACAGCCGCCGCATCGACGGCAGCGCTGCCTGGACGAGGCCGCGCAGCGGCTCATGCCGGTGCGCCAGTTCGAACAGGCGGGTCGACAGGAAATAGAGCCCGGCCGGGCGATCGCGGAAGATATAGCCGCGCCGTTCCAGCGCCTGCAGCACGCGGTAGATCTGGTGGATCGAGCGGCCGACTGCCTCGGCAATCTGGCCCTGGTTCAGCCCGTCCTTCTGCTCGGCCAGGAGCTCGATGACATCGAACGCCTTTTCCAGGGCCGGTACCGAATAGTCCGGCGCTTCCGCGGTCTTGCCAGCCATGCCCCACAACCCTTCCCGGACCAAAGCAATTCCAGGAAAAGTGTGAAACGGTTTTCCGGCAGGAATTGCGTCAAAACAGAGAGATAGAATCAGGAGCTTACTATAGTTACAAGGCAGCCCCCATCGTAGCCATCATCAGCCTGGCGATGCGCCGGTTGATGTCGTCGGGGACCGGCTGCGCGCCTGGCGCCAGTCTTTCGCCGCCAACGCCCTCGCCCTTCACCACCCGCTCCAGCGACAGCGCCTGCAGCATGAAGCCGATATCCATAGATTCGATCGAATTGCCCTTCGGCTCGCTGCCGGCAAGGTTGAACATGCGCCCGTCGGCGACCAGGATGACATGCCGGCCATTGGCAAGATCGAGACGCTGCAAGGTGCCGTCGAGATCGGTGCTGCCGGTCGTCATGGCACGCAGGCCCTCAGTGTCGATCTCCCACGGAAAATGCCCTGAGTTGGCAAGCACCGCGCCATCTTGCATGGCGCCAATCGCGCTGGCCGGCAGCACGCCGGCGCGTCCCGTGGCAGTGATGAACACCTGCGCCCACGGTGCCAGATCCGCCAGCGGCGCCACCCGGTAGCCGTCGAGGACAGCCTCCAGCGCCTTGATCTCGTCGACTTCGACGACCGCCACGCGGCCGCCCAGCGCCCGCAGGTACTGCGCGATGCCGCGCCCGCACCAGCCATAGCCGATAACGCAGAAGCGCCGGCCGGGGATCATCAGATTGGTGATGCGCATGAAGCTTTCGACAACCGATTGGCCGACCGCGTGCTTGTTCTCGCCGATCGCCTTCAGCGGGCTGTCGTTGATGACGATCGATGGAAACGGCACCTTGCGGGCCAGCTCGCCGCGCAGCCGGTCGCCGCCGGATGTCGTCTCCTCGGTGCCGCCGAGAATGGAGGCCGCCCGGCCGCGTTCGGTGATGCCGGCGGCAAGGTCGGCGCCATTGTCGAGCAGCATGTCGGGCTTGGCATCCAGCACCCGCGCCAGATTGGCGTGATGGTCGGCCAGCGTGTCGGCACGGCTGCCGAACACGCCGATGCCCTGGCTTTGCAGGAAGGCGACGACATCGTCCTGCGTCGAGCCATGATTGCCGGTGCCGACGATCTCGGCGCCGCCTTCGGCGAGCACCTCGAGCAGCACCGCCGTCTTCGGCTCGACATGCAGCGACATACCGATGCGCCGGCCGGCGAAGGGTTGGGTGTCGCGGAACTCCGTGCGCAGCGCGGCCAGCATCGCCATGCGCGAACGGATCCAGGCGATGCGGGCGCGGCCGCGCTCGACCAGTTCCGGGTTTGCCGGATTTGCCTGGGCTTGGGTCATTCGAAGTCTCCGATCATGGTCCAGATTCAGCACTTGCAAAAAAGTTTTTTGCATGTGACAAATCTTGCAGAGGGTCGTCAAGCCCCCACCGAAAAGGGGGCAACGGACAGAACGGCGCCGCGCCAAAGCGTGGCGCGCCATTTGGCTTTGCACCTGAAGGGGTAGAAAATGGGAAATCTGGATATCGCGGTTGTCGCCGTCTATCTGGTGGCGGTCACCGCCATCGGGCTGTTCTTCGCCCGCTCGATCAAGACCGAGGAAGACTACATCGTCGCCGGCCGGCGCATGGGGCCGCTGTGGCTGACCATTTCGGCCTTCGCCTCGTGGACCGGGCTTGCAGGCCTGTTCGGCACGCCTGAAATGGTGGTCCGCTACGGCATCTCGGGCACATGGTGGTGGTTCACCTTCCCGATCGGGCTTTTGCTAATGGGCATCTTCCTGGCCAAGATCGTGCGCCAGCGCATGCATGTGACAACGCCCGACATCGTCGCGCAGGACTATCCGGGTTCGGTGCGGGTCGCCGCCTCGCTGGTCACCAGCTGGAATTACCTCGCCTGGGCGGCCGCGCAGGTGTTCGGCATCTCGATGGTGTTCACGCTGTTTTCGGGGATGGACCCGACCACCGGCGCCATCGTCGCCTTCCTCGTCGTCATCGTCTACACCATGCTGGGTGGCTTCCTCGCGGTGGTTGCGACCGACGTGCTGCAGGCGGTCATCTTCCTCGTCGTCATCGGCGTGGTGGCGCCGCTGTTCGTCATCTTCGGACCCGGCGTCTCGCATGTCTATGAGGCGACTAGGGACATTCCCGGCTTCTACAATCTGTTCGCCAACGTGCCGCCCGCGACGCTGTTCGTGTGGTTCCTGCTGTTGCCCGCCGGCTTCATCGACACGATCGGCTTCCAGCGTGTCTTTTCCGCCAACTCGCCGGAGACGGCGCGCAAGGGCCTGATCAACGGCTTCTTCATCATGGCCGTGTTCGGCGTCATCCTCACCTTCCTCGGCGTCGCCGCCAAGGCGCTGGTGCCGGCCGGCACCAACCCGGTCAACGCCATGCCGGACCTGATGGTGCAGCTCTTGCCGCATGGCATCATCGGCGTGCTGGTAGCCGCCTTCCTGGCGGTGGCGATGTCGACGGCCAGCACGACATTGCTGATCACCGCCACCACCTTGCAGCGCGACGTGATCTCGCGGCTGCGCCCCGACGCCAGCGACAGGGAAAGGCTGTGGACCAGCCGCATCCTGCTGCTCGTGCTCGGCCTGGTCGCGCTGGTGGTGGCTCTCAGCGTGCCCGGCATCGTCACCATCCTGATGCTCGGCTTCTCGGTCTATGTGCCGGGCCTGCTGCTGCCTGTGCTATCGGCCACGTTCGGCTGGCGCATTCCATCCTGGTCGATGTTGGCGACCATCGTGCTCGGCGCCGGCTCAACCGCCATCCTCGTGCTGATGGGCGAACCCGGCGGCGTTCCAGCCTCGCTGGTCGGCTTCTTCCTCTCGGTCGTCCCGTTCGCCGCCGGGCTCCTTACCCGGTCGGAGCGGCAGGCCGCCTGAACCAGGAAAGATCGCAAGAAAGCAAAGAGATAGCGCCCCATCCCGAATCAGCGCGGGATGGGGCATGGATGTGGAGGGACCGATGAAGAACACCAGCTTCGACAAGCTTTCGAGTGCCGACCAGGCGCTTGTCACAGCCGCCGCGCAAGCGCGCGACAAGGCCTACACGCCCTACTCCAACCACAAGGTCGGCTCGGCCGTACGCACCGCATCAGGCCGGCTGTTCGCCGCCTGCAATGTCGAGATCGTCACCCTGCAGCAATCGGTGCATGCCGAGCGCAACGCGGTGATGCAGATGGCGGCGGCAGGCGAGCGGCAGATCGAGGCCATCGTCTGCCACGGCCCTTATTCGGGCGTGCCGTGCGCCGAATGCCGGCAGGTGATCTGGGAATTCTGCTGCGATGATCCCGACGTGAAGATCATCGGCTCGACGCTCGATGGCGAGATCGAACTGATGACCATCGGCGAGATCTATCCGAGCCCCTACGGGCCGGGCACCAAGGGCATCGACCCGCGCAAGTTCTGAAACCGCCGATCGGCTTCCAATGCACGGCGGACCTGGATCAAGCTTGGCCTCGGGTTGCCCGGCCCTCGCCGCATCCAGCTTGCGAAGCCGTCACCGCCCGTGGCATCTGTCTGACACAACGGAGCGATCCGCAGCAGCATGGCAGCACGACCACCCGTCGGAAAACCGCCTAACGGCAAGCCATTGGGCGTCAGCCTGAACCGGGCGCTGTCGAAGCTTGGCCTGTGCTCGCGCACGCAGGCCGAGCTGCTGATCGCGGAAGGCCGCGTGCGCGTCGGCGGCCAGGTGGTGCGCAATGCAGCGCTGCGCGTCGACCTCAACCGCGACCGTATCGTCGTCGACGACAGGCCGGTGGTTGCCGAGCGCAAGGTCTATCTCATGCTCAACAAGCCGCGCGGGCTGGTCACCACCCGCGACGACCCGCAACAGCGCGACACCGTCTATGCCTGCCTGGAAGGGCTCGACCTGCCCTTCGTCTCGCCGGTCGGCCGCCTCGACAAGGCCAGCGAAGGCCTACTCCTGATGACCAACGACACCCGTTTTGCGAACCGGCTGATGGACCCGGCCTCGCATTTGCCCAAGACCTATCACGTGCAGATCGGCACGGTGCCGGATGAGACGATGCTGGACAAGTTCCGCGCCGGCGTGACCGTCGACGGCGAGACCCTGACCGCCAGCTCGATCGAACTCTTGCGCAGCGGCGGCCGCACCGCCTGGCTGGAGATCGTGCTCGACGAAGGCCGCAACCGCCACATCCGCCGACTGCTCGCCGCGCACGGCATCGAAGTCAAGCGCCTCATCCGCATCGCCATCGGCCACCTGCCGCTCGGCGACCTCGCCAAGGGCACCGCGCGGCATCTGACGCCGGAGGAACTCGCGCTGCTGAGCGGGTAAGCGAACGGGCTCAAGGTAGCGTTCTGCGGCGCCCCCCTCTGTCCTGNNAGGACAGAGGGGGGCGCCACGGAACTCGGCGGTGGGTTCTTAAGAGCGCCGCAGAAAAAACTTTCGCACCGCACCGATGATTTCCACCCACCCGCGCTGTCCTCATCATTAGGTGCCGGAATCCTCCGGGCCGGAAAAGCGAGGTGATCCATGGGATCGTTGCAAGGTCAGAATGTCGTTGTTGTCGGAGGTAGCCGGGGTGTCGGCCGCTCAATCGTGGAAGCCGCCTTCAGCGAGGGAGCGACGGTGCTCGCCGTTGCCCGCGGCGCGGCCGATCTGAAACAGCTCTCCTGGGAGCACCCCAGGGTGAGGACGCTTGCCGCCGACGCCACGCAGGACACGGCACCCGACGCGGTGTTCGCCGCCTTGCAGCCGGACGTGCTGGTGATCTGCGCCGGGGCGCTTGCCCCGTCCGCGCCTATCCCGGACCAGAGCTGGCAGGACTTCTCCGCAAACTGGGACATGGACGTCAAGGCATCCTTCCTGTTCTGCAAGGCGGCACTCCAGGGCCGGCTGAAGCCGGGCAGCCGGGTGGTGCTGATCTCCAGTGGCGCGGCACTCAGCGGCGGGCCGCCGAATTCCGGCGGCTATTCCGGCGCCAAGCGCATGCAGATATTTCTTGCTGCCCACTGCCAGAAGGAAGCGGACCGGCTGGGCCTCGGCCTGCGCTTCATGGCGCTGGTGCCGATGCGCATCATGGCGGGCACCGGCGTCGGCCAGGGCGGCATCGATGGCATCTCGGCCTATCTCGGTATCAGCCCGGCGGATTTCATCGCCAGCATGACCGATGTGCAGACGCCGGCCGATGTCGGGCGCGCGGTGGTCACGCTCGCCGGCGGCAAGCTGTCAGGCGTCTCCTTCGCGGTCAGCGGCAGCGGCCTTGCGGCGGCGGCATGAGGCGCGCAGGATGCCGGCCGAAATCAGCACCGCAGGCTCGCCATGACAGATGCTCCCGGCCCGCTTGAGCCCAAAGGCCGGACAAGCCAGCCGATCCTCGATCGGCTGGCCTTCGAGCGCCTGACGGCGGCCCACCGCCGCGAACTCAAGCTGCACTGCTACCGGATGATGGGTTCGCTGCACGAGGCCGACGACCTCGTCCAGGAGACGTTTCTCAGGGCATGGCGCGGCCGCTCGCAATTCGTCGGGCGCGGCTCGCCGCGCGGCTGGCTCTACACGATCGCCACCAACAGCTGCCTCAACGCCATCAAGGCTAGGTCATCGGCGCATCGCGTTCTCGAGTCGCCCGGACGGCCGCCGACCGAGGGGCGCGCCGCTGGCGGGCCCGCCGCCGAACTCGCCTGGCTGGAGCCCTATCCGGACGCCGAACTGCCGGATCTTGTCGACGGCGAGCCCGGCCCGGACGCGCGCTACGAGACCGGCGAAGCCGTGCAGCTCGCCTTCGTCGCCGCGATCCAGCTTCTGCCGCCCAGGCAGCGCGCCGCCCTTTTGCTGTGCGACGTGCTGGGCTGGTCGGCACTCGAGACGGCGCACTTGCTGGGCGGCACGAGCGCCTCGATCAACAGCGCCCTGCAGCGCGCCCGCGCAACGCTGAGCGAGCGCTATCCCCAAGGACGCCCCCTGCAGCGCGAGCGGCCCAACCGCGAAGAGAGCCTGCTGCTCGAACGCTACATGCAGGCCTGGCAAGCCGCCAATCTCGACGGCTTCATCGAGCTGCTGCGCGAGGACGCCACCTACCACATGCCGCCATGGCTGGACTGGTATCAGGGACGCGAGGCGATCCGGGCTTTCTTCGAGACTGTCTGGGGCAATTTCGCCGGCTACCTTGCCGTCGCGACGAGAGCCAATGGCCAGCCCGCCGTTGCGGTCTATGCGCGGCGCCATCAGGATCCTGCGTGGCGCGCGCAATCCTTGCATGTCATCGAACCGGCCGATGGCCGGATCGCCTCGCTAACGGTCTATGTCGGCCCGCTCGGGACCGATCTGTTCCCTGCCTTCGGCCTGCCGCCCGTCTGGCCCGCCTCCTGACAGGAAGCTGTCAGGAGGCTTGGCCTATAAGGCGATCATGGAGCCCGGCAGCGGCTTCGGCAATCAGGGAACAATACGATGAATTTCGTCTCCGTCCGCATCATCACGTCAGACGTCCAGCGCCTCGTGCAATTCTACGGTGAGATCACCGGCATGCCCGTGACGGTGTACACGGAAGACTTCGCCGAACTGGCGACACCGGCCTGCACGCTGGCGATCGGCAGCACGCGCACCTTGATGCTGTTCGGCGGCGACATCGCCCGCCCCGCCGACAACCACACGGCCATCATCGAGTTCCGCGTCGGCGACGTCGATGCGGAATTCGCCAGGCTCTCGGACCTCCTCAGGGATGTTACGGTGCAGAAGCCGACCACCATGCCCTGGGGCAATCGCTCGCTGCTGTTCCGCGACCCGGATGGCAATCTGGTGAATTTCTTCACGCCGGTGACCGCCGAGGCGATCAGGAAATTCGACAGATAGAGTGGAAGCGGCGCTGCTGGCCGAAGCCGCCCTATTTCTGGTTCCATTTCCGAATGACCGGCTCGCTCAGGTCATGCTCGTAGCCGAGCACGCTGATGCTGGCCGTATCCAGCACGAACAGCGCGCCGCCTTCGGGCGGCAGGCCGATCCAGCGCGCCGCCAGCACGCGCAGAAAATGTGCGCTGGAAAACACCAGGATCGAGCCGCCAGCTTCACGAAGCTGTCTGACGATCGCATCCGCCCGCGCGCCGACATCGGCCGCCATCTCGCCCTTCGGGCAACCATCGCGGAACACATTCCAGCCGGGCCGCTCGGCTAGGATCTGTTTTGTCGTCAGCCCCTCATAGGCGCCGTAGTCCCATTCCTGCAGATCGTCCTTCTTGACGCTCTGCGCGCCGAAGCCGGCCAGCACGCTGGTGTTGTAGGCGCGCTGCGACGGGCTCGACCACACGGCCGAAAACGACAGGCCCTTGAGCCGCTCGGCGACACCCCGCGCGGCGGCCTCGCCGGCCGGCGTCAACGGCATGTCGGTGCGGCCGGTGTGCTGCCCCGAAAGGCTCCACACCGTCTCGCCATGCCGGACCAGATGGATTTGGGGATACGCGCTGCTCATGGGATGCCTTTCGCTGTCGCTGGCACCTTAAGCGACGATGCGGCAAAGGGGAATCCGCTTGGTACAAAACTGCGTGGTCGGCTGGCCTTGATCCGCGCCGAGTTGGCCCTGTGATCGGCCCGATGCCGCAACTATATCAAGCTTAGCCTCCACAAGGCTCCCCGCCCTCAAGGGCATTGGCCCTTGCACAACAGGTCACGTCATCATGTACAAACATTTGCTCATTGCCACGGACGGATCGGAACTGGCCGACAAGGGCGTTGCCCACGGCCTGACGCTGGCCAAGGGCCTCGGCGCCTCGGTTACTTTCATCACCGTCTCCGAACAATTCCCGATCTTCGCCTGGGGCGGCGCCATGGCCGGCTATGCCGCCGGCGATGAACTCGCCGCCTATCAGGAAGAAGCGCGCAAATACGCTAAGGAGGTTCTCGACAAGAGCAAGGCATCGGCGGACGCCGCCGGCGTCTCCGCGGAGGTCGTGCATGTCGAGGACAAGCGGCCCGCCGAAGCCATCCTGGAGCTGTCGCAGGCCCTGGGCTGCGACCTGATCGTCATGGCCTCGCATGGCCGCCGCGGACTGGGCAAGCTGCTTCTCGGCAGCCAGACGGCGGAAGTGCTGTCCTACACCGCTATCCCCGTGCTGGTGGTGCGGTAATGGATTGACCCGGCGCGCTCGTCATATGCCCGTAAGGTCAATGCGAGGGGATTCATGTTGTACGGATTCAATCCGTACTGTATAATTAAGGGCAAAGGAGATACCTATGCCCCGCAACGTCAGTGACAACGGTCGAATTGATTTCCGGATTCCACCCGAAGCGAAAGCCGTGATCGCACGTGCGGCGGCCTTGTCGAATGTCGGCCTGACCGAGTTCGTTACGCGCTCCGCACTGCGTGACGCCCAGGCTGCGATCGAACGAGCCGAACATCTTGCGCTGTCGGAACGGGACAGCCTGCGCATCCTCGACCTGCTTGAAAACCCGCCCTCCCCGACCAACCGTCTTATCCGCGCCGCCAAGGCCGGTCAGACCCTCGCGTGAACTCCGTCACGTGGCAGGAAGTGCCGATCGGTAAACAGCATAACCGTGCCGCCTTCGACTGTGGCGACGCGGACCTCAACACCTATTTGCAACGCTTCGCGCGTCAAAGCCATGAAAGCGGTGGCGCGAAAACTTTCGTCGCCGTGCCGGCGCAAGATCCTTCGCACATTCTCGGGTTCTATTCTCTCAGCCCGGCCTCGATCGACTTTGCCCGGACCCCGGCAATCGCCAGACGCGGCCTTGGCCGGTATGACGTGCCGGTCTACCGTCTAGGTCGGCTCGCAGTGGATCGTACGATACAAGGCCGCGGCCTCGGCGGCGGTTTGCTGCTCGCCGCCGGAAGGCGCTGCATGGCAGTCGCGGAGGAAGTCGGCGGCGTTGCCTTGCTTATCGATGCCAAAGGTGACCAAGCCGCACACTGGTATGAGGGTTACGGTGCGGTCCGTCTCGATGACGCGCCGTTATCCTTGGTCCTGCCTTTCGCGGCGATCGCCAAGGCGATAGCTGCGATCTGAACGCCTGCCGCAAGCTATAGAATACCGTCTGCCGAGAGATACACCCCCAGCGCCAGCAGCCCGGCGAAGAACACCGTCCGGAAGGTCTCGACGCTCATCTTCTGGCGCAGCGCTTGGCCGGCGAACATGCCGGTCAGCGCCGGCGCCAACGCCAGGATCGACCCCGCCAGTTGCGCCGTCGGCGATGCCAGGGCGCCGGTCCTGAACAGCCCGATGGCCAGCGCTGCCGTCGACACGGTGAAGGACAGGCCGAGCGCCTGGATCAGGTCTTCCTTGCCGAGCCGCAGCGATTGCAGATAGGGCACCGCCGGGATGACGAAGACGCCGGTGGCGCCGGTGACCAGCCCGGTCGCCACGCCGACCAGCGGTGACATCAGGGCCTCGTGGCGCGCCGGCGTGGTGAAGCCGGCCCTGGCGAGACCGAGGACAGCATAGAGCACCAGCGCCACTCCCAGCCCCGCCGAGGCCGCGCCCGTATGCACGCCGGTCAGCAGGCCGGCGCCGGCGATGGTGCCGAGCATCACACCAGCCATCATCGTCCACAGCCGTTTGCACAGGGCGCCGAAGGACGGCCCGGTCAGCAATTGCCAGAGATTGGTGACCAGCGACGGGATCAACAGCAAAGCGGCGGCCTGCGCCGGCGGCGTCGTCACCGCCAAAAGCCCCATCGCCACGGGCGGCAGCCCCATGCCGACGACGCCCTTGACGAAACCGGCGGCGAGGAAGACGGCGCCGATCCAGGCGATGACGCCGGCGCTTAGCATGGTGGCACCGTAGCGGCCGGATCAGTCATGCAGCAGCATGTCGGCTGCGTCGGCTTCGGGTGTGGGTTTCGCTGCCGCGCCAGCCTCGCGAACGACGGAAGCGACCGTCGCCGCGCACCCCCGCAGGCCAGGCTCCGCCCGCACCATGGCAAGGCAAGCCACGGCAATGGCCAACACGATCGCTGTGCTTTCGAGGATGCCGAGCCGGCCTGATGTTCGTTCGCTCATCACAAATCTCCACGCAAAACTATTTGACGAACATCCCGGCCGATCACAATGTGGAAGTTGCGCTGCCAGCCTTCGGCCAGAACGAAGGCTGGAGAGCCGACCGCCTCCCCAGGCGCCGAATGTTCACAGGAGCAAAGAATGCGCTTCGATCTGGTCGATCTCCGCCTGTTCCTGCTGGTGGCCGAACGCGGCAGCATCACCCATGGCGCCGAGCTTGCCGGGCTGGCCCTGGCCTCGGCCAGCGCCCGCATCAAGGGCATGGAGGAGCGGCTCGGCGCGCCGCTGCTGGAGCGCCGCCGCCGTGGCGTGGTGCCGACGGCCGCCGGACAGGCGCTGCTGCATCATGCAAGGGCGGTGCAGAACCAGATCGAGGCGATGGCCGGCGATCTCGCCGCCTATGCCGCCGGCCTGCGCTCTCGCGTGCGGCTGATGGCCAACACCGCCGCCACAGTCGAGCTGCTCCGCGACATCCTGCCCACCTTCCTTGTCGCGCACCCCCGGATCGACATCGACCTCGACGAGCGGCCCAGCCATGAGATCGCGGAAGCCGTGGCCAGCGGTGCGGCCGATCTCGGCATCGCCGCGACATGGGCCGGCCTGTCGCATCTCGAGCAGAAACCGTTCTTCATCGACCGGCTGGTCGTGATCGCCCCGCGCAACTGGCCGGGCCTCGAAGGCCTGCGCACCGTCAACCTCACCGAAATTCTCGGCGAATCCTTCGTCGGCCTCAGCACCGGCCATGCGCTGCAGGAGCACATCACCCGTCAGGCAGCCCGTCTCGGCGGCCATCTGCATGTCCGCATCCGGGTGCCTGGCCTCGACAATGTCTGCCGGCTGGTCGCCCAAGGCGCGGGCATCGCCATCGTGCCGGAAAGTGCCGCCCGCCGCTCAGCGCGGACGCTGCGCACACTGCGGCTGACCGACGACTGGGCGACGCGCCAGCTCAACCTCTGCGCCCGCCGCTTCGACGAGCTGACGCCGCAGGCAAAACTGCTGGCGGCGGCGCTGGTCTGAAGCCGGGCGAGCAACCGCAAGGCTGAGCCGGCCAGCCCCGGCATCCCCATGAGCGCTGAATCATGGCCTTGCTTTTCAAATATTCGTGACGTAGCTTGTTTGCATATTGGCAAAAAAATTGCCGAAGTTTTTTCCTTTTATGAAAGACTGGCCTTTGCGGGAACATCTCGATCTGACCGATCGGCGGCTGGTCAAACAGCTGTCGCAGGATGCACAGCCGGGCATCAACCGCATCGCCGAGATATTGGCGATTTCGGTGCCGACGGTGCGCACGCGCCTGCGCAACCTGCTCGACCGCAACCTGCTCAAGATCGTCGGCCTGCTGAACCTGACCGAGCGCCCCGAGCTGATCTCGGCCATTGTCGGCATCAATGCCCAGGGGCGCGGCCGGGCCCGCGAGCTGGCGCAGCGGATTTCCGAACTGCCCTTCGTCAATTCCGCTTCGGTGGTCACCGGCCGTTTCGACATCATCGTCGACGTGACGGTGGCCGGTGACGTCGCCGATCTCTACCGCGTCACCAGCGAGCTGATCCCCGGCGCCGGCGAGCCGGGCGAAGTCGTGCGCAGCGAGACCTTCGTCGTCATGGCGTCCTGCAACAAATGGGTCAGCCTGCCGGAAGGCTGCTGGTCGGACGACCGCAAGGAGCCGGCATGAAGATCGCGGTTCTTGGCGGCCTCGGCCTGCAAGGCCGGGCGGCAATCGCCGACCTGGTCGCCAGCGACGGCGTCGAGCAAGTGGTTTGCGTCGACACCGCAGCGGATGGCCCGGCTCGGCTTGCCGGCCTGACCGACCTTGCCCGCGTGCGCTTCGTCGTACCCGAGGGCGCGATCGGCCCGGCGCTGGCCACTGTGCTTGATCATGTCGACGCCGTCATCGACCTGTTGCCGCAGCCGCTGATGCGCGAGGCGGTGCAGGCCGCGATCGCCACGCGCACGCCACTGGTCACCACCAACTACGCCAAGTCGATCGCCGACCTGGCGCCGGCCGCTAAACAGGCCGGCGTCTCGATCATGACCGAATGCGGGCTCGATCCCGGCATCGACCTCGTGCTCTACGCGCGCGCCGCCAGGCAGTTCTCTTCGATTTCTTCGATCGATTCCTATTGCGGCGGCATCCCCGAGCCGAAGGCGATGGCAAAGCCGCTTTGCTACAAGGTGAGCTGGAATTTCGACATGGTCCTGGTCAGCCAGAACCGCGACAGCGTGATGATCGAGGACGGAAAACGCGTCGCGGTGCCGGCCGGCCAGCAGCACGACAACCCTTTCATCCATGAGATCGAGGTCGCGGGCCTCGGCAAACTGGAAGCCTTCCCAAATGGCGATGCACTGCACTATGTCGAGATGCTGGACGCCGCCAGGGGGCTGCGCCGCTCCGGCCGCTACACGCTGCGCTGGCCGGGATGGTCGGCCTTCTGGGCGCCGCTGAAGGAGCTCGGCTTCCTCTCCGAAGACAAGGTGCCTGGCACCGGCAACAGCCCGCGCGAATTCCTCGGCCGGCTGCTCGGCCCGCAATTGCAGTATGGCCCCGGCGAAAAGGACCTGTGCGTGATGCGCAATGTCTTTTCCGGCCTCGAAGGCGGCCGCGCCAAGACGGTGACGTCGGACCTGATCATCGAGCGCGACCTGGTTTCGGGCCTGTTCGGCATGAGCCTCGGCGTCGGCTATCCCGCCAGCATCGTGGCGCAGATGCTGGCGCGCGGCGAGATCACCAAACCCGGCCTGCTCAACCCGTTGCTCGATGTGCCCGATATCAGCTTCTTCGACGAACTGGCCAGGCGCGGCATCACGATCGCCGAGACGGTGGCCTGGGACTGAGGATTTTCGAACGGTGGCTGCCGCCGGCAACGGCGCTGCCGCTCAAAAAGCACCCCCAGGGGTGAAAAACAACGTGGAACAATAAAACAAGGAGGAATACCGAAATGAAGATTGCCAGACTTTTCATCGCCGGACTTGCGCTCGCCGGGCTCACCACTGCGGCCAGTGCCGGAACGCTGGACGACATCACCAAGCGCGGCGAACTGCGCGTCGCCGTGCAGACCCAAGGCCCCCCCTTCTCGCTGGTCGGCGCCAATGGCGAACGCACCGGCAGCTCGGTTGAACTGGCCGAGCTGATGGCCAAGGAAATGGGCGTCAAGATCACCTTCCTCGACTTCGACTGGGATGGCCTGATCCCGGCGCTGCTGTCGGGCAAGGCCGATCTTCTGGTCGCCGACATGACGCCGACGCTGGCGCGCGGCATGAAGGTCGCCTTCACCACGCCTTACATGTACACGGGCAGCACCGTCTTCACCAAGGCCGACAGCAAGTTCAAGACCACCGAGGACTGCAAGGCCAAGGGCACCAAGATCGCCGTGCTGCTCGGCGCCACCGGCGAAAAGGAGGCCAAGACCGCCTTCCCCGATGCCGACATCAAGAGCTACAAGGGCGGCGGTCCGCTGCTGCTTGACGCCGTCAACAATGGCCAGGCCGATTGCGGCGTCAACGACGTCTCGGCGGTCAAGGGCCAGTCGACAGCCTATCCGGCCGGCAGCTTCACCATCATGCCGGACCTCCTGTCGAAGGAGCCGCTTGCCTTCGCCACGCGCTATGACGAGCCGGACTTGCTGGTCTGGATGAATCTGTTCCTCAACCAGGTCAGCATCGACGGCCGCCTGCAGAAGAACCTCGACTACTGGGTCAATTCCGACGCCTGGAAGAAGGATCACTAAGCAGCACTTCGTTCGGACGGAACCGCGCCAGACTGGCGCGGTTCCGTCCAACACCCTGCAGTCACGGATAGACTTCGCTCTGGGGAATACACCCAACGATGCTCGAAAATTTCAGTTTCCGCACGATCGTCGAATACCTGCCTCTGTTCGGGCAAGGCCTGATCACGACCGTCTGGCTGTCGGCGCTGTCCTTTGTCGGCGCGCTCGTCGTCGGCATCGTGCTGTGCGCCATGAACCTGCAACGCGGCTGGCTGTTTCGCGTGCCGGCCAAGGCCTATATCGATGCCGTGCGCGCCACACCTTTGCTGGCGCAGCTCTATTTCCTCTATTTCGGCCTGCCCCGGCTCGGCTTCGTGCTGCCGGAGCTGGTCGTCGGCATCCTGGCATTGTCGCTGAACAGCGGCGCCTATATCGCCGAAATCATCCGCGCCGGCATCCTGTCGATCCCGCGCGGCCAGGTCGAAGCCAGCGTCGCCTCGGGCATGACCTATGTCCATCGCATGCGGCTGGTCGTCCTGCCGCAAGCCTTCAAGGTGACGATCCCGCCGCTGCTCGGCCAGGCGATCGTGCTGGTCAAGGATTCCGCCCTTCTGTCGCTGATCTCGGTTTCCGAACTGACCCGCGCCGGCCAGTTGCTCGCCTCCGACCGCTTCATGCCGGCGGAAGGTTTCCTCACCATCGCCGCCTTCTATCTGCTGCTCTATTACGGCCTGAAGGGACTGGCTGGCGTCTCCAGCCGCTGGCTCGGCACGGCGGGGGCACGGACATGATCTGGCAACAGCTGCAAAGCCTCGCCGGCTCCTGTCCGCTGGCCCTGCGCGGCCTCGGCATGACCGTGGTGCTGTCGCTGATCAGCCTGGTGCTCGGCACCCTGCTCGGCTTCGGCCTCGGCATCCTGCGCACCGGCGGCAACCAGCTGATATCAGGTGTCATCGACGCCTGGGTCGACCTGATCCGCGGCACGCCGTTCCTGGTGCAGATCTTCCTGATCTTCTTCATCCTACCGGAATTCGGCATCGAACTCGACGCCTTCACCGCCGGCATCATCGCATTGACCAATCTGGCCGCCTGCTTCATCTGCGAGATCGTCGCCGCCGGCATCCGCTCGGTGCCGACAGGCCAGGTCGAGGCAGCACTGGCGTCCGGCCTGTCGCGCTGGCAGCGCATGCGCCAGGTGGTGCTGCCGCAGGCGATGCGCATCGTGCTGCCGCCGCTGGTCGGGCAATATGTGCTGCTGATCAAGGATTCTTCCGTCGTTTCGGCCATCGGGCTGACCGACCTCACCCGCGTCGGCTGGCTGGTGGTGCAGCGTGTGCCCAACGGCCTCTTGGTCTTCTTCCTTGTCGGCGTCGGCTATTTCATCGTCTGCTATCCCCTGATCATGCTGGCCCGCCGGCTCGAACGCCGCATGGGTGCAGCGCATGGCGAGGTGCAGTTGTGACATCGAACCCCAAAGGTCCGGCAGCTATGACCAAACCAAACCTGACCAAAACCGGCATGATCGACTTTCGCGGCGTCAACAAATGGTTCGGCTCGCTCAACGTGCTGAAGGACATCACGCTCAGCGTCGAGCCGCGCGAAGTGGTCGTCGTCTGCGGCCCGAGCGGTTCGGGCAAGAGCACGCTGATCCGCTGCGTCAACGGCCTGGAGGCGATTAAGGACGGCGATCTCGTCGTCGACGGCCAGCGCCTCGGCAACCCCGCCACCAACATGACGCAACTGCGCACCGAGATCGGCTTCGTCTTCCAGTCGTTCAACCTCTATCCGCACAAGACCGCACTCGAGAACGTCACGCTCGCCCCCATCCATGTCCGTAAGATCCCTCGCGCTGAAGCCGAAAAGGCCGGCCGCGAATTGCTGGCCAAGGTTGGCCTCGCCGACAAGGTCAATGCCTATCCCGCGCAGCTCTCCGGCGGCCAGCAGCAGCGCGTGGCGATCGCGCGTTGCCTCGGCATGCGGCCCAAGATCATGCTGTTCGACGAGCCGACCTCGGCACTCGACCCCGAGATGATTTCCGAAGTGCTCGACGTCATGGTGGCGGTCGCCGAGGAAGGCATGACCATGATGGTGGTGACGCATGAGATGGGCTTTGCCCGCAAGGTCGCCCAGCGCGTGGTGTTCATGGATGCAGGCGCCATCGTCGAAAGCGGTACGCCGGAAGAATTCTTCTCGCATCCGAAGACCGACCGCAGCCGGGCTTTTCTGAGCAAAATTCTTAGGCACTAAGGGCGCGGTATAGAAGCCGTCAGCGGGGCAATGGCTTGAGACAAATGAAGGGGCACAACTCGTCTGGAGACGACCAATCGTCAA
>NZ_SMYZ01000153.1 GCF_004919685.1 Mesorhizobium norvegicum | reverse complement strand
GGAGCTGGAAGCGGCAATCAAAACTTACATCGAAGCCGTCAATGCCGATCCAAAGCCCTTCAGATGGACCAAGTCGGCCGACGATATCCTCAACACCATCAAGCGCTTCTGTCTGGCTACGCTTCAAGTCGCACAACACCAAACCGAAATGGCTCAAACTTCGGAATCAGGACACTAGAACGAGATGAGTTTGGAACAGCATTTCCGTGGACATTTGGCCTCCTGTCAGAAGCTGGTTCACGCGCCTCAGCTTCAGTCGGTTACCTCTAAGCCCACTTCCATAGTTCGACTATCCGCTGTAATCACAACAACCTATGAAGCAGAACTACACAGTCCGGCACGGTGCGCTGGAGGGCGTCGAGGTGTTCCTGGCCGTCGCCAGGCGCCGCAACTTCCGCCGCGCCGCCGCCGATCTCGGCGTGACGCCGTCCGCCGTGAGCCAGGCGGTGCGCACGCTGGAGGCCCGCATGGGTGCGGCGCTGTTCGTCCGCACGACGCGGAGCGTCGGTTTGACCGAGGCTGGCCAGCGGTTCCTCGATCGTGCAGGCCCTGCCTTCGAGGAACTCGTCGCGGCAGGCGAGGCAGCGCGCGATGTCGGCCAACGGCCGACCGGGCTGCTGCGCCTGTCCGTACCCCGCGCCGTCGTGCCGTTGATCCTGGAGCCGGTGATCGCGTCGTTCTGCCAGGCCTATCCCGAGATCGAACTGGAGATCGCCGCGAGCGACGAGATGGTCGATCTCGCGGCCGGCGGGTTCGATGCCGGCATCCGCCTTGGCCAGTTCATAGCGCCCGACATGGTCGCTGTGCGGCTGACGCCGTCGTTCCCGTTCGTGGTCGTCGGCAGCCCGGACTATCTCGAGCGCCATGGCTACCCCGAGCGTGTTGAGGATTTGCGCCACCACGCTTGCTTGCGCTTGCGCCGTTCGAACGGCGCCATCGCGCCCTGGTCCTTCGTCGACGGCAACGGGGAGATCGAAGCGATGGTCTCAGGCCCGCTGATCGCGCACGACTACCCGACGTTGCTGGGGGCCGCGATGCAAGGGATTGGGCTGGCACAGACGCCTCGACCTGTCGCCGAAGCCCCCATAGCAGCAGGAAAACTCAAATCGGTGCTGGATGGCGTCGCTGCCACGACGCCGGGCGTCTTCCTCTATCATCCCGGCAAGCGCCAGATCCTGCCGAAGCTACGCGCCTTCATCGATCACCTCAAATCCGAAGCGTGAGGCGTCGACTTCTGGCGCGAAGCCGATAAGTCGACGCGCCCTGCCCTCACGCAGTCTTCTGCGTCACCAATCCCAATTCCTCGACCATCGCATTGCGCATCAGGAATTTCTGCGGCTTGCCGGTCACCGTCATCGGCAATTCGCTGCGGAAGCGGATGTGGCGGGGGATTTTGTAGTGAGCGATCTGGCCGGCGCAGAAGTTTTTAATTTCCTGCTCGGTGACGATCTGGCCGGGCTTGAGCACAATCCAAGCGCACAGCTCCTCACCATATTTGGCGTCGGGAATGCCGAACACCTGCACTTCCTTGACCTTGGGGTGGCGGTAGAGGAATTCCTCGACCTCGCGCGGGTAGACGTTCTCGCCGCCGCGGATGACCATGTCCTTGACCCGGCCGACGATGTTGCAATAGCCCTCGGCGTCGATGGTGGCGAGGTCGCCGGTGTGCATCCAGCCGTCGGTGTCTATCGCCTCTCGGGTCTTCTCCTCGTCGTCCCAATAGCCCTTCATCACCGAATAGCCGCGCGTGCAAAGCTCGCCCGGCGCGCCAACGGCGACGGTGGCGCCATCGGCATCGACCGCCTTGACCTCGACATGCGGGTGGATGCGTCCGACCGTCGAGACGCGCTTTTCCAACGGGTCGTCGACGCCGCTCTGGAACGAGACCGGGCTGGTTTCGGTCATGCCATAGGCGATGGTCACCTCTTCCATATGCATCAGCGACACCACCTTCTTCATCACCTCGATCGGGCAGGGCGAGCCGGCCATGATGCCGGTGCGCAGGCTGGAGAGATCGAAGGACTGGAAGTCTGGATGATCGAGCAGCGCGACGAACATGGTCGGCACGCCATAGAGCCCGGTGCAGCGTTCCTGAGCCACTGCCTTCAGCGTGGCGCCGGGGTCGAACCCCTCGCCTGGGAATACCATGGTGGCGCCTTTCGAGACGCAGCCCATCGTGCCCATCGACATGCCGAAGCAGTGATAGAGCGGCACCGGAATGCAGAGCCGGTCGTCGACGGTCAGCTTGATCGCCGAGGTGACGAAATTGCCGTTGTTGACGATGTTGTTGTGGGTCAGCGTCGCGCCCTTCGGCGCCCCTGTCGTGCCTGACGTGAACTGGATGTTGATGGCCTCGCCGGGCTTCAGCCCCTCCGAGATGCGGTCGAGGCTGTCATGCTCGTCGCGGCCGGCCATGGCCAGCACATCACCGAAATTGAACATGCCGGGCGAGTTCTCGTCGCCCATGCGGATGACGATCTTCAGCGCCGGCAATTTTTGCGCCTTGAGCTTGCCCGGCGTGGCCTTCGCGATCTCCGGCGCCAGCGTCTCGATCATGCCGAGGTAATCTGATGTTTTGAATTTGGCCGCCGTGACCAGCGCCTTGCAGCCGACCTTGTTCAAGGCGTATTCGAGTTCGGTCAGCCGATAGGTCGGATTGATGTTGACCAAGATCAAGCCGATGCGGGCAGTGGCGAATTGCGTCACCAGCCATTCCCAGCGGTTGGGCGACCAGATGCCGACGCGGTCGCCTTTTTCGAGGCCCAGCGCCAGGAAACCGGCGGCCAGCGCATCCACCGTGTCCGACAGTTCGCTCCAGGTGAAGCGCTTGTCCTGGTCGACGAAGACGGCGGCGTCTTGCGTGGCATATTTGCTGGCGGTGTCGGAAAACAGCGCGGGAATTGTCTTGTTGAGCAGCGGCACGCTGCGCTCACCCGAGACATGCGCCTTGCCGTCGACGGGTGCGACGAAGGTGCCGCCATTGCGCGCTCCGCGGCCGCGCAAATTGGTGGCGTTCTTCAGCTCGTCGAGATTGACTGGCATCGCTCTCTCCTCCCGGGACTGGCCGAGCCTATCAGCCTGCCGGGATGGAGGAAATCCCGCCGATGGTACTGGACGATCCCCTCCCCCTTAAGGGGAGGGTGGACAGCCGCCGAAGGCGGATGGACGGGTGGGGTCATTGCGGCAGTGCTCGACGTGGGGCGACCCCACCCGCCTCGCTTCGCGAGGCACCCTCCCCTCAAGGGGGAGGGAGGGCGCTCATTTTTGCGGCGATGTCGCGCAATATGGCTTCATCCGCGGCGGAACGATCTTTCTTCGACGCCACCAGACAGGCCTGCGAGCGCAGGACGAGGCCGTCGCCGAGCACCTTGAGATGATTGGCGCGCAGCGTCGAGCCTGACGTGGTGATGTCGACGATGACATCGGCCAGCCCGGCCGCTGGCGCGCCTTCGGTGGCACCGAGACTCTCGACGATGCGGTAGACCTGGATGCCGTGTTTTTGGGAGAAGAATTGCTGGGTCAATCGCCAGTATTTGGTGGCAATGCGCAGCCGCCTGCCGTGACGTTGGCGAAAATCGGCGGCGACGTCGTCGAGATCGGCCATGGTGTCGACGTCGAGCCAGATGTCGGGCACGGCCACCACGACATCGGCATTGCCGAAGCCAAGATGGGCAACGATTTCAGCGCGCGCTTCCCAGTCGGCGAGGTTTTCACGCACCAGGTCTTCGCCGGTGATGCCGAGATCGACCGCGCCCTGGCCGATCTCGCCTGCAATCTCGGAAGCCGACAGGAACACCACTTCGACATTGTCCAGGCCCTCGACGCGGGCGTGGTACTTGCGCTCGTCGCCGGGCAGGCTGACGGCGAGTCCGGCTTTGGCCAGCACTTCGAGCGCCTGTTCCTTCAGCCGGCCTTTCGACGGAACCGCCAGCGTGATCATGGCGCCGTCTCCCGCAACGCCTCGATGCGGTCGAGCCAGACGGAAAAGCCGACGCCGGGGATCGGCGTCTTCGCGCCGAGCAGGGTCAGCAGCCGGTCATAACGGCCGCCACCGGCCAACGGCCGGTCGCCATTGTCAGCCGCGATTTCGAAAACCAGACCGGTGTAGTAATCGAGCGGGCGGCCGAAGGCGGCGTCGTAACGGATTGTTCCGACCGGCAGGCCGTGCGCTTCGATCGCCTTGGCGCGGGCAGCGAATTTCTCCAATGCGGTATCAAGCGAAAGCCCGGCACCGGTGGCGAAGGTCGCCAGCGCCTGGGCCGCGCCATCGAGCGGCACGTCGATCGCCAGAAAACCCTTCAGCGCCGCGAAGGCCTCGTTCGACAGCCGCACGCTGCGCAATTCGGCCTTCTCGATCAGCCGCCGGGCAATGTCGGACGGCGCGCGTCCGGCGGAGGCCGAAAGGCCCGCCTCTTCCATGCCGCCGGCGATGTGGGCGGAAAGACCTTCCAGATCACCATCAAGGACAAGAGCGGCGACCGGGCCGGAGAGCTGGCTGTTGCGCGGCGGGTTGGCGAGATCGGCGAGTGCCGCCTCAAGCATCGGTGCCGAGCCGAAAGCGCGGGCAAGGCGCATGCGCCAGCCGCGCGGCAGGCCAAGGGCGGCCAGCACAGCCTCGAAAATGGTCTGGTCGCCGAGCGTGATTGCCAAGGCCTGGCCGGGCAGCACCAGCGACAGCAGCGCGTGCGCGTCGGCCAGCGAGCGGGCATCGGCTTCAGCGGTGTCGCGATCGCCGAGATCCTCGATGCCGGCCTGGAAAAACTCGTTGCCGCCTTCGCGGCGCTGGCGAAACACCTCGCCGAGATAGGAATAGCGGCGCGGCGTGCCGGCCTGCGAACTTATATGGTCAAGGCAGACCGGAATGGTGAATTCCGGCCGCAGGCACAATGTCTGGCCCGTCTCGCTTTCGGTGAGGAAGATGCGGCGGCGCAAATCCTCGCCGGCCATGTCGAGGAACGGGTCGGCGGGCTGCAGCACTGCGACCTCGACCGCATGCGTGTTGCGGGTGGCGAAGAGGTTGATGATGTCGGTTGCGATGGCGGGGTAGCGGGAGGTCATCGATCGGATGGGCGCGAGGCACCCCCCTCTNNAGAGGGGGGTGTTCAAGCGCCACCTTTCGCGCGATCAGCGACCTGCGCCGCCAGGATCTTCTTCACCTCGGCGACCAGCTCGCCCTCTGCCACCGTGACCTGCGCCGGGCGGGCGGCGCGCCATTCGGCGTTGTCTGTGATCTCGGCCGACATGCGCGCGCCTTCGATCAGGTCCTTGATCTGCAGTTCGCCCTTGGCGCGTTCGTCGCCACCCTGGATGATTGCAACCGGGCAGCCGCGCCGGTCGGCATATTTGAGCTGCGCCTTCATGCCGGCNNCCGAGCGGATGCCGGCGGCGCGCAGTTCCGACACCATCTTCTGGTAGCGGCCGAGGCTGTCGATGTCCTTGTCCATGACCAGCACGACGACCGGCGCGATCACCTCCGAGGCGTCGAGCTTGCCGAGGTTCTTCAGCGCCGTCATCAGCCTGGAGACGCCGATAGAAAAACCGGTTGCCGGCACCGGCTCGCCACGAAAGCGCGAGACGAGACCATCATAGCGGCCGCCACCGCCGACCGAGCCGAAGCGGACGATCTGGCCATCCTCATTAGGGATTTCGGCCAGAAGCTCGGCCTCCAACACAGGGCCGGTGTAGTATTCGAGACCACGCACGACCGAGCGGTCCATGGCAATACGGTCCTCGCCATATCCCGCCGCCCTGACCAGGGCTTCGATCGTCGCAAGTTCGCCAACACCTTCCTGATAGGTCGCGTTCGAACTGACCATGGAATCCTGGCCTACCTGTGCATTCCTCGCTGTCGCGAGAAGAACCGCCTCGGCTTGCCCGCTGTTCAACCCGGCGCCCTTGGCGAAATCGCCCTCGCCTTCCTTGCCGCCGTCCCAGCGCCCCGGCCCGAGCAGAAGCTTCACGCCTTCCGGCCCGAGCTTGTCCAGCTTGTCGATCGCCCGCAGCACCGTCAGCCGGCGGCCGGCATTCTCCTCGCCGCCAAAGCCGATCGCCTCCAGCACAC
>NZ_SMYZ01000152.1 GCF_004919685.1 Mesorhizobium norvegicum | reverse complement strand
CAGAGGGGGGCGCCTCGCGCGGAGGCTTCCCCTTCCGCGCCGCGACCTTCGGCAACATCACCGTAGCGCTCGCCCCAGACCGTGGCCGCTCCGCCGACCGCCGCGCCGACTATCACGACCCAACCCTCCCGCCGCGCCATGCCCTGATCGCCTTCGGCCTGTGGCTGCGCAAATCGCTCGGCGTTCATGCGCTGGTCCATGTCGGCGCCCATGGCACGCTGGAGTGGCTGCCGGGCAAGACGGTAGCGCTTTCGGAAAACTGCTTTCCCGAGATCGTCACCGGTCCCCTGCCCGTCATCTATCCCTTCATCGTCTCCAACCCCGGCGAGGCTGCACAGGCCAAGCGGCGCATTGCCGCCGTCACCCTCGGCCATCTGCCTCCACCATTGACCGGCGCCGGGTTGGATGAGGACCAGCACAGGCTCGAGCGGCTGGTCGACGAATATGCCCAGGCCGACGGGCTTGACCGTCGCCGCCGCGACCGTCTGGCCAAGCTGATCGTCGACACCGCGCAAAAAACCGGCCTCGCCACCGAAGCCGGCGTTGCCAGGACCGACGCGCCGGACGAGGCGCTGCGCCGCATCGACGCCTGGCTCTGCGACCTCAAGGATTTTGCCATCAAGGACGGGCTGCATATCTATGGCCGCGCTCCGGAGGATGAGCCCGACGCCATGCGCCGCCAAAGTGCGGCGGCCGAAAAGACGGCGCTGCTCGCCGCGCTCGATGGCCGCCACGTCAAGGCCGGTCCGGCCGGCGCGCCCGCGCGCGGCCGTTCCGACGTTCTGCCCACCGGCCGCAATCTGTTCACGTCGGACCCGCGCACCATGCCGACGCCGACCGCCTATGATCTGGGCAAGTCAGCGGCGGAGGAAGTCATGCGCGGCTACATGCAATCGCATGGCGACTGGCCGCGCTCGCTGGTCATCGATCTCTGGGGCTCGGCATCGCTGCGCACCGGCGGCGAGGAGATCGCTCAAGGCCTGGCGCTGATGGGCTGCCGGCCGCAATGGGATTCGGCGACCGGTCGCATCACCGGCATCGAAGTGCTGCCGCCGGCCGCGCTTGGCCGGCCGCGCGTCGACGTCACTTGGCGCATTTCAGGCCTGTTCCGCGACATGTTCCCGACCCAGATCGCGCTGATCGATGCCGCCGCCAACGCCGTTGCCACCCGCGACGAGGAGGATTCGGAAAACCCGCTCGCGGCCAAAACCCGCGCTGACGGCAAGATCAGCCCGCGTATTTTCGGCACCTCGCCCGGCACCTATGGCGCCGGCGTCGAGGATCTCATGTCCTCCGGTGACTGGGGCGCGCGTGAAGAGATCGGCCGCGCCTATCTCGACGCCACATCGCATGCCTATGGCGGCGCGGAGGGCGAAGGCGTCTCCGCGCCCGGCGCCTTCGAGGGCCGCATCGCCGAGGCCGATCTTCTCGTCCACACCGGCGACGACCCCGGCCGCGACATTCTTGAAGGCTCCGCCGACGTCGCCTTCATTGGCGGCTTTTCGGCCGCCCTTGCGGCGCTCGGCAGGAATGCCGACGTCATCGTGCTCGACACCACGGACCCGCAAAAGCCGAAGCCGCGCTCGGTCAGCGAGGCCGTGTCGCGTGTCGTGCGTGCCCGCGCCGTCAACGCCCGTTTCATCGCCGGACAGATGCGCCACGGCCCGCGCGGCGCCTCCGAATTCGCCGAAACCGTCGACCGGCTGGTCGGCTTTGCCGAAACCACTCACGCCATTTCGGGAACGCTGATCGAAGCCGTGCATGATGCCTATCTAGGCGATCCGGCTGTCCGCGCCTTCATCCTGCGCGAGAACCCCGCCGCAGCAAAAATCATCGCCGAACGCTTCCTGTCGGCGCGCCGACGTGGCCTCTGGCATCCCCTGCGCAATTCCATCGACGACGATCTCGCAGCCCTGGTTGCCGAGGCAGAAGCGCTTGGGGTGGCGGCATGAACGCCTTCTCGCGTCGCGGCGCTTGTCCGGCACTCTCCGCCCCGATGCAAACCGGCGACGGTCTGCTGGTGCGGCTCAACCCGGTCGCGGGAGGCCCATCTTCTGGAGGATTGTCGCCGAAGCTCTTGATCGGGATAGCCGAATCCGCTTTGCGGCATGGCAACGGCATCATGGAAGTGACAGCGCGCGGCAGCCTGCAGATACGCGGCCTGACGACGGACAGCGCGGGGCGGCTGGCGACAGAGGTCGATGCGCTGGGCATCGCCGTGCGCACCGGCGTGCCGGTCGAGACCGGGCCGCTGGCCGGTATAGACCCGCAAGAGATTGCCGATCCCCGGCCACTGGCTGAACGGATCAGGGCGGCGGTCGAAGAGGCCGGGCTGACGCATCGGCTGGGGCCGAAGGTTTCGGTGGTTGTAGACGGCGGTGGGCAGTTGGTCATGGACACGGTCACGGCCGATGTCAGGCTGAATGCGGTGCGCGCAAGCGCTGGCATCCTGTGGGCTGTATCCGTTACCGGTGACAGCCAAAGTGCGAACCTATTCGCAACGGTCGATGAAGACGCAGCGCGCGATGTCGCCGTTGCCGTGCTGAGGATGGTTGCCGAGAAAGGCCGCGAAGCGCATGCGAGGGATTTGTCGGAGAGGCAATTGGCTTCTCTCGCAAGCTGGCATTCTGTGGCGCCCCCCTCTGTCCTGCCGGACATCTCCCCCACGAGGGGGGAGATTGCTCATTCACGCTCACCTTCGCCAATTTCCACGGCTGCAGAGGGAGTGCCGGCGCCCGAACTGCCAATCTCCCCCCTCGTGGGGGAGATGTCCGGCAGGACAGAGGGGGGCGCCTCGCGCAAACCTATCGGCCTTTTCCCCTTAGCCGGCGACACTTTCACCCTCGGCATCGCTCTCCCCTACGGCAGCATGCCAGCAGACAAGCTCATCGCCCTCACCCAAACCGCCCTCACCCTCGGCGCAACCGAAATCTGCCTCGCCCCAGGCCGCGCCCTGCTTTTCCTTGGTCAACCAACCGCCGCCAACCAAACCCTTCAGCACACAGCCGCCACCCTCGGCTTCGTCACCTCCGCCACCGACCCGCGCACGCGCATCGCCGCGTGCCCTGGCACACCAGCCTGCGCCTCCGGCCGCATCGCCACGCGCGACATCGCCGAGACGATCGCGGCTGAAAACGCCGACATCCTCGACTTCACCCTGCACATTTCCGGCTGCGCCAAGGGCTGCGCCCACCCCGGTCCGGCGGCGCTGACGATCGTCGGCGGCGAAAACGGAGCCGGACTTGTCGTGAACGCGACGGCAAAGGCACTTCCTGCCGGCTACAGGCCGGGCTATGACGCCGCGCGCGGCATCGGCCGCGTCGCGGCAATGATCCGCAGCACACGATATCAAGGCGAAACCGCCGCCGCTTGCCTGACAAGGCTCGGGCCGGCCGGTATCGCCGAGGCTTACCGACAGGAATGAGCATGGCCGCCTACGACTATATCCATGACGGCACGGCGATCTACGAGCGCTCCTTCGCCATCATCCGCGCCGAGGCTGATCTGTCGCGCTTTTCCGAAGCCGAGGCCGATGTCGCCATCCGCATGATCCACGCCTGCGGCCAGGTCGAAGCATCAAGCCATTTTGTGTTCTCCACCGATTTCGTTGCCGCCGCGCGCACCGCTTTGGCGGCTGGCGCGCCGATCTTCTGCGATGCGGAAATGGTCTCGCATGGCGTCACCCGCGCCCGGCTTCCGGCCGGCAATGAGGTGATCTGCACCTTGCGCGACCCGCGCACGCACGACATCGCCAGGGAGATTGGCAACACCCGTTCGGCCGCCGCGATCGACCTGTGGGGCGAGCGCATTGCGGGGTCGGTGGTCGCCATCGGCAATGCACCGACAGCACTGTTCTATCTGTTGGAAAAACTGCGCGATGGCGCGCCCAAGCCCGCGGCCATCATCGGCATGCCGGTCGGTTTCGTCGGTGCGGCTGAATCCAAGGATGCACTGGCCGAGAATTCCTACGGCGTTCCCTACGCGATCGTGCGTGGCCGACTTGGCGGCAGCGCCATGACCGCCGCAGCACTCAATTCATTGGCGAGGCCCGGCCTGTGAACGCGCTTCTCAAAGGTCGTCTCGTCGGCGTCGGCACAGGTCCCGGCGACCCCGAACTGTTGACGCTGAAGGCCGCGCGGGTCTTGGCCGAGGCCGATGTCGTGGCCTATTTCGCCAAGCGCGGCAACAACAGCAACGCGCGCGCCATCGTCGAAGCGCAGTTCCGGCCTGAAATGACGGAATTGCCGCTGCTCTATCCCGTCACCACCGAAATCGACAAGGAACACGACGACTACCGCTCGCAGATCACGGCTTTCTACGAGGAGTCGGCCGAGAAGGTCGCCGAGCACCTCCAGGCAGGTAAAATGGTTGCCGTGCTGTCGGAAGGCGACCCGCTTTTCTACGGCTCCTACATGCATCTGCATGTGCGCCTCGCCCATCGCTTCCCCACCGAAGTCATTCCCGGCGTCACCGCCATGTCCGGCTGCTGGTCGCAGACTGGTGTTCCGATCGTCCAGGGTGACGACGTGCTGACCGTGCTGCCCGGCACGATGAGCGAATTCGAGCTCACCCGTCGGCTGGCGGATACCGATGCCGCCGTCATCATGAAGGTCGGCCGCAACCTGCCCAAGATCAGGCGGGCGCTGGAAGCGACCGGCAAGCTGACACGCGCCGTCTATGTCGAGCGCGGCACCATGGCCGGCAGCGTCTCGATGAAGCTTGCCGACAAGCAGGACGACAAGGCGCCCTACTTCGCCATCGTGCTGGTGGCCGGCTGGTCCGGGCGCCCCGGCACTTTGGGAGCGCAGGCATGAGCGGCCGTCTTACCGTCATCGGCCTCGGCCCCGGCAATGCCGATCAAGTCACGCCGGAAGCCAGTCGCGCCGTCGCCGAGGCAAAATTCTTCTACGGCTACAAGCCTTATCTCGACCGGCTGGAACTGCGCCCGGATCAGACCCGCGTCGCTTCCGACAACCGCGAGGAACTCGCCCGCTCCAAGGATGCATTGGTCAAAGCCGCCGAGGGTCATGACGTCGCTGTCGTCTCCGGCGGCGATCCCGGCGTGTTCGCCATGGCAGCGGCCGTCTGCGAGGCGATCGAGGCCGGCCCGGTCGAATGGCGCGCGGTCGATGTCGCTGTCGTGCCCGGCATCACCGCCATGCTCGCCGTCGCCGCCCGCATCGGCGCGCCGCTCGGCCATGATTTCTGCGCCATTTCGCTGTCAGACAATCTGAAGCCCTGGGAACTGATCGAATTGCGCCTGCTGGCGGCAGCCGGCGCCGGCTTCGTCATCGCGCTCTACAATCCGATCAGCAAGGCCCGCCCCTGGCAGCTCGGCCGCGCCTTCGAATGCCTCGCCGCGATCCTGCCGGGCACCACGCCGGTGATTTTCGGCCGCGCCGCCGGCCGCCCGGACGAGCGCATCGAGGTCACTCTGCTGGCCGAAGTCGAGGCTGAAAAGGCCGACATGGCGACCTGCATCATCATCGGCTCGCCGGAAACCCGGATCATCAAGCGCGCCGAGAAGCCAGCGCTGGTCTACACACCGCGCTCGTCGGTGGGACGGACAAAATGATCGACCATCGCGGCGAGCTGTTCGACGGTTTCAGCCGAGGCAACATCCGGCAACGCTGGCCTGCGCACCATGACCACCTCGATGCCAAGCACCCGCGCCGCGGCAATCTTACCGTAGGTCGCCGCGCCGCCGCTGTTCTTGGACACAACGACATCGATGCGATGCTTTTCAAGCAGCGCGCGTTCCTCCGCCTCGTGAAACGGGCCACGGGCCAACAGATACACAGCATCGGGCACGGCCAGCTTGGGCTCGACGGGATCGACGCTGCGAATGAGATAATGGTGCTGGGGCGCTGCTTCGAAGGCGGCGACCTCTTGCCGGCCGAGCGCCAGGAAAACGCGGCGCGGCGCCCGTCCAAGCGCCTGCGCTGCATCGCCAGACGTATCGACCAGCGTCCAGCGGTCGCCTTCGACAGGCTCCCAGCCCGGGCGCCGCAGGGCAAGGATCGGCACGCCGGCGACGCGCGCGGCTTGCGCCGCATTGGCCGAGATTTGCGCGGCATAGGGATGCGTGGCGTCGATCAGCAAATCGATATGCTCTTTCCGCAGGTAAGCGGCCAACCCATCGGCACCGCCAAATCCTCCGGTTCGCACCGGCACGCCCTGTGCGACCGGGCTTTCGGTGCGCCCGGCCAACGACAGAGTGACCGAGGCACGCGCCGCCAGTTTTCCGGCCAGTTGCCGCGCTTCGGTGGTGCCGCCGAGGATCAGAATGCGGTGGGTCATCATGCCTGCTAAGGGTCCGCGCGGTACCAAGCTCAACTCACGATGGCTCACAATCGTCGGCATCGGCGAGGACGGTTTAGCGGGTCTCGGCGACGAGGCCAAGCAGCGGATTGCCCAGGCGGAAATCATCTTCGGCGGCAAGCGGCATCTGGCGCTCGTCGCTGCCTTTGCCAAGGGTGAGGCGCGATCCTGGCCGGTTCCTTTCGATGCCGAGATGCGCGACGTGCTCGCCCTTGCCGGCAGGAATGTCTGCGTGCTCGCTTCCGGCGATCCGTTCTTCCACGGCGTCGGCGCCACCCTCGCCCGCAAGGTCAAGCCACAGGAGATGCATGTCATCCCCGCCCCGTCAGCCGTTTCGCTTGCAGCCGCCCGGCTCGGCTGGGCGCTGCAGGATATCGAGACCGTCTCGCTGCATGGCCGGCCGCTCGACCTGATCCGGCCGCTGCTGCAGCCAAACGCACGCATCCTGGCGCTGACGTCGGATGCCGAAGCCCCTGCGGCGATCGCCCGCCTGCTCACCGAACTCGACTTCGGCGCATCGCGGCTGACGGTTCTGGAGGCACTGGGCGGGCCAAGCGAGAACCGGCGCTCGGCGCGCGCCGATGCCTTCGATCTCGAAAACATCAATCCGCTCAACGTTCTGGCGGTCGAAGTTGAATCCGGCCCGGATGCGCGCGTCCTGCCGCTCACGGTTGGCCTTGCCGATCATCTGTTCGACCATGACGGCCAGATCACCAAGCGCGAAATCCGCGCGATGACCCTGTCGGCGCTGGCGCCGAAGCGCGGCGAGTTGCTGTGGGACATCGGCGCCGGTTCCGGTTCCATCGGCATCGAATGGATGCTGGCCCACCCCTCGATG
>NZ_SMYZ01000151.1 GCF_004919685.1 Mesorhizobium norvegicum | reverse complement strand
GACATGGCGGCTTTCCTGCCAGGGCCGGCCCAGCAGATGGATTTCCTGCCCGAACAATTTCAGCCTTCCGTCTTCCATGGCATCGACGGTGTCGGCGGCGACGCGCGCGGCATTCAGCCCGCCCGATCCCGCTTCCGCCGCCGCGGAGAACACCGCGAAACGGTTGCGGCCGGCAGCCTTGGCCGCGTAGCAGGCGTCGTCGGCGCAGGCCAGCGCGTCGGCCACCGTAGTGCTGGCGTCATCGATGAAGGCGATGCCGATCGAGGCCGCCAGCTTGCGCGTCGACGCGGCCGGGCCGAGATCGGCCTCGCGCACCGCGCCGAGCACCGCGGCGGCGATCCGCTCGGCCTGTGCGGCATCGCAATGCGGCACCAGCAGCGCGAATTCGTCACCGCCCAGCCGCGCCGCGTGCGCGGCCGGCGGCAGGCAGGCGCGGATGCCGGCGGCAACGCTCTTCAGCGCCAGGTCGCCGGCGGCGTGGCCGGCAAAGTCGTTGAGCGCCTTGAAGTAGTCGAGATCGACATAGAACACCGCCAGCGGCGCGCCCGCCGCAATATGGTCGGCGAGCAGCCGGTCGAAGGCGGAGCGGTTCCACAGGCCGGTCAGCGCGTCGTGACGGGCGGCATAGGCGAGTTCCTGCTCGCGCAGCTTTTCCTCGGTGATGTCGCGCACCGTGCCGAGGATCTGGCCGGCAGCACCCGCACCGGCGATGGAGCGCACCAGCGATTCAACATGCCGGACCTGGCCGTCCCGCCGGATGATACGGTATTGCGAGGCCGTGACACCGTCCGAACCGGGCGGCGGCAGATGAGCCTGCTCGGTGGCCTCCTTGTCGTCTGGGTGCAGATAGCTGTGCCAGAGGCCGGCCGTCACCTCGTCGGTGTCGGCAACGAGGCCGAATATGTCCCTGGTGCGGGCGTCCCAATAGCTCTTGTTGGTGGCGATGTCGTAGTGCCAGATGCCGGTGCCGCTGGCGGCGAGCGCCAGGCGGAAGCGCACATTGACCTGTTCGAGCTCGGCTTCGGCCGCCTTCTGCTTGGTGATGTCGGTCTGCACGCCCATCAGCCTGAGCGGTTTTCCCATCGCGTCGCGCTCGACGATGCCGCCGCGATCGAGCACCCACACCCAGTGGCCCTGCTTGTGCTTCAGCCTGAGCTCGGTCTCGATGGCGTCGGTCTGTCCGGCAATATGGCGATCGCCGCTGGCCAGCGCCCGCTCACGATCGTCGGGATGGGTCAGTTGCAGCCACAGGTCGCTGGCGCTGGCAAGTTCGCCTTCATCGTAGCCCAGCATCCGCGCCCAGGTCGCGGAATAGAAGCAGTCGCCGGTCGCAAGATCCCAATCCCAGACGCCGAGATGAGCGCGTTCCAAGGCCTTCGCCCAGAACGTTCCATTGCGATTTTTCTTGTCCTGACGCGCCATCGTCTGTTTCGCTCATTCCCCGCAGCGAGGCAATCTGCAGCAAAACCAGAGAAGAAACAGTTACCGCGTGGGGCCACGAGATGATCCGCGCGGCGCGGTCGTCGTTCAGTCATTCGCGGCGCCCGCCGAACCGTCACGGCGACCACACTCTTTCCGCCGAGGATTTCGCCGGCTGTTCGGGCTTGCCGAAGGGGCTGCTTCGCTCGCAGCCGAGCAAGGCCAGTGCGGCCATGAGGATGACTGCACGAAAAATCACACGATGCATCGGATGTCCTTCGATCAGACTCAAAGCCGTCAACCAGAGCTGCCAGATGAAGAACCAGGCAATTGAAATGGCCTCCATGGCCTGGCGCTCCTTCTGGTCCGGGTGTCACTTCAGCTGCGCAACAAGCGCATCCGCGCCCTTGTCGATGCCGGCCTGCGCGGCGGCCAGCGGCTCCATGCTGGCCTTGATGTTGATCGGGCTCGGATATTGCTTGGTGACGAACGCCTTCAGCAGGCGATTGGTCGGCGCATCGAAGATTTCGACGGCGTAGATGACGGAGCCGGTCAGCGACCCTTCGCGGTCGCGAGCGGTCTGCACGGTGTTGTAGACGCCGCCGGCAATGTCGAAGCGCGACAGCGTGCCAAGAACCGGCGTGTTGGCTTTCGCGCCGGTCAGCGTCAGCCGCACGCGCAAGGTGTTCGGCCCCGGCTTGCCGGCGAGCGCGAACCGGCTCTTCAGCCTTTCGGTGAACCGGGCCTGCATGTAGCTGGCGATCGCAGCCCTGTCGCTTGCCGGCATCTTGCCGAACTGCCCGTCCCCGCCCCGGTAGATGATGACGGGATCGACGATGACGCTGCTGTATTTTCCCCAGTCGACCGCGGTCGAATAGCTGTAGGGGACCCGCCCGGTCGCGTCGCGCGGATTGGGTGCGAGTTCAGCCGATGACGACAACCCCGAATAGGCGACCGGATCTGTGCTGACGCAGCCTTGGACGGTCAGGCAGAGCCCGGCAATGGCAAGAGCAATTCCAGGAAAAGTGCGTCGCGGTTTTCCCGGGAAAAGCGCATTGCGCTTTCCCTTGGGAATTGCGTCAAGACAAAGAGAGGGAGCGGTTCCGCGTTTCCGTGAAACGGTGAACCGCTCCAGCGAAGTCCGGATGGTCTTGTGCATTTTCAATGTCCTATTGTGAGCAAAAGGGTGATGACGGTGACCGGGCAGAGGCTTGCCGGCACGCACAGCGCCATGCGCGCGGCGCGCAAACAGGCATGGCGGCGCGACGGCCTCCTGGCCGCATGGGCGAAGACCTTCGAGGCAAGATGAAGTAGCGGCAGCAAAGTGAGGATCGCCGCCAGCACAAGCAACAGCATCTGCGGCCGATAATCCGACAACGCCCAGGGATCAGGTGCGGCGGCGCGCAGGCGGTCGAAAAGCCGCATGGCCATGAGGGCCGTCATCAGGTCGACGACGCACAGCACGAGACCGGTTGCCACCAGCGGCGTGAAATGGAAGGCGGCTGGCCGCCATATGGCGAACGGCCGAGGGATCAGGGGTTGCGTCCGATGCCGGGTCTCGCGGGGCATCACCCGCGCCGACATGTGTCCATGAGCCGGAGACGTCCCGCCGGAGGGCTTCAGCCGGGCCAGTTGCCAGCGGCTTGCAGGCCATCCAGCACCGCACCTCGTCCCCTGCCGAACCATACCTGCACCCCTCGCTCTTGCGTTGGGTGTCGTATAGCAGCCAAAACCTAATTTGCAAACCGTCTAGTCGGTTTTTATTTTTGAGCGCCGCCTGAGGGCGAAACTGGGCTGTCCTTGGCGGCAGCTGAGTCCGGCCACTGTTCATTATCGAGGAGGCGCTCGAACAGCCGCTCCCGATCCTCATCCGACAGCGAGCAGATGCCCATCATTGTCGTCAGGGCCAGGCCCTTGGCCGCGAACAGGCGAAGCGTCGCGAGATCGGGGTCGGTCGCCTCGGATCGAATGGCCTCGACCTTCCTGGCATCGGTCTCGCGCAGCCCCGAAAGCAGCGCCGGGTTCTCCGCCAGAGCGCCGAGCAGGCCGAAGGCGACCGAATGCGGCTCCGCGATGGCCTTGCGTTGCACCGCGATCTGCGCCGAGAGCTGGGTTTCCTTCATGTCGGCGCCGGCCGCGGCCAGATAGTCCCTGGAGAAGTTCTCGAAGAACTCGACCTGGTTCTCCAGCAGCGTCTTCAGCACGGCTTCCTTGGTGCGGAACTGATGCATCACGCCACCCTTGCTCAGGCCACCCTCGCGGGCGATGGCATCCAGCGTCAGCCGCCCCGGTCCATCACGCGCGATGATGGCAAGCGCTGCCTGGATGATGGCGCTTCGGGATCGTTCGGAACGGGAGACATTGTCCATGGCGACTTCCTGCGGCAAATGACGGCAGCTGACGCCGTGACGGCATCCGCGTCCATCAGATAGACCTGAACCACGGCAAAAACAATCCGACCGGTCTGTTTATCGCACCATGGTCCGGACGCCGGCGCCCTCCCCGCCTTTCGATTGGCCGGCAAGAACCGGAGTTTTGCACCCGCCGGATCGCACTACTGCTTGCCCCAGGTCATCGGCGAAGACCGGTGATCCCTGGCAAAGGCATGCCGCCCAAAAGTGCCCCGCGGTTTTGGGAAAACGGCATGCGCGACACAACAAGGACCTCCCAATGACCAAGCAAGAAGACAACAAGGCCGTCGTCGTCAGATGGTTCACCGACTTCTGGGGTGAAACCTGCGATCTGTCCGTCGTCGACGACATCGCAGCACCCGACATGCTGCTGAAATACTCGCTGCACGAGCCGCGCCGCGGCCGCGGCGACATCAAGGCCTTCATGACCGACTTCCGCGCCGCCTTCCCGGACCTCAACTTCTGGGCCACGGCCGACCTGATTGCCGAGGGCGATTATGTCGTCGGCCAGTGGGAGGGCGGCGGCACGCATACCGGCCCGGCCTTCGGCGACTTCCTCGCCGGCTCGCTGCCGGCCGCCACCGGCCGCACCATGCGCTTCACCGGCACCACCGTGCTGAAGGTGATCGACGGCAGGATCGTCGAGGAGATCGGCCTCGATGACGGCGTCGCCGCCCTCACCCAGCTCGGCCTGATCAAGGCCGCCTGATCGAGCCGCACGATTGATAACAGGGCCATCGCCACCCAGGCGATGGCCCTGTTTCAACCGTAGCCGAAGCCTGATGACAAGGCAGCCTAACGTTGAAAGCCTCGAAAGGCACCGAATGATGCCAGCGCGTTGCCACGCAGCATCTTCGTAAACAGATCATTGCCAACAAAAAATGTATTATATCTATCTGATATTTAATATTCTAATTGGAAATAAGTGTAACCGGATGGTAATATTTCATCCGCGAAATACCCCACAACAATCTTCTGGGCAGCTGGCGGGATGTCCTTCCATGAGTGAGCACACCGGGCAGCTGGGCGACAATCGCCGCCCAGCTGCAATCCTTGACCTGGACATCGCGACAACCAGGAGCGGCTGGCTGCTGGTTGCCTTGTGTCTGACCTACGCCGTGACCGCTCTTTGCCTGCAGCCGGATCGCTACCTGCATCTGGCGCAATCCTATGCCGAGCCGTTCGCCTTCTTCCTGCCCGCGCTTCTGGCGGCTGGCCTTGGCCTGGCGGGGCTGGCATTTGCCCGACATACCCCGACAAGGTTCATCCTCGACATACTCAGGCAGCGTTGGCTGACAGCCGCGCCTGTCATCCTTCTGTTCTTTCTCGGCGTCACCGCCTTCACCACCTTGAAGGTCGCCATCCCGGACACGGTGCCGTTCTACGCCGACCGTGCCCTGGCGGAGCTTGATCTTCGGCTGCATGGCGTCGATCCCTGGACATGGGCGCACAGCGTCGTTCCCGAACCGGTCTCGGCCGCCATTTTCGCCGGCTATGGATATGGCTGGCTCGTGCAATGGTTCGGCACGGTGCTCTTCGTCGCCTTCTGGAACAATCCGGTCAACCGCTTGCGCTATCTATGGGCGTTCGCGCTGACCACGATCCTGTGCGGCACCGTTCTTGCGACCCTGCTGTCGTCCACCGGCCCGATGTTCCACGACCAGTTCTACGGCGGTGACCGGTTTGCCGCACTGCAAACCGCCCTGGCGCAGAACCGCTACGCCACCTCGGTCCATGTCTATGCCGACTATCTGCTTGCAACCTACCGGAGTGGCCGCCCGGAACTGGGCGGCGGCATCTCCGCCATGCCAAGCATGCATGTCGCCATCGTCACTCTCAACGCGTTTTTCCTGGCCGGCTTCGGTCGTCGGTGGGCAACCGCCGGCTGGTCCTTCGCGGCCTTCATCCTGTTCGGCTCGGTTTACACCGGCTGGCACTATGCCGTGGATGGCTATCTCTCGATCCTTGTCGTGTCCCTGCTCTGGTACCTGACCGGGCGGTTCGTTCTGCCGCAAGCGAGCCGGGACACCGCCGACGTGGGTCTGGCGCTTCCCGACCCGGCGCCACCATGACCTGATCTGGCTGAGGCCGGGGCAACCTCGCCCCGACTGCCTTTCGGGAGAGTGCCAGGCGGCGTTGGCGCCACCTGGCCTTGCCGACTACTGGCTCGGCGCCATCGTGTGTTCGCATGACACTTTTGGGTTCATGTCGGCGAAAGTGCCGGTCGGATTGCCCTTCCAGGCCCAGACATGCAGTTCGTAAAACTCACCCAGGCCGTAGCGGTTGGGCGCGCTGTTGAAATTGAACAGCTGTCCGTCCAGCGACGCCGGCCCCTTCGAGGTGATGTATTCGACCGCCACCAGTTGTAGCGTGCCGTCAGCCATCGGCTCGTACATCACCGCTTCAGGCCGGGCGATATCGATCTTGTCGTCCTTCAGATATCCGCCGTTGACATAGTGGATGCCCATGGCGCCGCCGGTGATGCCGCTGGCGCAGGGAATGGGCGCATAGCCCTCTGATGTAGCGGCCTTGACGTCGAGAAACCGGCTGTTGGCGGCCCGCACCTTGTCGGCCAGCGGATTGGGGCCGGACGCCGGCGCAGCCGCTTCCTGATGCGCCTGTGCGAAGGTGGTGCAGACAGCCAGCATGGCCCCGGCCGTGAGAAGTCTGTTGCGAAAGTTCGATATCATCTTCATTCCATTCTTCTTGAAAAAGCCCAGCTGGCCGGCCGCCGAAAATACGGAGGCCCGGCAGGCAAGCGCTGTGGCTGTTGTTGCATGGAGATCCCGAAATCGATGTGACGACTACCGGGAAGGATCATCCCTTCGGCAGATACGGGATAGTTCCGGCCAGATCGGTGTTGTCGATCATCTGGAAACGGCTGTCGCTGCCGCCCTGACGGGCCGAAACGAAGGGCGCATAGGCCGGATCGTTGGTGAAGGCGCGGGCCGCCGCTTCCGACGGGAACGCCATCAGGGCGATCAGCGTGGTGTCGAGCGGCTTGCCTTCGAGCGTTTTCACATTGCCGCTGCGCGACAGATATCTGCCGCCATGCTTGTGGACGAGGTCGTGCACCGAGGCAGCGTAGGCCGGCACCCACTGCGGGTCGTTTATCTTGATGTCTGCGATAACGTAGGCGGTCATGGTAGTCTCCTGGTTGCGGCGCACAGGGTATCCCGTGCAACCGGCCAAAGGGCTCGCATGGCAGGACCCTCGCCAACCAGTCCGCGATCTGTACCGGGGTAGTACAGTTTCCGTACTGGCCGCTTCATTCATGAAGGCCTAATGTTCGACCCAGTTCGAGGGAGGGACACAGATCATGACCCAGCACGGATACAAACAGTTCTGCCCGCTATCGATGGCCGCCGAGGTGCTGTGCACCCGCTGGACGATGGTGCTGATGCGTGAATTGGTGGCGGGTTCGACCCGCTTCAACGACCTGCGCCGCGGCGTCCCCAAAATGTCGCCAACCCTTCTGTCGCAACGGCTGAAGGAGCTTGAGATCGCCGGGATCGTCGAGCGCGGGGAGGTCCAGGGCGAGAAGGGGATCTTCGACTATCGGCTGACGGAGGCAGGCCGCGATTTGCGCCCGGTCGTCGAGGCGATGGGCTTCTGGGGGCAGAAATGGGTCGAGTCCCGGCTGTCGCTGAAGAACCTCGATCCGTCGTTGCTGATGTGGGACATGCGGCGCAATTTGAACCCCTCGCCGCTGCCCGAGGGACGCACGGTGATACAATTTCTGTATCAGGACCTACCGGCGTCCAAACGGTCATGGTGGCTAATCGTCGAGAAGCACGGCGAGGTCGATCTGTGCTGGTACGATCCCGGGTTCGACGTCGATCTCTACGTCTCGACCGACCTGCACACGATGACAGCGATCTGGATGGGGTTGCTGACGGTCGAGAAGGCCGGCGCGAAGGTTTCCCTGACCGGCGACCAGGCCATCGGCAAGAAAATGCAGGCATGGCTCGGACTCAGCCCGTTCGCGGTGGAACCCAAGCGCGCGGCGTAGGAACGAGGGCTCGAGGAGATAGTGATCAAGCGCCGCGGGCGACGGCTTAGGCGCGCTTGCGGCCCCTGTCATTTGCAAGGTGATAGGGTTGCACGAGGACTTCGGCGGGAATGTTCCATTCCTTGTTCAGTTTGAAGACCATATCCAGGGTAAGCGCCCGCTTTCTGTTCAGCACCTCGGTCGCCCGGGGCGATGACCCGATCACCTCGGCCAGAGCCTTTCGCGACAGGTTGAACAGTTGCATGTGCGAATGAATAGCTTCAACGGGATCGGGTGCTTCAATCGGATAGTGCTTATCCTCATAAGCCTCGATCAAAGTTGCGAGAACGTCGAAGCGGTCACCATCGAGAGAGCCGACCTCCGGCTCATTCTCGAAATACCTGGTGATTTCGGCGATCGCCCAATCGTAATCGGCTTCGGTCTTAATGGGTCGAATATTTTCCATCACACCTTCTCCGGATCAATCTTGTCATACTCTTTGTGCGTCCCGACGAATTTAATCAGAACACGGTGAAACTTGTAGGCGACGTGGACAATCAAGCGGTATTTATTGCCGCCGATGTCGAAAATGATTCGATTGTCGCCGACGAAATCAACTGTCGCCCCAAACGCATCCTTGACGTCAGCCGGGGTCTTCCAATCGGCATTGCTGACAGCTACATACCAAGCCGTCAAAGGAGCTTCAGCCTGATTGTGTTTGGTCCAAAAGTCCTTCAGCGCCTTTTTGGCAATGATCTGCATGGCCTGATATAGCAACTTCCCAAATTGGGAACAAGAGGGAATTTCCCAGATTGGGAAAGCCATCGATCCTGCTTCCAACCTCCTGACAGTTGGCAGGAAACGGGTGGCGAGGCCGTCTTTCAGCGGCTTCAATGGGGTCATGTTCATCACCCTGGCCAAGAATCTGAAATCCGCGCCGCTGCCGGTTGCCGATGATCCGCGCTGGGCGCGTATCGTTGCGCGCGACAAAGCGGCCGACGGCGAATTCTGGTATTCGGTGGCGACGACCGGCGTCTATTGCCGGCCCTCCTGCCCGTCGCGGCGCGCCAACCCCAGGAATGTGCAGCTGCACGGCACGCTGGATCAGGCCAGGGCGACCGGCTTTCGCCCGTGCCGGCGCTGCAATCCGGATGGTCCGTCGCTCGAGGCCGGCAACGCCGCGATGGTCGCCGCTGCCTGCCGCAGGATCGAGCGGAGCGAAGAAGAGCCGTCGCTGGCTGAACTGGCTGATGCCGCCGGCCGCAGCGCCGGCTATTTCCACCGCGTCTTCAAGGCCGTCACCGGGCTGACGCCAAAGGATTTTGCTGCCGCGCACCGCGCCGCCCGGGTCCGCCAGGGCCTGGAAGACGGCGCCAGCGTCACAGCGGCGATCTACGACGCCGGCTTCAATTCAAGCGGGCGTTTTTACGAGAAATCGACCGGCATGCTCGGCATGACGCCGACGCGCTATCGCGCCGGCGGCGCCCATGAAGAGATCCGCTTCGCTGTCGGCGAATCCTCGCTCGGCACCATCCTGGTCGCGTCGAGCCAAAAGGGCGTCGCCTCGATCCTGCTCGGCGACGATCCCGACACGCTGGTGCGCGACCTCCAGGACCGTTTCCCCAAGGCGCGGCTGATCGGCGGCGACCGCGACTATGAGGCGCTGGTCGCCCGCGTCATCGGTTTCGTCGAAGCGCCGGCGCTCGGCCTCGACCTGCCGCTCGACGTGCGCGGCACCGCCTTCCAGCAACGCGTCTGGCAGGCCTTGCGCGACATCCCCGTCGGCCGCACGGTTTCCTATGCCGAGATCGCGCAGCGCATCGGCGCGCCGAAGGCGACCCGCGCCATCGCCGCCGCCTGCGCCGCCAACAGCCTTGCCGTCGCCATTCCCTGCCATCGCGTGATCCGCAAGGACGGCGCCCTGTCCGGCTACGCCTGGGGAGCGGAGCGCAAACGCGCGCTGCTCGACCGTGAGGCGGCGTCCGACAATGCCAACCGGTCGGTGCGGGCCTGACGAGGACCGGCAATGCGCGCGATGGCAAGGTCTCCCACCACCGATGCGATCAGCCAGACCCAAGCTGCCGGCAGCCGGCGCGCCCCTGACGCGAAATCACTGGTGATGACCGTCATCGGCCAGATGGTCGATGACGGCGAAGCCGAATGGAGCCGCACCGCGACCGGCGAGATTGAGCTGCGGCTTTTGACCGGTGAGGTGTTCGTGCTGGGCGAGATGTTCGTCACACGTGTCGAATGAGCACCATCAGCGCTCTACGGCGCCCCCCTC
>NZ_SMYZ01000150.1 GCF_004919685.1 Mesorhizobium norvegicum | reverse complement strand
AGGGATGGTAGGTTTGCGCCCAGGCACCCCCCTCTGGCCTGCCGGCCATCTCCCCCGCAAGGGGGGAGATCGGCTGTCATGCCGGCTTTCGCCAACCTCCACCGTTGGACGAGTGAGCGAAGCGCTGAAGCTGCCAATCTCCCCCCTTGCGGGGGAGATGTCCGGCAGGACAGAGGGGGGTCCGCCAGCGTCCCGCAAGGTTCTGCACCGCGGCAGCGCTCGGAGGTCGCGGCATGGATCCTCGGGTCTGCGCCGCGTCGCTTCGCTCCTTGCTCCGCCCGTGGATGACGAAGCGACGGGCGGTTCCGCCAATCGCCGAAAACGGCACTAGGAACCGGGGCGTGCAAGGCTGCTGGACGATGTGGAGGGGATGGCGACGGCAACAAAAAACCCGCCTTGCGGCGGGTCTCTGGCGCAAATCAGCACCATACCTCAAACAGTAGCACAGTTGCCCTCACCGGGCAATCCGTCACCGGGCGCGCCCCGCGCAAATCGCGCTGCCGCCTACTACTGCTCGGCGAACATCAGCCTTGTCTTGGCGCCATCCATCGTCGGCGACAAACTCCGCTGGATCAGCGCTTCGACGTGGTCGTTGCGCTGGCGGGCACTGTCGGCGCCCATCACCACGACGATCAGATTGCGGCCGTCGGCATTGTAGGAGGTGACGATGTTGAAGCCCGAGGCCCTGATGTAGCCGGTCTTGATGCCGTCGACGCCGCGCACGCGGCCGAGCATGTCGTTGTGGCCGCGCACCAGCCTGCCGCGGAACATGAAGTCGCTTTCGGAGAAATAGTGGAACTGCTGGGGAAAGCGCTGACGCAGCGCCATGCCGAGCACCGCCATGTCGCGCGCGGTGGTCATCTGGCTGTCGTCGGGCAGGCCGGACGCGTTGCGGAAGGTGGTGCTGGTCATGCCGAGCTGGCGCGCCTTGGATGTCATCATGGCGGCGAACTGCTCCTCCGAGCCGCCGAGATATTCGCCGACCGCCACCGCCACGTCATTGGCCGATTTAACGACGATGGCGCGGATCGCCGAATCGACGTCGATGCTCTCGCCGCGCCGGAAGCGCATCTTGGTCGGCGGCTGCGAGGCGGCATGATCCGACACCGGAATCTGCGTCTCCTTGGTGACGCGGCCGGCCTCCAGCGCCTCGAACAGCAGATAGAGCGTCATCATCTTGGTCAGCGAGGCCGGGTAGCGCTGCGCCGTCGAGTTGACCTCGAACAGCTGCTTGCCGGTCCTGGCGTCGACGACGATCGCGGCATATTTCTGCGCCGGCGCCGGCACGGCCAGCACGCTGTCGGGCGGCGTCGTGGCGCAGCCGGCAAGCAGCACCAGCAGGGCGAGTGCCGCAAAAACTCTTTGGATGAGCGGAAGGGGGTTGGACAAGGGCAAGTCTGTTCGGGTCAAGCTGTTGCTGAGATGAGGCGAAGCTAACGTAACGCGATTGATGCGTCCATTTGGTTAATGCCGCTCATACCCAGGAATGTCATGCCTACGCAAGCTTGGGTTCCTCGCCCCACGAAAGTGGGGAGAGGTGGCTCGGCGAAGCCGAGACGGAGAGGGGACTGCGCCCTACGAAGGCCCCCTCTCCGGCCGCTTCGCGGCCACCTCTCCCCCGCCTCTGGCGGGGGCGAGGAACCCAAGCCTGCGATAGCCGCCGCGAAAACGCCCGTTTCCGGTGTCTTTCCTTGCCAAGGCTGCGTTTCCTGTGGGAAGGGCGTGGTATCTGGCGACTTTGGGGGCTTGGCATGACGACTATCGGGGCCGGGGGCGCGGCACCTTCGCTTATCAAGGCATCGCTCAGCCGCACCGGCAAATGGGCCGGCAGCGTCGCTTTCATCAGCGGCGCCGTTGGCGACGTGCTTAATCCGCTGGCGCCGTTCGCCGCCTATATCGCGCTGGTCGCCGCAGTGGCTGCGGCCATCATCGCCATTGCCATCGTGCTCAGGCTGGTGCTGGCGGCCAAGGCGCTGCCTGCCTTGATCTTCGCCACAAGTGCTGCAGCGGTCGCCGGCGGCGTCTACGGCCTGCAGCAGCAGACCAACGCACAGAATGGGGTGATCGCCGGCCTGGTGCCGGCCATTGCCGGGCTGCAGCAGTCGATGGGCATCGTCTCGGCCAAGGTGGCCAAGATCGAGCAGACGGTCACGCAAACGCAGAAGACGGTCGAACAGGTCAAGCAGTCGACCGACACGGTGGTGAAGAAGACCGACGAGATCGCCTCGGCCCAGCAGCAGCAGACTGAACAGACGGCGCAGGTGCAAAAGACCACCGAAGAGGTGAAGAAACAGACCGAGACGCTGGCCGCCGGCCAGGCGCAGCAGCAGGCCCAGACCGAAAAACTGCAAGCGACGACGCAGCAGATCGCCGCCTCGATCGACACCATCGCCAAGGGGTTTGCCGCGCTCGCCGCGCAAGGCGGGGCGATCGCCGAACCGAAGCGGCCGGACGAGTTCTACCACAATGCCCGCGTCTACGAGCTGTCCGGCGACATGCTCAATGCGCGGCGTTCCTACCTCGCCTTTGCCGGTTTCGATGTCGACGCCATCGACCCCTACACGCGCTTTGCCACGCTGCTTCGGGTGCAGGACGGCAAGGCCGGCGCCCGCGAGGTGTTCGGCGCGCTTGCCGACAAGGGCAAGGCGCTGTCGATCAAGCTCGTGCATATCCTGCAGTTCGACGACGCCCAGCGCCTCGACAAGCTCAACGCCTTCGTCGCCGCCAATGCGGACTTCGCGCCGGCCTATTTCCTGTTGGCGCAGGAGTTTTCGGAAGACCGGCTCGGCGCCCAGACGCTGGCCGACAAGCGCAACGAGGCCAAGGCGCTGACCAAATTCGTATCCTACGAAAAGGATGGCGGGCTGCTCAAATATTTCGTCGACCAGACGCAGTTGGCCGACTGGCTGGACCGCAGCCGCAGCCGGCTGGCAGCGCTTGGCGACGTGCTCGACCCCGCCCGCTTCGTGCCTTCGCTGACGCCGATGCGCTCGAACCAGGGCTGGTCGATGACCATCTCGCTGCCGGAACCGGCGACCGCCATCTCCTGGCGCATGGGCGGCAGCGGCCCGTTCACCGACACCGGTTTCCTGGCCATGAACGACCAGACCACCGGCAAGCCGATGGCCAATCCGAGTTTCGAATTGCCCGACAGCACGCAGGCCGGGATGATCGCGATCAAATATCTCGACATCAGGGGCCGCGAGACCGGCCCGTTCGACATCCGCTTCGACCCCGAGACAGCGCTCCAGCAAGGCGACAAGCAGATCCTCGACCAGTTCTGGACGTCGTGGATCGCCTTCGATGCCAGCGGCAATCACGGGCTGGTCTATTTCACCCAGATGCTGTCCTACCGCTGCGCCATCAAACAGGTGCATTACAGCCTGAACGGCGCGGCACTCGACAAGGAGATCAAGATGCCGCCTTGCGACAAGAAGGACCCTTACGCCATCCCCTACGACTACCAGCCCTATTTCAAGGTCGCCGACAGCGTGAAATCGATGTCGGTGCAGGTCACCTACACCGACGACACCAAGTCGCCGGTGCGGGAATATAAGCGGCAGTAGATCTGCTCACCCTCCCCCTTGTGGGGAGGGTCGGCGAGCGGGCGGAGCGAAGCGGAGACCGTTCGCCGGGGTGGGGGTCCTGGCGCCGGCGTCACCCCACCCCGATCCGCTGCGCGGATCGACCCTCCCCACAAGGGGGAAGGGTGAAGGTGCGCTGATGCAAAATGCCTGCCGCAGTGCTTGCGCAACCGGCGCCGAACGGGTTCTGTTTGCGGCTTCAGAATCGGTGAGAACGCAATGACTGTCAGCACGATCAAGGCCAGAGGCATTTCGGTTTCGCTCGACCTCACGGTCGGCCACATCGCCGACATGGTCGTCAGTCGTGACGGGCGGCAGCTGAAGCCGCTGCATCGCGCACCCTGGGTCGATGCGAACGAGACGCTGCCGGACAATTTGCCGGAAGGTACGGTTCGGCTGTCCGGCGATTTTCTCTGCGCGCCGTTTTCGCGCAGCGATGTCGAGGAGGCCCCGCTGCATGGCTGGCCGGCCAACAGCACCTGGGATGTCGTCGAGAGTGCTGCGACTGAGGATGGCTGGCGCGCGGTCTACCGCCTGCGGCACAAGGTGATGGGCGCGAGCGTCGACAAGATCGTGAGGCTGCGCGACGACCATCCCTTCCTCTACCAGGAGCATGTGTTTTCCGGCGGCCATGGCGCGATCTCGGTCGCGCATCACCCGATGACGGCGATGACGGGCGGCGGCAGGCTGGCCTTTTCGCCCAAACGTTTTGCCGCGACGCTGGACGACCCGCTGGAGCCCGATCCCGCACGCGGCTGCTTCATGCTGGCCTATCCGGCGCGGTCCGCCGATCTCGGCCATTTCCCCGCTGCCGGCGGCGGCACGCTCGACCTGACGGAATACCGCATGGATGACCGCCGCGAGGATTTCATCACGCTGGTCGAGGCCGATCATGGCGGGCCGGGCTGGACCGCGCTGGCGCGGCAGGCCGAAGGCGACCTGGTGCTGGTGCTGAAGAACCCGGCCGAGCTGCCGATCACCATGCTGTGGCTCAGCAATGGTGGGCGCGACTACGCGCCCTGGAGCGGCCGCCACCTGGGCGTGCTCGGCATCGAGGACGGCCGCGCTGCCGTCGGCCATGCCGCCTCGATCGGCGACAACTGGCTGAAGCGCGAAGGGGTGGCAACCGCTTTTGCGCTGGGCGAAGGCCAAAGCGTTTCCTTTCGCCATGTCATCGGCACCATGCCGCTGTCCGGCGGCGAGCCACCACAGGAGGTCACGACGGCGGATGGCCGCATGCGGATGGCAACCGGCGGCTCGTCCTGGGAGGTTCCCTTCGACAGCGATTTCCTGCGCATCGGCCAACCCGCGGCTGTCTGAACGAGCTTCAAGGTTTCCATCAAAGTTGGCGCTGCCCCTCACCTGCCTTCCGGCATCCTCTCCCCGTATAGTGACGGGGAGAGGGCGCTCTCATCGATGATTTCGCCAATCACCAGCGCAAGAAGGACGCCGTCGTTGCGGCCAGCCCCTTCTCCCCGTCACTATACGGGGAGAAGTGCCCGGCAGGGCGATGAGGGGCGGCGCCGACTTCGGCAATTGACCGTTCCAATCGTGCAAATCCCGGTTTGAAATTTCCACCAACTGCCGACAAGATGCGGTGGAAATTATCGTGCCTATCATCCAGGCCAGAGAGGCTCTCATGTCCGAAATCGCCCATCTCGCCGCCACCATCTTCAAGCGTGCCGGCAAGGCAAACCGCTTCATCGTCGCCATTGCCGGGCCGCCGGGGGCCGGCAAGTCGACGCTGTCGGCGCGGCTGCATGAGCTGCTGCCCGAAGGTGCTTCGGAAGTCGTGCCGATGGACGGCTTCCACTATGACGACGTCGTGCTCGAACGGCGCGGCCTGCGCGCGCACAAGGGGGCGCCGGAAACTTTCGACTTTGCCGGCTTCGAAACACTGCTGAAGCGTATCCGGGCCGGTGAACCCGACATTGCCATCCCGGTCTTCGACCGCAGCATGGAACTGTCGCGCGCCGCCGCCTCGATCGTCGCCACCGAAACCAAATTCATCCTGGTCGAGGGCAATTACCTGCTGCTCGACGAGGAGCCGTGGTCGCGGCTGGCGCCGTTGTTCGATTTCTCGATCTTCGTCGACGTGCCGCGCAATGAGCTCGAGCGCCGCCTGCTGGAGCGCTGGCACGGGCACGGCCGCTCCGATGCGGATGCGCGCGCCTGGATCGCCTCCAACGACATGCCCAATATCGACCGGGTTATTGCTCGCCGCCGGGCTGCCGATCTGGTGATCGGCGATTCCGCTTGATTCTACCGATTGCGCAAGGGGAACCTTAAGACATTCAGGCCGTTATCGCCGACAAGGCAATTCTGCCAAACAGGGATTCCGTCCGATGGCACAGAAGGCAAGAAAGCCCGCGCCCGCCAAGGGCAAGGCAACCCAGTCCAAGGCAGGCGCCGGCCCGGCGGTCGCTGCACGTTCGAAGGACGCCAAACCGGCCTTTGGCAAGGCGGCGCCGAAGAAAGTGGTGCCGACAGCGGCAAAAGCCGCGCCGAAAACCGCAAAGCCCAAAAAGCCGGCGAGCGCTGACGCATCGATCTCGGGCAGCGCCATGCGCACTGTCAAGGCTGCCGCCAATGTCGCGGCAGGCGCGGTCGTCATCGCCGCCAGGGGAACCGCATCGTTTGCAGCCTCCATGGTGGGCAAGGGCGGCTCGAAAGCCAAGGCGAAGGCAAAGTAGCCTTCGCCAGGGTCTGGCTGTGTCAGGCCTTGGCGGGAATGGTCAGGCCTTTCTGCACCGCCGGCCGCGCCAGACCGCGTTCCAGCCATGTTCCCACATTGGCGAAATCGTCGAAGCCGACAAGTTCGCGCGCTTCGTAGAAGCCGATCAGGTTGCGCACCCAGCCGAGCAGCGAGATATCGGCGATGGTGTAGTCATTGCCCATGATCCATTTGCGGCCCTTCAGCCGGCCGTCGAGCACGCCGAGCAGTCGCTTTGATTCATCGCGATAGCGCTCCAACGGGCGCTTGTCGGCGATCTCGCGGCCGGCGAATTTGTGGAAGAAGCCGACCTGGCCGAACATCGGCCCGACCGAGGCCATCTGGAAGAACACCCACTGGATGGTCTCGTAGCGGCGCGCGGCGTCCACGGGCATGAGCAGGCCGGTCTTTTCAGCGAGGTAGAGTAGGATGGCGCCGGATTCGAACAGGCCGATCGGCTTGCCGTCGGGACCGTTCGGGTCGATGATTGCCGGTATCTTGCCGTTGGGATTGAGCGACAGGAATTCCGGCGTCCAGCTTTCGTTCTGGCCGATGTTGACCCAATGCGGCTCGTACGGGAGGCCGAGTTCCTCCAGGGCAATCGATATCTTCACGCCGTTCGGCGTTGTCGCCGAATAAAGCTGGATCTGGTCCGGATGCCTGGCCGGCCAGCGTGTTGCAATCGGAAAGGCGGACAGATCAGCCATGGAAAACTCCTGAATGGGGATTCGCGCCGAGCGGTGCGGTTTTGGCGGGGGCGTCCAAGGATTAGGCGCGCGGCCGATCCTGATCAATATGGCGGCGACAGTTTCGCCATGCACGGACAGTCAACAGAACGGATCGTGCGGGACGCTTGGGGTGGCCCTAGGCAGGTGCAACCGCCCGGGCAGATCCGGAATCAGACGGCCTTGAAGGCCAGCACCGCATTGGTGCCGCCGAACGCGAAGCCGTTGCTGATCGCGGTGCGCACCTTGCGCTCGCGCGCCACATTGGGCGTGACGTCGAGGTCGCAATCGGGATCGGCCTCGCGAAAATTGGCCGTCGGCGGCACGATGCCTTCGCGGATCGCCATCACGCAGGCGATCATCTCCAGCGCACCCGATGCGCCGAGGCAATGGGCGTGCATCGATTTGGTCGACGACACCGAAAGCTTGTAGGCATGGTCGCCGAAGACGCGCTTGATCGCCGCCGTCTCGATCTGGTCGTTGGCCTTGGTGCCGGTGCCGTGGGCATTGAGATAGTCGACATCCTCGGGATTGAACCCGGCGTCGGCCAGGCAGGCACGCATGGCGGCCGTTGGTCCGTCGATGGTCGGCGCGACGATGTCGGACGCATCGGCGGAGAGGCCGGCGCCGGCAATTTCGGCAAGGATGGTGGCGCCGCGCGCCATGGCATGCTCGTAGCTTTCCAGCACCGCCATGCCGGCGCCCTCGCCGAGTGACAGGCCCTGGCGATCGGCCGAGAATGGCCGGCAGGTGTCGGGCGCCAGCACGCGCAATGCTTCCCAGCCCTTCAGGATGCCCCAGACCAGCGGCGCATCGGTGCCGCCGGCAACCATCACGTCGGCGCGGCCAAGCCTGATCTGGTCGACGGCCGAGGCGATGGCGTGGTTGGACGACGAACAGGCCGAGGTGACGCCGAAGACCGGCCCGCGCAGGCCGAGATTCATGCTGACATGACCGGAGGCCGCACTTGGCATCACCTTTGGCACGGTGAAGATGCCGGCGCGATTCTTGCCCTCGATCAGGATAGCCCGATAGCTCTCTTCGATCGCCTCCCAGCCGCAGACGCCGACACCGACGACGGTGCCCATCCGATAGGTGGTGGCTTCGTTCGAAACCAGTCCGGACTGCTGCATGGCTTCCCTGGCTGCGATCGTCGCCAGCAGGCTGAAGCGGTCCATCGACACGGTCTGCTTGCGATCGATGCCGTGATCGGGAAGCGTCTTGATTTCGCAGCCGACCTTGACCTTCAGGTCATGCAGCTGGGGACTTGTGATCTGGCCGATGGCCGAGCGGCCGGCGCGCATCTCGTTCCAGATCGCAGGCGCGCTGATGCCGAGCCCGCAAATACCGCCCATGCCGGTGATGACGACGCGCTGCCGCATTCAGGTCAGGCTTTTTTCGCGATCAGCGCGCGGACAGCTTCGACCATATCACCGACATTCTTCAGATTGCTCCAGGCGTCGACCGTGTTCATCTCGATCTCGATGCCATACTCTTCCTCAAGATCGAAGATAATCTCCGTCAGCTCGAGCGAATGGATACCAAGCGAGGTCAATTCGGTGGTGGTGGTGATTTCTTCGCCGCCCGGCTCGGCATGAGCCTTGATCTTCGCGATGATATCCGTTGCCAGCTGGTCGGCCATTCGGTTTCTTCCCCACTATGTCACGTTTCCCGACGCCAACTGAGCAGCGCCCCTTTTTCTCCTGGTATCAAGCCGCCGTCGTCGTTTTATACCCCCGCCAAGCGCTGCATGACCGTACCAAGGTGGTTCCCTCTATAGAAACCGAAACGTTGTCAAGCAACAAGCTATATCGAACTGTAGGTCGACAAAGCCGCCGGAGTGCTTAACGTGCAGGCATGGATACGAGCGAATATGGGGGCGAACATGGCGGGATTTCGACGCAGCGCGTTGCGGGCGTGGCGCGGCTTTCCTGCGCTCTCAGTGAGGGTCGCACGCGCCTGCGGCGCCTCTATCAGGACGGCGCCGCCAAGATAAGGATGCCTTCTGTCTCGGCCGATCCGCTCGAAGCGGTGCTGATCAACACCGCCGGCGGGATGACCGGCGGCGACCGTATTGCCTGGGACGTGGGTGTCGGCACGGCGGCTTCGGCATCGATCACGACCCAGGCCTGCGAGAAAATCTACCGGGCGGCATCCGACCGTGCCGAGGTGCGGGTCAAGTTGTCGGTCGGTGAAAACGGCCGCATTGCCTGGCTGCCGCAGGAAACCATCGTCTTCGACCGGGCGGCCTTTGCCCGCACACTCGACGTCGAGCTTGCCGTCGGCGCCGAGGCGCTGGTGCTGGAAGCCGCCGTCTTCGGCCGCCTGGCGATGGGCGAACGCGCCACGCAGGGGTATTTCCACGACCGCTGGCGTGTCCGCCAGGCTGGCTCCCTTGTTCATGCCGAGGATTTCCGCATCGGACCCGATATCGCCGCCGCGCTCGACCGCCCGGCGATTGCCGGAGGCGCGATCGCGATGGCGACGTTGCTTTTGGTGTCGCCGCGGGCCGAAGCCCTGCTCGATCCAGTTCTGGAGATCGTCGGCGACCGCGGCAGCGCCAGCGCCTGGAGCGTGAAGAAATCTGGCAAGCTTCTTGCGAGGCTCTACGCCGGGGATGGCTACCAGCTGCGCCAGCGGCTGGTTCCACTCGTCGAATTGCTCAACGGAAGGGCGGGGTTGCCCAAATTATGGTCATTGTGAGTCTGTCTATGCCAGTCCAGGGAAACGCATGAATCTGACGCCGAGGGAAAAGGACAAGCTGCTGATCGCCATGGCGGCGATCGTGGCGCGTAAGCGGCTCGATCGCGGCGTCAAGCTCAACCATCCGGAAGCGATCGCGCTGATCACCGACTTCGTCGTCGAGGGTGCCCGCGACGGCCGCCCGGTCGCCGAACTGATGGAGGCCGGCGCCCATGTCGTGACCCGCGCGCAAGTCATGGAAGGCATCGCCGAGATGATCCACGACGTGCAGGTCGAAGCGACATTTCCCGACGGCACCAAGCTGGTGACCGTGCACGAACCCATCCGGTGAGGAGAGAACAATGCTTGAGCTGCGCCCCAATTGCGAATGCTGCGACAAGGACCTGCCGCCGGAGGCGACTGATGCGTTGATCTGCACCTTCGAGTGCACCTTTTGCGCCGACTGCGTGGAACACGTGTTGGGCGGCGTCTGTCCCAATTGCGGCGGTGGTTTTTCGACGCGGCCGATCCGCCCGGTGGCGATGCTGAAGAAATATCCGGCGTCGACCAGGCGCGTTCTCAAGGCCGAAGGCTGCGGCCCCCGCAAGGCGGCGTGAACACCACGACCGAGCCAAACGAAAGGCAAATAGAATGATCCCTGCCAAACGCCTATGCCTGTCGGCGATCCTCCTGCTGGCGGCTTCCATACCGGCCTATGCCCATGTCGGCATCGGCACCACCTCCTCCTTCACGGCCGGCTTCATGCACCCGCTCTCCGGCCTCGATCACATGACGGTGATGATCGCCGTCGGACTGTGGGCGGCGCTCAAGGGCGGCAAGGCGATTCTTGCCTGGCCGGCGGCCTTTGTCGGCGTCATGCTTATCGGCGGTGTGCTCGGCATGCTGCATATGCCACTGCCCTTCGTCGAACCGGGCATACTGGCATCGGTCGTGGCGCTCGGGCTGCTGGTGGCGTTGGCGGTCGATCTGCCGGTGTCGGCCGGCATCGCCATCATCGGCCTGTTCGCGCTGTTCCACGGCCATGCCCATGGCACCGAGGTGCCTGAGAATGCCGGCGGGCTTGAATACATGGCCGGCTTTGCCATCGCCACCGTGCTGCTGCACGCCACCGGCATCGCTGCCGGGCTCGGTCTCGGCATCAGGTTCCGTGGCCTCGCCCGCGCCGTGGGTGCGGCCTGCGCTGCGGTCGGTGTCGGCCTCGTCTTCGGCGTTCTGTGAGGGTGACGATGATCCCCGGTGAAATCATCACGGCGGGCGGCGACATCGAGCTGAACAAAGGCCTGCCGACCGTCACCTTCAAAGTGGCCAACAGCGGCGACCGGCCGATCCAGGTCGGCAGCCATTACCATTTCTTCGAGACCAATGAGGGGCTGAAATTCGACCGCGAGCGTGCCAGGGGCATGCGCCTCGACATTGCCGCCGGCACGGCCATGCGCTTCGAGCCGGGACAGGAGCGCGACGTCACGCTGGTGCCGCTTGGCGGCAAGCGCGAGGTCTACGGATTTCAGCAGAAGGTGATGGGCAAGCTGTGAGATCGACGGCGTCGAGCGCTCTCGGCCCTTTGATGCGGCGGATCGACCGGATGCCGGCCCGCCGCATTCACTTGTCAGCTCGCCTTCTTGGTGATCAGCGTCAGCGCGCCATTGGGCTCCATGCTGGCGGCGACGACTTGCGCCGAACTGAGCCCCTTGGCTTCCAGCGCCGACTTCACCTTGGGCGTGGCGTCGATCGAGCTGCGCAGTTTCTTCAAACCGTCATCGCCACGCTGGGCGATCACCTGGTTGACCTGCGTCTGGGTGTCCTTTGGCAGCTCGGTGATGTCGACGATGCTGACGCTCTGGATCGTCGGCACGGCCGGCTGAGCCCCGGGGGCGGGCGTGGTCGCCCCGGGGGCAGGCGCGGCCGGCGCCGGAGCGGGCTGTTGCGCGGATTGCTGCTGGGCACTGGCGGCGCCCGCCAGCATGAGCGTGGCAGCGGCGGCAATGAATATCGTTTTG
>NZ_SMYZ01000149.1 GCF_004919685.1 Mesorhizobium norvegicum | reverse complement strand
GGGGAGGGGGGCGCCGCACCTCTGGCGGCATTTGCCGAGACCTGAACGGCGGGGACCGAACTCATGGCCGCAGATATCAGACCGAAAAGACCGTTCCGCTGGCACATTGGCGTCTTCCTGGCGCCGGCAGTGCTTGTCTACACGGCGATCATGATCCTGCCGCTCGCCGGCACGCTGCAGCTGTCGCTGTTCCGCAATATCGAGCAGCACCAGGTCTTCGTCGGGCTGGAAAACTTCCTCACCCTGTTCGGCGACCCCAACTGGTCGGTGAATTTCTGGAACGCGCTGAGGAACAACACCTGGTTCTTCATCATCCACATGCTGGTGCAGAACCCGATCGGCGTCATGCTTGCGGCGTTGCTGTCCAGCCCCAGGCTCAGATTTGCGGCCTTCTACCGCACGGCGATCTTCGTGCCGACCATCCTGTCCTTCGTCATCGTCGGCTTCGCCTGGAAGCTTATCCTGTCGCCACTATGGGGCGTGGCGCCGCATCTGCTCGACCTCGTCGGCCTGAAAAGCCTGTTCACGCCATGGCTGGGCAAGGAAGAATACGCGCTGACGGCGCTCAGCCTGATCTCGGTGTGGCAGTTCGTCGGCATTCCGATGATGCTGATCTATGCCGCGCTGCTGTCGATCCCCGAAGAGGTGATCGAGGCGGCCGAATGCGACGGCATCACCGGCCTGTCGCAATTCTGGAAGATCAAGCTGCCGCTGATCCTGCCGTCGATCGGCATCATCTCGATCCTCACCTTCGTCGGCAATTTCAACGCCTTCGACCTGATCTACACCGCGCAAGGGGCACTCGCCGGGCCGAATTATTCGACCGACATCCTAGGCACCTTCCTCTACCGCGCCTTCTTCGGCTTCCAGCTGCAGGTCGGCGATCCCAATATGGGGGCGGCGATCGCCACGATGATGTTCCTGATCATCCTCGGCGGCGTCTGCGTCTACCTCTTCCTCGTGCAGACGCGCCTGCGTCGCTACCAGTTCTGAGGGGCAAGAGATGAGCACCGCTACCCGTTCCCTGCCCCGCACCATCGGCGCCCACGCGATCCTGTTGACCTACACGGCGATCGCGCTGTTTCCGGTGATCCTCGTCATCATGAACTCGTTCAAGTCGCGCGCGGGCATCTTCGGCGCGCCGCTGACGCCGCCGACACCGAAGACTTTCGACCTGATCGGCTACACCACGGTGATCGGCCAGGGCGACTTCATCCACTATTTCCAGAACAGTCTCGTCGTCACCGTCGCCTCGCTGTTCTTCGTGCTCTTGTTCGGCGCCATGGCTGCGTTTGCGCTGTCGGAATACCGCTTTCGCGGCAACACGCTGATGGGACTCTATCTGGCGCTCGGCATCATGATCCCGATCCGCCTCGGCACCGTCGCCATCCTGCAATTGATGGTGGCGAGCGGGCTGGTCAACACGCTGACGGCGCTGATCCTGGTCTACACCGCGCAGGGTCTGCCGCTTGCCGTCTTCATCCTGTCGGAATTCATGAAGCAGGTGTCCGACGATCTGAAGAATGCCGGCCGCATCGACGGCCTGTCCGAATACACCATCTTCTTCCGGCTGGTGCTGCCGCTGGTCAGGCCATCGATGGCAACCGTTGCCGTCTTCACCATGATCCCGATCTGGAACGATCTGTGGTTCCCGCTGATCCTGGCGCCGTCGGAAGAAACCAAGACGGTGACGCTCGGCGCGCAGCTGTTCCTCGGCCAGTTCGTCACCAACTGGAACGCCATCCTGGCCGCGCTGTCGCTGGCGATCATGCCGGTGCTGATCCTCTACGCCATCTTCTCGCGGCAGCTGATCCGCGGCATTACGTCGGGAGCGGTGAAGTGAGTTCTGAAACACCCCTGCGCGTCGTCGTCGCCGGCCTCGGCAATATGGGCCGCAGCCATGCGCTGGCCTATCACACCAATCCGGGCTTCCAGATCGCGGCACTGGTCAACCGCTCCGACGTGCCGCTGCCGGATGGGCTTTCCGGCTATGGCATCAGGCGTTCCTTCGACGAGGCTTTGCGCGACGAAAAACCTGACGTCGCCTGCATCGCCACCTATTCCGACAGCCATGCCGACTATGCGGTGAAGGCGTTCGAGGCCGGCTGCCATGTCTTCGTCGAAAAGCCGCTGGCAACGACCGTGGCCGACGCCAAGCGCGTCGTCGCGGCGGCCAAGGCCAATGGCAAGAAACTGGTGATCGGCTATATCCTGCGCCATCACCCGTCCTGGATCAGGCTGATCGCCGAAGCGCGCAAGCTCGGCGGCCCCTACGTCTTCCGCATGAACCTTAACCAGCAGTCTTCGGGCCATACCTGGGAGACGCACAAGCAGTTGATGCAGACGACGTCGCCGATCGTCGATTGCGGCGTGCACTATCTCGACGTCATGCTGCAAATCACCGATGCGAAGCCTGTGGAAGTGCGTGGCATGGGCGTGCGGCTGACCGAGGAGGTTGCGCCGTCGATGTACAATTACGGCCACCTGCAGGTGCTGTTCGATGACGGTTCCGTCGGCTGGTACGAAGCCGGTTGGGGGCCGATGATTTCGGAAACGGCCTTCTTCGTTAAGGACGTGATCTCGCCGAATGGCTGCGTGTCGATCGTCATGAAGGAGGGTGTGAAGTCCGCCGACATCGACACCCACACCAAGACCTCGACCATCCGCCTGCACAGCGCCGCGACCGGGGCGGACGGCAAATTCGCTAGGCCGGACGAAATGCTGTCGATGGAAGGCGAACCCGGCCACCAGGACCTCTGCGATCTCGAACAGGCCTTTGTGCTGAAGGCGATCCGCGAGGATCTGGATCTCACCAAACACATGGACGACGCGGTCAAGTCGCTCGCCGTCTGCCTTGCCGCGGACGAGAGCGTGCGCAGCGGCGCCGCCGTCAAACTCTAGAACAGGGACGAAGCCGTGGGCTCGCTGAACATCGAGAACGTGAAGAAGGCCTTCGGGCCGGTCGAGGTGCTGAAGGGCATCAACCTCGAAGTGACTGATGGCGAATTCGTCGTCTTCGTCGGCCCGTCCGGCTGCGGCAAGTCGACCTTGCTCAGAGTCATTGCCGGACTGGAGGATTCGACCTCGGGCCGTGTGGTGATCGACGGCGCGGACGTCTCTGCCACGCCGCCGGCCAAGCGCGGCATCGCCATGGTGTTCCAGACCTATGCGCTCTACCCGCATCTCACGGTGAAGAACAATATGGGTCTCGGCCTCAAGCAGGCCGGCACGCCGGCGGCCGAGATCGAGCGCCGCATCGGCATAGCCTCGTCGATGCTGTCGCTGGAACCCTATCTCGAGCGGCGGCCGGCCGAACTCTCCGGCGGCCAGCGCCAGCGTGTCGCCATCGGCCGCGCCGTGGTGCGCGAGCCAAAATTGTTCCTGTTCGACGAGCCGTTGTCGAACCTCGACGCGGCTCTGCGCGTCAACACAAGGCTGGAAATCGCGCAGCTGCACCGTCGGTTGAAGGCGACCATGATCTACGTCACCCACGACCAGGTCGAGGCGATGACGCTGGCCGACAAGATCGTCGTGCTCAATGCCGGCCGGATCGAGCAGATCGGCGGCCCGATGGAGCTCTACAATTCGCCGGCAAATGAGTTCGTCGCCGGCTTCATCGGCTCGCCGAAGATGAATTTCGTCGACGGCGCTCGCCTCGGCGAAACAGCCAAGACCATCGGCGTGCGACCGGAGCACCTGACCGTCGATCCGAAGTCAGGCGCCTGGAAGGGTACGGTGGTGCATGCCGAGCATCTCGGCGCCGACACCAATCTCTATCTCGACTGCGAGAAGGCCGGACTGATCACCGTACGCATTTTTGGTGTCTATGATGCGGAGCCGGGTGCGACGCTGTATGCGACGCCGGATCCGGCGAAGACCTATCGGTTTGGGGCTGATGGGAAGGTGCTGAAGTAGGGCCGGCGCAGCCCCCTCACCCAGCCTCCGCTTCGCTCGGCTGACCTCTCCCCGAGGGGAGAGGAGATTGTCAGCGCCGTCGCTCACCTCTTCTCCCCAGCGGGGAGAAGGTGGCCGCGAAGCGGCCGGATGAGGGGGGCAGCGCAACCTTGCAGATCTACACGTCCGCCCTGAACGTCTGCTTCTGCTGCCCCAGGCCTTCAATGCCCAGCTCCACCACATCACCCGCCTTCAGGAACACCGGCGGCTTCATGCCGAGGCCAACGCCGGGCGGCGTGCCGGTGGAGATGATGTCGCCGGGGTGCAGCGACATGAACTGGCTGAGATAGGAAACCAGATACTTGACGCCGTAGACCATGGTCTTGGTCGAGCCGTTCTGCATCGTCTTGCCGTTGACGGTCAGCCACATTTTGAGGTTCTGCGGATCCGATACCTCGTCCTTGGTCACCAGCCATGGGCCGGTCGGGCCGAACGTGTCGCAGCTCTTGCCCTTGGTCCACTGGCCTTGACGCTCGGCCTGGAAGGCGCGCTCGGAGACATCGTGGGCGACGCAATAGCCGGCAACATAGTCGAGCGCGTCGGCCTCGCTGACATATTTGGCGGTTTTGCCGATGACCACGGCCAGCTCGACTTCCCAGTCGGTCTTCACAGAGCCGCGCGGGATCAGCACGTCGTCATCCGGCCCGACAATGGCCGAGCTTGCCTTCATGAAGATGATCGGCTCCGGCGGCACGGTGGCGCCGGTTTCGGCGGCATGGTCGGAATAGTTGAGGCCGATGCAGATGAACTTGCCGGTGCCGGCAACGCAGGCGCCGAGGCGCGGGCTGCCGGAAACCACCGGCAGCGACTTCGGATCGAGCTTGGCGAGATCAGCCAGCGATGCCGGATCGAGTGCCTTGCCGCCGATATCGGTGACATGGCCAGTGAGATCACGGATCGTTCCATCCGCATCGAGCAGGCCGGGGCGTTCGCTCCCGACCTCGCCATAGCGCAGCAGCTTCATGTCATGCTCTCCTCAGTAAAAATGGTTCAGATCGACCAGCCGCCGTCGATATTGTAGGCCTGCCCGGACGTATAGGTGGCGCCGGCCAGATAGACGGCGAGATCGGCGATTTCCTCCGGGGTGCCGAGCCGGCCCATCGGCTGACGCGCGATGAAGGCGGCGCGGGCGGCATCGTAGTCGCCTTGCGCATGCATGCGGTCCTGCAGCGACGGGCTCTCGACCGTGCCGGGGCAGATGGCGTTGCAGCGTATGCCCTTGCCGACATAGTCGGCGGCGATTGCCTTGGTCAGGCCGATGACGGCGGCCTTGGTCAGGCCGTAAACGAAGCGGTTGGGCACGCCCTTGGTCGAACTGGCCAGCGAGGCCATGTTGATGATCGATCCGTCGCCGCGTTCCAGCATACCGGGCAGCACGGCGCGGCTGGTGCGGATCATGGCGCGGACATTGAGGTTCAGCGCGAAATCGAGATCGGCGTCCTTCATCTCGAGGATCGAGCCGGAATGGACGAAACCGGCGCAGTTGAACAGCACGTCGACGACACCGATCTCGGCAAAAGCGGCGTTGACGGCCTCGTCGTTGAGCACGTCCAGCTTGCGGGTCTTGATCCCTGGCGTCTTGGCGAGCTCAGCGAGAAGCGTCTCGTTGATGTCGGTGGCGTGGACCACGGCACCTGCCTTGGCGAAAGCCAGCGCGCTCGCCTTGCCGATGCCTTGTGCCGCTGCCGTGACGACAACGATCTTGCCTGCCAGATCCGCCATGCTGTTCTCCTCTAGGGATCGTCCGGGTTTATCGGCAGTCGGCCAGGGCGTCATGTGCCAGTCGGACGCCATTATGCGGCCTGCGCGCCTGTCAGCCCACAGATAAAGATGTTTTTTCTCGTTAAAGAACAAGCGTCCGGGCGTCAAGCCCGAACGCGATCACCATCGCGATAGCCACGTGGGCTCAATCGCCGTATGGCACCCAGACGTTCTTCACCTCGACGGCGCGGCGCAGGAAGGCGTCGCCGGCAGCCTCGTCGGACGCCCAGTCGAGGCCGCGGCCATTGCCGCTCCAGACCCGCTTGAGGTTGCCGATGGACTCGGCTTCCGCCTTGGCGCAGGTGTCGGCATCGGCGAACACCCAGAGCCCGTCGACATCGTCATGCTTGGCCAGTACGCCGGCAAGTTCGGCGGTGCGGCCGGTGACGATGTTGATGGCGCCGGCTGGGACGTCGGAATATTCGATGACCTGGTAGAGATCGGTCGCCAGCAGCGGATAGCGCTCCGAAGGCACCGCCACCACCGTGTTGCCCATGGCCAGCGCGGGTGCGATCAGCGAGATCAGGCCAAGCAACGGCGAGGTATCAGGCGCGACGATGCCAACGACACCGACCGGCTCATGCAGCGCCAATGTCACGGCGCGCGCCGGTGGCTGGTGCACGCGCCCCTCGAACTTGTCGGCAAGGCCGGCATAGAGGAACAGCCGCTCGATGGACTGGTCGACCTCCTCGCGCGCCGCCTTGGCGGCCGCACCCGTAAGCTCGGTCAGGCGAGCGGCGAATTCGCTGGCGCGACCGGAAAGGTTCTCGGCCAGATAGTAGAGCACCTGGGACCTGTTATAGGCGGTCGCCTCGGGCCAGCCCTTGCAAGCGCGGGCCGCGGAGACGGCATCGCGGATATCCTTGCGGCTACCGAGCCCGACCTCGCCGGCAAGCTTGCCCTTGGCGGTGGCGACCGCCAGCGAATAATTGCCGTCCGGCCGAACCTGTTTGCCGCCGATGAACAGCTTTGCCGTGCGATCGATCGTGTCGCCGTCCGGCTGCTCGGCAGGCTGCGCCGAGATCGTCGCCGGCTTGATGACCGCGCCAAGCGGCAGTTTCGTCGCGAGATATTCGAACATGCCTTCACGCCCGCCTTCGCGGCCGAATCCGCTTTCACGGTAGCCGCCGAAACCACAGGCGGCGTCAAACATGTTGGTGCCGTTGACCCAGACGACGCCAGCCTTCAATTGCGGCGCGACGTGCAAGGCAAGGTTGACATTTTCGCTCCACACCGAGGCGGCCAGCCCGTAGCGCGTGTTGTTGGCCAGCTCGATCGCTTCCTCGGTGTTGCGGAAGGTCATGGTGGCCAGAACCGGCCCGAACACTTCTTCCTGAGCCAAGATGTTAGCCGGCGAAACACCGGTGGCGAGCGTCGGCAGATAGTAGTAACCGGAGGGCGGCAGCGCCGCATCCGGCTGCCAGCAGACGGCGCCTTGCCTGGCGCCCTCGGCGACCAGACCCTTGACGCGGTCGAGCTGTGTGGCGTCGACCAGCGGGCCGATATCGGTGTTCTTGTCCAGCGGGCTGCCGACGCGCAACCGGCTCATCCGTGTCTTGACCTTGGCGATCAGGGCGTCCGCTATGCCTTCCTGGACCAGCAGGCGCGAGCCGGCGCAGCAGACCTGGCCCTGGTTGAACCAGATGCCGTCGACCAGGCCTTCGACCGCGCTGTCGAGATCGGCATCCTCGAAGACGATGAAGGCCGATTTGCCGCCGAGCTCCAGCGACAGTTTCTTGCCCGAGCCGGCGGTTGCCTTGCGGATGATCTTGCCGACTTCGGACGAGCCGGTGAAGGCGATCTTCTGGATGCCGGGATGGTTGACGATGGCCGCGCCCGCCTCCGGCCCGCCCTGGACGATGTTGACGACACCCTTCGGCACGCCGGCGCGTTCGCAGATCTCGGCAAACAGGATTGATGTCAGCGGCGTGAATTCGGCCGGCTTCAGCACGACGGTGCAGCCGGCGGCTAGCGCCGGCGCGATCTTCCAGGCCAGCATCAGCAGCGGAAAATTCCACGGGATGATCTGGCCGACGACGCCGACACCCTTTTGGCCGGGGAAATCCCTGTCCAGCGCCTGTGCCCAGCCGGCATGGTGGATGAAATGGCGGATCGCCAGCGGTATGTCGATGTCGCGGCTTTCGCGGATCGGCTTGCCGTTGTCGATTGTCTCAAGCACCGCGAACAGACGCTGGTGGCGCTGCATGGCACGGCCAATGGCATAGAGCACTTTTGCCCTGACATAGCCCGAACTGGCGCTCCACTTCGGCAGCGCCTTGGTGGCCGCCGCAACCGCCGCGTCGATGTCGGCGGCACTGGCGTCGGATACCTTGGCCAGCAGCTTGCCGGAAGAGGGCTCGCTGGTGTCGAAAGTCTTGCCGCCAGAGGCGGCTTTCCAGTCGCCGCCGATGAACAGCGCCTTGGAGAAATCCCGCGCGGCAAGCCACGCATCGGCCTCGTTGCGGGCTTCCGGCGCCGGGCCGTACTCCATGGCGTGATAGCGATCGAGGATGTTCATCAGGTGCCTCCTTCACCCTCCCGCCTGGGAGGGTCGATCGGCAAAGCCGATCGGGGTGGGGGGTGGTGCGCTCAAGCCATCGCGTGGCGATGATTGGCCGAATAGTGTCCGGTCAGATGGTGCTCGAGCTGGCGCTCGATGTCGGTCAGCAGGCTCGAGGCGCCGAAGCGGAACAGCTCGGGCTCCAGCCATGGGCGGCCGAGTTCTTCCTTCATCAGCACCAGCCAGTCGAGCGAGGCCTTGGCCGTGGAAATGCCACCGGCCGGCTTGAAGCCGATGAGATAGCCGGTTTCCTCGAAATAGGCCCTGATGGCGCGCACCATGGCGAGGCCGACGGGCAGCGTCGCGTTGACGCTTTCCTTGCCGGTCGAGGTCTTGATGAAGTCGGCGCCTGCCATCATCGCCACCATCGAGGCCAGCATGACATTGCGCAGCGTGGCGAGGTCGCCGGTGCCGAGGATGACCTTCAGATGCGCGTCACCGCAGGCGGCGCGCATCGAGACGATCTCATTGTAAAGCTCCCGCCACTTGGCGCCGAACACCAGCCCGCGCGGAATGACGACGTCGATCTCGTCGGCGCCGTCGCGGACCGAGGCTTCGATTTCCTGCAGGCGGGTCGACAGCGGCGCAAGGCCATGCGGAAAGGCAGTGGAGACGGCGGCGACATGGATGCCGGTGCCGCGCACGGCATCGACGGCGGTGGCGACGAAGGGATGGTAGACGCAGACGGCGGCCGGGCGGATGGTCTCGCCAGAAATGCCGAGGCCCTCGACGATGTCGCGGCGGAACGGATTGATCGCCTTGGCGCAGAGCCGGCGCACGCGCTCCTCGGTGTCGTTGGAATTCAGCGTCGTCAAATCCATGCAGGCGACGGCCTTTAGCAGCCAGGCCGCCTGGTTGTCGGCCTTGATCGAGCGCCGCTTGGTCAGGCTGGCAACACGGCGTTCCAGCGCCGAGCGATTGACGCTGCGCACCGATTCCATGAAGCCGAGGTCGAGCTTCATGCCTGGATTGCGCGCGATACGATGGTCGTGCGGGAGGGGGGTATTGGCGGCCGCGCGCGCCGGTAGCGGCGTCACCTTGGACGAGCCAACATCGGCTTCGCGGATTGTGCTGCTCATCTCCTGCCCTTTCATTCAGCGACGTGCGCTTATGTCCTCGTTTCCCAAAACCGCTCGACACTTTTGGGCGACACGCACGAAGATAGCCCGTGAAGTCACGCTTCACGAGTCCTCAAGCGAGGGATAGCTGAAAAAGGCTGCGAAAGCAGCTAATTTTTGACCGTACGGTCAAAAGCTGATTTTGAGGGCGCTGAAGCCCGGCTCTAGCCGACGAAGGCGCGCTCAACCACAAAAGTCGCCGGATGGCTCAGCGAGCCTTCCACGAAGCCGAGGCTCTCGGCCAGCTCCTTGACGTCCTTGAGCATATGCATCGAGCCGCAGATCATGATGCGGTCGGTTTCCGGGTTGAGCTTCTCGATGCCGAGATCGTTGTAGAACTTGCCGGAGCCGATCAGCGCGGTGATGCGGCCCATGCAGGCCGACTCTTCGCGGGTCGTCGAATTGTAGAGCGTGACGCGGCCGGCGGTCAGCTCGCCGATCAGCGGGTCGCTTTCCAGCGCCGCCACCAATTCCTGGCCATAGGTCAGTTCGGCATTGTCGCGGCAGGTATGGGTCAGGATCAGCTGATCGAATTTCTCGTAGGTGTCGGGGTCGCGCAGCAGGCTGGCGAAGGGCGCGATGCCGGTGCCGGTCGAGACCATGAACAGGCGCTTGGCGGGGGTCAGCGCGTCGACCACCAAAGTGCCGGTCGACTTCTGGCGCATAATGACGGTGTCGCCGACCTGGATCTTCTGCAGTTCCGAGGTCAGCGGGCCGTCCGGCACCTTGATCGAGAAGAATTCCAGCTCTTCGTCCCAGGCCGGGCTCGCCACCGAATAGGCGCGGTACACCGGCTTCTCGGCATTGGGCAGGCCGATCATGACGAACTCGCCGGAGCGGAAGCGCAGCGACTGCGGACGAGTGATGCGGAACGAGAACAGCCGGTCGGTATAGTGCTTCACCGAGACGACGGTCTCGGCATAGACGTTGGCCGGAATCGGGAATTGCAGCGGGCGGGCGCCGACGGTGTTGAGAGCGGATGTGGTGTTCATCAAATCCAACCTTCTGGCGCGGGCGCCAAACCTTCACCTGCGCGCCCGAACCATTCAGGTTCCGGCGTGCTGTTCGCACACTCCAAAGCGGTAAGCTCTTGTGTCGGGAATTTATTAGTATACAAACGATATTTGCGTCAAGGTGCTACCGTAAAACACCTTTCCAAACTGGCACATATCCGTAGTCCGGGCATTTCGGGTTTCGACGATGAAAGAGAATATTTCGGCGCAAGCGCGCGATTCCCTGGGAAATGTCGTCGCCGGTATCGATGTCGGCGGCACCTTCACCGACCTGCTCCTGATCGACGGACGCGACGGCGGCAGGGTGCATATCGCCAAGACTCCGACCACGGTCGACAACCAGGCTTTCGGCGTCGTTTCGGCACTCGGCGCCACCGGATTTCCGATCGACGGCATCGACCTCATCGTGCATGGCACGACCACCACCACCAATGCGGTGCTCGAACGGCGGCTGGCGAAAACCGGCATGATCACGACGCGCGGCTTTCGCGACGTGATCGAGCTTGGCCGGCGCACGCGGCCGCAGGCCTATGGCATGACCGGCAGCTTCGTGCCGATCATCCCGCGCAATCTCAGGCTCGAAGTGTCGGAGCGCGTCGAGGCGTCGGGCGCGATACGCATGCCGCTCGACGAGGCCGAAATGCGCGAGGCGGTGAAGACGCTGATCGCGGCCGGCTGCGAATCTCTCGTCATCCATTTCCTGCATTCCTACGCCAACCCAACGCATGAGCGGCGCGCCGCCGAAATCGCCGCCGAGCTCTGGCCGAACGGCTACATCACGGTGGGCCATGCGCTGCTGTCGGAAGCGCGCGAATTCGAGCGCGGCGTCACCGCCTCGGTCAACGCCTCCGTGCAGCCGATCCTCGAGCGCTATGTCGAGCGGCTGCGCAAGGAACTGGCTGCAAAAGGCTATGCCCGCGACTTCCTGATCATGAACGGCAATGGCGGCATGATCTCGGCCCGCTTCGTCACACGTGAGTCAGCCAAGACTGTGATGTCGGGACCGGCCTCGGGCGTCATCGCCGCCGCCTATACCGGAAAACGCGCCGGCTTCGAAAACCTCGTCACCTACGACATGGGCGGCACCTCGACCGACGTGGCGCTGATCCGCAATGCCGAGCCGGCTGTGTCGAACGAGATCGAGATCGAATATGCGATGCCGATCCACGTGCCGATGGTGGCGGTGCACACGGTCGGCGCCGGTGGCGGCTCGATCGCCCGTGTCGATGCGGCCGGCCTGATCCAGATCGGCCCGGAAAGTGCTGGCGCCAATCCCGGCCCGATCTGCTACGGGCGCGGCGGCCTCGAGCCGACCATCACCGACGCCAATCTGGTGCTTGGCCGGCTGGCGCCGAAGAAATTGCTTGCGGTCGACAATCCGGTCACATCAGAGCGCGTCACCGGCATCTTCGAGGAGAAGATCGGCAAGGCGACCGGCCTGTCCGGTGTCGAGGCGGCCGGGGCCGTGCTGCGGCTCGGCAACATGAAGATGGCCGGCGCCATCCGCATGGTCTCGGTATCACGCGGCCATGATCCGCGCGATTTCGCGCTGTTCGCCTTTGGCGGCGCCGGGCCGCTGCATGCGACTGCCCTGGCGCGCGAACTCGGCCTGCCTCGGGTGCTGGTGCCGGCGCGTCCAGGCATCACCAACGCGCTCGGCTGCGTCGTCGCCGATCTGCGCCACGACTTCGTCAACACCATCAACCAGCCAGTGGCGGTGCTCGACGAAACCCAGCTTCACGCTGTATTGGAACGGCACCGAAACGAAGGCGAGGAGCTGATCGGCAAGGAAGCGGTGAAGCCGGAGACGATCCGCGTCACCCACTCCGCCGACATGCAGTTCGTCGGCCAGACCCACATCATCAACGTGGCGCTGCCGTCGTCATCGGTGACGCGGGCGACGCTGCAGCTTCTGTTCGAAAAGGCCTATTTCGCCCGCTTCAAGGTCGAGCTGCCGGAAATCCGCGCCAATCTCGTCAATCTCAACACCTCGGTGACCGGCGTTCGCCCGGCGATCGATCTGTCGCGCCTGATTGACCCGGCGGGACGCGCGAAAACGCTCGACGAGGCGCGGCGCGAAATCCGGCCGGTCTGGTATGGCGGACGCTGGCACGACACGCCGGTGTATGCGCGCGAAAAACTGCCGCTCGACGCCGTCATCGAAGGGCCGGCGATCCTCGAACAAATGGACGCGACCACCGTGCTCGAACCCGGCGACCGCGCGCGCTGCGACGCCGACGGCAACATCATCATCGACATTGGCGAGGCCTGATATGAAGCTCGACGCCATCACCCTCTCGGTCCTCCAGGCAGCACTTCAGCAGGTCTGCGACGAGATGGACCTGACCTTTTCGCGCGCGGCGTTCTCGCCTGTGATCGCCGAGGCCAACGACCGTTCCGACGGCATCTACTCCGCCGTCGACGGCTCGCTGATCGCGCAAGGCAGCCAGGGCCTGCCGGTCTTCGTCGGCGTCATGCAGTATTCGACCAGGACGGTGATCGAGATGATCGCCGATGGCCGCTGCCTGCCGCCCGAGCCGGGCGACATCTACATCGTCAACGATCCCTATCTCGGCGGCACCCATCTGATGGATGTGCGCTTCGCCATGCCGGTCTACCGGGACGGCAAGATTTTCTGCTGGCTGTCGAACACCGGCCATTGGCCCGACATTGGCGGTTCGGTGCCTGGCGGTTTTTCAGCCTCGGCGACTGCCGTCGAGCAGGAAGGGCTGCGGCTCCCGCCGGTGAAACTGTTCAAGAAGGGCGTGCTCGATCCCGAGATCTACGCCATCATCTGCTCCAACATCCGCGTCGCCGACCAGCGCATCGGTGACATCAGAGCCCAGGCCGCCGCATTGCTGATCGGCCAGGACCGGCTCAACGGGATCCTGGATCGTTATGGTGACGAAACGGTTGTCGAGGCGATCGCCGAACTGCGCCGCCGTGCCGCCGAGCAGATGCGCGCCAACATAGCGGCCATCCCCGACGGCACCTACCGCTCGAAGGCCTTTGTCGATTCCGACGGGGTGGTCAACCAGCCGCTGATCATCGCGCTCGCCGTCGAGAAGAACGGCGACACGCTGACCTTCGATTTCACCGGTTCGTCCAAACCTTGCGCCGGACCGATGAACAGCGTGCTGGCGACGACCCTGTCCTCGGTCTATCTCGCCATGCGTCACATTTTCCCCGATGTGCCGATCAGCGCCGGCGCTTTCGAACCGCTTGAAGTCAAGCGGCCGGAAGGAACCTTCCTCGACGCCAAATATCCGCGCCCCGTATCGGGCTGCGCGGCCGAGGTGTCGCAGCGCATCGCCGAGGCGGTGTTCGCGGCGATGGTGCAAGCGCTGCCGGAGAAGGTGACGGCGGCGCCCGCCGGCTCCAGCGGCAATTTCGCGCTCGGCGGCAACGACCCGGCACGCGGACGCGATTACGTCATGTACCAGATCTCCGGCGGCGGCTATGGCGGCAATTCAGGCCATGACGGCCTGACCAATGGCTGCTCGACCATCGGCATCTCGAAGTCGCCACCGGTCGAGATCATGGAGCAGGCGTTTCCGGTGCTCTACCGCCACTACGCCCTGCGCGAAGGCTCGGGCGGCGCCGGCAAGCATCGCGGCGGCTTTGGCCTCGCCTATGAGGTCGAAATCCTGCGTGGCGACGCCCGTGCCTCCTTCGTCATGGACCATGGCCGTTTTGGCCCGCAAGGTGCGCTCGGCGGCAAGGACGGCGCGGTCAACACGGTGACCGTGTTTCGCGGCGGTGAGGAACATGTGCCGCTGCATCTGTCCAAGGAGCAGGATATCGCGCTGAAGGCCGGCGACCGCGTGCGCGTCGGCACGCCGGGCGGCGGCGGCTATGGCGATCCGCTGCAGCGCAATCCCGATCTGGTGCTGCGCGACGTGGCCCTAGGTTACTATACGGCTGAAGAAGCCAGTGAAAAATTCGGCGTTGTCCTGTCGGCAGGCGAACTCGCCATTGACCGGAAAGCGACGGACAAGCAGCGCGCCGGCTAACGCACCGCCGATCGCGACTGCGTTCGATCCGCCGTGATCCGCGCAAGGCGTGTCGTTTCCGTCTCTGCCGGAGGTGCAAAAGCTCGTATTTTTGCCGTCGGCAAGCGATGGAGACTTCCTTGGCTGAGCGGCGCTCCCCCTTCTACAGCAGCATCGTCGGGCTGGGCGCGACCATGGGTCGTGTCGGCGGCGATTTCATCTCGGCCAAATATTATTCCGGCATTGCCGACGAACACCTGAACACCCGCAAGAATGTCGGCGTGCAGGATCTCAGCACGATGGGCAAGATGGACATCAAGGGGCCGGATGCCGAGGCGCTGGTCAACCATGTCATCGTCAATGACGCCGCTGCGATGAAGCCGGGCCAGGTCCGCTATTCCACGGTCTGCCGCGACGATGGCGGCATCATGGACGACCTCACCGTGTTCCGGCTGGCGGCGGAGCATTTCATGCTGGTGACCGGCTCGGTCAACCGCCTGAAGATGCTGCCCTGGCTGTTGCATCATGCGCAGGGGCGCAAGGCCTACGTCACCGATATCACGGCAGCCATCGCCTTCCCGACCATCCAGGGTCCGCGCTCGCGCGAACTGCTGAAAGCGTTGATTGCTGATGCCGATCTGGATGGACTGAAACGCTGGTCGTTCACGTCAGGCCATATCAACGGCACGCGGGTGCTGATCTCGCGCACCGGCGTGACTGGCGAACTCGGTTTCGAACTGTTCGTGCCCGCCGACGAGGCAGCCTCCGTCTGGGAGGCGCTGATGCGGACCGGCCGGGACTTTGGCCTGAAACCCTATGGCGTGCTGGCGATGTTCACGCTGGGGCTGGAAAAAGCCTATCCGGCGCATGGCATCGACATGGACGAGAGTCGCACGCCGTTCCATGTCGGCCTCGACCGCTGGATCAAGTTCGACAAGGGTGATTTCGTCGGCCGCGAGGCGCTGCTCAAGGTCCGCGACACGGGCCTCGACGAACAATGGGCCGGGCTGATCCTCGACGGCGACAAGCCGGCCGCGACCGACGCCAGGGTTCTGGCCGACGGCGAGGATGCCGGTGTCGTTACCTACAGCGACCACGGCTATTCCCTCGGCAAGGTGCTGGCCACCGCGCATCTGCGGCTGCCTTTTACCGCTGTCGGCACAGAACTGAGCATCGATATCGATGGCAAGCCGACACAGGCGGTCGTTTCGCCGATCCCGTTCTTCGATCCGGAAGGGGCTAGGTTGAGGGCTTAGACGCTTGCGCCGATGGACGGCATGCCTTGGCGACTGGCCGAAACGCCCTTCACTTCGTCATCCACGGGCGGAGCAAGGAGCGTAGCGACGCGGCGTAGACCCGAGGATCCATGCCGGGACTCCAACGCGTCGCAACGGTGCCGAATTCTGCTCCGCTGCACGCCACGGCTCAGGTCGCGGCATGGATCCTCGGGTCTCCGCGACGCCGCTTCGCGGCTGCTCCGCCCGTCGATGACGAAGTTGCGGCCCGATCCGAATGTTCAGCCGGCTCACCCTCGCCGATCCAGCCTCGCCACCAATCGATCACCCACCCACTGGATGCCGCAAACCAGGATGATCAGCACGATAACCACCGCCACCATCACCGACGTCTCAAAACGCTGATAGCCGTAGCGGATGGCGAGGTCGCCGAGGCCGCCGGCACCGATCGCGCCGGCCATCGCCGAGGCGCCGATCAGCGTCACCAGCGTCACGGTGAAGCCGGCGACGATGCCGGGCAGGGCTTCGGGCACCAGCACCTCGCGGATGATCGTCCAGCGGTTGCCACCCATGGCGCGCGCCGCCTCGATCAAGCCGCGGTCGACCTCGCGCAGCGACACTTCGGCAATGCGCGCGTAATAGGGCGTGGCGGCGATCGACAGCGGCACGATGGCCGCCCAGGTACCGATCGAGGTGCCGACGATCAGCCGCGTCACCGGGATCAGTGCCACCAGAAGGATGATGAAGGGCACCGAGCGGAAGCCGTTGATGACGGCGCCGAGCGCGCGGTTGACCCATAGGCTCTCGGCAATGCCGCCGCGTTCGGTGGCAATCAACGCCAGGCCGAGCGGCAGGCCGAACACCAGCGAGATGAGGCCGGAGGCGGCCGTCATCAGCACCGTCTCCCAGATCGAACGCAGCAGAAGCTCAAACAGGATTGGCGACATGGCCAAGCACCTCCACCCGCGCCTGGCGGGCTTTCAGGAACGCGATGATGTCAGCGAGATGATTTGCATCGCTGCCGGGAACAGACAGGAACAGCGTCCCGACCGGCTGCTGCTGGATATGGTCGATGCCGCCATGGACGAGGCGGAAGGAGCCTGGAACAGCCACCGCAAGGTCGGACAGCAGCGGGCCGCTTGCCGCCTCGCCGGCCACGTCCACGCGCAGGATCGTCTGCGCGCCGGCCGCCGGCAGCAGCCGGGCTGCCAGCTCGGCCGGCAGTTGCGGCCGGATGGCGCCTAGCAGGCTTCTCGTGATGTCCGAGCGCGGATCGGCGAACACCGACCACACCGGTCCTTGCTCGACGATGCGCCCGGCGTCGATCACCGCAACGCGGTCGGCGATCGAACGGATCACCTCCATTTCATGGGTGATCAGCAGGATGGTCAGGCCAAGCTGCCGGTTGATGTCTCTGAGCAGTGCAAGGATCGACCGCGTCGTCTCCGGGTCGAGCGCCGATGTCGCTTCATCCGACAGCAACAGCGCCGGGCGTGCCGCAAGCGCCCTGGCGATGCCGACGCGCTGCTTCTGGCCACCCGACAGCGACGCCGGATAGGCTCTTGCTTTCTCCGACAGGCCGACGAGATCGAGCAGTTCGGCCGCACGTGCCAGCCGTTCGGCCTTGGGGCGCCCTTCGATCTTCAGCGGCAGCGCCACATTGTCCTCGACGGTCTTGGCCGACAGCAGGTTGAAATGCTGGAAGATCATGCCGATGCGCCGCCGCAGCGGCTGCAGGTCGCGCTCGCCAAGCCGGCTGATCTCGCGGCCTTCGATGAACACCTCGCCGGAATCGGGCCGTTCCAACCCGTTCAGGCAACGGATCAGCGTCGATTTGCCGGCGCCGCTGCGGCCGATAATGCCGAGAATCTCGCCCTTGCGCACGGTCAGCGAGATGCCGTCGAGCGCCGCCGTCACACCGAAGCGGCGCTTCAGGTCGACAAGGCGCACGACGTCCTGAGACGCCTCGGTTCGGGCGTGGGTCGGATCGGCGGTGTCCCCGGATGCCTTGATATGCTGGTTCATGAATGTTCCTGTTCTCGCATCCGAAAACGCAATCGCGGCCCGCGCCTGAGCGCGGACCGCTGTTGCTCTCGAACCGGGCTTCCGGATGTTCTCAATAAGCGCTAAGGCCGGTGCCCTTGTAGACCTTGTCGAACTCGGCCTTCACCGCCTCGTTCTGATAGGACGCCACCAGCGTCTTCACCCAGGCTTCGTTCTCATTGCCGACCTTCACCGCGATGAAGTTGCGGTAGGGATTGTCGGCGATCGGTTCCTGCGCGATGCGGTTTTCCGGCGTCAGGCCGCTCTTCAGCGCCCAGTCGGTGTTGACCACGGCCGCGTCGAGATCCTCGACCGAGCGGCCGACAATGCCGGCGTCGAGCTCCTTGATCACCACCTTCTTGGCATTCTCGGCGATGTCGGCGGTGGTGGCCAGAATGCCGGTGCCGTCCTTCAGCTTGATCACGCCCTCATTCTGCAGCACGCGCAGCGCCCGGCCTTCGTTGGAAGGATCGTTCGGCACGCCGATCACCGCACCCTCGGGCAGGTCGGCGACTTTCGTGTACTTCTTCGAATAGAGGCCGATCGGCCAGACGCCGGTATAGCCGACGCGCACGATGTGGTAGCCCTGCGTCTTGATCTGGTTGTCGAGATAGGGCTGATGCTGGAAGGCGTTGGCGTCGATCTCGCCACGCTCCAGCGCCTCGTTGGGCTGGGTGTAGTCGTTGAACACCACGGTCTCGATGGCGAGGCCCTTTTCGGCCGCCTGGGCGACGACGACGCGCCAGACGTCCTCGTCCTCGCCGCTGATGATACCGACCTTGATCGCCTTCTTGTCTTCGGCGAACGACGCGCTGGGCGCCATCAGGCTGCCGATCGCGACGGCCGATGCGAACAGCAGAGCCAAGCCGCTGCGCCGGTTGACGGTTGACCAAAGGGAAGATGGCAAAGTGTTCTTGAAGTCGGACATGATTGATCTCTGCGGTTGTGAAGTCATGGCAGCCAGGCGGATTGCCTAGCCTTGGTCACATCCTCAGAAATTCTATCGATTATATCAAAGAACGCGTTTCGCCGTTCTCGTCCAAGCCGGGAATATTCTCTCAAAAATTTCGAGCACAGGAGCACAAGACGCCATCGGATCGACCGCGGCGGGCTGCGCTGCGATCCGGTGGTCTCGGGAGGGCAGTCAGATTCTCAAGGCAGCCGGCGGGTTCTCCCGGCGGGTTCTCAAAGCGCGATCCAGGCCGTCTTGAGTTCCAGATACTTCTCCAAAGCGTGCAGCGACTTGTCGCGGCCGAAGCCGGACTGCTTGACGCCGCCGAGCGGCACGGTGATGTCGGCGCCGCCATAGGTGTTGACGTGGACGACGCCGGCATTGATGGCGCGCACCATGCGGTGCGCTGTGGAGAGGTTGGCGGTCCACACCGCCGAGGCGAGCCCGTAGACGGTCGAATTGGCAAGCCGCATCGCCTCCTCCTCGGTCTCGAAGCGCATCACGCCGAGCACCGGGCCGAACACCTCCTCGCGCGCAAGCTGCATGTCCTGAGTGACATTCTCGAAGATCGTCGGCGCCATGTAGCTGCCGCCGGTCTCGGTCAGAATCCGCTCGCCGCCGGTGACCAGACGGGCACCTTCTTCGGTGGCCCTGGCCACGAAACCGAGATTCTTGTTCAACTGTTCGGCGCTCGACACCGCGCCGACATCGCTGGTGAGATCGAGCGGATCGCCGACCTTCAGCCGCGTGGTCGCCGCGAGCAGGTCATCCATGAAGCGGTCATAGACCGCCGCCTGGACGAGCAGGCGCGAGCCGGCGACGCAGACCTGGCCGGAATTGCGGAAGATGCCGTTGGCCGAGACGATTGCGGCCTGTTTCAGGTCGGGGGCGTCGGCAAAGACGATGTTGGGCGATTTGCCGCCGAGTTCGAGAAAGATGCGCTTGAGATTGGAGCGAGCGGAATATTCGAGCAGCCGCCGGCCAACCGGCCCCGAGCCGGTGAAGGCGATGGCGTCGACATCCATATGCAGGCCGAGCGCCTCGCCGGTGACCGAACCACGGCCGGTGACGACATTGAGCACGCCGGCGGGAAGCCCGGCCTCGCTGGCGAGTTCAGCCAGCCGCAGCAGCGTGAGCGAAGCGATTTCCGGCGGCTTGACCACCACGCAATTGCCGGCGGCAAGCGCCGGCGCGATCTTCCAGGCGCCGATCATCAGCGGAAAATTCCACGGCACGATGACGCCGATCACGCCGAGCGGCTCCTTGTGGATCAGCCCGAGCACATTGTCGGCCGTCGGCGCGATCTCGCCATAGACCTTGTCGATCGCCTCGGCATAGTAGCGGATGGTGCCGGCCGCCGAGAGCGGTTCGGCCTTGTAGGCCATGCCGATTTCGGTGCCGTTGTCGCGCACGCCGAGCACGGCCAGCTCGTCGGCATGCCTTTCGACCAACTCGGCGAACCTCGTCAGCACCTTCTTGCGAAACGCCGGTGCTGCGCGCGACCACGAACCCTTCTCGAACGTCTTGCGCGCCGACCTGACCGCGCGGTCGATGTCGGCGGCGTTGCCGTCGGTGATGCTGGCGAAAGGCCGGCCGTCGATCGGCGATGTCACCGTCAGGTTCGCGCCTTCCGTGCCATCGGTCTGTGCGCCATCGATGAACAGGCCCCGCGCGCCGATCTCCGTCTTGCGCAGCGTGTCGATGGCATTCTGACTGATCATTGGTGACGGACTCCCAGGGAAACATGCAATGTGGTTGGCGCCCGAAATTCCCAGCCGCGAAACACCGGCGCCTTGCCCGGCAACAGGCTGAGGTCGGGAAAGCGAAGCAGCAGCAGCCTTACCGCAAGGCACATCTGCTCGCGCGCGAAAAACCGGCCCGAACAGAAATGATGACCGAAGCCGAAGGCGGCGTGGTTGCCTTCGTCGCGGTTGATGTCGAAGCAGTCGGGATCGGCAAAGCGGCTCTCGTCGCGGCTTGCCGAGGAGACAAGTGCAGCGACCGGCGCGCCGGCAGGGATCGTCACGCCGCCAAGCTCGACCGCCCGCGTCGTCTGCCGCGTCTGCGTGCCGATCGGCGCCACCCAGCGCAAGCCCTCATCGACAGCCCTGGGCACGAAGGTCTCGGGATCGGCGAGCACCTGCTGCAATTGTTCGGGATGCGAAAGCAGGCCGGCGAGGATCGAGCCGGCGCCATGTCCGGGCTCCTGCATGCCGCCAAGCAGGATGACCTTGATGCTCGGCATCAGGAAGTCGATCGGCCGCGTCGTGCCTGCCGGCATGCCGTCATGCAGCATATGCGACAGCGCCGAGTCATCCGGTGCGCGGACAAGCCTTTCCAGCGTCGGCAGGATGGCGTCACCGACCTCGGCACTGATCGCGTCGGCTATTTGCTGCCGTTTTGGGTCGTTCTCGAAATTGATGGCGCCCTGGGCGAGGCCGTAGAACCAGCGGCGCAGCGTCGGCATGTCGATGTCGGCAAGGCCGAGCGAGCGCGCCAGGCTGAGCGTCGATACCGGCTCGAAATAATCGGCCATCAGCTCGGCGGAGCCTTGGTTAGCGATCCGGTCGAGATAGGGCTCGGCGATCGACCGCACGAGGTCGCCCGCATAGGCGGCGACGGTGCGCGGCCGGTATTTCGGGTCGACGCCTTGGCGTAGCTGTTTGTGCGTCTCGCCATCGGTGGTCAGGATGGTCGGCTTGCCGAAGGACCGCTCGACCGGCGATGAGCCGACGACGGCGGAGAAGATGTCGGGAGACTTGGCGACGCTCTCGACATCCTTCCAGCGGGTGACGAACCACAGATTGACCGCCGGCACGAAAGCCACCGGCGCGCTGCGCCTGAGTTCGGCGTAGATAGGGTATGGATCGGCCTCCAGCGCCTCGACGGTGATGTTTTCGGCAAAGCTCAAGCCCGCCACTCCCTTTGCGGTGGAAGGGGACGGCATGGCACGCCGCCCCTTTGCTTTTCTCAATCTTTCAACGGCTGGCCGAGGTTTTCGAAGGCTGTGGGATCGCGGCCCTTCAGCGCGCTGGCCAGCAGCAGGCCGACGACAGCCGCAATCAGCACCAGCCCCGGCAGCAACACGCCGAGGAAGCCGCTGGCGCCTGACAGGCCGCCGAAATTGATGACGATCAGATAGATGATGATGACGAAAGCGATGAAGGTCAGGCCGGGCAGGATGGTGGTCTTCAACGCGTTCTCCTGGGCCGGGTTGGCGCGAAAGAACATCACCACGGCCAGCGACGCCACCGCCATCATCACGATGACGCCGAGCGTCGCGACATTGGTCAGCCACGAAAACAGCGCCAGCACCGGATCGAGGCCGAGCACGGCGAACAGCCCGACGACAACAGCCGCCAGCACGCTCTGGATGACGGAAGCGACATGCGGGCTCTGGTGTACGGAATGTGTCACGCCGATCGTCTGCGGCAACAGCTTCTCGCGGCCCGAGACGTAGATGTAGCGCGCAACCGCGTTATGAAACGCCAGCACGCCGGCAAACAGGCTCGACACGAACAGGATGCTCATCGCTTGCGACAGCATCGTTCCGGCGTAGCGGTCGGACAGGCCGAACAGGAAGGTCGTCGGATCCTGCAGCCCCTGGAGCGTCGGTAGCAGCTTGTCGACACCGGCGCCGACCGCCATCAGCCATGCCGTGAGCATGTAGAAGACGCCGATCAGCAGCACGGAGAAATAGGTCGCGCGCGGAACCGTGACCTCGGGCTCGCGGGCTTCCTCGGCATAGATGGCCGTCGCCTCGAAACCGATGAAGGCGGCAAAGCAGAACAGGATGGCGATGGCCGGTGCGCCCGACGTGATCTGGCTCCAACTGAACGGCGCCGCCGACAGGCCGCTGTCGCCGCCGGTCTTGAGGATGGCGATGTCGAGGACCAGCACCACCAGATACTCGCACAGCACCAGCACCGTCAGGATCTTGGCCGACAGATCGACCTGCCGGTAGCCGAGCACGGCGACGAGCGCGATGGCGATGAAGCTCCACACCCACCACGGCAAATTGATGCCCCAGCCGGCGAACAGGCCGGCGGTTGCGGCACCGAGCAGGCCCATGACGCCGATCTGCATGGCATTGTAGGATAGGATGGCGATCAGTGCCGTGGCGCCGCCGGCCAGGCCGCCGAGCCCGCGCGCGGCATAGGCATAGAAAGCACCGGCATTGCCGACATGGCGCGACATGGTGACATAGCCGACCGCGAACAGAAGCAGCAGGATGGTGACGATGAGATAGGTTCCGGCAAAGCCGGCGCCATTGCCCATCAGCATGCCGAGCGGCGTGCCGCCGGCGACCGCGGTAAGGGGTGCCGCCGCCGAAATCACCATGAAGGTGATGGCGCCGACGCCAAGACTGTTCTTGCGCAGCCTGTTGGCCGGCGCCTGTTCCGAAACTGCTGACATTGGTCCCTCCTATTTACTGGCCGAATGGCCTGTCCCATGCACTCTGGTGGTTGGTTCATTATTTGAACCATTATTTTGAATATAGACTTGCAAACAAAGCCGATGCCTGTCAAGTTAATTCACACGTTAATTGATTGGCCCGAGCTGGGAGGCAAATTTGGGTACGGTCGGAAAAGCGATCTCACTTCTGGAGCTGTTCACCATCGACGAGCCCGAGCTCGGACTGTCCGATCTGGCGCGCCGTTCGGGCTTCGACAAGGCGACGACGCGGCGGCTGCTGATGGCGTTGACCGGCCATGGTTTCGTCGAGCAGGATGCGGGCACGCGGCACTATCGCCTCGGCGCCGGCCTGTCGCGGCTGGCGCGTATTCGCGAGGCCCGCTTTCCCTTCTTGCAGACGGCTGTTCCCCTGGTGCGGGACCTGGCGGCATCGACGGCCGAGACCGTGCACCTGTCGGAATTCGGCGTCGACACGCTGGTCACCGTCCATGTCGAGCATCCGGCGCGGGCAAACCGGGTCAATGTCGATATCGGCCAGCTTCTGCCCCTGCATTCGACCGCCTCCGGCATCGCCTATCTGGCCTTCGCCCGCGACGAGACCGTCAGGGCATGCCTGGCGGGTGCGCTCAACGCCTTCACGGCGCACACGCTGATCGAGCCGGCTGCCATTTCCAGATCCATCGGCGAGACGCGCGATCGCGGCTATTCGATCTGCGACCAGGGTTTCGAGGAGGGTGTCATCAGCGTCGCGGCGGCAATCCGCGCGGCGGACGGCTGTGCGCTCGGCACCATCGCGGTAGCCGCGCCGAAGGCCAGGACAACGGCCGCGGCGATCACGGAACGGGGGCTTGCGGTGATGGCGGCGGCACGGGAGATTTCGATGCGCCTCAACGGCGACAATTTGCAAACCCTGAGGAGGCAGGCGTGATGTCTGCAGATGCAATCGCCGCGATGGCGCCCCGGATCCTGGTCATCGGCACCGGCGACACCAAGGCTGACGAGCTCAAGTTCATGAGAGAGTGCATCGAGGCATCGGGTGGCAGCGCCGTGATGATGGATGTCAGCGTGCTGGGCGACCCGCCCTACAGCCCGGATCACGACAAGCATGCCGTTGCCCGCGCCGTGGATGTGACGATCGAAGAAATCGTCTCGAGCGGTGACGAGAACACCGCCATGACGCTGATGGCCGGCGGCGCCGTGCAGCTGGCGCGCAAGCTCCACCAGAACGGTGAGATCGACGCCTTCATCGCCATCGGCGGCTCGATGGGGACCGATCTGGCGCTCGACGTGGCGCTTTGCCTGCCGCTCGGCGTACCGAAATTCGTCGTCTCGACCATTGCCTATTCGCACCTCATCCCGCCCGAGCGCGTCGCGCCCGACCTGATGATGATCCTGTGGGCGGGCGGACTGTACGGCCTCAACAGCATCTGCAAGCTGGTTCTGTCGCAGGCCTGCGGCGCGGTTGTCGGCGCAGCCAGGATCGTGCTTGCGTCTCGCGCCACGACTCCTGCCATCGGGCCGACCATCGGCATGACCTCGCTCGGCAGCAGCTGCCTCCGCTACATGAAGACGCTGAAGCCCGCACTGGAACAGCGCGGCTATGACGTTGCCGTCTTCCACACCACCGGAATGGGCGGCCGCGCCTTCGAATCGATCGCCGGACAGGGGCACTTCTGCGCCGTGTTCGATTTCAGCCTGCAGGAAATCACCAATCATCTCGCAGGCTCCGTCGTCAGTTCCGGCGCCGACCGGCTGGAGAACGCCGGCGCGTGGGGCACTCCGCAGATCGCGGCACCCGGCGCGGTCGACATGGTCGACCTGCCGACATGGCAAGATTTGCCGGCTAAGTTCTCTGCGCGGCCATTTCATGCCCACAACAGGCTGATCGGGTCGGTCACCGTCGATGCCGATGATCGCCGCCAGGTCGCCAGGACCATCGCCGCCAAGCTCGGCGCGGCCAAAGGGCGTTCCGCTTTCATCCTGCCTTCCCAGGGCATCCAGGAATGGGACACGCAGGGTGAGCCGCTCTATGAACCCGAAGCCCTGGCCGCCTTCGTCGATGAAATGCGCAAGACCATTCCCGCTGGGGTCGAGTTCCACGAGATCGACGCCCACATCAACAGCGACGATTTCGTCGGCAAGGCGCTCGAGATCTTCGACCGCTGGGTCGAGGAGGGCATCGTCCCACGCGGCGTACCGGTCGAGGGAGTGGCCGCGTGAGCGCACTTCCGGCCCAAGCCCTGGTCCTTGATTTCGGCGGCGTCGTCACCCGGACGCTGTTCGAGACGCATGCCTTGACCGAACAGGCGCTCGGCCTTGCGCCGGGAACGCTGCAATGGCGCGGGCCGTTCGATCCCGACAGCGATCCGCTGTGGCGGTCGATGCAGGCCGACGAGATCAGCGAGCGCGACTACTGGCGCACCCGCACAAGCGAGGTCGGGCATCTCGTCGGCGAGGACTGGCAGGCGATGGAGACCTTCGTCCGGCGCGCGCGGGGTGCTGAACCGGAAAAAGTGGTGCGGCCCGAGGCCGATCGTGCCATCCGCACTGTGCATGCGGCCGGTTTTCGGTTGGCGATCCTGTCCAACGAACTCGACCTGTTCTATGGCGCCGACTTCCGCCAGCGGCTGCCGCTGCTCGACCTGTTCGAAACGATCGTCGACGCCACCTATACCGGCATCCTCAAGCCCGACCCGCGTGCCTATGCCTTTGTCACCGAGGCGCTCGGCCTGCCGGCCGGTGCTTGCGTCTTCGTCGACGACCAGCAGCGCAATGTCGATGGCGGCCGTGCGGCGGGCATGCGCACGGTCCATTTCGACGTTGCCCGGCCAGCACATTCCTGCGCCGAAGCCCTCGGCCATTTCGACCTCGTCCCTGTTGCCTGAGACCATTTGCGGAGCCTGCCATGCGCGACATCAATTTCCTCACCGAGACAAACGCCAAGCCGATCTGGCACCCGATGGCGCATCCGGCCGAGATGCGGGCCAACCCGCCAAAGGTGATCATGAAGGGTGAGGGCGTGATGGTCACCGACATCGCCGGCAACACGGTGCTCGATGCCGTTGGTGGCCTGTGGAACGTCAATCTCGGCTACAGCAGCGACCCGATCAAAAAGGCGATCGCCGACCAGCTTTCGGCGCTGCCCTATTATTCCGGCTTTCGCGGCACCTCGACCGGACCGTCGATCGAGCTCGCCTACGAGCTCGCTGAATGGTTCGAGCCGGAAGGCATGGTGCGGACTTTCTTCACCTCTGGCGGTTCGGATTCGGTCGAAACAGCACTTCGGCTGGCCAGGCAATATTGGAAGATCCGCGGCCAGGCCGATCGCACCAAGTTCCTTGCCTTGAAGAAGGGCTACCACGGCACGCATTTCGGCGGCGCCTCGGTCAACGGCAACGCCAATTTCCGCCGCAACTACGAGCCGCTGCTGCCCGGAATCTTCCACATTCCCGCACCCTGGACCTTCCGCAACCCCTTCGACGAGACCGATCCGGCGCGGCTGGCAAAACTCTGCGCCAGGGCGCTGGAGGACGAGATCGCCTTCCAGGGTGGCGACACCATCGCCGCTTTCATCATGGAGCCGGTTCTCGGCGCCGGCGGCGTCATCGTTCCGCATGAAAGCTTCATGCCGCTGGTGCGCGAGATCTGCGACCGCCACGAGATCCTGCTGATCGCCGACGAGGTGGTCACCGGCTTCGGCCGCACCGGCGCCTGGTCGGGCTCACGGCTGACCGGCGTGAAGCCGGATTTCATGACCATCGCCAAGGCGATCACCTCGGGCTACTTCCCGCTTGGCGCGACCTTGATCGGCGCCAAGGTGGCCGATGTTTTCGAGGGGGACAAAACCAGCTTCGGCGCGATCGGTCACGGCTATACCTATTCCGGCCATCCGGTCGGCTGCGCGGCGGGGCTGGCGGCGCTTGCCGAGACCAAACGGCTGCGCCTGAACGAGAACGCGGCCGCGCGGGGTATCGAACTCGTGGCCGTGCTGGAAGGGCTGAAGGCCAAGCATGCGATTGTCGGTGATGTCAGGTACAAGGGCCTGATGGCGGCGTTGGAACTGGTCTCGGATCGCGCGACGAAAAAGCCGGTCGACAAGAAGACCATGGCCGTGGTTTCGGAGGCGGCCTACGAGGCTGGCGTCATGCTGCGCGTGTCCGGCAACACCATCATCCTGTCGCCGCCGCTGATCATCAGCGCCGCCGATGTCGCGAAGATCGGCGAAGCGCTGGATGCCGGCCTGTCGAAGGTCTGACGGTTTAGTGCATGGAACGGAGTTTCGAGACTCAAATGACTCAATCGCAAGAGGCGCTGGTTAACCGGCGTTCCCGCCTGCTCGGCGCGAAATCGCAATTGTTCTATGACGAGCCCGTACATCTGGTGCGCGGCGAAGGCGTCTGGCTCTACGATGCCGACGGCCGCAAATATCTCGACGCCTACAACAATGTCGCTCATGTCGGCCACTGCCATCCGCAGGTGGTCGAGGCAATGTGCCGGCAGGCAAGCCTGCTCAACACCCACACGCGCTATCTGCACACCGCCATCCTCGACTATGTCGAGCGGCTGACGGCGACCTTCGACGCCAGCCTGTCCACCGCCATCCTGACCTGCACCGGCAGCGAGGCCAATGACATCGCAATGCGCATGGCGCAGGCCGCGACCGGCCGCATGGGCATCATCGCCACCGACGCCACCTATCACGGCAACACCACGGCGGTTTCGCAGCTCAGCACCCGCATGCCGCCGGTCGGCGGCCGCGCCCGCAATGTCAGGCTGGTGCCGGCGCCCGACAGTTATCGCCATCCCGACGCGATGGCCAACGGCAAGGCGTTTGGCGATGCGGTGCGCGAAGCCATCGCCTCGCTGGAGCAGGACGGCATCGGCCTGTCCGGCATGATCCTCTGTCCGCTGCTTGCCAATGAAGGCTTTCCGACGCTGCCCAGCGGCTTCTTCGACGACGCCGTGGCGGCGGTGCGCGAAGCCGGCGGCCTGGTCATAGCCGATGAGGTTCAGCCCGGCTTTGGCCGCACCGGCAGCAATTTCTGGGGTCATCAGCGCGCCGGTTTCGTTCCCGACATCGTCACCATGGGCAAGCCGATGGGCAACGGCCATCCAGTTGCCGCCGTGGTCACCACCAGGGATATTTTGGCGACCTTCCGCAACGCCTTCCGCTACTTCAACACCTTTGGCGGCAATCCGGTTTCCTGCGCGGTGGCGAATGCCGTTCTCGATGTCATCGAGCAGGAAAATCTCGTCGCCAACGCAGGCGATGTTGGCGCTTATGCACTCGGCCTGCTGCGCCCGCTGGCCGAGCGCCATGAATGCATCGGCGAGGTCAGGGGCGCCGGCCTGTTCTTCGGTGCCGAACTGGTTCACGACCGCGAGACGCGCGAGCCGGCACCCGACATTGCCGAGCAAGTCGCCAACCGCATGCGCCATCGCGGCGTGCTGATGGGCAAGACCGGCATCCACGGCAATGTGCTCAAGATCCGCCCGCCGATGCCATTCTCCCGCGACAATGCCGCCTTCCTGATCGGCGTACTCGACGAGGTGCTGGGTGAAGTCGGCGGAGTGTCGGCGTGAACTCTGTCTCCACGCAATCCGAGCCCGAGGCGGCAGCCGATGTCACGGCGCTTGCCAGGCGCGCGCTCGACCATTGGGGCATTCGTGAGGGTGAGCCGGAGCTGCTGAAATATCGCGAGAACGCGGTCTTCCGGGTCCGCCTGCCCGACGGCCAGCCTGCCGCCATGCGCATTCACCGGCTTGGCTATCACTCGGACGCCGCGCTGCGTTCGGAACTGCAATGGATGGGCTTTCTGCAATCCGCCGGCATCGCCACACCGTCTCCGGTCGCCACGCCGGCCGGCGATCTGTTCGTGCTCGTCAGCACCGCCACGTCGAAGCAGCTCCGGCAGGCCGATTGCCTGAGCTGGCTGGAAGGCCGCGCTGTCGGAGCGCGAGGCGTGCCGCTGGATTACACGCCTGAGCAGGCAAGACAGGTCTTCACGGCGATAGGGCGAACCATCGCTCATATGCACAATGTCACATCGGCCTGGACACCACCCGCGGGCTTCGCCCGCCATGCCTGGGATTTCGACGGCTTCTTCGGTGCGAACCCGACATGGGGCCGTTTCGAGACCTCGCCCTTCCTCGACGGCTCCCGTCGCGAGCTGGTTCTACAGGGACGCGAAAAGGCGGTGAAGGCGCTGTCGGAGCATGAACGCAGCGCCCGCAATTTCGGTATCATCCACGCCGATCTGGTGCGCGAAAACGTGCTTGTCCATGAGGGTGCGATCCGCATCATCGACTTCGACGATTGCGGCCATGGCTGGCACATGTACGACCTTGCCGTTGCCCTGTACCAGAACCGCGAGGAGGCTATGTATCCGCTGATAGAGGCCGCACTGCTCGACGGCTATCGGCAGGAGCGGGCGCTGACGGCGCAGGACATCGCCGCATTGCCGCTGTTTTCGGCCTTGCGCGCCTTCGCCTTCCTCGGCTGGGTGCAGAGCCGCGTCGAGGGCGACATCACCAGGGAGGTTGGCATGCGCATGTCGGCCATCGCAGCCGATGTGGTGATTGCCTATCTGCGTGGCGAATGAGGACTGCTGTGCGGGCCGACGACGGAACCGTCAGCCCTTCGCGAAGTGAATGCTGACCGTGCCCGAGCTGCCGAAATCGGCGACGATCATGTCGCCGGGCCGCGCCTCGACCGGGCGCACGAACGACCCCGACAGCACCACTTCGCCCACCGCGATCGACATGCCGTAGCGGGCAAGCCTGTCCGCCAGCCAGGCGATGCCCATCGCCGGATGGTTGAGCACGCCGGCGCCGAGCCCGGTTTCCTCGACCTCTGCATTGCGTGAAACGATGGCGCCGATCCAGCGCATGTCGGCCTCATCAGGCCGTTGCTGGCGGCCGCCGATGACGATGCCGGCATTGGCGGCATTGTCGGAGATAGTGTCGAAGAAGGTGCGCACTTTCTTCGTCTCTGCATTGACGCGCTCGATGCGCGTATCGAGGATTTCGAGCGCCGGCGTGATGTAGTCGGTGGCGTTGAGCACGTCGAAGATCGTCACGCCGGGGCCCTTCAGCGGCGCCTTCATGACGAAGGCGATCTCGGCCTCGACGCGCGGCTGGATGAAGCGGCCGGCCGGAACCGTCGCGCCGTCGTTGAAGAACATGTCGTCGAACAGCACGCCGGAATCCGGCGTGTCGATGGCCAGCGCGTACTGCATCGCCTTGGAGGTCAACCCGATCTTCCAGCCTTTCGGCTTCAGTCCGGCATCGATCTTGCGCGTCACCAGCGCCGCCTGCACCCGATAGGCATCTTCCATCGTCGCCTCGGGAAAATCGAGGCTGAGCAGACGGATCTGGCGGCGCGACCGCTCGGCCTCGAACAGCCGTGCCGCGGCGTCTTCCACCTGCTCCGGGGTCATTGGGCTGCCTCGTCGACGACGCCGTTTCTGAGCACGCCGATGCCATCGGCCTCCACTTCGATCACATCGCCGGGCTTCAGCCAGATCGGCGGATCGAAGCGGGCACCGGCGCCCGTCGGCGTGCCGGTGACGATGATATCGCCCGGCACCAGCGTGGTGAAGGTCGAGACATAGGCGATAATCTTGCGGAACGAGAAGATCATCCGGCTGGTGCGGTCCTGCTGGCGCAGCTCGCCGTTGACGCGGGTGGTCAGCGCTATGTCGGCGATCTGCGCCTCGTCGGTGAACGGCACCAGCCACGGGCCGATCGAGCCGCTGCGGTCGAAATTCTTGCCTTGCGTGACGTTGAACTTGGCATGCCGCACCCAGTCGCGGATGGTGCCCTCGTTACACAGCGACAACGCCGCGATATGGCCGAGCGCGTCGGTCTCGGCAATGCGCCGGCCGGCTTTGCCGATGACGATGACGACCTCGCCCTCATAGTCGAGCTGCGGTGATTCCGGCGGTCGCACCAGCGGCGCGCCATGGCCGACGAACGAGCGGGGAAAACGGATGAACAGCGACGGATTCGAGGGTGCCGCCTGGCCGTCCTTGTACTCCTCGTTGCGGTCCGGGTAGTTGACGCCGACGCAGATGATCTTTTCCGGCGACGGGATCGGGATTTCGTAGGCGATGGCGTCGAGCGGGAAATCGGCGGCGAAGGCCCCGGCCTCTTCCGCCAGCCGCCGCAAGGCGCCGGCCTCGATCACTTCGCGCAGCGTCGGCCACTGGCCGTGGCGCGCCGACAGGTCGACAACGCCCTTGCTGGTGACCGCGCCATAGCGCGCCTTGCCGCCGACGGTGAAGGTGGCGAGCCGCCCATGTGCAATCATCCGGGTCTCCTCGTCCATCGTCACGGCGCAATGATCGGCGACGCCGTCAAATCCGGTTGGCGTGCCTTGGCGCCGGCAAACACACTGCCCTCCTCGAACCAGCTTTTCGGCGCAGGCGCGCCCCACAGCGTCTGGCGCTGCGGATCCTTGAGATCCCATTTGATCGGCTCGAGGTCCGGATCGACCGTCTGGTAGTCCGAACAGTAAATCTCGATGCGATGGTTGTCCGGGTCGCGGACATACAGGAAGAAGGCGTTGGAGATGCCGTGCCGGCCGGGGCCGCGCTCGATGTTCGGCAGATAGCCGGTCGTCGCCATCAGATCGAGCAGGTCGATGATGTTGAGCGGCGTCGGCACCCAGAAGGCGACGTGGTGCAGGCGCGGTCCGATGCCGTTGGTGAAGGCGATGTCGTGCACGCCGCCCTTGCGGTGTGTCCACGCCGCCCACAGCTTTCCGCTGCTGGCATCCTCGGTGTATTCGGTGACGCGGAAGCCGAGCTCGTTGTAGAAGGCGACGGACTCGTCGACATTGGGCGAGAAGCAGTTGAAGTGGTCGATACGCAGCGGTTTGACGCCCTTGTAGAGCGCGTATTTCTGGTGGATCGGCGGCAGCCGATCCATCTTCGAATAGAATTCCAGCGGTATGCCGTGCGGATCACGCGTGCGGAAGGTGCGCGACTGGTAGGGTCGCTCGACCCATTCCACCGGCTGGCCTTTGCCCTTGAAGAAATGCACCGCCTTGTCGAGATCTTCATCCGAAAAGACCTTGAAGCCGAGGTCGCGCGCCTCGGCGGCGCCGGCTTTCTTCAGCACGATGCAATGGTGCCCGCGCTCCTCCAGCGCCCTGAGATAGATGGTGTCTGACGTCTCGTCGGTGACCTGCAGGCCGAGCGTATCGACATAGAAGGCGCGGGATCTGGCGAGGTCGGTGACCGCCAACTCGACATGGCTGAGGCGCACGATGTTGAAGGCGGGGTAGAGATTGGGCTTGGGCAAGGGCATATGATTTCCTCCGGTCAGCCGCCGAGTTTCTGGATCGCGTGCGCCGTCGTCGCGAAGGCTACGTTCTTCGTCTCCATGTAGAAATCGAAGGAATGGTCGCCGCCGTCGCGGCCGATGCCGGAATTCTTGACGCCGCCGAACGGGGTCGGCAAATGGCGCACATTCTCCGAATTGACCCAGATCATGCCGGCGTCCAGCGCGTCGGTGAAGCGAAACGCGCGGGTGACGTCCGAGGTCCAGAGATAGCCGGTCAGGCCGTATTGCGTGTCGTTGGCCAGCGCCAGCGCCTCGGCTTCGTCGCTAAAGGGAATGGCGCTCAGCACCGGCCCGAAAATCTCCTCCTGCGCGATGCGCATGCCGTTGGTCACGTTTGTGAACAGCGTCGGGCCGACATAGCAGCCGCCGCCCGGCCCATCGACCTTGCCGCCGCCGACGGCGAGGATGGCACCTTCGGACCTGCCGATGTCGATATAGGACAGCACCTTCTTTTCATGCACCGGATGGATCAGCGGCCCGACCACCGTTTTCGGATCGAGCGGGTGGCCGACAACGATGCGCTTCGCCCTCTCCGCGACTTTGGCGGTGAAGCGCTCATAGACCGAGGCTTCGACCAGCAGGCGCGAGGACGAGGTGCAGCGTTCGCCATTCAGCGAATAGATCATGAACACGGCGGCGTCGGCGGCGCGCTCGAGATCGGCGTCGGCAAAGACGATCACCGGGTTCTTGCCGCCAAGTTCGAAATGCACGCGCTTCAGCGTGTCGGCGCCTTGTCTCATGATCATCGAGCCGGTGCGGCTTTCGCCGACAAAGCCGATCGCCTTGATAGCGGGATGCTCGGTCAGCGCCTTGCCGGCGTCTTCGCCAAGACCGTTGACCAGGTTCCACACGCCCTTCGGCAGGCCGGCCTCCTCGGCGATCTCGACCAGCAGGCGGGCGGTCAGCGGCGAGAATTCAGCCGGCTTATGAACCACGGTACAGCCGGCCGCCAGCGCCGGCGCGATCTTCCAGGTCGACAGCATGAACGGCGTGTTCCACGGCGTGATGATGCCGACCGGGCCGATCGGCACCCGCGTCGTCAGGTTGACCTGGCCTGTCGTGCGCAGCGTCTCGCCGTCGCGCGCTTCGGGAGCCCGGTCGGCGAAGAAGCGGAAATTCTCGGCGCCGCGCAACGCCGCCTTGGCCATGAATTTCAGCGCCTGGCCGGTGTCCATGCATTCGACGAAGGCGATCTCCTCGGCGCGCGCTTCGATCGCGTCGGCGATTTTGTGCAGCAGCTTCTTGCGTGCTTCGCCTGGCATGGCTGCCCAGGCCGGGAACGCTGCCTTGGCCGCCTTGGCGGCGCGGTCGATGTCGGCGGCTCCGCCGCGCGCGACGCGTGCCAGCGGCTTGAGGTCGACCGGCGACAGCGTTTCGAAGGTCGCGCCGTCGAGCGCCGGCACCGCCTCGCCGCCGATCTGGTTCAACACGCCGTCGCGCTTGAAGCGGGCCAGATAGGCCTCGGCCTTGTTCAGATTGCCTTGCAGGTCGGACATATCAGCTTCCGTCACTTGCCGCGCAGTCGCGGGTGGATTGCGTTTTTCTTCCAGCTCAGCACCGGGTCGATTTCCCGGATCTCGAGCGACAAAGCGAAATGCGGGGTCTCGAACAGGGTGGCCAGATAGTCGCTCACCGCCGCGAAGACGGCCTCGCCGGTCCGCTTCTTTTCGTCAGGGCTGCGGCCGGTCCCGATGCGAAACGACATGTCGAGAAAGGCGTTTTCCGGCAGTCTGTCGGCCATGGCATAGGCCTCGGCGCGAAAGGCCCGCACCCGCACGGCGCCGGTCTCGAACAGCCCGGTGTCCAGCACGGTGCGCAACACCAGCGCGCACAATTCGCCCATATCGACCTTGGCATCGAGATTGGCCGAATACTCGATGGAGAAGTGAGGCACGGCGCTTCGTTCCCTGGGTTATTGCTTTGTTGTAGTTAACGCGTTAATTACATGCAGTACCCGCGAAGTCAAGTCTTGCATCGGGCTTGGCGCAACGATACGGGATGGCAGGAACGGGCTTTGGCAGGTGGATTCAGCTGAGGGAAGGCCTGGTTTCGATCGCAAGCCAGCGTGGGAGGCTCTTTTTCTTGCTGCCTGAAAACACCCGTCGTTCCCTGCCAATGGCGCTTCTTCATGCCCGCGAAGTGGTGATGGCGCGGTTTCGCCCGATGCTTGCGGCGCATGACGTCACCGAGCAGCAATGGCGCGTGCTGCGTGTGCTGAGCGAAGCCGGCCCGGTCGAGGCGACCGAACTTGCCGATCGCGCCTCGGTTTTGCCGCCCAGCCTGACGCGCATCATCAAGGCGCTCGAGGGACGCAAGTTCATCACCCGCAACAAGGCGGAAGGCGACGGCCGCCGCGTCGTGCTGACCATTGCGCCTGCCGGTTCCGCCCTGATCGACGCGCTTTCGCCAGAGCGTCGCGTGATTTATGACGACATCGAACAGCGTTTTGGCCACGAGAAGCTTGAGCAGTTGCTCGATCTCCTGGAGACGCTGATTGATGGCGAGAGCTGAGGCTTTTCGATCCTCGGCGCGAAGGTTTTGACTGGTTGTCTGCGTTGACTGACCGCATGCCTTGGAGATTGGCGGAAACATCGATCACTTCGTCATCCTATGGCGGAGCAAGGAGCGAAGCGACGCGGCGCAGACCATAGGATCCATGCCGGGACTCCTGAGCGCCGCCACGGTTCGGAATTCTGCACCGCTGCGCTCTATGACGGAGGTCGCGGCATGGATCCTCGGGTCTCCGCGACGGAGCTTCGCTCCTGCTTCGCCCGTGGATGACGACGTTGGGAAGGCTTCGCCTCCATACCCTGTCAGCGCCATCAATTGCCCTTACCCGCCAAAGCTGCCAAGCCGCGTCGGCTGCGTGTAATTGCGGTCGACGTAAAGCAGGGCCGAGCCACCGCTGCCGTGCCGGACATCGATGACGCGGCCGATCATGACATTGTGCGTGCCGACGACATGCACAGTCTCGATTTCGCAATCGAAGTTGACGATCGCATCCGACAGCGCCGGCGTGCCGGAGGTCAGCGTCTGCCAGCGCGCCGCCGAGTAGCGCGCTTCCATGTCCCTGGTCGCGCCGGCGAACTTTCCCGCCAGGTGCATATGGTCATGCGTCAGCACGTTGACGCAGAAGCGCCGGTTGGACAGGAACATGGCAGCCTGCGTCGAGCGCCCGTTCATGCAGACGAGCAGCGTTGGCGGCTCGTCGGAGACGCTGCACATGGCGGTGGCGGTGAAGCCGCCGCGTCCTGCCGGCCCGTCGGTGGTGACTATGTTGACCGGCGCGCAGACCCTCGCCATGGCGTCGCGGAAATCGGCTTTCGAAATCTGCGTGGCCATTTGATTTCACTCAGCCATTGAGGCAAGCGGATTGAGCCAGGTGTCGCCCGTCCAGCCGTTCTCGTCATAGTCGGCCATGCAGGTGTCGACGAGCTCTTCCATCGCCTTCAGCCGTCCGCCGCGCTCGGCCCCCTTCAGCACCTGCAGCCGCACCTCTTCCGGTGCGCCGGCATAGTTGAGCTCATAGAGCGCGTGGCGGCCGCCGAACTCGGTGCCGGTCGCGTCCCACAACAGCTTCATGATCTTGATGCGCTCGATATGGCCCATGTCGTTGGAGCCGCGCACATATTGCGCTAGGTACCTGTCGATCTCGGGATTGTTGAAGTCGCGCACCGACGACGGCAGGTAGATCAGCCCCGAGGCGATCACCCGGCGCACGGTGTCGATGACGCGCGGATAGGCTTCCGACATGAAGGTCCGGTAGGCGAGTGCGGCTTCCAGATTGGGCAGCACCGCGCCATTCGCCCACGGGATCGGGTTGTAGGCCATGGCGTTGGAAAAGCTCCAGAACATGTGCCGCAGTGCGATGACCTCGCCAAGTGCCGCCTGGTTGCCGCGAAAGGCATCGCCCCCTGTGGCGCGCAGCGCCTTGGCCAGCAGGCCGGCGAGGAAGTCGAGCTTGACGGCGAAGCGCGTGCAGCCCTGAAAACAGTAGCCGTGCATGAAGCCGGACGCCGGGTGGAAGGAAAGGATTTTCTGCGCATCGCGCAGCACCAGCACGTCCTCCCAGGGGATGAAGACATTGTCGAGCACCAGGATCGCGTCGTTCTCGTCGAAGCGCGACGACAGCGGATAGTCGAAGGGCGCCGCCACCGTATTGGCCGTCTGCTCGTAGGAGACGCGGCAGAACATCTTTATCCCAGGCGCATTCATCGGCACGATGAACATCACCGACAGCGACGGATCCTCGGTCACCGTCGCTGATCCCTGTGCGAGGAAATTGTAGTGGGTCAGCGCCGAGGACGTCGCCACCACCTTGGCGCCGGAGACGTAGATGCCGGCGTCGGTCTCTTTGGTGATGTGGACGAAGACGTCCTTCACCTGCTCGGCCGGCTTGTGGCGGTCGATCGGCGGGTTGACGATGGCATGGTTCATGAATAGCGCGGCTTCCTGGGCACGTCTGTGCCAGGACAGGGCATTGTCCTTGAACGGCCCGTACCAGTCGGCATTGGCGCCGAGCGTGTTCATCAGCGCCGCCTTGTAGTCGGGCGTGCGCCCCATCCAGCCATAGGACATGCGCGACCAGTCGGCGATCGCCGTCTGCTGGGCGACAAGCTCGGCGGAAGACTTGGCAACGCGGAAATATTTGTGCGTGTAGCCGCCTGAGCCGGTGTCCGTCGGCGAGGTCAGCGTGTCTCGCCGCTTGGCGTCATGCAGGGCGTCGTAGAGGCGCGCCAGCGACCGCGCCGAATTGCGCATCGAAGGGTGCGTGGTGACGTCGGCAATGCGTTCGCCGTTGATATAGACCTCGCGGCCGTCGCGCAGGCTCTCCAGATACTCGGCACCGGTGAACGGGCGTCCCTTGTCGGCGCGGAAGTCTTCTGATCGCATGATGGTCCTCCTCTTGCGGCGACAAGTGTAGCGCTTGGACCAGGGATCGGTTATGGACGGAACGGCAAAACCGATTGGACTTTTTCCGGCGCCATGAGCCAGAGTTCCATCCCCGATTTCTTCGTCTATGGCGAGCCGGTGCGGCCGCTCGATGTCGGTTTCCTGCATGTCGAGACGGTGCTCGCCCGCAGCAACATCCATCTTGGTCAAGTCGCGGCGCACAAACACCCGCAGATGGGCCAGATCACCTTCTGGACCAGCGGCTCCGGCACCTACCGCATAGAAGACCGGTCCTGGGACTTTTCGGCACCCGCCGTCAGCTTCGTGCCGAGCACTGTCGTGCATGGCTTCTCGATCGGTCCCGGCACCGACGCCATCGTCATCTCGGTCGCCGACGGCGCGCTCGCGGCAATCGCAGGTCACAGCCTGCTGCCGCTGGACAGGCCGGTCTTTGCCGACGGTTTGCCGCAACACGCAGCATGGGCGAGGCTGGCGGCGGTGCTGGAGATGATCGCCGCCGAATATGCCGAGGCACAGGCCGGTAATGACAGGGTCCTGCCGGCGCTGATCGCCGTCGCGCTCTCCCACATCGCGCGCCTCAGTCCTGAGACAAAGGACGCCACCTTCTCTTCCGATGCTTCGCTGGCGTTGGGCCTGCGCCGTCTCGTCGATGCGCATTTCCGCGACAACTGGCCGGTCGACCGCTACGTCGAGGCGCTGGCCACGACGTCGCATCTTCTCGACAAGGCCAGCCGCGCGGTGCTGGGCAGCGGCGTCAAGCGGGTCGTCAGCGAGCGCCGGCTGCTGGAGGCCAAGCGGCTGCTGCTGTTCACCGTGCGCACCGTCGAGGACATCGCCTACGAGATCGGCTTCGACGACCCGGCCTATTTTTCACGGTTCTTTCGCGAACGGGTCGGTGACGCGCCCGCTGCCTGGCGGAGGAAGCAGTTGCAACAGGGTTGAGTTGAGCGCCCCACTTTCCCGCTTGACTGACCCGCCGGACCGAATACGCTAGCGCAAAATACCGGCTCTGATCGCCGGGCGGCAAGAATGCCTCGTATGCCTCGCCCTTCCGGCGCTGGCTGCGGGGCATTGTCATTTCTGGGGTTGTGTTTGAAACGGCGTATCGAGATCGGCATCCTCTATTCCCGCTCGGGGAGCTACCAGCTCATCTCCGATGCGTGCCGCATGGGCGCGATGCGCGCGGTCGCCGACGTCAACGCCGACCGCCAGCATGGCATCGAGCTGGTGCCGGTCGAGCGCGATCCGCAAAGCAATGCGGATCGCTACGCGACGCTTTGCGAGGATATTTTCAGGACCAGCAGCGCGCGCCATGTGGTCGGCTGCGTCACCTCCTGGAGCCGCAAGGAGACGATCCCGGTTTTGGAGAAGGCGGGCGGCATGCTCTGGTACGCCTGCCCCTATGAGGGCTTCGAGGCCAACGAGCACGTCGTCTACATGCACGCTTGCCCCAACCAGCATCTGGTGCCGCTGATGGCCCATGTCGTGCCGCGCTTCGGCGCCAACGGCTTCCTGCTCGGCTCGAACTACATCTGGGGCTGGGAGATGAACCGCGTCGCCCGCGACCTGATCGCCGATGCGGGCGGCAAGGTTCTGGGCGAACGCTATCTGCGCATTGGCGAGACCGACGTGTCGCGTCTGATCGCGGAAATCCGGGCCACCCGGCCGAACTTCATCCTCAACAATCTGATCGGCACCTCGTCCTACGCCTTCCTGGCGGCCTATCGCGATTTGGGCGACGAAGATGCGGCCTTCAGCCCCGAATCCTGCCCCGTCATCTCCTGCAACCTCACCGAGGGTGAACTGCCGGCGATCGGCGAATCCGGCAAGGGGCATTTGTCGGTCGGGCCGTATTTCGCGTCGCGCCCGGCCGCCTTCGCCTCGTCCTTCGAGGCCGCCGCCTATGCGTCGGTGCAAGTTATGGCCGACGTGCTCTCCAGCGATCCAGACGCCGGTCCGGCGGAATTCTCCAAAGCCTTCGCCGAACGGCGCTTCTCCACCCGGCTCGGGCCGATCGCCATCGACGCCCACTCCCAGCACGCGACGTTGCCGGTGATCATCGGGCGCATCGCGGACGGCTACTTCGAGGTCGTCAGCCGTGAGGACGAGGTCGCGCCGGATCCCTATCTGTCGCGCTACGACCCCGCAAAAACATTCGGCCGGCCGCGCCTGAGGGTGGTGTCGTGACCAGGACGCCGCGCATCCCCAATCTCGGTGGCGCCAGGGCCTTCATCCTGCATCGCCCGCATCCGACGGTGCAGGCGATCACCAGGCAATTGTCGGCCATCGGCCTGATCACGCTGGACTGCTGGCCGGAACTGCCGCCCGAGGCGCTGGCCGCCGATTTCGTCTTCTTCGACGCCGATCTCGGCTTTGACGAGCAATTCCCGTGGAAGCCGGGCGAAGCGCCGATGCCGCTGGTGGCGCTGATCGGCTCCGAGGCGCCGGGCCGCATCGAATGGGCACTGTCGCACAAGGCCGATGCCCAGCTGCTGAAGCCGGTCGGCACTGCCGGCGTCTACAGCGCGCTGCTGATTGCGCGGCAGAGCTTCGAGGCGCGAAAACACTTGGCCAGCGAGATCGCCTCGCTTCGCCAGCGCGTCGCCGAGCGCCAGACCATCGTGCGCGCGGTGACCGCACTCTCGAAGGGCACTGACGACGGCCGCGCCTATGCGCAGCTGCGCTCGCTGGCGATGAGCTGGCAGATCAGCGTCGAGGATGCCGCGCGCCGGATCGTGGCCATGACGGAAGAAGAAGGCGGCGATGACCAGTCCCATCGCGCCTGATCTCACCGCGCCAGGGCGCATGCCGGTCAAGCCGCGCGCCGGCGTCTGGCGCCGGCTGGTCAAGCGCCGTCTGGCGCTGCTCGGGCTGGTGATCGTCGCCATTGTCGTTGCCGGCGCCGTGCTGGCGCCCTGGCTGACCGGCTATGATCCCAACGAGCAGATGTTCGACGGCCTGACCATCGAGGGCTCGCCCTTGCCGCCGGATGCAAAATTTTGGCTGGGCACCGACCTGCTCGGCCGCGATCTGTTGACCCGTATCCTCTATGGCGCCCGCACCTCGCTGATCATCGGCATCGTCGCCAATGGCGTGGCGCTTTTGATCGGCACGCTGGTCGGCGTTGTTGCCGGCTATTTTCGCGGCTGGGTCGGCAGCGCGCTGATGCGCTTCACCGACCTGATGATGGCGTTTCCCGCATTGCTGCTCGCCATTTGCCTGGCGGCGGTGTTCGAGCCCAGCCTGTGGATCGTCGCCATGGTCATCGCGCTGGTCAACTGGGTGCAGACCGCGCGCGTCATCTACACCGAGACCTCATCGCTCGCCGAACGCGAGTTCATCGATGCCGAACGCACCATCGGCGCCAGCGCACCGCGCATCCTGTTTCGCCACATCTTGCCGCATCTGCTGCCGACCATCATCGTCTGGGGCACGCTCGGCATCTCGACTACGGTGCTGTTGGAGGCGACGCTCTCCTTCCTCGGCATCGGCGTGCAGCCGCCGACGGCGTCGTGGGGCAACATCATCTTCGAGAACCAGACCTATTTCCAGGCCGCACCCTGGCTGGTGTTCTTCCCCGGTGCGGCGATCCTGGCGCTGGCGCTGGCCTTCAACCTGATCGGCGACGCGCTGCGCGACATCCTCGATCCGACGCAAAGGGGCCGGGCATGATCGCCTATCTCGGCCGCCGCCTCATCCAGTCGCTGCTCATCCTGCTCGGCGTCTCGCTGATCACCTTCGCGCTGCTCTATCTCCTGCCGGCCGACCCGGTGCGCCAGATCGCCGGCCGCAGCGCGACGCCGCAGACGGTCGAGAACATCCGCCAGCAGCTCGGCCTCGACCAGCCCTTCGTCATCCAGTACTGGCGCTATCTGGTGAAGCTCATCAGCGGCGATCTCGGCCGCTCCTACATCCAGCGCTCCGAGGTTACCGAGCTGATCGTCTCGCGGCTGCCCGCCAGCTTGCTGCTGATGGTCGGCGCCATCCTGTGCGAGCTGTTGCTCGGCCTGAGCATGGGCCTGATCGCCGCCGTCAAGCGCGGTACCGCCACCGACCAGACGCTGATGGTCGCCTCCTTCGTCGGCGTCTCGGCGCCGCAATTCGTCGTCGGCCTGCTGCTGCTCTACGTCTTTGCCGTGCGGCTCAGCTGGTTTCCGATCGGCGGCTACGGCACCTGGCGTCATCTCGTGCTGCCGTCGCTGACCATGGGCATCCTCGGCGCCGGCTGGTACGCGCGCATGATGCGCTCGTCGATGATCGATGTGCTGCGCCAGGATTACGTGCGCACTGCCCGTGCCAAGGGTCTGGCGCGGCGCGCCATCATCTTTCGCCACGCGCTGCCCAACGCCATCCTGCCGGTCATCGCCATGATCGGCATCGACATCGGCATCTTCATGGGCGGCATCGTCGTCGTCGAAAGCGTGTTCGGCTGGCCCGGCATCGGCCAGCTCGCCTGGCAGGCCATCCAGCGCGTCGACATCCCGATCATCATGGGCGTCACGCTGGTGTCGGCCTTCGCCATCGTGCTGGGCAATCTGCTTGCCGACATCATCGCGCCCTTCATCGACCCCCGCATCAAGCTCAGATGAAATCAGGACATGACTGAAAACAAACAGAGAAAGGGAACATAAAAATGAAAAAGTTTCTCGCATCCACGGTAGCGGCATCGGCGCTGGCGCTGATGCTCGGCATGACAAGCGTTCGCGCCGAGGACGCCGTCGATCCGAACGCCAAGCAGGGCGGCGCCATCACCATCACCTACAAGGACGACGTCGCCACGCTCGATCCGGCGATCGGCTATGACTGGCAGAACTGGTCGATGATCAAGAGCCTGTTCGACGGTCTGATGGACTATGAGCCGGGCACCACCAACCTGAAGCCCGACCTTGCCGAAAGCTACGAGATCGCGCCCGACGGCAAGACCTTCACCTTCAAGCTCCGCCATGGCGTGAAATTCCACAATGGCCGCGAGATGACCGCCGACGACGTGAAATATTCTCTCGACCGCGTCACCAACCCGAAGACCCAGAGCCCCGGCGCCGGCTTCTTCGGCTCGATCAAGGGCTATGACGATGTCGCCGCCGGCAAGGCGGAAAGCCTCTCCGGCGTCACCGTCGTCGATCCCTACACCGTCAAGTTCGAGCTGACCCGCCCCGACGCCACCTTCCTGCATGTCATGGCCATCAACTTCTCGCATGTCGTGCCGAAGGAAGAGGTCGAGAAATACGGCGCCGATTTCGGCAAGCATCCGGTCGGCACCGGCGCCTTCAAGCTCGCCGAGTGGACACTCGGCCAGCGCATTGTCTTCGAGCGCAACCCGGACTACTGGCACAAGGGCCTGCCGCATCTGGACAAGATCACCTTCGAGATCGGCCAGGAGCCGATCGTGGCGCTGCTGCGCCTGCAGAAGGGCGAGATCGACGTGCCCGGCGACGGCATTCCGCCGGCAAAATTCCAGGAGGTGATGGCCGATCCCGAGCAGAAGGCGCGCGTCGTCGAAGGCGGCCAGCTGCACACCGGCTACGTCACCATGAACACCACCATGGCGCCGTTCGACAATGTGAAGGTGCGCCAGGCGGTCAACATGGCGATCAACAAGGCGCGCGTCATCCAGATCATCAACGGCCGCGCCGTGCCGGCCAACCAGCCGCTGCCGCCGTCGATGCCGGGCTATGACAAGGAATACAAGGGCTATCCCTATGACGTCGCCAAGGCCAAGGCGCTGCTCGCCGAGGCCGGTCATCCCGACGGTTTCGACACGCAATTGTTTGCCATGAACACCGATCCCAACCCGCGCATCGCCCAGGCGATCCAGCAGGACCTGGCGGCCATCGGCATCAAGGCCAGCATCCAGTCGCTCGCCCAGGCCAATGTGATTGCCGCCGGCGGTGACAAGGCCGGCGCGCCGATGATCTGGTCCGGCGGCATGGCCTGGATCGCGGACTTCCCTGATCCGTCGAACTTCTACGGCCCGATCCTCGGCTGCGCCGGTGCGGTTCCGGGCGGCTGGAACTGGTCGTGGTATTGCAACAAGGATCTCGACGCCAAGGCGGCCGAGGCCGACTCGGTGGTCGATCCAGCCAAGGCCGGCGAGCGCGACAAGATGTGGAGCGCCATCTACGACAAGGTGATGGAAGACGCGCCCTGGGCGCCGGTCTTCAACGAGCAGCGCTTCACCATGAAATCGGCGCGCATGGGCGGCGCCGACAACCTCTATGTCGACCCGGTCCATATTCCGATCAACTACGACAATGTGTACGTAAAAGATGTGCAATAACTGCGACTACACCATCCACGGGCGCCATCATCATTTCGGCTGGGACAATTCGTTTGCCCCGGTCGAGCGGGTGGCGCCCGGCTCGACCATCGAGTTCCAGTGCCTCGATGCCGGCGGCGGTCAGCTTCAGGCCGACAGCACGGTCGCCGACATCGCCAAGCTCGACTTCGGCCAGATCAACCCGGTGACCGGGCCGATCTTCGTCGAGGGTGCCGAGCCGGGCGACGCGCTGAAGGTGACGATCGAGATGTTCAAACCGTCCGGCTTCGGCTGGACGGCCAACATTCCCGGTTTCGGCCTGCTCGCCGATGATTTCAAGGAGCCGGCGCTGAACATCTGGAAATACGACGCCGCCTCGCTCGAGCCGGCGCTGTTCGGCAGACACGCCCGCGTACCGCTGAAACCCTTTGCCGGCACCATAGGCAACGCGCCGGCCGAAAAGGGCCACCACTCTGTGGTGCCGCCAAGGCGCGTCGGCGGCAATCTCGACATCCGCGATCTCGCCGCCGGCACCACGCTCTATCTGCCGGTGGAAGTGGCGGGCGCGCTATTTTCGGTCGGCGACACCCATGCCGCGCAAGGTGACGGCGAGGTCTGCGGCACGGCGATCGAAAGCCCGATGGATGTCGTGCTCAAGCTCGACCTGGTCAAGGACGCCAGGCTGAAGACGCCGCGCTTCACCACCTCCGGTCCGGTGACACGCCATCTCGACGCCAAGGGCTACGAGGTGACGACCGGCATCGGCCCGGACCTGATGACCGGCGCCAAAGAGGCGGTCGCCCAGATGGTCGACCTGCTCGCCGGCCGTTACAGAATAGACCCCGTCGAGGCCTATATGCTGGCCTCGGTGTGCGGCGATCTCCGCATCAGTGAGATCGTCGACATGCCGAACTGGGTGGTGTCGTTCTACTTCCCGCGCTGCGTGTTTGAATGAGAGGTAGGCGCCAAGGCACCCCCCTCTGCCCTGCCGGGCATCTCCCCCGCAAGGGGGGAGATCGGATGTCACGACGGGCTTCGCCACTTTTCAACGGTGAGAAATGGACGCTGCGGCAAAACCGCCAATCTCCCCCCTTGCGGGGGAGATGTCCGGCAGGACAGAGGGGGGTGTGCCGGAGTAAATCCCTCTCCGGGTCACACGCGCAATGACCCCTGCCAGCAAATCCATCCTAGACATCGCCAACCTCTCCGTCAGCGTGCGCGGCGAGGACGGCGAGCGCGAGGTCGTCTCCAACCTGTCGCTGGCGCTTTCGCGCGGCGAGACGCTGTGCATTGCCGGCGAGTCCGGCTCCGGCAAATCGATGACGGCGTTGGCGATCATGCAGCTTCTGCCGCAACCTGCGGCCCGTATTTCGGCCGGCACGATCCGCCTTGGTGAGACCGAACTCACAGCGCTCGACGAGCGCCAAATGCGGCGCATTCGCGGCGACCGCATCGCCATGATCTTCCAGGAGCCGATGACCTCGCTCAACCCGGTGCTGTCGATCGGCCGGCAACTGACCGAATCCATCGAGGCGCATACCAGCCTGTCGCAAGCGCAGGCCCGTCAGCGCGCCATCGAAGCGTTGAAGGCGGTGCGCATTTCGGAAGCTGAAAGCCGGCTAATGCAGTTTCCGCACGAGCTGTCCGGCGGCATGCGCCAGCGGGTGATGATCGCAATGGCCCTGGCGCTCGAGCCCGACGTGCTGATCGCCGACGAGCCGACGACGGCGCTCGACGTCACCGTGCAAGGCGAGGTGCTGGAGCTGCTGCGCGACCTGCAGCGCCAGCATGGCACCAGCGTCATCCTGATCACCCACGACATGGGCGTCGTCGCCGAAATGGCCGACCGCGTCATCATCATGCGGCATGGCCGCATGGTCGAAGAGGGAAAGACAGCGGACATCTTCGCCCGGCCGCAAGCCGATTACACGCGCGAGCTGCTTGCCGCGGTGCCGCGTATCGGCAGCGGCGTCGGCCGCCAGAAATCCAGGGATGTCGAGACGGCAACGACGCCGGCCAATGTCGCCGAGGTCAAGGACCTGCATGTCCGCTTCGACCTGCATGGCGGTTTCTTCGGCCGGGTCAATCGTCGCGTCCACGCCGTCGAGGGTGTCAGTTTTTCGATCGCGCCCAACGAGACGCTGGCGCTGGTCGGCGAGTCCGGCTGCGGCAAGTCGACCACTGCCAAGGCGCTGGCCGGACTGGTGCCCTACAGCGGCGACATCGTCATTGGCGGGCGCAACCTGTCCGGCCTTGGCCGCGACGAGCGCAAGGCGGTGCGCCGCGACGTGCAAATGATCTTCCAAGACCCCTTCGCCTCGCTCGACCCACGCATGCGCGTCGGTGATCTCGTCGCCGAGCCGCTCGTCATCCACGGCATCGCCTCGAAGGAAGAGCGCAGCGAGCGTGTGGCCGCACTGTTCGAGCGGGTCGGCCTATCGGCCGACCAGATGGAGCTTTACCCGCATGAATTCTCCGGCGGCCAGCGCCAGCGCGTCTGCATCGCGCGCGCGCTGGCCTTGCGGCCAAAACTGATCATCGCCGATGAAAGTGTGTCGGCGCTCGATGTCTCGGTGCAGGCGCGCGTGCTTGACCTGCTGAAGGAATTGCAGCGCGAATTCGGCGTCGCCTATCTCTTCATCTCGCACGACATGGCGGTGGTCGAGAATATTTCCGACCGAGTCGCCGTCATGTATCTCGGCCAGATCGTCGAGATGGGCACCCGCGACCAGGTCTTTTCCAACCCGCGCCATCCCTACACCAGACGGCTGATCGAAGCCGTGCCGGTGCCCGATCCGGGCAAGCGAAGAAGCCGCTTCGCCCGCCTCGACCAGGAGATCCCAAGCGCCACCCGCAGGATCGGCGAGGCGCCGCTGAAACTGGCGCTGAGGGATGTCGGCAACGGCCATCTCGTCGCCGCCGGCAACTGACTGAGACACGTCCCGCCGGACTGATCAGCTCCAGATCGATCGGACGCGGTTGATCGGCCCGCGCAAGCGAGCCCTCGTCCGGCACCGTCGCCTTCGAGGGAACCGAGGTGTTTTCGCTAAAAGACCGGTCGCGGCGGCAGGCCATTCGCCGGCAGATCCAGATGATCTTCCAGGATCCCTATTCCTCGCTCAATCCGCGCATGCGCGTCGATGCGATCGTCGCCGAACCGATCCAGCACCATCGGCTGGCTTCCGGCGGGCAAGAGACAGCGGCGATCTTCTGGAGCTTGTCGGCCTCGGCAAGGCCGCCGGCTGATGCCGTGGCTTTGAGCGGGGGCGCCGGCGAAGAGGGCGAGGCTCTGCAACCATGCGCAATGGCGGGCGACCGGGTGGCTGTTGCGTATCGAGGTCGGATCTTTGAGACATTCCGCGGCGAACGCTTTGCGTGAAGGAGACGCCAGGCACCCCATGGCTCCTGGCATAAGTCAGGCTGCCATTCGTCTCAATATCCCTGTCGACTGACATGGAGGATCACGTCAAAAGGCAGATCATGGCGCCGTGGCTCCATGGACAACCCTTGCCCTCGCATCCTAGAAGGCGGCTGCGGGCACGCACCACATGAGTCGGACGCGGGCGGCGGTTTCATTCCAAAGGGAAGAGCATGCGCATTCGGTCGATGATGATAGGGGCAGCCGCCCTGGTGGCGGTTGGGACGTTCGCAGTGTACGCGCAGGCCGAAGGGTTCGAAAACATCGTGCTGTCCGCAAGCAAGGACGCGAAAGAGACTCAGGCGACATTTGCGCCGGATACGGCCAACATCTTCCTCTCCGCCGATCTGACCGACGCGGTGGCCTCGGGATCGAAGCTCACCGTGAGCTGGATTTCGGTGGATTCGGGCGGTGTCGCGCCGGCGAACTACAAAATCGACGAGGTCAGCTTCGAAATCGGCATGATCGACAACCATGTCGACTCCTCGGTGAGCAAGCCGGATGCCGGCTGGCCGGTCGGCACCTATCAGGTGCAGATCGCCGTTGACGGCACGGTGAAGGAAGCGGTCGACTTTTCCGTGAAGTGACCGGGGCGCGTCAGGTGGCCCCCTGCTCCACGAGTAGGGCGTCGCAGCCCGTCATCGACTGTGGCGCGAGAAGAACGTCGCGCCCTCATACCACGGCTCTGATTGCGCCTGAGCCCCTTCACCCATAACACCCGCGCTCCACAGCCAACCGCCGCACTAGCGCCAGCACGGCGTCGATGGTGGGCGTCGGCTTGTCCGTTAGCCGGCCAAGTTCCTGCACCGCGCTCACCAGCGCGTCGATCTCCATCGGCCGGCCGCGCTCGAGGTCCTGCAGCATCGAGGTCTTGTGTTCGCCGACATCGCCGGCGCCCTTGATGCGCCGGTCGACCGCTATGGGAAAACGCACGCCGAGGCTTTCGCCGATCGCCTGCGCCTCCAGCATCATGGTGCGGGCCAGCGTGCGGGTGCCCTCGTCGGCAACGATTCCCGCCAGAGTGCTGCCGGTCAGCGCCGAGATCGGGTTGAAGGAGAGATTGCCCCACAGCTTCACCCAGATCTCGCTGCGGATGTCGTCGCGCACCGGCACCTGCAGGCCGGCCTTGACCATTTCCTCGGCCAGAAGCGTCACCCGTTCGCTGCGCTCGCCGGAGGGTTCGCCGAGCGAGAAACGCTTGCCCTCGACATGGCGGATGAGGCCTGGCGCATCGACTTCGACGGCGGGATAGACGACCGAGCCGATGACGCGCTGCGGCCCGATCCGCTGCCAGATGGCGCCACCGGGATCGACCGCGCTCAGCCTGGTGCCTTCGAGCGGCCCGCCGACGCCGTGGAAATACCACCACGGCACGCCGTTCTGCATGGTGACGACTGATGTGTGGTCCCCGAGCAGCGGCGCGACCTGGTCGAGGGCGGATGTGAGGGAATGGGCCTTCAGCGCCAGCACAACATAATCCTGGGCGCCAAGCGCCTCGGCCTTGGCCGCGGCCCTGACGGGGACCGACATTTCCTGGCCATCCTCGATCAGGCGCAGGCCATTTGCCTTGATCGCGTCCAGATGCGCGCCGCGCGCGACGATCGAAAGATCGGTCCGCCCAGTGATCGCCAGCTTGGCAGCGAGATAGCCGCCGATCGCGCCGGCGCCGAAGATGGTGATCTTCATCGTCAAAGTCCGAGTTTGGCGGCAAGGCCGATGCGTTGCAATTTGCCGGTCGCGCCCTTGGGGATCTCGTCCAGGATCAGGATCTTGCGCGGCACCTTGAAGTCGGCAAGCCGCGTCGCGGCATAGAGGCGGATGTCGCCCTCAGTGGCGCTGATGCCTTCGCGCAGCACCACTGCCGCCGCCACCTCCTCGCCAAGCTTGTCATGCGGCATGGCAAAGGTGACGACCTGCGCCACCGCCGGATGATCCATCAGCACGTCGTCGACCTCGAGCGGCGAGATCTTTTCGCCGCCGCGGTTGATGATCTCCTTGAGCCGCCCGGTGACCCTGAGATAGCCGTCCTCGTCCAGCACGCCCTGATCGCCGGTGTGGAACCAGCCATGCGCGAAAGCCGTCGCGTTGGCATCCGGGTTCTTTTCGTAGCCCACCGTGACGTTGGGCCCGCGAATGACGATCTCGCCGGTCTCGCCGGCTGTCAGCAGCCGCCCGTCAGGCGCCATGACAGCGACCTCCGGTCCGGCGGAGGCACCGACGCTGCCCGGCTTGCGCAGGCCCGGCGGCAGCCGGTTCGACGCCATCTGGTGCGCGGCCTCGGTCATCCCGTAGGATTCGATCACCGGGCAGCCGAAGGTCGCCTCCAGTTCGGCCATCACCTGCGCCGGCAGCGACGCCGAGGACGAGCGGATGAAGCGCAGGCGCGCTGCCGCCAGCGTCTCGGTGTTGCGCGCGGCCCTGGGCAGGATCGCCTGATGCATGGTCGGCACCGCCGTGTACCAGCTTGGTTGCGCCTCGCTCAGCCACTGGAAGAAGCGCAGCGCGTTGAAGCCGGGCGTACAGTAGATGCTGCCGCCTGATGCCAGCGAGGAGAGCACGGCCGCGATCAGGCCGTGAATGTGGAACAGCGGCATGATGTTGAGGCAGCGGTCATCGGCCGTCAGGCCAAGCGTCGCGCCGATATGGGCTGATGAGGCCGCGATGTTGGCATGGCTGAGCGGCACCAGTTTTGGCCGCGATGTCGTGCCCGAAGTGTGCAGCAACAGCGCGATGTCGCTGTCCTGCGCTATATCAGGCGCTGCCGGCGGTCCGATCGCCGCGCCCTCGATCGTGAAGCTGCCGGCCGGTGTGTCCGGCTGCACGACAAGCCGCAGCACGCCGATGCCGAGGCGTTCGGCCACCGTCACCGCTGGTCCGGTCTCGCCCTCCGCGACAAGGATCGCCTTGGCGCCGATGTCGGTCAGGTAGAAGTCGAGTTCGTCGGCCCGGTAGGCGGGATTGAGCGGCGCCGTCGAGGCGGCGGCCGCTACCGCGACGAAGGCGGTGGCCATCTCGGGCCCGTTCGGCAGCACGATCGCCACCCTGTCGCCCCGGCCGATGCCGCGCGCATGCAGCTGTTTTGCCGTGTCGGCAATCAGGCCGCGCAATCCGCCATGGGTGAGTGTCGCCCTGTCGGGCGCCGAAATCGCCGGAGCGTTTTCGGCGCCGGCGGCGAGACGGCGGGAGAGGTCTGCGTGGGTTTCAGTTTGGGTCATGATCACCGGCTATGTTTCAAGTGCAGAAGTCCTGCATGCGATTTCGGCCCCAAGGTAATCGCTTCGGACCAATTGTCGACCTTGGCGCTGCCCCTCATCCGCCTGCCGGCACCTTCTCCCCGTATAGTGACGGGGAGAAGGGAGAGCCGCACCCTCGGGGCATTTCTTGCAACGCTGGCGATTGGCGAAACCATCGATGAAAGCGTCTTTCTCCCCGTCAC
>NZ_SMYZ01000014.1 GCF_004919685.1 Mesorhizobium norvegicum | reverse complement strand
GATTAGCTACCGACAGCCCGACTGACCTCATACGACCCGCCGGGGCCAGCCGATGGCTTCAAATCATGCGGTTTCTGTCTCGGATGCCGCAACCTTCTTCCAATCTCCGGTCGTGTTCCACCAGCGATTCGGATTGGCGCGGTCGTCCAGCCCTTTGGAACGGCTGGCAAGGATCGGCTGAATGCGGATCACCGGCTCCTGGTAGGAATGGGCCTGGAAAATCGCCTCGACGACACGGGCGGCCAGCGTCTGGTCGTCCGGCAGTTCGAAGGAAACCTCGACCGTGCCGGGGCGCCGCCGCAGCTCCGTTTCGGCGCCGGCGGCCGCACCGTCAAGCGGCCTGTAGCGTTCGATGCCGTGCGCCGACTGATAGGCATTGCGGTCATATTTGCCCATGGCCAGCGGTGCGATCGCGACCACCGCGTCCATGATGCGGTCGACGTCGGCGGCCGGGGCCTGGAAGGTCACGAGCAGAAGCAGTGTCATTCGTAGCGATGTGGTTTCAAAGCCGCTGTCGATCATGGAAGTGTCCTCAAGTGTTTTGGGACATCCTTTTAGCCCTGTGCTCCTGACACGGTTCTGTCAGCAGCCTGTCATCGGCCAATGCGAATGCAGGGCTGGCGGCCGCGCTACAGGAGGATATTGCGGACCAGCCTGACGGCGACCAACGCAATGTAGGCGGCGAAGAACAGGCCTAGCGACCAGCCGAAGCCGGACGGACCGAACGCATCCATGCCGATGCCAATCGCTTGCGGGCCGAGCACCATGCCGACGCCGTAGCACAGCACGAAGGCGGCGTTGGCCGACGCCAGTTCGTGGCCGGAAAGCTGCGAGCCGAGATGGGCAAGGCCGATCGTGTACATGGCCGCGACGACGCCACCCCAGACAAACAGAAGGGCGGCCATCAAATGCCAATTCTGGGCGAAGAAGGGCATGAAGACGGTGCCGACAAGACCGACCATGGCGCAGGCAATCAGCAGATAGCGGCGGTCGCTGACGCGGTCGCTGATCATGCCGATTGGGATCTGCAGCAGCACGTTGCCGAGGCCGATCATGGTCAGGAGAAGGGCTGCGTCGGCTTCGGAATAGCCGATGCGGCTGCCATAGATCGGGAACAACGCAAAGCCGCCGGTTTCCACCGCGCCGAACACCAGCACGGCAGCGGTCGCCGACGGCACCAGCCAGATGTAGCGCAGGAAATTGCTGGTCTCGCCGTCGGAGGCGATCGTCGGGCTCTCGTTGCGTGCTGCCAGCACGGGTATGGCTGCCAGCGTCACCAGGCCGATGATGACGCCGAACGGCCTGAAGCCTGAACTGCCGAGATGGGCGAACAGCCACGGCCCGGCGGCAAAGCCGAGCGACAGAACCGTTGCGTAAATGCCCAGCACAAGGCCGCGCCGATGCGGCGGCGCCGAGGTGCTGATCCAGAATTCAGACAGGATGAACAGCACCGTCAGCGCGATGTGCAGCACGATGCGCAGTGGAAACCACATCCAGAAATCGGGTGCGAAATGGAAGCCGACAAAGGCCAGAGCGCCGGTGGCGATCATGGCAATCATGGTCCAGGCGACGCCGAAGCGCATGGCGAGCGGCGTCGCCAGCGGCGCGCCGGCGATCGAGGCGAGGCCGGCGACGGCGGTGTTGAGGCCGATCATCGAGGCCGAATGGCCGCGTGTTTCGAGGATGACGCTGAGCAGCGGCATGCCGAGGCCGATGGCGATGCCGACGACGCTGATCGACGAGATCGCCGCCACCATCGGCAGCCAGTGTACGCGTTCGTCGCCCTGTGGTTGGGTATCGACCGTCATGGGATGCTGAATACTCTGTCTCTTTGATCTTGCGCAATTCCGGGCGGAAAACCGCGTCACACTTTCCTGGAATTGCTCTACAGAAGTTCGCGGGTGAAGCGGTTGCGGACAAGCCGGTAGAAGGGCACGGGACCGCCCGGACGCAACAGCGGATCATGGACGAGGCGCTTTTGCAGCTCGTCCAGGATCATTCGGGTGATGTCGGGTATGTCGGCTTCCTTGGCCTTGGCAAGCGGCAGCCAGACCAGCTCTTCGAGTTCGTTGGTCGGGCCGCCACCTGGCAGTTCGACCGCGACGTCGTCGCGCCAGGCGCTGAAGAAGCGCGTGTCGAAGCGGCGCACCCGGTTGGGCGGCGTGATGGCGCGCGCGACGAAGCGCAGCATGTCCAGGGAGGGCTGCACGCCGTGTTCGGCAAAGCCTTGCCAATCGGGCCTAGGCGTGGCGAAAGCGCCCTTGCGGCCGATCAGCAATCCGGCTTCCTCGTAGGTCTCGCGGATGGCCGACAGGGCGATGGCGCGGGCTCGTGCGGCGCTTGTGCGGCCCGGCCCGGCGATCAGCCTGGCTTCCTGCTCCGGGTGCAATGCGGCGGCGACCGGGATGCGGCTGTCGGCCGGATCGGTGCGGCCTCCGGGAAAGACGAACTTGCCCGGCATGAAGGCGTGGCCGGCATGGCGGCGGCCCATCAGAACCAGCACGTCATCGCCCTTGCGGTCGAGCAGGATCAGGGTTGCCGCGTCGCGCGGGCGAATTGGCCGGTCGCTGTGAGCGATCATGCTCCGCTCGATCTTGTCGACTTCCGCCTTGGTCATACCGTCCATGCGCAGGACCTAGCGGAAACTTCTGGCAAGCGAAAGTGGCCTTTCACGGTCGGTATGTTGCGCCAGGCCGCATTCTTGGCTGCGACTCAGACTCCGGGACGCGGCTCGATCACGTCGTGTTCGTCGCCGAAGCCGTGCATATAGAAGGCCCATTGCAGTCCGATGACGGCACCCTTGACCGGTTGCAGCAGCGCGACCGACAGAAGGATGGTCAGCGGCACCCAGATGGCGATGTGCTGCCATGTGGACAGAGTGGACGTCGCCTCGACGCCCATGAAAGCGCCGAGCACGATGTGGCCGACGATGACGATGACGAGATAGGCGGGCAGGTCATCGGCACGGTGGTGATGCAGTTCCTCGCCGCAGACACTGCATGTGTCGACGGTCTTGGTGAAGGCGCGAAACAGCTTGCCTTCGCCGCAATTCGGGCAACGGCCGAGCAGGCCGCGCTTCATCGCCGTCCACAGCGGGCGGGTAGCCCGGCCCGAGTGATGTTCTCCGCCGAAAACCTGTTCTTCCGTGGCTGTTGTCATCATCGTCTCCTGCCGCGCGAACCCGGTCGCGTTTGCGACGCGCGGGCGCGGCCTTTGGCCTTGTGAAACGACCGCTTGGAGCCCGGCAAAGGCTTCGGGTCGGTCAACATCTCGAAGCGCATCGCGCCTGCCATCGGCGCCACCTCGACGAGTCGGACCTCGACGCGGTCCGCGAGCTGGTAGCCTTTGCCCGAGCGTTCTCCAAACAGGGAGCGGGCCGCTTCGTCGTATATATAGTAATCGCCGTTCAATGTTGACACCGGGATGAAACCATCCGCGCCGTACTGCGGCAATTGGACAAATAGTCCTGATTTGGTGACGCCGGAGATGCGGGCGTCGAAACGGTCGTCGATGCGTTCGGCGAGATAGGCGGCGACCAGACGGTCGACTGTGTCCCGCTCGGCCGCCATTGCGCGGCGTTCCGTGCCTGAAATCAGCACCGCAACTTCCTCGAGCCGTGCCGCTTCGTCCTGCGTCAGCCCGCCCGGACCAAGGCCGAGTGCGGCAATAAGTCCGCGATGCACGATCAAATCGGCATAGCGGCGGATCGGCGAGGTGAAATGGGCGTAGCGCCTGAGGTTGAGACCGAAATGGCCGATGTTCTTGGGCGAGTATTCGGCCTGGCTTTGCGAGCGCAGCACCACTTCGTTGACCAGGCCTTCATTGTCGGCGCCGCGCACGCGCTCCAGGATACCGTTGAACTGGCTCGGCTGCATCTGCGCGCCGCGGGCCAGCGACAGGCCAAGCGTCTGCAGGAACTCGCGCAACGATTCCTGCTTGGCGAGCGACGGCGCGTCGTGGACGCGGTAGACCAGTTCCTGTTTCTTCGCTTCGAGCGTCTCGGCCGCGGCAACATTGGCCTGGATCATGAATTCTTCGATGAGCTTGTGGGCATCGAGCCGTTCCGGCACGATGACGCGATCGACGGTGCCGTCCGGCTTGAGCAGGATCTTGCGCTCCGGCAGATCGAGCTCGAGCGGCTGGCGGCCATCGCGGCCACGCTTCAGGATCGCATAGGCGTCCCACAGCGGCTTCAGCACCGTATCGAGGATTGGACCGGTCTTCTCGTCCGGCACGCCGTCGATCGCCGCCTGTGCCTGGGTGTAGGCGAGCTTTGCCGCCGACTTCATCATGACGCGATGGAAGGAGTGCCTGAGCTTGCGGCCCTCGGCCGAAAAAACCATGCGCACCGCCAGTGCAGGACGGTCCTGGCCCTCGCGCAGCGAGCAGAGATCGTTGGAGATTCGCTCGGGCAGCATCGGCACGACGCGATCCGGGAAATAGACCGAATTGCCGCGTTTCAGCGCTTCGCGATCGAGTGCCGTGCCATAGCGCACATAGGCGGCGACATCGGCGATCGCCACGGTGGCGACCACACCGCCGGGGTTCTTCTCGTCGAGATCCGGTGTGGCGAACACTGCGTCGTCATGGTCCTTGGCGTCGGCCGGATCGATGGTGACCAGCGGCAGGTCGCGCCAGTCCTCACGGTGAGCAAGCGTCGCCGGCTTGACGGCTTCGGATTCGGCGATGACGTCGGCCGGAAATATGTGCGGAATGTCGTGCGCGTGGATGGCGATCATCGAGACCGCCTTTTCGCTGGTCAGCGAGCCCAGCACGTTGAGCACCTTGGCTCTCGGCAGCCCATAGCGAGAAGCCCGTGCGGGCTCGACCTCGACCAGGTCGCCGTTCTTGGCGCCGTTCTGAAATTCCTTGTCGACGATCAGTTCGGGCTGGCGCCGTTCCACCGGTTCGATACGGAAGGTGCCGTCCTGCAGGATACGAAAGACACCGAGTACGGCATCGGTGCGCTTCTCGAAGATCTTCATCACCCGCCCGGTGTAGGCGGGGCCGGTCGCTTCGTTGGTCGGAAAGGTCTTGGCCAGCACGCGGTCGCCGATGCCGGGCGCCGGGCCGCTGCCGCCGCGCGACACGCGGATCGAGACGACGGGCGGTTCGCCCGTTCCCACGGCCTCGGCCGGGTGCGCCAGCAAAATGCCGTCACCGTCACGGCCAAAAATGTCGAGCACGGCGACATGGGGCAGGGCGCCGACGCGGGCCAGTTGCTTGCGCTCCTTGGTCAGGACGCCTTCGTCCTGCAGGTCGCGCAAAATGTCCTTCAGCCAGATGCGGTCGTCGCCACGCAGGGCGAACGCCTTGGCGATGTCGCGTTTTCCCGCGCGATCGGGATTTTCGGCGATGTAGCGCAGGATTTCGTCGCGCGATGGCCGGTAGTCGTCCTTGACCTTGGCCCTCGTGTCGGCGGTGCGCGGATCGCCGTGGCTCCTACCGGTGATCCTGCGCGCCACGCTGTCCTACCCTTTTTTCTTCGCGGCCGGCTTCTTCGAAGCCGGCTTTTGGGCCGCCGTTTTCTTGGCTGTGGTTTTCTTGGCTGCGGGCGTCTTGGCCGCAGCCGCCTTGCGGAACGGCTTCTTGCCGCCACCGCCCTTGGCTTCCTTCTCGGCAATCAGCGCCAGCGCATCCTCGATGGTCACCGATTGCGGATCCCTGCCCTTGGGCAGGGTGGCATTGACCTTGCCGAAGTTCACGTAGGGCCCGTATTTGCCGTCGCGCACGACGATCTTGCCGCCGCCGTCGGGATGGTCGCCAAGTTCCTTGAGCGCAGCGGCGGTGCCGCCATTGCGGCCGCCCTTGCCCTTCAACTGCTTCTCGGCGATCACCGACACGGCGCGGTTGAGGCCGATCGAGAACACATCTTCGATGCTTTCGAGATTGGCATAGGTGCCGTCATGCAGCACGAACGGACCGTAGCGGCCGAGCCCGGCCGAGATCATCTTGGCCGTTTCCGGGTGCTGTCCGACATCGCGCGGCAGCGACAGCAGCGCCAGCGCCTTCTCGTGGTCGATCGACTCTGCCGTCCAGCCCTTGGGCAGGCTGGAGCGCTTGGCTTCCTTGCCGTCGCCACGCTGCAGATAGGGGCCGAAGCGGCCGCTGCGCAGCGTGATTTCCTCTGACGTGTAAGGATCCTTGCCGATGACCTTGGTGCCGTCCTCGCCGCCGCCATTCTCGCCATTCGGGTTGGCGGCGTCGCCAAGCTGGCGGGTGAAGGAGCATTCGGGATAGTTGGAACAGCCGACAAAGGCGCCGAACTTGCCGAGCTTCAGCGACAGATTGCCGGAGCCGCATTTCGGGCAGATGCGCGGATTGGAGCCGTCTTCGCGCGCGGGAAACACCAGCGGCGCCAGTTCTTCATTGAGCGCGTCGAGCACGTCGGTGACGCGCAGTTCCTTGATGTCGGCGACGGCGCCGGAAAAATCCTTCCAGAAATCGCGCAGCACGTCCTTCCAGGCGAGCTTGCCGTCGGAAATCTCGTCAAGCTTCTCTTCCAAGGATGCCGTGAAGTCGTACTCGACATAGCGTTTGAAGAAGCTTTCGAGGAAGGCCGACAGCAGCCGGCCCTTGGCCTGCGGCACCAGCCGACGCTTGTCGATGGTGACATAGTCGCGGTCTTCGAGCGTCTTCAGGATCGCCGTATAGGTAGAAGGCCGGCCGATGCCGAGCTCTTCCAGCTTCTTGATCAGCGAGGCTTCGGAATAGCGCGGCGGCGGTTCGGTGGTGTGCTGGGTGGCGTTGATCGCCTGGCGGGCAAGCTGCTCGCCGGCACGGATCTCGGGCAGACGGCGATTTTCCTCGTCTTCCGCATCGTCGTCCTTCTGGTCAGTGTAGGCGGCAATGAAGCCGTCGAAGCGAACGACCGAACCGATGGCACGCAGCTCGGCGGTGCGCGATCCGTTGACAGCCTCGATCTCGGCGGTGGTGCGCTCGATCTCGGCCGACTGCATCTGGCTGGCGATGGCACGCTTCCAGATCAGCTCATAGAGCCGCATCTGGTCGGAATCGAGATATTGCCTGACCGATGCCGGGGTGCGCATGAAATCCGTCGGGCGGATCGCTTCGTGCGCTTCCTGGGCGTTCTTGGCCTTGGCGGTATATTGGCGCGGCTTTTCCGGCAGGTATTTTGCGCCGAATTCCTTGGCGATGGCGTCGCGGGCGGCCGAGATCGCCTCGGGCGCCATCTGCACGCCGTCGGTTCGCATATAGGTGATGAGGCCGGTGGTCTCGCCGCCGATCTCCATGCCTTCATAGAGCCGCTGCGCGACCTGCATGGTGCGGCTGGCCGAGAAGCCGAGGCCCGATGAGGCGGCCTGCTGCAATGTCGAGGTGGTGAAGGGCGGGCCGGGATTGCGCTTGGTCGGCTTGGCTTCCACCGACACCGCCTTGAAGGTCGCGCCTTCAAGCATCGTCTTGATGTCGTCGGCCTGCGCCTTGTTGGAAATGTCGAGCTTTTGCAGCCTCTTGCGATCGAAGGCGGTCAGCCGCGCTTCGAAATTCTCGTTGCGCGGCGTGCCCAGCAGAGCGGCGATCTGCCAGTATTCCTCGCGGATGAAGCGCTCGATCTCGGATTCGCGGTCGCAGACCAGGCGCAGCGCCACCGACTGGACGCGGCCGGCCGAGCGGGCGCCCGGCAGCTTGCGCCACAGCACCGGCGACAGCGTGAAGCCGACGAGATAATCCAGCGCCCGGCGGGCGAGATAGGCATCGACCAGCGGCGCATCGATCTGGCGTGGATTGGCCATTGCCTCCAGCACCGACGACTTGGTGATGGCGTTGAAGACGACGCGGCTGACCGGCTTGTCCTTCAGTGCGCGCTTCTGCTTCAGCACCTCCAGCACATGCCAGGAGATGGCTTCGCCCTCGCGATCCGGATCGGTGGCGAGGATCAGGCCGTCGGCGTCCTTGACTGCCTTGGCGATGTCGGCAAGCCGCTTGCCCGAGGCAGTGTCGACCGCCCAGGACATGGCGAAATCCTCGTCCGGACGCACCGAGCCATCCTTGGCCGGCAAATCGCGGACATGGCCGAACGAGGCCAGAACCTTGTAGTTCTTGCCGAGGTATTTGTTGATTGTCTTTGCCTTGGCCGGCGATTCGACGACGACGACGTCCATGAGGTCTCATATCAGCTGTGGTGCGGCAGAAGAATTCCGCTGCGCGCGACGAAATCTCGTTCTATTTGTCGCTCACATGGCCGCGCTTTTGCATCCGGTCAAGGGGAAGCGACCAAATTGCGGGGCTCTGCGCAGCAATACACTCTTAGAGTGTATGGAGAAAATCACAGAATTTCGGGAAAGGGAGATGGTGGTCCCGAGTCATCGAAAACGACCCGATCTGTTTTTCCGCCGAGTCGCTGAAATGCTGCCCCGAACCGGAACGGGCGACATTATAACAGGCTTGTTGATACCGGCCGCCGGCTGCATGAAGATGCCCGGCGGCCAGCCCTTGTTCCGCCAGCAGGCGGGATTGGCGTGCTTAGTCGGCCTTGACGATATGCCAGACCTCGCCGACCCCGTCACCGCTTACATCGCCGGCTTTCTTGTCCTTGATGAAGGTGTAGACCGGCTTGCCGTCATAGGCCCACATCTTGGTGCCGTCGGTGCGGTCGACAACGCTCCATTCGTCATCCGCCTTGGCGCCGGCTTCGGCTTTCAGCGGTGGCCAGTTGGTGGCGCATTTGTCGTAGCAATTGGTCTTGCCCTTCTCATCCTTGTCATAGGTATAAAGCGTCATGCCGTTGGCGTCGGTGTAGATCTTGGTGCCATTGACCTCGGCTTCCTTCCACGCGTCGGCTGCGAAGGATGCGGCGGTGCTGAGCAAAAGCGCTGCCAGCCCTACGGTTATGGTTTTCATGGAAATCTCCCTGACTGATATCTGGAGACGCGCGGGAAATCGCGGCCTCGCTGTATCAACGCCTGCGGGTTGCCGTTTCTTCCCCCGGCAACCATGATCTTGCCAACACAATGGTGATTGGTGGACAAGGCTGCGCGTCATTATATCGGCGTCACGGCATTGGAGTTTTTGGAAATGGCATTGGACATCGGCTATGTCAGCGCGGTCGGGGCGGGAGCCATCTCGTTCCTGTCGCCATGCGTGCTGCCGCTGGTGCCGCCCTATCTCTGCTACATGGCCGGCGTGTCGGTCGACGATTTCCGCGGCAATGCGGGTGCGACCGCGCGCGAAGGCACGCGCGGTGCGCTGCTTTATTCCTCGATGGCCTTCGTGCTCGGCTTCTCGACCGTCTTTGTCGCACTGGGCGCCGGCGCCTCGACCATCGGCCACTGGCTGCGCGTCTGGCAGGAGCCGCTGGCGATGGGCGCCGGCGTGCTGATCATCCTGATGGGTCTGAATTTCCTCGGCATTTTGCGCATTCCACTGCTGTCGCGCGAGGCGCGGTTCCAGTCGCAGGGCAAGCCGGCAAGTGCGGTCGCCGCCTATGTCATGGGGCTGGCCTTCGCCTTTGGCTGGACGCCCTGCATCGGCCCGGTGCTGGGGCCGATCCTGACGCTGGCCGGCGGCCGCGAGACGGTGGGCGAGGGCGCGCTGCTGCTCGCCGCCTACTCGCTCGGCCTCGGCATCCCGTTCCTGATCGCTGCCCTGTTCTCCGGCGCTTTCATGCGTTTCCTCGGCAAATTCCGCGTCCATCTCGGCCGCGTCGAAAAGGCGATCGGCGCGCTGCTGGTCGTCGCCGGCGTGTTTTTCCTCACCGGTGGCGTGCAGACCGTGTCCTACTGGCTGCTTGAGAATTTCCCGGTGCTGGGGCGGCTGGGGTAATCTCGTGGCCCAAAATGCGAAATGCACGCCGGGGACCCACTGATTAAGAGTCAGCTGCTCCACCATCTCACCGGAATTTAACCGCATTGGTGCAGCATGGCGCCACTGCTAGCATGCTTTGATTCCCAACCCTTTTCCTATGGTTGCCCTTCCATGAGCCAGAGAACCTGCCTGTCCGTCATCCTTGCCGCCGGCGAAGGCACGCGCATGAAGAGCGTGCTGCCGAAGGTGCTGCACCAGATTGCCGGGCTGCCGATGGTTGCCCATGTCGTGAGAGCGGCCGAAGCCGCGGGCGCCGGCAGCCAGGCGCTGGTGATTGGCCATGGCGCGGACGAGATGCGCAAGGCGGCGGCGAAGTTTGCGCCAAAGGCCGAGACGTTTGTGCAGGAAAAGCGCCTTGGCACTGCGCATGCCGTATTGGCCGCGCGCGATGCAATATCAAAGGGTTATGACGATATCCTTGTGATGTTCGGCGATACGCCGCTGATCGACGCGGATGCGCTCACCGTGGCGCGACTGAAGCTGGCGGAAGGTGCTGCGGTCGTGGTGATCGGTTTCCGTCCGCCCAGTCCGACCGGTTATGGCCGGCTGATCGAAAAGGACGGCAAGCTGGTCGCCATCCGCGAGGAGAAGGATTGCTCCGAGGAGGAGAGGAAAATAACCTTCTGCAATGCCGGCATGATGGCGGTGGCGGGCGCCCACGCGCTGAAATTGCTCGACGCGGTCGGCAACAAGAATGCCAAGGGCGAATATTACCTCACTGACATTGTCGAAATCGCCGGCGCGCGGGGGCTGGACGTCGTTGCCACCGAAGCCAGCTTCGAGAGCGCGCTCGGCATCAACAACCGCGCCGAACTGGCGCAGGCCGAGGGCATCTGGCAGGCGCGCCGCCGCCACGAAGTGATGCTGTCGGGCGTGACGCTGATCGCGCCGGAGACCGTGTACTTCTCGCACGACACCGAGATCGGCACTGATACGATCGTCGAACCCAATGTCTGGTTTGGTCCGGGGGTAAAGATCGCCACGGGCGCCAAGATCCATGCCTTCAGCCATATTGAGGGCGCCACCATTGCGTCCAATTGCGATGTCGGGCCGTACGCACGGCTGCGGCCGGGGGCAGATCTCAGGCAAAAGGCAAAGGTCGGCAATTTCTGCGAGGTCAAGCAGGCTGTTATCGAGGAGGGCGCCAAGGTCAACCATCTGACCTATATCGGTGACGCCCGGGTGGGCGCGGGCGCCAATATCGGCGCCGGCACCATCACCTGCAATTATGACGGCTACTCGAAGTTCTTCACCGATATCGGCGAGGGCGCCTTTGTCGGCTCGAATTCCTCGCTGGTGGCGCCTGTCACCATCGGCAAGGGCGGCTACATCGCCTCCGGCAGCGTGATCACCGAAAGCGTGCCCGACGATGCGCTGGCCTTCGGTCGTGCTCGCCAAAAGACGATCCCCGGCAAGGGCAAGGAATTGCGCGAACGGTTTGCTTCCGCCGCGGCTGCGAAGAAAAAGTAAAACCGGCCCGCAAAAAACCGAACGATTGCAGTAACCGGATTGCAAGAGCGGTCTGCCATGGTGCATCGACAAGAATGAGCGTTCCGTTACACGGGACGAAATGCAATGTGACTTTCGCGGCAGGCCGGCCATCCCTAAATAGCGCTGGTTTTCCACGGGGAATCGGGGGCTGTCTGCATGTGCGGTATCGTTGGAATCGTCGGCCACTCGCAGGTTGCGCCGCTCATCGTCGATGCGCTGAAGCGGTTGGAATATCGCGGCTATGACTCGGCCGGCGTCGCCACCATCGAGCATGGCCAGCTTGCCCGCCGCCGCGCCGAAGGCAAGCTGATCAACCTCGAGCGCCGGCTCAAGGACGAGCCGCTCGACGGCACGATCGGCATCGGTCACACGCGCTGGGCGACGCATGGCGTGCCCAACGAGACCAATGCGCATCCGCATTTTTCCGACGGCGTCGCCATCGTCCACAACGGCATCATCGAGAATTTCGCCGAATTGCGCGAGGAGCTGATCCGCGACGGCTATTCTTTCTCGTCGCAGACCGACACCGAGGTCGTCGCGCATCTGGTGGCGCGCGAATTGGCCAAGGGGCTGAAGCCGGTCGAGGCCGCGCATCAGGCGCTGAAGCGTCTGGAAGGCGCTTTCGCGCTGGCGATCATGTTCAAGGGCGACGAGGATTTGATCGTCGGTGCCCGCAACGGTCCGCCGCTGGCCGTCGGCCATGGCGATGGTGAGATGTTCCTGGGATCCGACGCCATCGCGCTTGCCCCGTTCACCAATTCGATCACCTATCTGGAAGATGGCGACTGGGCGGTGGTGCGCCGCAACGGTGTTGAGATCTTCGATATCGACGGCAAAAAGGTCGACCGCAAGCGCCAGCAGTCGCTGTCGACCAGCTTCATGGTCGACAAGGGCAACCGCCGCCATTTCATGGAGAAGGAAATCCATGAACAGCCCGAGGTGATCTCGCACACGCTGGCGAACTATCTGGATTTTGTCGGCGGCGTCTCCAAGCCGCTCGACCTGCCTTTCGATTTCGCAAAAATCGACCGGCTGGCGATTTCGGCCTGCGGCACCGCCTATCTGGCCGGCCTGATCGGCAAATACTGGTTCGAGCGCTATGCGCGGCTGCCGGTCGACATCGATGTCGCCTCCGAATTCCGCTATCGCGAAATGCCATTGTCGAAGAATGATGCCGCCTTCTTCATCTCGCAATCGGGCGAGACCGCCGACACGCTGGCTTCGCTGCGCTACTGCCGCAAGGCCGGGATGAAGATCGGCGCGATCGTCAACGTGCGCGAATCGACCATGGCGCGCGAATCCGATGTCGTGCTGCCAACACTGGCTGGACCGGAGATCGGCGTCGCCTCGACCAAGGCGTTCACCTGCCAGCTGTCCGTGCTGGCATCGCTTGCCGTGCGTGCCGGCGTGGCGCGCGGCACGATTTCGAAGGAGCAGGAAAAGACCTTTGTGCGCGAACTGTCGGAGGCACCGCGCTTTGCCAACCAGGTGCTGAAGCTCGACCACCAGATCGAAAAGATCGCGCGCGACCTCGCGCATTACAAGAACGTGCTCTATCTCGGCCGCGACACCAATTTCCCGCTGGCCATGGAAGGCGCGCTAAAACTCAAGGAAATCTCCTACATCCACGCCGAGGGCTATGCCGCGGGCGAACTGAAGCATGGGCCGATCGCGTTGATCGACGAGAACATGCCGGTCATCGTTATCGCGCCGCATGACCGCATTTTCGAAAAGACCGTTTCGAACATGCAGGAGGTGGCGGCACGCGGCGGCAAGATCATCCTGATCACCGACAGCAAGGGTGCGGCACTGACGAGCGTCAAGACGATGGAGACGATCGTGCTGCCCGATGTGCCGGAAATCATCTCGCCGATCGTCTACGCGCTGCCGATCCAGATGCTGGCCTATTTCACCGCCGTGTTCATGGGCACGGACGTCGACCAGCCGCGCAATCTGGCGAAATCGGTGACCGTGGAGTAGGTTTTGCTTCCCAAAATGGGAGGTTGTGCCGAATGGTATCGAGATTCGTACGTCCAGTGCATCCTGGAGAATTCCTGCGTGAGGAATGTCTCGTCCCGCTCGGCATGAGTGCAGGTGCGCTTGCGAAAAAGCTCAATCTTCCGCGCACCCGTATCGAGCGCATTGCCAAGGAGGAGATCGGTTTGACCCCCGATACAGCCCTCCGCATTGCCAGGTATTTCAACACCACGCCTGAATTCTGGATGAATTTTCAACAGGCCTATGAACTTGAAACCGAAGCCAAGAAACTGGCGCCGGAACTCGAGAAGATTGAGCCGTTGGAAGCGGCGGCATAATCAACCCTTTAAAAACTTCGCAGTTCCAATGCGCCTTCTGGTTCACTATGTTGCGGTGCAACCCGCGCCCCCGGTGAACCATGGCCGATGCTCCCAAGACCTCCGGCATGACCCGGCTGAGGAACTATTTCCTCACAGGCTTCGTCGTCTGCGCGCCGCTGGCGATCACCGCCTATATCGCCTGGTCGTTCATCGGCTGGGTCGATTCCTGGGTAAAACCCTATATTCCGGCCCGTTACAGCCCGGACTCCTATCTGCCGTTTCCGGTTCCGGGGTTCGGACTGATCGTTGCTCTGATCCTGATCACGCTGATCGGTTTCCTGACGGCCAACATCGTCGGCCGCGCCATCGTCAATTTCGGCGAGCGGCTGCTTGGCCGCATGCCGCTGGTGCGCGGCATCTATGGCTCGCTGAAGCAGATTTTCGAGACCGTGCTGTCGAATAAGGGCGACATGTTCCGCCAGGTCGGGCTGGTCGAATATCCGCGCAAAGGCGTGTGGTCGCTGGTTTTCGTCGCCAGCGAGAAGGAAACCGAGATCAACCAGAAGCTCGATCAGGAAGGCGATCCGTTGATTGCCGTGTTCATGCCCTGCACGCCGAACCCCACCACTGGCTTTCTCATGTATGTGCCGAAGTCGGACATCGTGCCGCTCGACATGACGATCGAGGACGGCGCCAAGCTGATCGTCTCGGCTGGGCTGGTGGCGCCTGAGGTCAAGCAGATGGTCGTCGTGAACGGCGAGCCGATCGAGGGAACGCTGGCCAACCCGTCGGTTGCCGCCTTGGCTCAGCCGGCGCGCAAGAGCCGCACGGCTTCGTCGCGGCCGAACAAGTAAAGCAGCAGGCGCAACGCTTCGCCACGCTCGGATTGCAGCTCCGGATCGCGTGACAGGACCAATCTGGCATCGTCGCGGGCGGCCTCCAGAAGGTCGGCATGTGCCTCGATGCGCGCCACCTGGAAGCCCGGCGTGCCCGACTGGCGGGTGCCCAGAAGTTCGCCTTCGCCGCGCAGCTTCAGATCCTCCTCGGCGATCAGGAACCCGTCCTCGGTCTCGCGCATCACCGATAGCCGGCGTTTCGCGGTCTCGCCGAGCGGGTCCTTGTAGAGCAGCACGCAGGAGGAGGGCTTGTCACCACGCCCGACCCGGCCGCGCAGCTGGTGCAATTGGGCGAGGCCAAAGCGCTCGGCATGCTCGATGACCATGACGGTGGCGTCCGGCACGTCGACACCGACCTCGATGACCGTGGTGGCGATCAGGATGCGTGTCTCGCCCTGCTTGAAGGCGCGCATCGCCTCGTCTTTCTCCGCGCCCTTCATGCGGCCATGGACGAGGCCGATACGGTCGCCGAACAGCGGCTTCAGCGAGGCGAAACGGTCCTCGGCCGACATCAGCTTGATCTCTTCGGATTCCTCGACCAGCGGGCAGATCCAATAGATCTTCTGGCCGCCGGCGACGGCGTCGACCATGCGGCCGACCAGTTCGTCCAGCCGTTCGAGCGGCAGCGTGACGGTGCGGATCGGCTGGCGGCCGGCCGGTTTTTCCGTCAGCTTCGACACATCCATGTCGCCGAAGGCGGTCAGCACCAGCGTGCGCGGGATGGGTGTGGCGGTCATCACCAGCATGTCGGGCGCATCGCCCTTGGCGGTGATGGCAAGCCGCTGGTGGACGCCGAAGCGGTGCTGCTCGTCGATGACGGCGAAGACCAGGTCGTGGAAGGTGACCGTGTCCTGGAACAGCGCGTGGGTGCCGATGACGATGTCGATCTCGCCGCTTGCCAGGCCGGCCAGCGTATCGGTGCGTTCGCGGCCCTTTTCGCGGCCTGTGAGGATAGCGATGCGCAGCCCGACCTTGGCGGCAAGCGGTGCGATGGTCGCCAGATGCTGGCGCGCCAGAATCTCGGTCGGCGCCATCAAGGCAGCCTGGCCGCCGGCCTCGACGGCACGCGCCATGGCCAGCAGCGCGACGACCGTCTTGCCTGAACCGACATCGCCCTGCAGAAGCCGCAGCATGCGTTCGGGATCGGCGAGGTCGGCATTGATTTCGGCCAGCGCAAACTCCTGGCTTGATGTCAGCGAATAGGGCAGTGCTGCCCGTAGTTTCTCGACGATGCGGCCGTCGCCGACCAGGGGGCGTCCGGACAGGCGCCGGACTTTTGCCCGCACCAGCGCCAGCGAGACCTGGCCCGCCAGCAACTCGTCATAGGCGAGGCGCCGCCAGGCGGCGCCGTCGACGGAGACGTCGATCGGGTCGGCCGGATTGTGGATGCGGGCGAGCGCATCGCCGAAGGCCGCAAAGGTGTGCCGGCGCATGAAGGCGCCGTCCTGCCATTCGGGGAATTCAGGCACACGCGCCAGCGCCTGGCCGATCGCCCGGCGCAGCACCTTGCCCGAGAGCCCTGATGTGAGCGGATAGACCGGTTCGACCAGCGGCAGGTTTTCCGCCTCGCTGGCCAGCGCGATATGGTCGGGGTGGACCATGGTCGGGCGGCCGTTGAACCATTCCATGCGGCCGGAGACCACGACATGCTCGCCCTCGGGCATCGCCTTTTCGAGATAGGAGGCGTGGGCATGGAAGAAGGTCAGCGCGATCTCGCCGGTATCGTCATGGGCGTAGACCCGGTAGGGCACCGATTTGTTGCCGCGCGGCGGCGGCTGGTGGCGGTCGATGCGCACGTCGAGCGTGACGATCTGGCCTTCCGCGGATCCTGCGATGCCCGGCCGGCTGCGGCGGTCGATGACGGTGTGCGGCAGCACGAACAGAAGGTCGCCGGCGCGGGCCGCGCGATCACCGAGATCGGCGGCGACGACTTTCTCGATCAGGGCGCCGACCTTCGGCCCGACGCCGGCAAGCGAGGTGATCGGAACAAACAGCGGATCGAGGATGGAAGGACGCATGATGTCAGCTTATGTCGCGACGGCTACAGCGCAAGGCTGACAGCACCTTCTATCCACGCTATATGCGCCGCAGCAAGTGAGGATGCGGCACAATGACCGGAACGACGAGATCAAGCGAGGGGCTGGACGCCCACCGCCGCAAGCTTCTGTTTCGCTCCTGGCATCGCGGCATGCGCGAGATGGACCTGATCCTCGGCACTTTCGCAGACGCTGAGATCGGCGCCTTGACGGCTGAGGAAATCGACCAATATGAGAGGCTCCTCGACATTCCCGACACCGAATTCCTGCCCATGGTCACCGGCGAACGCCCGGTTCCGGCGGATGTCGATTGTGCCGTCCTGCAAAAGATCCTGGCTTTCCGCCACTCCATGACATTCTGAACAACGACATTCTGAACGACGTGATTTCATGAGCCTCATTCCCACCATCGGTCTGCCGAAAGGCCGCGCCGGCCAGTTCATCGTCGACGGCGTCGCCGACGGCTACGAGGCGTTCGCGCTGGTACAGGCGGCACTGGAAATCGCGCCCGACAAGCCGGTGCTGTTCGTTGCACGCGACGGCCAGCGCTTGCCGGCGATCATCGAGGCGCTGTCTTTCGCGGCGCCCGGCCTGCCGGTGCTGGAGTTGCCGGCCTGGGACTGTCTGCCCTACGACCGCGTCTCGCCCGGCTCGGACGCCGCCGCCAAGCGCCTCGATGCGCTGACCGCCATGATCGCGCTGGCGAAGAAACCGCACCGCGCCGTCATCCTCACCACCGCCAATGCACTGCTGCAGCGCATTCCGCCGGCCGAGCTTGTCGAGGCACAGACGTTCCATGCCAAACCCGGCAACCAGATCGACATGAACGCGCTGGTGTCGCGGCTGGAAACATCCGGCTTCGAGCGCGTGCCGACAGTGCGCGGTGTCGGCGAGTTTGCCGTCCGCGGCGGCATTCTCGACCTGTTCGCACCCGGCTGGACCGAAGCGCTCAGGCTCGACTTCTTCGGCGACACGCTGGAATCGATTCGTGTCTTCGATGCCGCCACCCAGCGCACCACCGGCCAGCGCAAGTCGATGGCGCTGCAGGCGATGAGCGAAGTGGCGCTGACGCCGGAAACCATCAGCCGCTTCCGCCGCTCCTATATCGAAGCCTTTGGCGCGCCACAGCGCGACGACGGGCTCTATGCGGCGGTCAGCGAAGGACGACGCTTCGCCGGCATGGAGCACTGGCTGCCGTTCTTCTACGAGCGACTGGAGACCGTGTTCGACTATCTGCCTGATACACCTGTTATCTTCGACCATCTGGCGCATGAGGCGCTGGCCGAGCGCCATACGCTGATCCTCGATCACTACGAGGCGCGCAGGAAGCAGGCCGATGGTGCCTTGAAGGATGCGGTGCCCTACAAGCCGGTGCCGCCGGACCTGCTCTATCTTTCGCCGGAAAACCTGATCGCCTCGCTTGGACCACGTGAAGCGATCGATTTCACGCCGTTCGACGCGCCCGACGCTGGGGCGAAAAAAGTCTACCACGGCGGCTCGCGCCATGGCCGCAGCTTCGTCGAAGAACGCGCCGATCCCAGCATCAATGTGTTCGATGTCGTCGTCAAACACATCGGCGACGAGCGCGCGGCGCGCCGCCGCGTCGTCATTGCGGGCTGGACCGAAGGTTCGCTCGACCGGCTTGGCCAGATCCTTGCCGAACACCATCTCGGCAACCTCAAGCAGGTCGCGACGCTGGCGGAAGCCGAAAAGCTCGAGCCGGGGCAGGCGGCCCTGGCCGTGCTGCCGCTCGAATCCGGCTTCGAGACCGAAAAACTGGTCGTCGTCGCCGAACAGGATATTCTCGGCGATCGGCTTATCCGACGTTCGAAACGCAAGAAGCGTCCCTCGGATTTCATTGCCGAGGCCTCGGCACTGTCGGCCGGCGACATTGTCGTCCACGCCGACCACGGCATTGGCCGCTTCATCGGCCTGCGCACCATCGAAGCGGTCGGCGCACCGCATGATTGCCTCGAAATCCACTATGCCGGTGACGACCGGCTGTTCCTGCCCGTCGAGAACATCGAGCTTCTGTCGCGCTATGGTTCTGACACAGCCGAGGCGACGCTGGACAAGCTTGGCGGCGGCGCCTGGCAGTCGCGCAAGGCGCGGCTGAAGAAGCGCCTGCTCGACATGGCCGGGCAGTTGATCCGCATCGCCGCCGAGCGGCAGATGCGTGCTGCACCGGCATTGGTGCCGGCCGACGGCCTTTATGGAGAGTTCGCCGCCCGCTTCCCCTATGAAGAGACTGACGACCAGCAGACCGCGATCGACTCGGTGCGGGACGATCTTGCCGCCGGCAAGCCGATGGACCGGCTGATCTGCGGCGATGTCGGCTTCGGCAAGACCGAAGTGGCGCTGCGCGCCGCCTTTATCGCGGCGATGGAGGGTTTTCAGGTGGCGGTGGTGGTGCCGACGACACTGTTGTCGCGCCAGCACTTCAAGACCTTTTTGCAGCGTTTCTCAGGCCTTCCCATCCGTGTTGCCCAGGCCTCGCGGCTGGTCGGCGCCAAGGAGCTGGCCGAAACCAAGAAGGGCATCGCCGAGGGGCAAGTCGACATCGTCATCGGCACCCATGCGCTGCTCGGTTCCGCGATCTCGTTCAAGAACCTTGGCCTGCTGATCATCGACGAAGAGCAGCATTTTGGCGTCAAGCACAAGGAACGGCTGAAGGACCTGAAGACCGATGTGCACGTGCTGACGCTGTCGGCGACGCCGATCCCGCGCACGCTGCAACTGGCGTTGACTGGAGTGCGCGAGTTGTCGCTGATCGCCACGCCGCCGGTCGACCGCATGGCGGTGCGCACCTTCATCTCGCCCTTCGATCCGCTGGTCATTCGCGAGACGCTGCTGCGCGAGCGTTATCGTGGCGGGCATTCCTTCTATGTCGTTCCGCGCATTAGCGATCTGGCGGAAATCCATGATTTCCTGAGAGAATCCGTACCTGAACTGAAGGTTGCGGTGGCCCATGGCCAGATGCCGCCGGGCGAACTCGACGACATCATGAATGCCTTCTATGACGGCCAGTACGATGTGCTGTTGTCGACGACGATTGTCGAATCCGGCCTCGACATCCCGACCGCCAACACGCTGATCATCCATCGCGCCGACATGTTCGGCCTGTCGCAGCTCTACCAATTGCGCGGCCGCGTCGGCCGCTCGAAGGTGCGTGCCTACGCGCTGTTCACGCTGCCGGCCAACCGCAAGCTGACCGACACCGCCGAACGCCGGCTCAAGGTCTTGCAATCGCTCGACACGCTGGGCGCCGGCTTCCAGCTGGCCAGCCACGACCTTGATATCAGAGGCGCCGGCAATCTTCTTGGCGAAGAGCAGTCGGGCCACATCAAGGAGGTCGGTTTCGAGCTCTACCAGCAGATGCTGGAAGAAGCCGTCGCCGAGGTGAAGGATTCGGGCGAAGTGCAGGATGGCGGCTGGTCGCCGCAGATCGCCGTCGGCACGGCGGTGATGATCCCGGAAAGCTATGTGCCGGACCTGCAGCTCAGGCTGGCGCTTTATCGCCGTCTCGGCGATCTCGAAAACACCGAGGAAATCGACGCCTTCGGCGCCGAGCTGATCGACCGCTTCGGCCCGCTGCCGGAGGAGGTGAAGCACCTTCTGAAGATCGTCTTCATCAAGGCGCTCTGCCGCAAGGCCAATGTCGAGAAGCTCGACGCCGGACCGAAGGGCGTCGTCATCCATTTCCGCAAGCGCGAATTCTCCAACCCGGTCGGGCTGGTCCGGTTCATCGGCGAGCAGGGCTCGCTGGCCAAGATCCGGCCGGACCACAGCGTCGTGTTCGCGCGCGATTGGCCGACGGCCGAGAAGCGGCTGGCGGGCTCGGCGGTGGTCATGACGCAACTGGCGCGGCTGGTGGAGAAGGCGGCCTAGCGCAGCCGACGCATTCGCCGGCGCTGAAATTCCGGTCTAGAATAGGAAATCGGCTTCGTGTATGGAGCCGCCACCCCATATAAGGGCGGGAAAAGGCGGGCGAGGGTGCCCGTCGGAAAGAGCGTTGGGTGCAGCGATGACGAAATGGTCGCCGAATTCGTGGAGAGCAAAGCCGATCAAGCAGGTTCCCGCCTATCCGGACCTTGCCGCGCTAAAGAACACGGAAGCCCAGCTCGCAACCTTTCCGCCGCTGGTTTTTGCAGGTGAGGCGCGCAAGCTGAAGAAGCAGCTTGCGGCTGTCGCTGCCGGTGATGCATTCCTTCTCCAGGGCGGCGATTGCGCCGAGAGCTTCGCCGAGCATGGCGCGGACAACATCCGCGACTTCTTCCGGGTCTTCCTGCAGATGTCAGTGGTGCTCACCTTCGCCGGCGCGCAGCCGGTGGTGAAGGTCGGCCGCGTTGCCGGCCAGTTCGCCAAGCCGCGCTCGTCCGACAACGAGACCAAGGGCGAGGTGACGCTGCCCAGCTATCGCGGCGACATCATCAACGGCATCGAATTCGACCCCAAGTCGCGCATTCCTGATCCTGCACGGCAAGAGATGGCGTACCGCCAGTCGGCGGCGACGCTCAACCTTCTGCGCGCCTTCGCGCAGGGCGGTTATGCCAGCCTGGAGAATGTGCACCGCTGGATGCTCGGCTTCGTCTCCGACAGCCCGCAGGGCGAGAAGTACGAGTCGCTCGCCAACCGCATCACCGAGACGATGGACTTCATGAAGGCCGTCGGCATCACCTCGGAAACCAACTACGCGCTGCGCGAAACCGATTTCTACACCAGCCACGAGGCGCTGCTGCTTGGCTACGAGGAGGCGCTGACCCGCGTCGATTCGACCTCCGGTGACTGGTACGCCACCTCAGGCCACATGATCTGGATCGGCGACCGCACCCGCCAGCCCGATCACGCACATGTCGAATATTGCCGGGGCATCAAGAACCCGCTCGGCCTGAAATGCGGTCCGTCGCTGACACCGGACGGCTTGCTGGAGCTCATCGACCTGCTCAACCCCGAAAACGAGCCCGGCCGGCTGACGCTGATCGCCCGCTTCGGCTCCGACAAGGTTGCAGACCATCTGCCGAAGCTGGTCCGCGCTGTGCAGAAGGAAGGCCGCAGCGTGGTGTGGTCGTCGGACCCGATGCACGGCAACACGATCGAGGCCGCCGGCTACAAGACGCGGCCGTTCGACCGCATCCTGAAGGAGGTGCAGACCTTCTTCGAGGTGCACCGCGCCGAAGGCACGCATCCGGGCGGCATCCATGTCGAGATGACCGGCAAGAACGTCACCGAATGCACCGGTGGCGCGCGCGCCATCACCGCCGAGGAGTTGCAGGATCGCTACCACACCCATTGCGATCCGCGCCTCAACGCCGACCAGGCGATCGAACTGGCGTTCCTGGTCTCGGACCTGTTGAAGAAGAGCCACCCGGTGCAGCACAAGCAGGCCGTCAACGGCTAAGCTCGATTTCGACCCGAACGGTTGACGAAAAAAGCGCTGGAGAAATCCGGCGCTTTTCTTTGGTCGGTTCAGTGCCCGCGTTCCCAGCGCAAGTCGGTTAGACGGGGATCGGCAAAGGCGGTTCTGGAAAATTCGATGCGTTTTTCCGGAAACTCGCAGATCGCCTGCACGCCGAACGCGCCGAGCCGGATGCGCCAGGTCTGCGGCTCCATCGGCTTGGCCTTGGCAAAGCCGCGGCAGGTCAGCAGCGCAATATTGGCACCTTTGGGATCGCGCGCCGAGCGGTAGCGGATCGCTTCCAGCCCGGCCTCGCGGGCGACATCGGCAATGGCCTGGCAAGCGGCATAGTCGGTCGGATGTGTCCATGCCGTGGCGTCGCGATCGAGCGGCGGCCGGGTGAGATCGACCGCCCCGGCGCATCTGATCGCGGCGGCAAAGGCCGTGTATTCGGCGGCGTCGCTCGGCCACGGTGTTTTGGGCGACTCGGCAAAGAACAGCAGCCGGTAGAAGGCCATTTCGGCCACCGCGGTCATCATGGTCTGGGCCGCATAGTAGACGCCTTTGGTCCTGCCGGCGCGGCGGAAGCGCGAACCGTGCGGATAGACCGAGCCGTAGCGGAAGGGCGTCGCCAGGAGATAGTGGAGATGGCGGCATTCGAGGGGAATCCGCGGCTTGGTTTCCTCGATCAGGTCCTCCAGCATTGCCTGCTCGTCGAGCGTGTCGACGATTTTCAGCGTCGAAACATGGTGCTGCGCCTCGACCATGCGCCAGTATTTGCCGTCGATGCCGACGGCTTCAGACGAGAGCGCGTCGGGAGTCCAGATAGGCGATGACATCGACAAGCCCGGTGATCGTGAGGATTTTTTCAAGCGGAGCGGCATCGAATGCCGTGTTGGCGTTCTTCAGCCATGCCCGGGCGACAGAAGCGTCGCCGCCGACAATGGCGTCCAGCGAGCGGAACAGCCTGACGAACAACACGGCGAGCTCGAATGGCTTGGTGCCGCGCTCGAGCAGGAATTCGTCCCTGCGCATGCGCGAAACCGTGGCCTCCGAAACACCGATCACCGAGGCCAGCATCCTGGCTGTGATGTCCAGCAGATCGGCCGCGCGCAGCGTTGCCTTGGTCAGGACTGCATTCTCGGCTGTCTTGGCAGCGGTTTGAGGTTGCATCGCAATGCCTTTCTATTTCTGTGGAAAATATAGGCCACAAAAATTCATATGGAAAGGGGCGGATGCAAAAACAATCCTGAGAAGCGACCGACGGGGAAGCTCAGTCCTTCTTGTAGAGAAGCCAGCTCTTGCCGGCCCGGCCAGCCATTGTCGAGTGCTTGGTGACGCGGTTGCGGCCGCTGACTTTCGAGCGATAGAGCGCCCGGTCGGCCTTGGTGTAGAGATCCTCCGGCCCCTCGGCCTCGGATGCCATGCAGATGCCCATCGAGACGGTAACGGTGCCGTAATTCGTGCCGGTCTGGCTGCTGGTGAACGGCGTCTGTTCGATCAGGGCGCGAATGCGCTCGGCGATCTCATAGGTGGCGTCCTCGCTGGCGCCCTCGATGATCAGCGCGAACTCCTCGCCGCCGGTGCGAGCGACGAACATGTCGCCGCGAATGCTGGTCTGGAAGATGTCGGCGATAATCTGGATGATCTTGTCGCCGACCGGGTGGCCGTAGCGGTCGTTGATGTCCTTGAAGCGATCGATGTCGGCAAGGACCAAGGCGTTGAACAGGATACCCTTGTTGCTGTTGTAGATCCTGGTGATTTCCTTGTCGAAGGCGCGGCGATTCCAGATATGGGTCAAGGGATCGGTGTCGGCCAGCCGCTTGTACTCCTCGAGCTTCGACTTGACGCTCTCGAGTTCGGCCGTCTTGTCGCTGAGCGTCGAGGCCACCTGCCGGCCGTGATCGATCGTCGAATTGGTGGCAATCGCCATGGCGTTGGCGATCTTCTGCAAAAGATCCTGAGACAGAAGGCTGCGGCCGCTGAGGCCGCTCGATGTCTCATCGAGGATCCTGCCGTATTTCTCGATGTGGCTACGCTCGCTCCTCAACAGCAAAGCGACTTCCTCGAGCTCCCTGGCAATGACGTCCCTGGCATGCTCGACAATACCGCGACCATGATTATGGGCAAAGAAAGTGCGCCCGATCTGATCCAGTTCATCCTGTGTCGGCCGGCTGCTCAGCGAAACGACGGCGAGGCTGAGTTCGCGATTGGTGCCGCTCAGGGCCTCGTAGAAAATCTCGTAGTTGCGCGGCAGGCCAAGCACGCCCAGCTGGCGCATTGTGGCAACAGCAGTGGCTGCGATGTCGGTGCTTCGTTCGGTCGGGACAGGTACCGGCTGCATTTTTGATTCTTCCCCTCGGATTCCGCCGCAGAATTCGCGGGTTCCTGTGTCGCCGACCTGGGGAACGCGACAGACACTTCAGAGCAATTTACGAAGGATGCGTCCCCACCCACGACCTTCACTTGCCGTGATAATAAATGCGCCTGCGCTAAAGTTTCCTTAATTTGTAAGAAATGGACACGTTTTTCTCTACCTGTGGCTGTAGAAGCTTTAATCCGCGCACAACAATCCATACCGACGCCAGTTTGGTGGCCTTGAATCCGAAATTCGCGCATTGCGCTCTTGAAAATGAAACTGAATTTCGGATTTGCCGCGCCAATACATGTCGCATTTGCTTGCGTGTGGGTGCCGCAAAGCTGGAATCCTGAATGCCGGGCAATTTTTCTTCAAGAAGGGGTCGAGATGGGCGACAATCACACGGGAGCGTGTCTGTGCGGAGCGGTTCGCTTCAGGACGCGCGGAGCGCTGCGCGGTGTCATTTATTGCCATTGCTCGCAATGCCGCAAGCAGAGCGGACATTTCTATGCCGCGACCAATGTTGCCGACGCCGATATCGTGATCGAAGGCACGGAAAGCATCACCTGGTACGAAGCGTCAGCCTTCGCCAGGCGCGGGTTTTGCAAGACATGCGGGTCGGTCCTGTTCTGGAAGCCACGAGACCAGGACTACATTTCAGTCATGGCGGGATCGTTCGACAGGCCGACAAGCCTCGAGGGAGAATGCCATATCTTTGTCGGCGACAAGGGCGACTACTATTCGATCGACGACACGCTGCCGCAATTCGAAAAGTCGACGCCGTCAATCAAGGTGGCGGACGAATGAATCTGGGACAAGTCGCCTTATTCCATTGATCTGGCCAGCCATTGCATTATCCCGTGCCGGTGATTCGGAAAGGGGTTTGGCATGCAGCGGCTGATCGACGCTTATTTCAATTCGGTGCGGGCGTTTCGCAAGCTGGCCGTCAGCGAGAAGGCTTTTCAGCAGGAGCTGATGCTGCTGGCGCTTGCCTTGCCGCTCGGCTGGTTCGTTTCGATCTCATGGCGCGGCTATGCCTTGCTGATCGGCGCGGTGCTGCTCTTGATCATGGTCGAAGTGCTGAACACCGGCATCGAGGCGGCATGCGACGCCTTCAGCCGCGAGTTCAATGTCGACATCCAGCTGGCCAAGGACTGCGGTTCGCTGGCGGTGCTGATTTCGGTGCTCATCGTTGCCGGTGTCTGGGGCATCGCCATCATCGAGCGGATCACGGGCCTACCGATCTAGTCTTTCGATCCCTACATGCCAGTCACCAAAGGAGACTGTCATGACCGAGGCCGCCAATTTTCCACTTCTCGAACGCGTGGGCCTGCCGGATGATCTCCGCTGGCTGACCGAAAAATATCCGCGTGAAAACTGGCAGGGCCATGCCAACATCCACGGCATTGCCAATATGTGGCTGCAGCGGCACGACATGTTCCGCGAACTCGGCGGCATGCTGACCAAGGGCATAGGCGATTACCGCGAGGGCAGGCTGACGGCGCCGGACTTCGCACGCTGGTTTGCGCCGCGCCTCAATCATTTTCTCGGTAATCTCGACGGTCACCACAATGTCGAGGACCAGCACTATTTCCCGGCCTTCGCCAAGGCCGAGACGCGGCTGAAGCGCGGCTTCGAGATCCTCGATGCCGACCACCACACCATCCATGAAGGGCTGGAGCGCAATGCCGAGGCCGCCAATGCCTTCATCAAGACGCTTCAGGAGAGCGAGGACAGACAGCGCTTCGCCGCCGACGCCTATGCCGACGAAAACAGCCGGCTGATCGCCATGCTGACCCGGCATCTTGCCGATGAGGAAGACCTGATCATCCCGCTGATCCTTGATCGGGGTGATGTGGCGCTCGGCATCGACTAGGGCGTGGACTCCTTGGCGCGTAGCCAAATCCGGATTGATGCGAGCTTGATGAACGCCAGATAGTTGCGAGTTTGTCGTACCGGGTCGCGACACGCCGACATTGCTTGATCTTGTTGAAGAACCGTTCGATCAACTTCCGCGCACGATACAAATACGGGCTGAAGCAGATCGGGTCTTTGCGATTTCCTTTTGGCGAAATGTTCGCCCATGCTCCTTTCTGGCGGGCAAACTCTTAAGCCAACTGGTGACGTTCATATACTGTCCGCGTTCCTCCTGTGACATTAATGACGCAGTCGGCCAAATATGGCGCGCGCTTTGTCGGATGACCGATATTGGTCGGACTCCGCGATGTTCCTCCGCTAAACCTGATACCGCAGAGCCCCGCTCAACGGGTCCATGCGCGACCGGCGCCACAAAGGCGCAACGAAATTTCAAGTGTCGCTATCTGGGCTGCGGGGGGATTTGGCTTGTCTTATTTTGTAGCGTCTGAAGGCGCGCTGGAAACTGGTGCGGCCGTTGTTGCGCGCAAGCGATCGAATAGCCGCTTTGCGGCGCTGACCTTGACCGCGTTGTTCCGTCGCCTGCTGGGCACCAGCTCCATGGTGGCGCTCGGACTGGTCCTGGCGACATCGACGCCATCGCGCGCCACCGACTGGACCGGCGCTACCTCAACCGATTGGTTCACCGCCACCAATTGGTCGTCCGGCGTTCCAACCGCTACGGACGCGTATATCGACACGGTCGCGCCCAATGCCACGGTGGTCGGAGCGACCGGCGCGCAAGCGTATAGTGTGGTTGTCGGCGATTCCGGCACCGGCGCGCTGACGATCCAGAACGGCGGCAACCTGAGCGGTCTCACCGGCTATCTCGGTCTTAGTGTCAGTTCGACCGGTACCGTGACGGTTGATGGCCCGGGCTCGTCCTGGACCAATTCCGGCGACCTCTACGTCGGCTATGGCGGCACCGGCACGCTGGCGATCCAGAACGGCGGCAAGGTGAGCAGCGTCACCGGCATCCTCGGCCTCAATGCCGGCTCGACCGGCACCGCGACGGTTGATGGCGCCGGCTCGTCCTGGACCAGTTCCAGCGGCCTCTATGTCGGCTATGGCGGCACCGGCACGCTGACGATCCAGAACGGCGGCAAGGTGAGCGCCACCACCGGCGATCTCGGCGTCAATGCGGGCTCGACCGGCACACTGACGATCCAGAGCGGCGGCAAGGTGAGCACCACCGCCGGCAATCTCGGCGTCGATGCGGGCTCGACCGGCACCGCGACGGTTGATGGCGCGGGCTCGACCTGGACCAATTCCGGCGACCTCGCTGTCGGAAATGGCGGCACCGGCACGCTGACGATCCAGAACGGCGGCGCGGTGAGCACCACCAACGGCTATCTCGGCCTCAATGCCGGCTCGACCGGCACCGCGACGGTTGATGGCGCGGGCTCGACCTGGACCAACTCCGGCGACCTCGCTGTCGGCTATGGCGGCACCGGCACGCTGACGATCCAGAACAGCGGCAAGGTGAGCGCCACCACCGGCTATCTCGGCATCAATGCGGGCTCGACCGGCACACTGACGATCCAGAGCGGCGGCACGGTGAGCACCACCGCCGGCAATCTCGGCGTCGATGCGGGCTCGACCGGCACCGCGACGATTGATGGCGCGGGCTCGACCTGGACCAATTCCGGCGACCTCGCTGTCGGAAATGGCGGCACCGGCACGCTGACGATCCAGAACGGCGGCGCGGTGAGCACCACCAACGGCTATCTCGGCCTCAATGCCGGCTCGACCGGCACCGCGACGGTTGGTGACGCCGGCTCGACCTGGACCAACTCCGGCGACCTCGTTGTCGGCTATGGCGGCACCGGCACGCTGACGATCCAGAACGGCGGCAAGGTGAGCAACGTCAACGGCATCCTCGGCTTCAATGCCGGCTCGACCGGCACCGCGACGGTTGATGGCGCCGGCTCGTCCTGGACCAATTCCGGCGACCTCGGTGTCGGCACTAGCGGCACCGGCACGCTGACGATTAAGAACGGCGGCAAGGCGAGCAACGTCGGCAACGGCCTCCTCGCCTACAATTCAGGCTCGACCGGCACCGTGGCGGTTGATGGCGCCGGCTCGTCCTGGACCAATTCCGGCTCCCTTTATGTCGGCAGGGGCGGCACCGGCACGCTGACGATCCAGAACGGCGGCAAGGTGAGCGCCGCCAACGGCTATCTCGGCGCCAATGCCGGCTCGACTGGCACCGCGACGGTTGTTGGTGCCGACTCTGCCTGGACCAATTCCGGCTCCCTTTATGTCGGCAATCGCGGCGCCGGCACGCTGACGATCCAGAACGGCGGCAAGGTGAGCAACCTCGGCAACGGCTTCCTCGGCTACAAGGTCGGCTCGACCGGCACCGTGACGGTTGATGGCGTCGGTTCGTCGTGGATCAATTCCGGCGACCTCTATGTCGGCGATTCCGGCACCGGTACGCTGACGATCGAGAACGGCGGCAAGGTGAGCAACGCCGGCATCGGCTGGATCGGCACCGATGTCGGCTCGACCGGCACGGCGACGGTTGATGGCGCCGGCTCGGTCTGGAATTCCGCCGGGCTCGTTGTTGGCAGTGGCGGCACCGGCACGCTGACGATCCAGAACGGCGGCAAGGTGAGCAGCGTCAGCAGCTGGATCGGCCTCGTTCCCGGCTCGACCGGCACCGTGACGGTTGATGGCGCCGGCTCGGCCTGGACCAATTCCGACACGCTCGTCGTCGGCCCATACGGCACCGGCATGCTGACGATCGCCAATGGCGGCACCGTCTCGACGGCTTCGGGCATGGAGATCGCCGCTTTTGCCGGCTCGACCGGCACGCTCAATATCGGCGGCGCCTCCGGTCAGGCCGCGGCCGCGCCGGGCACGCTGACCACGCCCTCGGTCGCGTTCGGGGCAGGCACCGGCCGCATCGTCTTCAACCACACCGCCTCGAACTACGACTTCGCCCCGATTATCTCCGGCGCGGGGGCGGTGACGGTGGAGAACGGCACCACCATCCTGACCGCAACCAGCACCTATAGCGGGGCGACCACGGTCAATGGCGGCAAGCTGGCGGTCAACGGTTCCATCGCCAATTCGGCGGTGACGGTCAATGCCGGTGGCACGCTCGGCGGCAACGGCACCGTCGGCAATACCACCATCAATGCCGGCGGCGTGCTCGCGCCCGGCAATTCGATCGGCACGCTGACGGTCGGTGGCAATCTGGCGTTCGGCGCCGGCGGCATCTACCGCGTCGAGGTCTCGCCATCGGCCGCCGACCGCACCAACGTCACCGGCATCGCGAGCCTGACCGGCGGCACCGTGCAGGCCACATTCCTGCCCGGAACCTATGTCGGCAAGAGCTACACCATCCTGTCGGCGGCCGACGGCCTCGGCGGCACCACCTTCAGCGGCGTGAGCGGCGGCCTGCCCGGTTTCAACGTCGGCCTGAGCTACACGCCGTCCGATGTGTTGCTGAACCTCACGGCCTCGCTCGGCGCCGGCACCTCGCTGCCGGGCAATCCGCAGGCCGTCGCATCCACGCTCAACAACTTCTTCAACAATGGCGGCGCGCTGCCGCCAGGCTTCCTCGGTCTGTTCGGATTGAGCGGAGGCAATCTCTCATCCGCGCTGTCGCAAACCTCCGGCGAGACCGCGACCGGCTCGCAGCAGACGACCTTCAACGCGATGAACCTGTTCATGGGATTGCTGACCGATCCCTTCATCGACGGTCGCGGCGATCCGGTTTCAGCGGGATCATCGGCGGGCGCATCGGCTTACGCCTCGACGGACAAGCCGCGCTCCGGTGCGGCGCGGGCCGCCAATGCGATGTTGACCAAGGCGCCCGTCATGGCCGATCCGCTCGCGCAGCGCTGGAGCGCGTGGGCGGCAGGCTATGGCGGCTCGCAAACCACGGACGGCAACACGACACTCGGCTCCAACGACACGACCAGCCGCATCGCAGGCATCGCGGTCGGCGCCGATTACCGTATCTCGCCGGATACGCTGGCAGGCTTTGCGCTGGCGGGCGGTGGTACGAACTTCAGCGTCGTCAATGGCGGCTCTGGCCGATCTGATATGTTCCAGGCCGGCGCCTTCATCCGGCACAATGCGGGTGCGGCGTATCTCTCCGGCGCGCTGGCCTATGGCTGGCAGGACATCACCACCAACCGCACCGTGACGGTGGCCGGCATCGACCAGTTGCGCGCGCAGTTCAACGCCAATGCCTTCTCGGGTCGCGTCGAAGGCGGCTATCGCTTTGTCAGCCCGTGGATGGGCGGCATCGGCATCACGCCCTACGCAGCAGGACAGTTCACCACCTTCGATCTGCCTGCCTATGCCGAGCAGGCGGTAACCGGCGTCAACACCTTTGCGCTGGCCTATGCATCAAAGAGTGTCACTGATACGCGCAGCGAACTCGGCCTTCGCGGCGACAAATCATATGCGATGCCGGACGGAATCTTCACGCTGCGGGGGCGCCTGGCATGGGCGCATGATTTCAACCCCGACCGCAATATCGGTGCGACGTTCCAGACATTGCCGGGCGCATCCTTTGTCGTTGGCGGCGCCGCGCAGGCCAGCGACTCCGCGCTCGTCACCGCCTCTGCCGAAAAGAAATGGCTGAACGGCTGGTCCGCTGCTGCCACCTTCGAGGGCGAGTTCTCCGACGTCACCGCCAGCTATGCCGGCAAGGGCATGGTGCGGTATTCCTGGTAGGGCGACGACTTCCGGTTTTGGCCCACCGCATCATTTCGCCGTGCTGCGGAATTTGGTCGCTATCGGGGCATAGCGGACTCTGGCAAGCTGACTGACCGGTAGATTTATGGGTTCACGGCCTAGATCAGGATGACGATTGGTTGAATCGCCATCCTGATCTATCCCTTTGTTGGAGCATGATCTTTTCCGAAAACCGGTTCCCACTTTTCGGGATCATGCTCTAAGGCTTGTTGAGATTCA
>NZ_SMYZ01000148.1 GCF_004919685.1 Mesorhizobium norvegicum | reverse complement strand
TGTGGCGCCCCCCTCTGTCCGGCCGGACATCTCCCCCACAAGTGGGGAGATCAGCTGCCACCAGGGCCTTCGCCAATCTCAGACGTGGCAAGAAGAGCGCCGCCGACTAGGCTGCCAATCTCCCTCCTTGTGGGGGAGATGTCCGGCAGGACAAAGGGGGGCGCCGTAGAGCGTTACTTTGAGCTGTTCACGTCTTTCTCCGAGACCAATCGAACACGTTTTCCAATTTCCATATTGTAAAACGATCGTGCCGCGCTAGCCTGAAATCATGAGTGGGGCGGGCAAAACATCCGGACGGTCCGTTGCCGACGAGGCGGCGACGCGCAAGCGCGGACGCTCGCTGGCCGCCCTCGGCTACATCCAGCCGCAGACCTATGAGGAGCTGCGCGCGGTGCTGTCGTCCGGCACCGTGCATTTCCCCAAGCGGCTGCGCCAGGTCGCCATCTTCCTGTGGCAGCATCCGAGCGACGTCGCGCTTGGCACCATCGCCCAGGTGGCGGCACAGGCCGGCGTGCAGCCCTCGACGCTGGTGCGCTTCGCCCAGATCTTCGGTTACTCCGGCTTTTCCGATTTCCAGGGCCTGTTCAAGGAGCACGTCAAGGGGTCATGGCCTGAAGGGCGCGGCGAGCAGCGGACAGAGGCCGAGCCCAATGCTCATCTGCATTTCCTGCATGGCATGGTCGGTGCCTCGCAGGCTTCGCTTGGCCGCATCGAGAGCGGCTTCGACGTCGAGAGCTTCGAGAAGATGGTAGCGCTGCTGGCGGCCGCCGACCTGATCTATGTCATCGGCTCCAAGCGCGCCTTCCCCGTCACCACCTATCTGTCGCTGACGCTCTCGCAGCAAGGCGTGCGCAACGTGCTGGTCGACAATGTCGGCTCCACTGCAATCGACCAGGTCGGCTGCATCGGCAGGCAGGATGCCGTGCTGGCGGTCTCCTTCAGCCCCTACAATTCGATCACACCCGACCTCGTCGCGGTGGCGCATGAGCGCAACGCCCGCATCGTCACCATCACCGACAGCACCTTCAGCCCGTTGATCCGGCTGTCGGACAGCTGGCTGGAAGTGGTGGAATCCGACTTCGCCGGCTTCCGCTCGCTGGCCGCCTCGCTCGCCGTCGGCATGGCGCTGGTCCATGGCGTCGTCGCCCGTCGCACCAAATGAGGTACCGCTGGCACAATTGACTATCGGGAATTGCCGTTCCATATTTCAAAAAATAGAAACTTTGTTCCGGGAGGAGGAATGGAGCTTCAACTCAACGGCAAGGTGGCGCTGGTCACCGGCGCGACGCAAGGCATCGGCCGCGCGGTCGCCGAGACGCTTGCGCGTTCCGGCGCCGGCGGCCTGCTGGTCACCGGTCGCGAGAAGGTGCGAGGCGATGCTGTGGCGGCGGAGCTTTCGCGGCTCGGCACGCCGACAATCTTCGTCGCCGCCGACCTCGCCGACCCGGCAACCCCTGCCCTTTTGGCGCAAGCCTGCATCGATCGCTTCGGCCGCATTGACGCGCTGGTCAACGCCGCCGGCCTGACCGACCGCGCCTCCTTCCTCGATGCCGATCTCGACGACTGGGCCTCGCTGTTCGCCGTCAACGCGCGCGCCCCGTTTTTCCTTATGCAGGCGGCGATTGCCGACATGAAGAACCGCGGCCAGGGTGGCGCCATTGTCAACATCCTGTCGATCAACGCCCATTGCGGCTCGCCGGAGCTCGCCGTCTATTCCGCCAGCAAGGGCGCGCTGGCGACGCTGACCAAGAACGCCGCCAACGCCCACCGTTTCGACCGCATCCGCGTCAACGGCATCAATGTCGGCTGGACCGACACGCCGGCCGAACGCGTCATGCAGGCCGACACGCTGGGCAACGGTCCGGGCTGGCTCGATGCCGCCAACGCCGCGCAGCCTTTCGGCCGCCTGTTTTCGACGAGCGATATCGCGAACCTCGCCGTCTTCCTGCTTTCCGATGCCGCCGGCCCGATGACCGGCACGCTGGTCGACCAGGAACAATGGGTGATCGGGGCGAACCGGTGAGCGCCATCGAAACGCTCGGTCCAGCCCTGCTGGAGAGGCTTCCCGCCGCTGTCCAGACACCGGCCTATGACCGCGCGGCGCTCGCCGCTGGCATGGCGCATCTGGGCGTCGGCGCCTTCCATCGCTGCCACCAGGCCGAGTACACCGATGACCTCTTGTCGCTCCGGTTCGACCGCTGGGGCGTGATCGGCATCAACATCCGCCCGCCCAGCCTCACTGAGACGCTCGGCCGGCAGAGCGGGCTCTACACAAGGCTGATCCGCGAGAACAGCCATATCGAAGCACGCGTCATCGGCAGCATCCTTGAGGTGGTCGACAGCCAGGCAAGTGCCGCACCCGCACTCGCCGTTTTGTCCTCACCCGACATCGAACTGGTGACGATGACGGTGACCGAGAAAGGCTATTGCCACATTCCGTCGAGCGGCGAACTCAACCTTGGCCATCCCGACATCGTCCATGACCTCGCCAACCCGCAGACGCCACGCAGCGTGCCCGGCATCCTCGCGAAGGCGCTGGAGCTGCGCCGGGCGACACATGGCCGGCCGCTGACGCTGCTGTCCTGCGACAACATTCCGACCAATGGCGTGATCCTGGCCAATGTCGTGCAGGCCTTTGTCGAGCAGCGCGAGAATGGACTGGCCGAGTGGATATCAGCCAACGCCGCCTTCCCCTCGGCCATGGTCGACCGCATCGCGCCGGCGGTCACGCAGGATGACCTCGACAGCGTCGAACAGTGGTTCGGCTACCGCGATGCCGCCGTTGCCGTCGGCGAGCCGTTCCGGCAATGGGTGATCGAGCAGAAATTCGCCGGCCGCATGCCGCGCTGGGATCTGGTCGGGGCGAGTTTCGTCGACGACGTCACGCCGTTCGAGCATCTCAAGATGCGGGTGCTCAACGGCGCGCAGACGACGCTCGCCACGCTGGGTGTGCTGGCCGGCCTCGAACACACATCGGATGCCATTGCCGATCCGCTGCTGTCGACCTTCGCCAGGCGCATGCTTGTCGAGGAAACGCTGCCGACGCTGACGCCGGTGCCGGGCATGGATCCGCTGGCCTATGTCGAGCAGAGCCTCGGCCGCTTGCGCAACACCGCCATCCGCCATCGCAACCACCAGATCGCCACCGACGGCTCACAGAAGATCGTCCAGCGCCTGCTCAACCCGATCCGCGACCGCTTGAGCCAGGGCGAAAGCATCGCCCTTTTGTCGATCCCGGTCGCCGGCTGGATGGCCTATCTGGTCCAGGCTTCAGCACGCTTCGGCAAACGCTGGCCGGTGTCGGACCCCTATGCCGCCAAGGTCGCCGCGATTGCCGACGCAACCGGCGGCGACGCGCAGGCGCTGGCCGCGGGCATCCTTGCCATCGACACGATTTTCGACCCCGGTCTTGCCGCGAACGAGACGTTCCGCAGGGCCGTAACATCGGCGCTCGACGGGCTGCTTTCGGGCGATCCGATGGCAACCGTCAGGCGCAATCTGAAACAAGCCGACACCACACGGTTGAAGCGGCCGGCTCGATCTGCATAGTACAAGTCGGTCGTGAATTCGCGACCAGGGGAGGCAGTATGAAACTTGGAGTGCTCACCGCACCGTTCGCGGAGACGCCGCTTGGCGAGGTCGCCGGCTGGGCAAGCGCGGCCGGTTTCGAGGTGCTGGAAATCGCCTGCTGGCCGAAATCCTCCGGCGCCAACCGCCGCTATGCCGGCACCAGCCACATCGACGCTGCCTCCACCTCGGCCACGCAGGCGAAGGAGATCGTCGCTTCGCTGGCGGAGAAGAACCTGTCGGTCTCCGGCCTCGGCTACTACCCCAACCCGCTACACCCCGACGCCGCTCACCGCGACGAAGTGATCGCCCATCTGAAGAAGGTGATCGTGCTGGCCGCCAATATGGGCGTGCCTGTCGTCAACACCTTCTGCGGCGGCGATGCCTCGAAGACCGTCGACGTCAACTGGCAGGAGGCGCTCAAGGTCTGGCCCGAAATCGTCGCCCATGCGCGCGACCACGGCGTCAAGCTCGCCTTCGAGAACTGCCCGATGATCTTCAGCTATGACGAGTGGCCGGGCGGGCACAATATCGCCTATTCGCCACAGGTCTGGCGTCGCATCCTGGAAGCCTGGGGCGGCGAGGTCGGCATGAATTTCGACCCCTCGCACCTGATCTGGCAGATGATCGACCAGGCCCGTTTCATCAAGGAATTCGGCCCCTACATGCTGCATGTCCACGCCAAGGACCTGATGATTGATCATGATGGACTTTACGAGCGCGGAATCCTTTCGGCAGGGATAGGCTGGCAGGTGCCGCGCATGCCGGGGCTGGGCGATGTCGACTGGAACGGCTTCTTCTCCGGCCTCTACCGCGCCGGCTATGACGGATCGGTCATCATCGAACACGAGGACAGGCGATTTGAAGGCAGCGACGATCAGGTGAAACGGGGTTTCCTGCTCGCCCGCGACGTGCTGCGTCCGTTCGTCAAATGAAATTAAAGCGCGCCGCATGAATCACTCTGTCAGCGACGTGCTTTAACGGGTTGAACTGAAACTGAAAAACAATGTGGAGGAAGTCTGAAATGAAGAAAATCCTGACCATGGTCCCGCTGCTTGCGGGTGCTGCCTTGCTGGCCTCGGTGGGCGTCTCGGCCGCCGCGGGCAAATACACGATCGGCATCTCCAACACCGTCCAGGGCAATGGCTGGCGCGAAGAGATGGTCTGCGCCATGAAGGCGCAGGCGCTCGCCTCCGGTGAGGTCGCTAAGCTCAACATCGCCCATCGCAACACCGATGCCGCCGGCCAGCTCGAAGACATCCGCAACCTGATCAGCGCCAAGGTCGACGCCATCGTCGTCAACCCGGCCGATCCGGCCGGCATCAAGGCGGGCCTCGAGGAAGCCACCAAGGCCGGCATCGTCGTCGTTGCCGTCGACCAGGCGGTCACCGAACCGTCGGCCTACATCATCTCCAACAACCAGGAGCAGTATGCCTATCTCGGCGCCAAGTGGCTGTTCCAGCAGATGGGCGGCAAGGGCGACGTCTTCTACATGCGTGGTGCCGCCGGCGCGTCCGCCGACAGCGATCGCGACAAAGGCTTCAAGAAGGCGCTCGCCGAATTCCCCGACGTGAAGGTCGCGCAGGAAGTCTTCACCGGCTGGCAGCAGGACCAGGCCAAGCAGCAGATGCTGTCCTTCCTCGCAACCGGCACGCCGATCAACGGTGTGTGGACCTCCGGCATCGACAACGTCATCGTCGACGCGCTGGTCGAATCGCAGGCGCCACTGGTGCCGGTGGTCGGCGCCGACAATGCCGGCTTCGTCGGCCAGTTGAGCTCGGTCAAGGGCCTCGTCGGTGCCGCGGTCACCAACCCCGGCTCGATCGGCGGCGCCGGTGTGACGCTCGCCCTGCAGATCCTCGACGGCAAGAAGCCGGCACAGCAGACCGTGCTGGTCGAGCCGCAGCTGTGGGAGAACGCCACCGAGGAAGGCAAGGCCAAGCTGAAGGCCGCCGCCGACCCGTCGCTCAGCCCCGAATGGCCGGTCTCGATCTCGATCCCGGACTGGACGACGTACACCAAGGAACAGATCGTGGCCTGCAAGGGCCCGGGTGAGTAAATCTCCGATATCCCTGCCTTACAACGGCGGGAAGTCACATATGGGCAAAGGCCCCCTCACCCGGATTGCCAACCGAATTGCGGAGGGCAATTCGGGGCAATCCGACCTCTCCCCGAGGGGAGAGGAGGGAGCCGGCACGAGCGCCAGCCTCTTCTCCCCCACGGGGAGAAGGTGGACGCGAAGCGGCCGGATGAGGGGGCCTCTCCACACGCGATAGCTGCCATCTGAACCGAGAACCACCCAATTTGACCAGCAACCCCCTACTCGACGCGTCAGGCGTCGCCAAGAATTACGGCGCGGTTGCGGCCCTGCGCAACGCATCGCTCTCCGTCCTGCCGGGCGAAGTGCACGCGCTGATGGGCGCCAATGGCGCCGGCAAGTCGACGCTGGTGAAGATCCTGACCGGGGCCATATCGGCCAATGCCGGACGCATCCTGATCCGTGGCGAGGCGCGCGACATCCGCTCGCCCGCCGCCGCGCGCCGCGCCGGCCTTTTGCCCGTCTACCAGGAGCCGTCGCTGATCCCCGATCTTGACGTGCTGTCCAATCTGCGGCTGACCGGCACGCCGGTCGAGCCGTTCCGCGCCTGGGTGCGCGAACTCGGCATTCCCGACCTCGACATCCGCGACACCGCGCGCGACATTCCGCTGGCCGTACTGCGCGTGCTCGACCTGGCGCGTGCGCTGGCCGTCGAGCCCGACGTGCTGCTGCTCGACGAGATGACCGCCGCCCTGCCCGCCAATCTCGCCGAGAAAGTGCTGGAAGTGGTGCGCCGCCAGGGCGACTCGGGCCGCGCGGTGATCTTCATCTCGCACCGCTTCGTCGAAATCTCCGCACTGTGCGACCGCGCCACCGTGCTGCGCGACGGCGAGACCGTTGGCGTCGTCGACATCGTGCCGGGCGTCGAGGAAAAGATCGTCGAGCTGATGCTCGGCACCCGGATCGTCAAGACCCATGTCGCCGCGCGCAGTGCCGCCCAGAAGGCAGCGCCCGCCCCTGCCCGTCCGCGGCTCTCCGTGCGCAATCTGCGCGTCGGCACCAAGCTCAACGATGTCTCCTTCGATCTCGCCGACGGCGAGGTGGCCGGCGTCGTCGCGCTCGAAGGCCAGGGCCAGGACGAGCTGTTCGCGGCCCTTGCCGGTTCGATCCGGCCGACCAGTGGCGCGATAGAGGTCGATGGCGGCCCGGTGAAATTCTCGCACCCGATCGACGCCATCCGCGCCGGCATCGCCTATGTGCCGGGCGACCGCGCCGAGGCACTCGCCATGCAGCGCTCGGTGCGCGAGAACATCGCCCTGCCCTTCAGTGCTGCGCTGCGCAACTGGGGGCCGATCAACATGCGCCGGGAGCGCGCCAAGGTGGTCAGCGCCATCGAGCGGCTGCAGATCGACACCCGCGCGCAAGGCGAGGTGCAGCGCCTTTCAGGCGGCAACCAGCAGAAGGTGACGATTGCCCGCTGGATCGCCGCGGACGCCCGCACCATCCTGTGCTTCGACCCGACGCGCGGCATCGATGTCGGCACCAAGCAGGAGATCTATCATCTGGTGCGTGAGCTTGCCGGCAACGGCAAGTCGGTGCTGTTCTACACTTCCGAACTGGAAGAGGTGCAGCGTGTCTGCGACCGCGTCATCGTCATTTTCGGCGGCCGCGTCGTCGACATCTTCCCGGTCGAGGAGGCCGACGAGCCAGCGCTGATGCGCGCCGCCTACGGCCTGCCGCGCGGCGTCAAGGCGGATATCGGCATATTGGCCGACCCCACGGCGCATGCTTCGGAGCCGGGGGCGACGCCATGAGCCATTTCCTGCGCCGCCAGGGCTGGGTTGCCGGCCTGTTCGCTCTCTTCGTCGCCCTGTTCATCATCACGAAACTGATCCAGCCGGCCTATGGCAGCGGCGATTTCGGCTCGCTCGCGCGGGCGGTTTTGCCTTACGCCTTCGCCGTCGCCGCACAGACCGTGGTCGTCATCGCCGGCGGCATCGACCTGTCGGTCGCCGCCATGATGGCGCTGACCAGCGTCACCGCCGCTTCGATGATGGCAGGCGCGTCGGAAGAATACGCGCTGTTCGTGGTGCCCTTCGTGCTCGCCATGGGTTTCGTGCTCGGCGCCGTCAACGGCATGCTGATCGTCGTCACCCGCGTGCCCGACATCGTCGTCACGCTGGCCACGCTGTTCGTGCTGCAGGGGGCCGCCCTGCTGGTGCTTGACGCGCCGGGCGGTGCGGCCGCCGAATGGCTGAAGGGGCTGATCTCAGGCACCGTGCCGATACCGGGCCTTCCCGACGGCATCGATGCCTGGCTGCCGAAGGCGCTGCTGGTGCTGATCGTCTGCCTGTGCATCATCTGGATACCGCTCAGGCGCTCGCGCCTTGGCCTCTCCATCTACGCCATCGGTTCGAGCGAGCTGGCGGCGTTCCGCAGCGGCGTGCCGGTCAAGCGCACCCGCATCATCGCTTATGCGCTGTCCGGCCTGTTCGCTGCCATGGGCGGGCTGGCGCTGACCATGAGCACCGGCATCGGCGCCCCCATTCCCGGCCCCTATCTCTTGGCCAGCGTCGCGGCCGTGGTGCTGGGCGGCGTGGCGCTCGGCGGCGGCAAGGGCGGCCTGCTCGGCCCCATCGTCGCCGTCTTCGTGCTGCGGCTGGTGCGCACCGACCTCACGCTGCTCGCCATCGACCCCAACGTCACCGCCATCATCGAAGGCGCCATCATGGTCGCCGTGGTGATGTTCGGCGCGTTCATTACGATGCGGGGGCGGCAATGATGAGAGAGCATGAAATGAGGCGTTGCGCCCTACGGCGCCCCCCTCTG
>NZ_SMYZ01000147.1 GCF_004919685.1 Mesorhizobium norvegicum | reverse complement strand
CGACCCGGCGGTTCAGGTCACTTGGGCGGCACGCCTACCGACCACTATCTGCCATCTGGGCTACCTCGTACAGATTGCTATCGATCTCGTCCGTCAATTGATCTGGTGGAGCGCCGTAGCGCGACAGGTCGAAAGCCTTCATGACCGCAGTGGATTGAGGGAGGGCGGCGATGCGTGCCAACACAGCGGCAGTGCGAATGCGGGTTGCGAATTGTCTGTTCCAGACCTTTGAGTAGCGACTGCCCGCGACAACGCGCGCTGCCCGATCCCATCGGTCGAACCTGGCCAATTCGTTGGCCAACAGCCAGCCGGGCTGCAAGGCGCAGGGCCGCTTGCCAAACCCGCTTCGTTCGATCCGTTCCTCGAGCGCCGCTCCCATCGCATCAAGCGCCGAAACTCGAGAGACCATAATCCAGGCAGTGCCGGCAACCACGGCTGCTCGCGTACAGCAGCACTGGGTGCTCTCCCGCTCTACGGACGAAGCAAGTCGGAGAGATTGTCAGACTTTTCTATCTTGTCTGTGAGGTCGAGCCCCGACAGGAGGTCGACCAGATGACTGGTCATCAGCTCGGCCGCTTGGGAACTACGCCCTGCTTCGATTGCATCGACCAGCGCGTGATGGGCGTGTTTCTCACAGGTCGCGTCGCGCCGTTTCCAATAAAGCGCGATGATGAGGGAAGAATGCGAGACAAGGTCGCGAACGAATTTGGTGAACACCGAATGTGCAGCGATCTCAGCGATGCCAACGTGGAAACGTGCCGACAGCATGATCGCCTCGCTGTCTCGGCCAGCGTGAAGTGCTTCATGCTCCTTCTCGAGATGCTGCCGCAACCATGCAATGTCGCTTGGTACCGCCGCACTGGCGGCGAGCCAAGCCACCTTGGGTTCGATCAGCGCCCGTGCCTCGAACACCTCGCGGGCTTCAATTTTCGACGGCTGTGCCACGAAAGCACCGCGGTTCGGCTCCAGCCGCGCCAACCGGTCATGGGCCAGAGCCTGCAGGGCAGCACGAATGACGGTGCGGCTCACCGAATAGATCGTCGCCAACTCATCTTCCGGCAGCTTGGTGCCAGGGGCGAGACGATGACTGACGATGGCATCTCTCAGACCATAGTAGATCGGCGACCAGCGGGTTGCCGGTTTTTCGTCACGATCCTCTTCTCTGAGCACTGTCAACATGCTTTTCAACGCGCAGGCACAACACCGCCTGATCTATCCCAAACCGCTTAACGGTCGATGCAATCTAGTATCGCTTGCGCGGCGGTCAATCCCGGGACACAGGATCTCAATTCGTAAGGCCAAGCGCGTTCTAGGTCGGTGATATAACCGCTGCGGCGGCTCCGGCCGGAGACAGCGATTCATAAATCCCCGAAAACCGTTTGCTGCGGGGGGCAGCGTATCCGCCGACCTTCGACGTCCTCAAACCGACTCTGAACAGGCTCTCTGCCAACGTCACCGCGCAGGCGACACCGTCGAGTACGGGAACGCCGTGTTCCTGCGACAGGCTGCTTGCCAGATCGGCCATGCCGGCGCAGCCGAGAACGATCGCCTCCGCCCTGTCCTCAGCGATGGCGCGCGCGATCTCGTCCGAGATTCTGCGCCTGGCGTTCGAGCCCGGTAGTTCGAGATCGAGCACGGCAACCTCCGACGACCTGACTTTGGCGCAGCGCGACGCGAGGCCGTATTTCACCAAATTGTGCTCGATCGCCGGAACGGAGCGGGCGAGCGTCGTCACAACACTGAACTTGCCTGCAACAAGGCTGGCTAGGTGGAAGGCGGCCTCGCCGATACCGATGACCGGAGCCTCGGTGGCGCAACGTGCCGCGTCCAGCCCGGTATCGTCGAAACAGGCAATCACATAGGCATCGATGGCCGCTGCCTTGCTCATTTCGGCGATGATACCCGGAACGGCGAAGGCCTCGTCGAAATAGCCTTCGATGCTCGGCGGACCATCACCGGGGTTGACCGAAATGATCTCCGTTTCTGCGGAGGCGACGCTCATTGCCGCCTTGCCGATCTTGGCGGTCATCGATGCGGTGGTGTTGGGATTTATGACAAGTATGCGCATGCGATAAGCCTCAGACCTCGCCGCCAAGATAAAGACGCTTGACCCGTTCGTCGGTCAGCAAATCGGCGGAATTCCCACTAAGGGCGACGCTGCCGGTGGTCAGCGCATAGGCACGCTGCGAAATGCGCAACGCCATGCGGGAATTCTGCTCGACCAGGAGAACGCTGACCTTTTCGTCGCGATTGATTGCCACGATCGAGCGGGCAATGTCCTGGACAAGCTTCGGTGCGACGCCCAGTGACGGCTCATCGAGCAGCAGCAGGCGTGGCTTGGCCATCAACGCGCGGCCGATAACCAGCATCTGCTGCTCGCCGCCGCTCATCGTTCCGGCGGCTTGCGAATATCGCTCCTTGAGGCGAGGAAAACGGCCGAGCACCATCTCCAGCGAGTTGGCAATCTCGGCCTTGTCGGAGCGGGTGAAGGCGCCCATCAGGAGATTGTCCCGGACCGACATGTAAGGGAAGACACGGCGCCCCTCTGGAACCATGGAGATGCCCATCTTGACCACGTCATCGGGAGCAGCGCCATCGATGCGCTGGCCATGGTAATGGATCTCGCCGGACTTGATTTTGCGCAGCCCGGTGATGGCGCGAAGGATCGACGATTTGCCAGCACCGTTGGCGCCGATCAACGCAACGGTCTCGCCCTCGTTGACCTCAACCGACACGCCTTTCAGCGCATAGACGTGATCGTAATAGAGTTCGACATTAGCGAATTTCAGGATCTGGTTCATAGGCCGATCGCCTCGTCTTCGCTGCCGAGATAGGCCTCGATCACTTTGTCGTTGTTCTGGATTTGCGCCGGCGTTCCCTCGGCGATCTTCTCGCCGAAATTCAAGACGACGATGCGGTCGGAAATCTTCATGACGGCAGGCATGTCGTGCTCGACCAGAAGGATGGTGAGGCCAAGCTCGCGCAACCGTTTGACCATCGCCACCATTCTCATCGTCTCGTCGTGATTCATTCCGGCGAAAGGCTCGTCCAGCAGCAGGATCGACGGGTTCGTGGCGAGACCGATGGCAATGCCAAGGGCCCGCAAGTGACCATGCGGCAAGTTTCGGGCGATTTCACCGGCGAGCGACGATAGGCCGAGCAGCTCAAGAATGTCGTCGGCCGAGGCGCCGAAGGCCGCCTCGTCGGCCTTGGCCGTGCTGGTGCCGAGGAAGAAGCCAATCAGGCTCGCCGTGGAGCGCAGATGGTGAGCGATGATGACGTTTTCGCGCACGCTCATGTTCTTGAAGATCGTCGTTTCCTGAAACGTCCGGACGACGCCCTTGCGTGCCGCGATGTGCGGCGCCAGATCGGAGATGCGCTCGCCCTTCAAGCGCACCTGGCCCGATGTCGGCCTGAGGAAGGACGAGATCAGCTTGAACAACGTCGATTTGCCGGCGCCGTTGGGGCCGATAACCGACAGTATCTCCTTCTCGCGCACCGAGAAGGAGACGTTGTTGACCGCGACGAGACCGCCAAAGCGCTTCGTCAGGGCCGAGACTTCGAGCAGATCGGCCATGGCTCAGCCCTTCTTCCGGGTCGTGGCGGCAAGGCTCAGCAAGCCGTTGGGCAGGAACAGCATCAGCACGATCATCAAGGTCGAGTAGATCAGCAGCTGGAACTGGCCGGTCTGGAACAGCAGGTCCCAGCCGAAATAGAGCACCAGCGTGCCCAGCATCGGACCGAAAACATAGCCGAGCCCTCCGAGGAAGCAGTTCAGCATGAAGTTGACAGAGTCGGTGACCGTGAAGCTGGACGGATAGATCGATTGCGAGATGGCGGCGAAGATCGCTCCGGCGACGCCGCCGAAGAAGGACGAGACGGCATAGGCGATGACGCGCAGATAGGCGATGTTGACGCCGATCGACGAGGCCAGCTCCTCATTCTGCTGGAGTGACTGGCAGAGCTTGCCGATGCGTGAATGAACCAGCCGGTACACCACCGCGAAGCAAGCCACCATGAGCGCGGCCGCCAGCAGGTAGAAGGCAAGCCGGGAATTATGCAACGTGGCGAAATCCGGAATGATGATGAGGCCGAAGGCCGACAGCGCCCCGGGCAGCGGGATGCTGACCATCCCCTTGGCGCCGTTGGTGACCGGCAGCGCCAGCGCCAGAAGCCGCGCGACCTCAGTCAGCACCAGTGTCACCATGGCGAAATAGACGCCGCGCAGCCGCAGGATCGGCAGGCCGATAGCGACGCTCGCCGCCGCGCAAAACAGGCCGGCGGCCGGCAGCGTCAGCCAGAACGACCAACCGTAGGTCACCACGAGTATGGCCGAGACGTAGCCCCCCATCAGTGCGTAGGCGCCCTGACCGATATTGATCCGGCCGATATAGAAGGTGAGCCACACGCCGGCACTGGCAATGCTGAGCAGAGCCACCGAGGTGAGCGTGTAGTAGAGGTCGGTCCGACCGCTGGCGGAGATCAGAACCGGCACGGCGATGAAGACGATCGCCAAAAAGGCGGCGACTGAAGCAATTTTCACGTTATGCGTCATCGCGCATCAACCCCACGGCTTGCCCATCAGCCCATTGGGGCGGATCGAAAGGAACACCATCAGCGCCGCGAAGATGACGAGGTAGGTGACGTCGCCATATTCGCGCAGCACAGTGAGGCCGACGGACTCCATCATGCCGAGGATGAAGCCGCCGGCGATCGCGCCGCCGACGACGCCGGCGCCGCCGATCATCACCATCATAAAGGCCTTGATCGAGATCGGCCCGCCGATTCCGGAATTGACACCAGTGATGGTGACCAGGAGGCCACCGACGATGCCGGCCAGCATGGCACCCATGGCGAAGCCGATCATCGTGTAGCGATCGACCTTGACGCCCATCAACTGGGCAGCAACCCGATCCTGGGCCAGCGCCCGCATGGCTCGCCCTACCCTGCTGTACTGCATGTAAAGGACGAAGGCGGCGATGAAGACCAGTGCGAGCACGCCGACGAGCATACGGTCATAGGGCATGATGATGCCGCCATCGTTGAAGACGCCCTTGACGATCTTGGGTACGCCGCGCTGCTTTTCACCGAAGATGAGCAGGATGACGGCGTCGAAGAAAAACGCCGTCGCCGCCGCCAGCAGCATGGTGCTTTCCTCTCGGAGGCTGCGCTTGATGACGGTCCGGAAAAGAAACTTCTCCATGAGCGCTCCGATGACCGCAAGGGTGACGCCCGAAGCCAGCAGCGCCAGAACGAAGGGCAGTCCGAGCTGCCCGTAGACGGTGTAGGTGATGAAGCCGCCCAGCACGTACATCTGCCCGTGGGCAAAGTTCAGCACGTTCATCAGGGCGAAGATCAGGGTGAGCCCCAATGCGATCAGCGCATATTGGGCGCCGAGGTAGAATCCATTTGCGATGACCTGTTCCATGGACGCCTTCAATCTTCCGAGGGACCCGGAGAATGTTCCGGGCCCCCGGCAACGCGGGAGGAAGAAACCGCAGGGAAGCTAACCCTAATCGACCGTGCCGACGAACAGGGTCTGGAAGGCACCGTCCTTGTACTCGTTGACCACCATCGGCACCGCGAGCTGGCGCTTCTGGCCGAAGGAGGTCGTGCCGACATAGCTCAGCTTGGCATCGCCCTTCAGGTAGGGGTTGGGCGCCGAGAAGGTGTCCATGGTCTTCTTGAATTCATCGACATTGTCGATCGCCGCCGGATTGGCCTTCAGCGTGTCGATGATGTACTCGAGCGCATAGACCTTGGTGTTGGACTCGTCATTGTACTCACCGAACATCTTGGTGTAACGGGCGACGAATTCCTTCATCGCGTCCGAGGCGATCTCGGGCGTGGAGGCACCGCCAACCGAGATGAAGCCGTTGGCGTATTCGCCGGCGCCCTCCTCGAGAACCTTTGCGTCCTGTGCCGTTTCGGTCGAGATCAGGCCTTCGAAGCCGAGCTCGCGGGCGGCGCGGATGAGCAGCGGCGCATTGGCCGGCGCGACGCCTGACAGCACGAGCAGATCGGGCTTCAGCGCAACGATCGGCGTGAGCACCGGCGTGAAGTCGCGCGTATCGTTCTGGTAAGTGTCGTTCTGGGCGACAATCTTGAGGCCGAGCGCCTTGGCTGCCTCAACGCCGCCGTCACGCTGGCTCAACGGATCCGATTCATTGGCGGCAACGAAGGCGATCGTCTTCACGCCCTTGTTTTCCTTGAGGTATTTGTAGATCGCCGGGCCCGATTGATAGTTAGCGATCATGCCGAGCACGGCATTCGAGGCAGGCTTCTGATAAAGCGCCTTGGGGAAAGCGTAAGGGAAATAGATGATGCCGTTGGCCTCGGCGACCGGGCGCACGGCGGCAGCACCGTCATCGACATTCGGGCCGACCACATAGTGGATGCCCTCCTGCGCCATCTTTTCCATGCCGGCAATGGCGCGCTTGGGGTCTTTCTGATCGTCGAACGTAACGATGTTGACGTTGTAGGTGGCGTCGCCAATCTTGACGCCGCCGGTCTCGTTGATCCAGGCGGCACGCGTCTGCATCGAACGTACGTTCGACGTGCCCCAAGCGGCGGCGGGGCCACTGGTGACACCGACGAAACCGATCTTCAGTTCCTTGTTCTGGGCCTCCGCGGACGGCATGCCCGCAGCGGCCATAGCGAGAGCGGAGACGGCGCCAAGCACCATCGATTTGAGAGTCGAGCGTCGGTCGATCATTCTGGCATTTCCCCTTCTGGTTATCGCGCTTTGTGTTTTGCTCTTTGGCTGCGCGGATGCCCTAAGGGAAACCTCTAGCGCAAGATTGTCAACACAGTTTTGATATTTTGTGTACAATCTTACCACAGATTGCAGACCGAGAGGCAGAGAAGACGCATCCTGCACTGCTGCGGCAGCGATATCCTCTCGCCCGCAGGCGTGGGATCCTGCCGATGGAATTCGTGGAGATATGGAACAAGAATTCCGGCGCTCGGATTTCGACCTATGTCATTCTGGGCGAGCGCGGCTCACGGTGCTGCATCCTCAATGGTGCGGCGGCCCGCACCTGCCAGACAGACGACCAGATCATTGTCTGCAACTCGATCTACCTGGACGAAGTGCATATCACCTCGCTGAAGCCGCGGATCGTCACCTTCGACCAGGACAACCACATCCGCGACCGCCTGAGCTACTCGGTCGATCTCGACGCGCAAGGGCGATACAGTTTCTCCATCCTTGACGGGGCGAATGCAACTTTGGCCATTCTTGCCTTGGCCTCCGGGACGTAATTTGTTCTCGATCTTTGCGCGCGCGCTTCCCTGGGTTTGATTGGCCGCCGATCACCGCCGCAGGCCGAATGTGCTTGACAAAGTAGCGCTGGCCAACGGCTGAGATCATCGCGGCCGTTGCCGCCGTGCTGCGCGAAAATCCGCACGTGCCGGCAGTGCTCGCCCCCGTACTGGCCTCCACTTCAGGCCGGGCTCTGCTGGAAGCAGGCGCCATCGCCGTCATGAAGCGCAATCTGATGCCGCTTTGCCGTCTCGTCACACCCAATCTCATCGAACTGGCGCTCCTTGTTGGCTCGGAACTGGCGGTGGATGAGGACGGCGCAGTATGGCAAGGCTAGGGATTGCTGGCCGCCGAAGCGCAGGCCCTGCTGATCAAGGGCGGCCACGCATCGGGACCTCGATCAACCGATATTCTGTTGCGCTTCGATCAAGCACCGGTCCGCTTCGACATGCCGCGCCTTGCCACATCGATGCGCGGGACGGGTTGCATGCTGGCCAGTGCGATTGCATCGGAGATCGCGAGGGCAGCCGCTTCTACGCTGCGGCCTCAGTTCCCTACTCCCACTCGATTGTTCCCGGCGGCTTCGAGGTGACGTCGTAGACGACGCGGTTGATGCCGCGGACTTCGTTGATGATGCGGGTGGCGGCAGCGCCGAGGAATGTCATGTCGTAGTGGTAGAAATCCGCCGTCATGCCATCGACCGAGGTGACGGCACGCAATGCGCAGACGAACTCGTAGGTGCGGCCGTCGCCCATCACGCCGACCGTCTGCACCGGCAACAGCACGGCGAAGGCCTGCCAGATGGCGTCGTAGAGGCCGGCCTTGCGGATCTCGTCGAGATAGATGGCGTCGGCCTCGCGCAGGATCTCCAGCTTTTCGCGGGTGATGCCGCCGGGGCAGCGGATGGCGAGACCCGGACCTGGGAACGGATGCCGGCCGATAAAGCTCTCGGGCAGGCCGAGCTCCTTGCCGAGCGCCCTCACCTCGTCCTTGAACAGTTCGCGCAGCGGCTCGACCAGTTGCATGTTCATGCGCGCGGGCAGGCCGCCGACATTGTGGTGCGACTTGATCGTCACCGACGGGCCGCCGGTGAAGGAGACGCTCTCGATGACGTCGGGATAGAGCGTGCCTTGCGCCAGGAAATCGGCTCCACCGAGCTTCTTGGCCTCTTCCTCGAACACCTCGATGAACAGCCGGCCGATGGTCTTGCGTTTTTTCTCGGGGTCAGACTCGCCTTCCAGCGCGCCGATGAATCGATCCGATGCGTTGACCAGGATGAGCGGCAAATTGTAGTGCTCGCGGAACATCGCCACCACGCCCGCGGCCTCGTCCTTGCGCATCAGGCCGTGGTCGACAAGGATGCAGGTGAGCTGGTCGCCGACCGCTTCGTGGATCAGCAGCGCCGCGACGGAAGAATCCACGCCGCCCGACAGCGCGCAGATGACCTTGCCCTTGCCGACCTGCTTGCGGATCGTCTCGACCGCGTGTTCGCGGTAGGCACGCATGGTCCAGTCGCCCTCGATGCCGGCGATGTTGTGGACGAAGTTGCGGAGCAGCCGGGCGCCATCGGGTGTATGCACCACCTCGGGGTGGAACATGATGCCGTACATCTTGCGCTCGATGTTGCCGAAAATGGCGAAGGGCGAGCCTTCCGACTTGCCGAGCACTTCGAACCCCTTGGGCAAGGAGATGACGCGGTCGCCATGGCTCATCCACACCTGGTGGCGCTGGCCGGGCGCCCACAGGCCCTCGAACAGCGGGCTGTCCTTTTCGATCTCGACGAAGGCGCGGCCGAACTCGCGATGGTCGGAGCTTTCGGCGACGCCGCCCATCTGCACGCACATGGCCATCTGGCCATAGCAGATGCCAAGCACCGGCACGCCGGCGTCGAAGACGATCTGCGGCGCACGCGGGCTGCCGATATCGCTGGTCGAAGCCGGGCCACCGGACAGGATGACAGCCTTCGGATTGATGCGCTTGAACGCCGCTTCGGCCGACTGGAACGGCACGATCTCGGAAAACACGCCGGCCTCGCGGATGCGGCGGGCGATGAGCTGTGTGAACTGGCTGCCGAAATCGACAATCAGGACGGTGTCGGGATGATTGGCTGTTTTCATGGCGAGCGTTTAGAGAAAGAAATGAGTCGGCGCAATGGGTTGCGAGGCCTAGCTGTCACTTCGATTCCACGACTTCACCTTCAGCGCCAGCGTCTTCATCCATTGCAGCAGCCTGTCCGGCCGCGAGCGCCCGCAAAGCGCTCATCAGCGCCGTGAACCGCTCCTCGCCTATGCGACCAATATAGCCCCGTTCAATCTCCATCTTGACACGATCGCCATCGCGCAAGGCATCCAGCCCCTTGCGCGTGTAGCGCACCAGCTTGCCGCGGCCATCTTGCGGATCAGGCAGACGCTCGACGATGCCTTCCGCCTCGAGGCCGTCGAGCAGTTGCTGTATCGCCTGCTTGGAGATTGCCGAGCGTTCGATCAACGCCGACTGGCGCATGCCACTCCTGCCGATGTGTCCAAGCAGTCCGGCGCGCGCTTCGGTGAACCAGTCGTGACCGGCGACCCGCATCGCGGCGGCGAATTCGACCTGCCAGGCACGGCTTGCCTGCCATAGCCGCCAGCCGACGTGATCAGGCAGTGCTTCGGTTTTTTCGTCAAGCTCCTTGACCATTTTATCTCAACTCCCTATAGTCAAGGTACTTGACGACAAGCAAGTCGTCGAGGCTCTTCCGAACTCAAGCACGTGGACAGGGACCATGACAATTCTCGACAGGAACACGCTGGCCGTTATCATGATTGGCACCACACATGTCATCGACATGGGCGGCAAGGACGCCTTCATCCACTACGAAAACGAGAACCGGGCGCATATGCGGCTGCCGGATGGTACCCTTTTCCATGGGCTTTGGACGCTGCTCGACGACGGCTACAAGGTCGAATGGAAAGACGGTCCCACCGGCTCCTGGAAACTCGATCACTCGCCGGGAGCAATCGACTATGTCGATGCAAACGGCGCCGTGCGCGGGCGCATTTCTCGGATCGATTTCGGCGATCCAGCGAGCTTGGCGGCTTGATCCGATTTGCGGTCAGGCGCCGAGCAGGCCGTCGCCGATCGCCTGGTCCAGCAGCCCGACCGCCCCGGCCAGCTTCTCGTCGATGACATGCAGATACTCGGTCCAGTCGCCGACATGCCTGAGATCAGCCGCGCCGTCGGAAATGCCGCGCAGTCCGACCAGCGGCACGCCGAACAGCTGGCAGGCGCGCAGGCAAGCGAAGGTCTCCATGTCGACCATGTCGGCGGCGATCGCGTCATAGGCCGCGCCGGTGACGATCGCGCCACCGGTCGACAGCGTCGCCTCCCTTACATCAGGAATCCTAAACGGCAGCGGCACCGTCACCGGCAGGTCGAGAAACGGCGTCGCCCCTTTCTCGAAACCGAGCGGCGAGGCGTCGATGTCGCGGTAGCTGACCGAGACGGCCTGGTAGATTTCCGTCTGCTCCAGCGTCCGGCTGCCGGCTGAGCCGAGCGACACGACGAGGTCCGGCAGCGCCTTCTGCGACTTCAGCCAGGAGAGTTCCGCGCCCAGCCTGACGCCGGCCTCGACCGGGCCGACGCCTGTCATCAATGGCGTGAACAGTTGTTTGAGGTGCGGGCCGTATTCGGCTGTCGCCGCCATGACGAAGAGGACGTCCTTGCCAGACAGGCGGGAGAGTTTACCGGTCATGACGATCTGCTCCTGCTCCGATTATATGCTTATCTGTGCCGCCGCTCGCCGGTACCCGCTGCCTCCGGCAGCTCCCGGCGTTCGTGGCCTTTCATCGTGCCACCGGCACGATGAATTCGCCTGCGGCGAACCGGCCACTCACCCCTCAATCCCATCACGACCGACCACGGTCATCATCGTTCCGGTCATGGTGGCGATGAGCTTGGCTTCGCCATCGGCGGCGAAGGCGTAGGCCTGGCCGTCGGCAACGATGATGGTGCGGCCGGGTTTGGTCACCGAGCCGCGAAACAGGAAGCGCTCGCCGCGGCCGGGCGCCAGCAGATTGACCTTGAACTCGATGGTCAGCACGCCGGAGTTTTCCGGCATCAGCGAAAAGGCGGCATAGCCGCAGGCCGAGTCCAGCGCTGTCGAAATGACGCCGGCGTGGAGGAAGCCGTGCTGCTGGGTGAGTGCTGCCGAATAGGGCATCTCGATCTCGATGATGCCGGGCGTCACCAGCGTCAGTTCGGCGCCGATCGTGGCCATCGCCTTCTGGCGCGCGAAGGAGGTCCTGACGCGATCTTCATAGTCCGGGGCGGGTACGATCTTTGCTGCCATGGCCGCTGCCTTCCTTTGTGCGGATAAGCTTATTGCAGAGGCATGAGCGGCAGGCAAATGCTTTTGCTGCACTGCAGCAATCGGCTTCGTCTTCCGGCTGGCGGCACGATATCGTCAGGGATTGGCGATATCGAACGGGTTCAAGCCGACCTGCGCAATGCACAGAAATAAAACCCGTCTGTGCCGCTCAGCGCCGGCGACAGCGAGATGTCTGCTTTGGCACCGATGCGTGCGGCTGCCTCATGACCGGGAAAACGGCTGTCCCAGAGCGCGCGATGATCGACCGGGACAAAACCGCTGTTGCGCTCCCGGAAGGCCGCGACCTGCTCGCCATTCTCCTCATCGAAGACCGAACAGGTGATGTAGACCAGCAGGCCGCCCGGTTTGACATAGGCCTTGGCCGCATCGAGGATCGCCGATTGCTCACCCTTGCGGGCATCGAGCTGTCTTTGCGTCAGCCGCCATTTGGCGTCGGGACGGCGCCGCCAGGTGCCGCTGCCGGTGCAGGGCGCATCGACCAGCACGATGTCCATGTGGTTGGCGAGCGGGGCGAGTTCGGCCGGCTTGGTGACGATCTGGACATTGCGGTTTTCAGAGCGGCGAATGCGGTCGAAGATCGGCGCCAGCCGCGCCTTTTCGGCATCGTGGGCAAAGATCTGGCCCCGATTGTCCATCGAAGCCGACAATGCCAGCGTCTTGCCGCCGGCGCCGGCGCAGAAATCCAGCACCTGCATGCCGGCTTCGGCCCCGGCAAGGGCGGCCGCGATCTGCGAGCCTTCGTCCTGGACCTCGAACCAGCCTTTCTGGAAAGCCGGTTCAGCCTGGACGTTCGGGTGCCTGCCGTCGCCGTCGATCGGCGGGATGCGGATGCCTTGCTGCGCGATGGCGGCGGGTTTGGCGCCGGTTCCCGTCAGTTCGGCCAGCACCTTGTCGCGATTCGCCTGCAACGTATTGACCCTGAGATCGAGCGGCGGGCGCGTCGCCAGCGCCGCGCCCTCATCGACCCAGGTCGGGCCAAAGGCCCGCTCGAAAAGCGGCGCGCACCAGTCAGGAACATCCGCCCGCACCGCGTCCGGCGCATCGGCAAGCCGGCGATCGGCAATTGCCTGAAGCTCGGCAGCAGTCAGCAGCGGCGGTGCGAACTTGTCGCCATCGAGCGCGTCGTTGAGCGACTGTGCGGTCTGGCCCCATTCGAGCAGCAGCGCGCCGAAGCCGATGGCGCGCGGCGTGTCTTCGCCCAGCAGCCAGCCGGCGGAACGCTTGTGACGTAAGGCGTCATAGACGATGTTGCCGATCGCCGCGCGGTCACCGCCGCCGGCGAAGCGATGCGACAGGCCCCAATCCTTCAGCGCGTCCGCCACCGGCCGGTGGCGCCGGCCGATGTCTTCCAGCACTTCGATGGCCGCAGCCAGCCGTCCGCCCAGTCGCATGGTCTTGTTCCGTCACGCAGAAAATTATTCCGGCCCTGCTCTAGAGCGCGCAACCGGCGCGCACAAGCAGGCTGGCCGGCACAACCGCTCTGCTTTCCAACTTTTCTGGTTGCGAATACTCTTTCGGTTGTGATTCGCGGCGCAGAAAAGGCGGACCGGCGGATCGACACGAGGAGAGGGCAATGAAGACTTATCTGGCGGAAGTTCTAGGCACATTTCTATTGGTGTTCATCGGTACGGCTTCTGTGGTCACGGGCGGCTTCGGCGGTGCGCTGCCGCTCGGCCAGGAAGGCATAGGTCTGGCGTTCGGCATCGGCCTCATTGCGGCGGCCTATGCGATCGGCCCCATTTCGGGCGCGCATCTCAATCCGGCGGTGACGCTCGGCGTCTTCCTTGCCGGCCGGCTGCCGGCCAAGGACGTCATACCCTACTGGATCGCGCAGATCATCGGCGGCGTCCTTGCTTCGCTGGCGCTGTGGATCATCGTCTCCGGCCAGGTTGGCGGACACACCACGGGCTTCGGCGCCAATGGCTGGGACGTGGCGAAATGGGGTGTCAGCTCGGCATTCCTGTGGGAAGTGATCGGCACCTTCACCTTCGTCACCGTGATCCTGGGCGTCACGGCTGAAAAACACTCGACGGCGTTCGCCGGGCTGGTCATCGGCCTGACGCTGGCAGGGTTGCACTTCGCCATCATCCCGGTGACCGGCACCTCGCTCAACCCGGCCCGCTCGATCGGCCCGGCGCTGTTTTCGGGAAGTGCGGCGATCGGCCAGCTCTGGCTGTTCATCGTTGCACCGTTGATCGGTGGCGCCATCGCCGGCGTCGTCGCCAAGGCGCGCATCTTCGAGAAAGACTGAGCTTTGGAAGGCTGAACACAAAAAGGCGCGGGCCAGGCCCGCGCCTTTTTGTTGGCGATAGACCCATCTAATTCTCGCCAACAGCTCGGCCTCAAAACAATGATTAATCTCGGCATTTTACCCGAGATCAGGTGTTTTTGAGAAACAGGTTTTCAGCAGGGTCCGAAATTTCTGCATAGTCTTTTCGGTTGTCTGCGCATCGGCAGCCGCAAAGCCCATGACAAGACCGTTCTGTTTCGTGCCATGACGGTACTGAATCGACAAGGCCGATACATTGATCCCGTGCTGAAGCGCCGCCTCGGCAATCGACGTGTCGTTACATCTCTCGCGGAAAATGCCGACAACCTGGATGCCGGATTCGGTGGCGTGGAAATCCAGCCATTCTCCGAGATATCTCTGGGAGCTTTCCAGGAAGAACTGCCGCCTTTCCGCATAGAGACGCCGCATGCGTCGAAGATGGCGAGTAAAGTGCCCCTCGTTCATGAAGTCGGCCAGTGCAGCCTGGGTAAGCAATGGGGCAAACTGGCCGGTCACGCTCAGTGCCGAGACGATCGTAGGGTCTATGGCCTTGGGCGCCACCAGAAAGCCGAGGCGCATGGCTGGAAATAGTATCTTCGCGAAGGTGCCGACATAGACCACGCGATTTGACGCGCCGATGCCCTGCAGCGCAGGAATCGGCTGTCCTTGAAAACGGTATTCGCCGTCATAGTCATCCTCGATGATCCATGAGCGCCAGGTCTCGGCCATGTGCAGGAGATTGAGCCGTTGTTCCATCGGCATGGTTATGCCGAGAGGGTGATGGCAGGAGGGCGTCACAAAAATCATGCGCGGAATGACAGGCGGTGGATCAAGGTCCCACCCTGCATTGCTCACCCGCAGCGGGGCCAGTTTCGCTCCCGCCGAGACGAAAGCCGAACCCGCGCCGTAGTATCCTGGCTCCTCCATCCATACCGTGTCGCCTTCATCAATCAGCAGCCGAGCCAGAAGATCGAACGCCGACTGGGCACCATTGGTCACGACGATCTGTTCGGGGCTGCACTTCACGCCCCGCGAAGCCGTGAGATAGCGGGCTATGGCTTCGCAAAGAGGGGGATAGCCTTTGACGTGATAGGTTCCGAAAAGGTCGATGTGCGCGAATTTTGCACGGCGACTGAGCAGCTTGGACCAGGTGTTGAAAGGAAAGTTATCCGGGTCCGGCATGCCGGGGTGAAATGCCAGCATACCGGGCCGGCCATGATGGTAGGGTTGGGCGAGCATGGTCTGCCCACGCAAGGATATCGGATTCTCGTCCGCTGCCGAGACATGTTCCTGCACGGCCGAACGGGTTGGTAGATCCATCACCACTGAGGGCCTGCGCGGTCGCATGGCCAGGTAGCCTTCCAGCGCCAGCTGGTCGCAAGCGGCAATCACGGTGTTGCGGCCGACGTGCAGATCCCGCGCCATAACCCGTGTCGAGGGCAGCGCGTGACCGCTCGGCAACACGCGGTGCTCGATCAGATCACGCAACTGGACATAGAGCTGACGATGCAAATTGGCGGGGCTGTCGCGATCCAGTGAAATGCCGTCGATTGGAAAACTGGTCTTCATTGTGGTTCCAAAAAATCAAAGCGATCTGGTTCTAACAATGGAACCAAAGCAGTCCTAGGCTCAAGAAAAATGCGATCAGGTTCAGATGGGGCTGACCGATGCAATGCATAAGAGTGGGTGTGATCGGTGCCGGTGGCGTTGCCCAGGTCGAACACATTCCCAATCTGCTCAAGTTGCATCGGCAGTTCGAGGTCCTCGGGGTCTATGATCCGTCGCAGAAAGTCCGCGCCTTTGTCGAAGAGGAGTTCGGCCTCAGGACATTTGCCGAGCTCGATGAGCTTCTTGCGATGCCGCTTGACGCCGTAGTTATAGCTTCGCCGGATGCGTTGCATCTGGAACAGAGTCTCGCTGCCCTCGCGAGGGGCCTGCACGTCTTCTGCGAAAAGCCGCTTTGCTACGGCGCCGAGGACATTGACGAATTGATCGCCGCCAGCGGGCGCGCCGGAACGGTGCTTCAGGTCGGCTACATGAAGCGTTTCGATCCGAGCTACGAGGCGGCACTGAAAATGCTGCCGGGCACGGCGCAAGCGCTTCGCTACGTTTCGGTCGAGGTCAATGATGCCGACGCGTGGCCCTTCATACGCCACCACTCCACATGCCGGGGGGAAGACGTCGCGGCGATGTTGATCGCCTCGACCGCTGCCAAGCAGCGCGAGCAAGTGGAGCGCGCCTTGCCCGGAATAGACGACGCCGACGCCTTTCGCGGCTTCGTTGGCGCTTACTGTTCGTCGATCGTGCACGACGTGAACGCCATCCACGGGTTGCTCGACGCGCTCGGAGTCGCGGACGGCGAAATTGTTGGTGCCTCGCTTTTTGCCAAGGGCGGAGGCGGCCAGGGTGCCGTACGGCTGCTCGACGGCCAGGCGCTTTGGAACATGGTGCATCTGGCCGTACCGGGACTAGCCGACTACCGCGAGCGCATCGCTCTCTACTTCGACGACGCCTCGCTGGAACTGGAATTCCCCTCGCCTTATCTCAACCACCAGCCGACGCGCCTGACCCTGCGCACAAGTGACGGCCACACCCTCTCCAGCCGGGAGATTCGAAGCGGCTACGAAGCGGCGTTTGTCGAAGAGTTGAAAGGTTTTTGGTCGGCGATCGTCGAAGGCACGCCGGTGCGCAACACGGCCGAACACGCTCGTCGCGACATGGTGCTTCTGGTCGGCCTGACGCGGCATCACCTTGCCCAACTCAAGCAATCAGGAGTTCGCCCGTGAAGGTTCGCATCGGCATCAATCCGATCACCTGGACCAACGATGATGTGCCGGAACTCGGCGGCGATACGCCACTCGAGGTCTGTCTTCGCGAAACCAAACAGGCCGGCTATTCCGGCACCGAGCTTGGCGGCAAGTTTCCGCGCCGGTCGGCTGAACTGAAGCCGATCATGGAGCAGTATGGACTTGCCGTGATCTCCGGCTGGTATGATGGCCGTTGCGACGAGAAGGATGTCAGCGCGGAAATGGATGCGATCACGCCGCATCTCCAGCTTCTGAAGGATATGGGCTCGACCCATGTCGTCTATGCCGACACCTCGCGGGGGCGCCACAATGCCATTTGGGGGCCGATCTCGCAGCGCCCGGCTCTTGGCGCTGAGGAATGGCCGGCCTACGGCAGAAAACTGACCGCGCTGGCCGAGAGGATGGCGGATCTCGGCGTGCGCATGGCCTTTCATCACCATATGGGGACCATCGTCGAGACCGATGCCGAGGTGGGCTCGCTGATGCGGCACACCGGCGAGGCGGTCGGCCTTCTCTACGACACCGGCCATTCGATATTTTCAGGCGGCGACCCGCTGGCTTTGATCAAGGCGCATGTCAAACGCGTCGTGCATGTGCATTGCAAGGACGCGCGCAAAGCCGTCCTTGATTGTGCCCGCGCAGGCGACATGAGTTTCATGGGCGCGGTCATGGAAGGGATCTTCACGGTCCCCGGCGACGGGTTCATCGATTACCCGGCCATTTTGCGGGTGCTTGCCGACAACGGTTATAGTGGCTGGATGGTCGTCGAGGCCGAGCAGGATCCCAACAAGGCCAACCCGCTGACCTATGCGACAATGGGATTCCAAAATCTCTCGCGCATGGCCAGGGGAGCCGGATTTACCGTCATGGAATGATCGAGGCCGCGATGCGGCCTCCAAGGAACCAGTGCTGATGAATGAAACTGGACTGAAGGGGCAACTGGACTGCCGACCGTAACTGCGGCGGCGGAAAACAAACAGGAGGTTCTATGTTTTCGCTCGCGAAATTAATAAAGCCTGCGCTCGGCCTTTTGGCCGGCGTCACACTGATGACAGCGGCCAAGAGCCTTGCGGCCGCCGACGATACGCGCGTGGTATTTGTGACCCATGGCCAGAGCGGCGATCCGTATTGGTCGGTCGTGAAGAACGGCATGGACGACGCGGCCAAGACCCTGGGGGTCAAGGCTGAATATCTGGCGCCCGAAACCTTCGACATGGCCAAGATGGCGCAGATGATAGACGCCATTGCAGCCTCGAAGCCTGACGGAATGGTTGTTTCGATCCCCGACGCGGCGGCTCTGTCAGCGCCGGTCAAGAATGCCATTGCCGCCGGCATCCCGGTCATCGTCATTGATTCCGGTGGCTCCAAACTGACGCATGACCTTGGCGGCCTGCTGTTCATGGGCCAGGACGAGTTCCAGGCGGGCGTCATGGCGGGCGAGCGCATCAAGGCGCTCGGCCTCACCAAGGCAGTCTGCGCCAATCATGAAGTGGGCAATTCGAGCCTTGATGACCGCTGTGCCGGCTTCGCCAAAGGTCTTGGTGTCGATGTTCCGGTGATGAACGGCGTCATTGACCCGACTGAAATGAAAAACCGCGTGATCGCCTACATGACTGCCCATGGGGATACGCAGTTCGTTCTCGCAGTCGGCGCCAGCGGTGCCGAACCGACGCTGGCCGCGCTCGATGAAATGGGCCTTGCGGGCAAGGTGAAAACCGGCACATTCGACCTGTCTCCCACGATCCTGCAGGCCGTAGTTGCCGGCAAGATGGAATGGGGTATCGACGCCCAGCAATATGCCATGGGCTATATACCGGTCGCCATGTTCGACCTTTGGAAGAAGTACAAGATCATGCCGATCGCCGACTATCCGACGGGGCCCGGCTTCGTCACCAAGGATACCGCCGCCTCGGTCATCGAGCTGGCAAAACTGGGCAAGCGTTGACAGTTCGCGGCCGGGCATCAGCCCGGCCGCCTTCACTGACGAAGGTAACGCATCCATGACTGCAGAGCTTCGCGACGAGCGGGTCCGCTCCGTCTCCCGCCTGAGCCGTCTTCTGAGCAGGCCGGAGCTTGGCGCGGCGGCCGGAACCGTTCTAGTCTTTGTGTTCTTCGCCATCACGGCGGGAAATACGGGACTTTTCAGCGCCAAGGGCATCATCAATTTCCTTGAAGTCTCGGCCCAGCTTGGCATTCTCGCTGCGCCCGTGGCCCTTTTGATGATCGCGGGTGAGTTCGACCTGTCGGTCGGCTCGATGATCGGGTTTGCCGGAATCCTGATCGCTATCCCTTCAGTGTTCTGGGGCTGGCCCATCTGGCTTTCCCTGCTGTTTTGCTTTGCTGTTTGCGGCGGCATCGGCGCGCTTAACGGGCTCGCCGTCGTCAGAACCGGATTGCCCTCCTTCATTGTGACGCTCGGAAGCTTGTTCATGCTGCGCGGCCTGACGCTCGGCCTCACGCGCGGCATATCCGGGCGAACGCAGGTTTCAGGCGTGCACGAACTGGCCTTGAACGATCCCCTCAACAGCCTGTTCTCGGGACAGGTATTCTCCGGCCCCATCGCTTGGCTTTCGGACATCGGCCTGATTGGCAAGCGTGCGGACGGCCTGCCGTCGATCTCCGGCATTCCGGTGTCCATCGTTTGGTGGATCGTATTGACATTGGCCTGTACCTGGTTGCTGACACGCAGCCGCTTTGGCAACTGGATCTTCGCTGCGGGAGGTGAAGCCAATGCCGCGCGCAACCTCGGCGTGCCGGTTGCACGCACCAAGATCACCCTGTTCGTCATGACGGCTATGGCCGCCGCGCTCTTTGCGGCGATCCAGGTTCTGGTCACGGGCTCGGCCGATACGCTACGCGGCACCCAGAAGGAATTCGAGGCCATCATTGCCGTCGTCATCGGCGGCACGTTGCTTACCGGTGGCTACGGATCGGCCATAGGCGCCATGTTCGGGGCATTGATCTTCGGCGTGGTGCAAATGGGCATCTTCTACACCGGCATCGACACAGACTGGTTCAAGCTGTTCATGGGTGCCATGATGGTCATCGCGGTGCTGTTCAACAGCTATGTGCGCAACCGCGCCATGAGGAGCCGGTGATGGCCGAGCCCTATGTCGAACTGAGATCGGTCAGCAAGTATTTTGGGTCGGTCGTTGCGCTGAAGGACGTGTCTTTCGATGTATGTCCCGGCGAAGTGCATTGCCTGCTCGGCGACAATGGCGCCGGCAAGTCGACGCTGATCAAGACGCTATCCGGCGTCTACACCCCTGACGAAGGTGAAATCCGCGTACAGGGCAAGCCCGCAAGATTTGCCTCGCCGGCCGATACGCGCAACAGCGGCATCGCCACCGTCTACCAGGACCTCGCCTTGGTGCCGCTGATGAGCGTGGCGCGAAACTTTTTTCTCGGGCGCGAACCGATGCGGAAGTTCGGACCGATCCGACAGTTTGACACCGAGTTCGCAAACCGCACCGCGTATGACGAGTTGGCGGCGATGGGAATCCAGCTGCGCGATCCCGAGCAACCCGTCGGCACGCTTTCAGGCGGCGAGCGTCAGTGCCTGGCTATCGCCCGCGCCTTATACTTCGGCGCCAAGGTTCTGATCCTGGATGAGCCGACATCGGCGCTGGGAGTTCATCAGGCATCCGTGGTTTTGAAACTCATCGTGCAGTCTAAGGCGCGCGGCATCGGCGTCATCTTCATTTCCCACAACGTTCATCACGCCTATGTGGTTGGCGATCGCTTCACGTTGTTGAAGCGCGGCAAAAGCACCGGCACTTACGCAAAAAGCGAAATTGATCGTGATCAGTTGCTCAATCTGATGGCGGGCGGCAAGGAACTGGTCGATCTGGAGCAGGAACTGACCAAAGCGGCCAGAAGCAGCCCGGCTTGAGGCGCGCTGGTCAATAACCCTTGTGCCCGACCTGCTGATAGGCATGATGCTTTCGGTCGATCGGCCTGGCGCTGTTTTCCGGCAGCGCCGCGATCGGCCAGCTCTTGCTCTTCATCGTAGCACCGTTGATCGGCGGCGCCATTGCCGGCGTCGTTGCCAAGGCACGCATCTTCGAGAAGGACTGAGCTTTGGAAGGCTAAACACGAAGAAGGCACGGGCCGGGCCCGTGCCGTTTTCTTTGGTGGATCCTCTTGCCGTCAAAGCACCCGCGACAGGAATTCGCGGGTTCGCGGCGATACCGGGTTAGCGATCATCTCGCGCGGAGCGCCGCGTTCGATGATCACGCCGCCGTCCATGAAGACGAGCTGATCACCGATCTCGCGGGCAAAGCCGACCTCGTGGGTAACCACGACCATCGTCATGCCGCTTTCGGCCAGATCGCGCATGACCTGCAGCACTTCGCCGACGAGTTCGGGGTCGAGCGCCGATGTCGGCTCGTCGAAGAGCAGGACCTTCGGCTTCATCGCCATCGCGCGTGCGATGGCGACACGCTGCTGCTGGCCGCCGGACAGTTCCCTGGGATAGCGGTCGACCTTGTCCAGGAGACCGACACGCCGGAGCAGGATCTCCGCTTCGGCCTTTGCCTGGTCCGGCGGAATGCGCCGCACCTGCGTCGGCGCCTCGATCAAATTCTCCATAACGGTCATGTGGGAGAACAGGTTGAACGACTGGAACAGCATGCCGGTCTCGGCGCGCCGCTGGCAAAGCAGGTCGTCCTTGACCTCGTAGAGCCTGTTGTCCCTGAGGTCGTAGCCGACGAACTGACTGTCGACGAGCAGGATGCCGGCGCTGAGCTTCTCGAGATGGTTGATGCAGCGCAGGAACGTGCTCTTGCCGGAGCCCGAGGGGCCGATGATACAGGCGACCGATCCGACGGGTACGTCGAGATCGACCCCCTTGAGAACCTCTAGCGGACCATAGGACTTTCGCACGCCGCGAGCGAAAACCATGGAGTCGGCTGGCACGCCGAAGCGGGCGCGATTTTCGTCCTTCACATCGCTCATCGGGAAATGCCACGCAGGCTGATGACATTGCGCAGGAAGCGCATTGTCATAGGATCGCGGCGCGTGTCGCTGCGACCGAAATGGCGCTCGAGGAAATGCTGCCCCACCGACATGATGCTGACCACCGCGAGATACCAGAAGGCGACCACGATCAAGAGCGGGATCGTCTCGAAGGTGCGCGCATAGATGCTCTGGGCCGAGTAGAACAGGTCGTCGACGGCGATGAACGTCACCAGCGACGTCATCTTCAAAAGGTTGATGGCCTCATTGCCGGTTGGCGGCAGCACGAAGCGCATCGCCTGCGGCAGCGTGATGCGCTTCAGGATCATGCGGTACGGCATGCCAAGCGCGCTCGCCGCCTCAGCCTGGCCCGACGGCACCGACTTGATGCCGGCCCTGATGATCTCGGCCATGTAGCCCGCCTCACACAGGGAAAGGGCGACGACGGCGGAGAAGAATGGCGTCATGAAATCATTGGTGCGCACGGAAAACAGCGTGCCGACAAAGGGGATGGTCAAAGAGACTTCGCGCACGAGCAGCGACAGGTTGAACCAGAAGATCAGCTGTATCAGGGCCGGTACGCCACGGAAGAACCAGACGTACAGACCCGCGAAGGCACGCAGCACCGGGCTTGGCGACACGCGCATGATGGCGATGACCGTGCCGACAACGATCGCCAATATCATGATCACCGCGGTCAGCATCAAGGTGTTGCCCAGGCCGCGCATGACGGACGGGTGGAGCAGGTAGCCCACGACCGTCGGCCAGGCAAAGGCAGGATTGCTGGCGAAGGCCCGGATGATGAGAAACGCCAAGAACAGGGCCAGCGCGGTGCCGACCCAGATGCCGTAGCGGCGCTGCGGCACGACGGTCAGGCGCAAAACCGCCTCGGCGACGCCTGGCTCGATGCGTATCTCGGTTGGGTGGGCCACGCCCATCGCTGGTTCTCCTGGTCTTGATCCGGAAGCGGCGCCCGATACGAGACCGGACGCCGACAACCGCTATCGCATCAGCCCGAAAATCGATTTCGGAAAGCACGATCAAAGTCTTAGAACAAAGTACGTCAGAATGGACGCATTTTGTTAGTCGGCGCGCAGCGCCTCCATGCTGCCCACGAAATAGGGCTCCTTGATTGCGTAGGCGCCCATGCCGTATTTGTCGAGAACAGCCTTGTAGGTGCCATTCTTGAACAGCTCGGAGAGTGCGCCCACCATCATGTCGGCGGTCTCCTTGTCGTCCTTGGCGATCGCCATGCCAAGCGGCGCGACTTCGTAGAGGGTCGGCAGCACCACGAGCTGGCCCTTGCTGGTGACCTCGAAATAGCTCGAAGCGGTCGCATCGTCCATGCGGGCGTCGACGCGGTCGGACAGCACCGCCTGGACGATATCCGTCGACGAGTTGAAGACCGATTTTTCGATGGCTGCCTGGCCCTTGCCGGTGCAATCCGTGCTCAGCTTGTCGACCAGGAAATCCGATGCGCTGCCTGCCGAAACGCCAATCCGCTTGCCGCAGAGCGGGGTGTCGCCGCTGAAGCTCGCCTTCTTGTCCGGCGACGTCGAAACAGCCAGGCCGGCCTTCAGGAACATGACGAAATCGACCTGCTTGAGCCGCTCGGGCGTGGCGGAGAACGTTTCCCAGGCGACCTTGAAACGGCCAGCCGCCAACCCCGGTATCATCGAGGGGAAAGGCGTGCGCGCCACGTCCAGCTTGGCGCCGACCAGCTTGGCCACCTCACCGGCCAGTTCTATGATGATCCCGGTCTGCTTGCCGTCGGCGTCGAGATACTCGAAAGGCGCATAGTCCAGCGTGTTGGCGACGGTCAGCATGCCGGTCCGCTGGACCTCGGCCGATTTCGTCACCTCGGCGGCGCCCGAAGGTCCGCTCCAGACCATGGCAAGTGCGGCCAGCGCCAAACCGGCCATCTGCAAATGTGCTCTCATTTTCGTTCCCCTTTTTTGATTACAACGGTTCTTGCAGTCTGCTCTCCAATCCGGGCCTTGCGTCCGCACCGACGCAGTCGCGCATTGATCCGTCTATGAACCGGCTGCCTCAGCAGCCTTCTTCTTGCGGTAGTGGTAGTTCTTGTCGATGCGCTCCATCAGATAGTCGCCGTAAAGCACCGGCTCATATTTCGGCCGGCTGCCGGCCGGCACGCAGACCGGCAGCGCCTCGATCGTTTCATCCATGGACGGGTCGAAGAAGAAGGGCTGGGAATAGCGCTCGCGCCCCGACCGGTTGATGACGCGATGCGGCGTCGAGACGAACTGGTCGTTCGACCAGCGCGCCAAGATGTCGCCGACATTCATCACGAAGGAGTCCGGGACCGGCGGCGCGGGAACCCAGTCGCCCGCCTTGTTCTTGGCTTCCAGGCCGCCAACATTGTCCTGCGCGAGCAGCGTGATGAAGCCGTAATCGGTGTGTGGGGCCGAGCCGAAAAGCCCCTCCTCCTGGGCCTGCGTCGGATAGTGCAGCAACCGCAGGAAGGTCGTCGGCTGATCGAAGTAGCGGTCGAGACTGTCGGTCGGAAGTCCAAGCGAGAGCGCGATGGCGCCGACCATCTTGCGGGCGAGCGTGCTCATCTCATCGACGTAGCGTTCAATCGTCAGCCTGAAGCCGGCGAGTGCGGCCTCGTCCGGCCATTGGTTGGGACCTTGCAGCGGCTTGTCGGCCAACGCCCTGGGGTCGTCGGCCTCGACCTCGTGCATGAAGAAGATCGATTCGCTCTGGTTCGGCTTGCTCACGGTCGCCACCGACGACGTCACGATGGTCGAGCCGGCAAAGGGCAGGTAGCCGCGGAAATTCCTGTCGATCTTCAGCGCCAGCTTCTGCTCCTCGGGCAGAGCGAAGAAGCGCTTGCTGGCTTCGCGAACCGCCTCGACGTCGGCGCGCGGGATCGGGTGCCCGACGACATAGAGGAACCCGATCGTTTCGAGATGCCGGCGCAGTGTCGCCGCCGTCGCGGCGATCGCATCCTGGTCGCCGCCGTAAAGCGCCGACACGTCGAGGATCGGAATTTCGGAAAAGTCGCCGCGTGCGTCCATTCGAACACCTTGTCTTGAACATAAGATACAGTACTGTATTTCTACACATCCAAATCGCCTCAGCAATAGGCTTTCGAGCGCAACGGGAAAATCGCGGCACAATGGCACCACGCAAGATAATCATCGACACCGATCCTGGTCAGGATGACGCGTTCGCGATCCTTTTCGCGCTTGGTTCGCCAGCCGAACTCGAGGTGGTCGGCATCACGACGGTCGGCGGCAACGTGCCACTCGCCCTGACGTCGAAGAACGCGCTCAAGGTCGTGGAACTGGCCGGGCGGCCCGATGTGCCGGTCTATGCCGGCTGCCCGGCGCCGATGGTGCGCAAGCTGATCACGGCCGAATATGTTCACGGCGAAACGGGCCTTGATGGCGCCGACCTGCCCGAACCCGTCACGCCGTTGCAGGGCGAACATGCAGTCAACTACTTGGTGCGCACGATCATGGATGCGCCGGAAGGCGAGTTGACCGCCTGCACGCTCGGCCCGATGACCAACCTGGCCATGGCTATGACCATGGAGCCGAGGATCATTCCCCGGCTGCGCGAAGTCGTGCTGATGGGCGGCGGCTTCTTCCAGGGCGGCAATGCCACGCCTGCCGCGGAATTCAACATCTTCGTCGACCCGCATGCCGCGCACAAAGTGTTCGACAGCGGCGTCCCGGTCACGATGGCCGGCATCGACTGCACCTACACCGCCCTGATGACGCCTGAATGGCTCGATGCCCTGCGTGCCACGGGCAGTCGCGCGGCGATCGAGGCCGCCAATTTGGCCGACTTCTATCGCCAATACGGCACCCATAAATTCGCGACGGCGGCGCGCCCCATCCACGATGCGTGCGTCACCGGTTACCTTCTGGCCCCCGAGATCTACGAGCAGCGCCAGTGCGCGGTGACGGTCGATATCGTCTCGCCGGAGACCATAGGCATGACCGTCGTCGACTGGTGGCACGTCACCGGCCGCCGCAAGAACTGCAACGTCCTGCGGCGGATCGATCCGGCTCCGTTCTTCGCGCTGATGCTGGAGCGGATCAGTGCACTGCCCTGAAAATGCGTGTTCAGCGATAGACGGTGACACGGAGAATTGCGAAGCAGTCAGGGGCCGGTTCGATTGGCGAATCGGCCATGCGCGTTGCACGCGGCGACGAAGGTCTCGAATTTCATGAACGGGAAAGGCGCGCTGGCGAAAACGAAGAAAATGCCTCGACCGGCGGTGCGATCAAAAGCGGCGCGGCAGACGCTCAGCCGCGAGGCCTGGATCGCCGCGGCGCGCAAGGTGCTCGAAAAGCGCGGCATCGGCGAGGTCAAGATCGACCGCCTGGCGCAGCAATTGAAGGTCACGCGCGGCAGCTTCTATTTCCATTTTGCCAGCCTGGCGGACCTTCGCGGCGGCCTCTTGCAAGAATGGCGAAACAGCAACTGCGCGCCGTTCTGGGCAATGCGAGAGATCCACGACATAGACGGCCTGCAGTTCTTCACCGACATCGTGCATGTCTGGGTGGATGAAGCCCCTTTCAGTCCCCTGCTCGACCTGGCCGTACGCGACTGGTCGCGGACGTCTAAAAAGCTCGCTCAGGAAGTCAAGGACATCGACGATCTGCGCATCGAGCTGCTCGTCCGGTCGTTCCGCGCCATGGGCTATTCGCAGGACGAGAGCATCGTGCGGGCGCGCATCACCTATTTCCACCAGATCGGCCAGTACGCGCTGTCCTTCAAGGAAGACCCGGCCGTGCGTCGCCGCTATCAGCCGCTGTTCGGAGAAGTGCTGCTCGGACCGCTTGTGCAAGAGCCCGGTACAGCACCGAGGCCGTCGGAGATGCGGAGCGGTCGTCGTTAGCACCCGAAAACGGACCTCGGGATGCTCTAGGAAACAGTCGCACCGTCTGCGATGGCTCGAGTCGCGTTCTGGTGAGGGCGTAGCAGAAAATAGAATGCGGCGATGTGCGTGATCATCAGCAACGGCACGTAGAGGATCGGGATCGCGTAGGCGGCGCCCAGTTCCTCCGCGTGCGCCGGAAGGCCGACCTGGATGGCGTGGTAATAGTCGACGACGAGCTCGACCGTCCCGACGAGATTGAAGGCGACGACGAACAGCCAGAAGAGCCGGGTTATCCTCACCGTGAGCAGCGCCAGCATGGCCAGCAGCCCCGTTGCAAAGTCACCATAGGCGGCGAACACGGCGAAACCGGCCGGGAGATCGGGGCTTACCACGCCCGGCAGGATGAAGACGAGCCCGAAGAAGCGGAAGCTGTGCAGAGTGGCGATGGCCCGCTGCGCTGCGACCCGGTCCATCGAGTTCAGCCACGGCAGACCGTATGCGCCGAAGCAAAGCAGCCACGCGACGTAGCCTAGTGTCCTGATCGGCAA
>NZ_SMYZ01000146.1 GCF_004919685.1 Mesorhizobium norvegicum | reverse complement strand
CCGTGAAACGGTGAACTGCTCTGGAACCGGGAACCGCGTAGGCAGTCGGATCAGCCTGGGTACAACAGCTCGGCGACATGCTCGGCGATCGCCAGGCTGGCCGTCAGGCCGGGGCTTTCGATGCCGAACAAATTGACGATGCGGCCGGCGCCATGGTCGGCCGGTCCCTGGATTGTGAAGTCGGCCGTCGGCTGGCCCGGCCCGGACAGTTTCGGCCGGATGCCGGCATAGGCCGGCTGCAGGGCGCCGTCGGCAAGCTCGGGCCAGTAGTGTCGGATCGCCTCGTAGAAGACAGCGCTTCGGCGTGGATCGACCGTATAGTCGAGGTGGTCGATCCACTCGACATCCGGACCAAAGCGCGCACCGCCGGCAAGGTCGAGGGTCAGATGCACGCCGAGGCCGCCATTGACCGGCACCGGATAGATCAGCCGCGAGAAGGGCGACCGGCCCGAAAGCGAAAAATAGTTGCCCCGCGCCAGCCAGAGCGGCGGAACGAGGTCTAGTGGAAACCCCTCGATCCGGTTGGCCAGGGCTTGGGCATCGAGACCTGCCGCATTGACGAAGGCGCCGGTTTTCAACGCGAAGATCTCGCCCTTGGCATCGCGCGTATCGATCCGGATTCCATCGGCTTCGATGGCCGCTCCGTCGACATCGGTGAGGAAGGCGAACGATGCGCCGGCGGCCTCCGCATCGCCGTGCAGCGACAGCATCAGCGCCTGGCTGTCGACGATGCCGGTCGACGGCGACAGCAGCGCGCCGGCGCATCTCAGCGCGGGTTCGAGACTTTCGGCTTGTGCCTGCGTAAGCAGATCGAGATCGCCAACCCCGCAGCTCTGCGCATTGGCCCTGATCGCGCTCAGCCTGTCCAACTGATCCGGTTCGACGGCGACGATCAGCTTGCCGGTACGGTCATGGGCGACGTTGTGTTCGCGGCAATAGGCGTAGAGCCGCTCACGGCCTTCGGCGCACAGCCGGGCCTTCAGGCTGCCCGGCGCATAGTAGATACCGGCATGGATGACTTCGGAATTGCGCGAGCTGGTGACCGTGCCGATCGTGCTGGCCTTCTCGACCACCAGCACCTCGCGTCCCGACAAAGCGACCGCCTTGGCAATGGCGAGCCCGACGACACCGGCTCCCGCAATGACACAATCGAAATCATGCATGGCTTGATATCACCGGGCGGAGTTGGAGCCGGCTGCAAAAACCTTGGCGCCACCGATCCAGACGCTCTTCATGTCGAGATTATCCGACAGCAAAACGATATCCGCCGCCGTGCCGTTGGCGAATCGCCCGAGCCGATGCGATTGCCCTATCGCCTGCGCCGGATAGAGCGAGGCCATGCGCAACGCTTCCGACAGGTCCAGCCCGACAATCCGGTGGACGTATCGAACCGCCGAGATCATGTCGAGATCGGCACCCGCCAGCGTTCCGTCGGCAAGCCGCAGGCTGCCATCCTTGCGGTAGATGGTGCGGCCGTTGAGCGTGAACGAGGTCATGTCGGTGCCGATTGTCGCCATGGCGTCGCTGACCAGCACGATCTTGCCCGGACCTTGCTTGGCGCGCAGCGCGATCTTGATGGTGGCGGGATCGACATGGATGCCGTCGGCGATAAGACCGGCGGACAAGGTGCCGATGTCGATGGCCGCGCCCGCCAGACCAGGCTCGCGATTGCCGATCTGGCTCATTGCGTTGAACAGATGGGTGACCACGCTCGCGCCGGCTTCGGCGAAGGTGCTGGCGGTGGCGTAGCCGGTGTCGGAATGGCCAAGACTGACGATGATGCCGGCTTTGGTCAGCGCCGCGACGCGCGCCGGCTCGACGGATTCCGGTGCGACGGTGGTGAGCAGCACCGGCAGCTTTTGCCGCGCCGCGATCAGCATCGCCTGGTCGGCGTCGGTCATCGGCCGGATCAGCGCCGGATCATGCGCGCCCTTGCGGGCGATCGACAGATGCGGGCCTTCGAGATGTAGGCCGAGGAAGCCCGGCACCTTCCGCAGCGCCGCTGCTTCGCCAGCGGCGACGGCGGCGGCGGTGACGCCGGGCGTGTCGGTGATCAGCGTCACGAGCAGCGCCGTCGTGCCGAAGGGCGCATGCGCCTTGCAGATGGTTTCGATCGAGGCGACATCGGGGTGGTCGTTGAGCATGACGCCGCCACCGCCATTGACCTGCAGGTCGACGAAGCCCGGCGCCAGCACGCCGCCGCCGGTGTCGACGACGCGGATATCCGAGGGGATGGCGCTGGTGGGCAAAATAGCCTCGACGAGGCCGTCGCGCACGACCAGCGCGTGGCCGTCATGCCAGTCGTCGCCATCGAAAATCCGGGCGCCAGTCAGGGCAAAACGGTCGCTCATACGGTCTCCGTCACCTTGCGAAGATTGCGCGGCGTGTCCGGATCGAGGCCGCGATGGCGAGCGAAGGCCTCGACGAACATGTAGAAGGACACGATCAGCGTCAGCGGATCGGTCAGCGGATGGCCGGTGGCGACATGCGGCAGGCGCACGGCGCGCTGGGCAAGTGCCGAGGTGACGAACACCGGCGCGCCCTTGGCCGCCAGGCTGTCGGCGGCCTCGGCGATCGACGGTTCGGACGCATCGCGCGCGGCCAGCGCCAGCACCGGAAAATCGGGTCCGATCAGCGCCAGTGGGCCATGCATGACTTCGGCGGCGCTGTAGGCCTCGGCATGCATGCCGCAGGTCTCCTTGAATTTCAGCGCCGCTTCGTTGGCCATCGCCGCCGACGGTCCGCGGCCGAGGATGAACAGCGACTTCTGCTTCTCGATCGTCTCGGCCAGCACGCTCATCCAGTCGCAGGCGATTGCCTTGCGGAAATGCTCGGGCAAGCGGGCAAGTGCCGCCAGCAGCGTATCGTCGCCGGTGGCATGCGCCATCAAAGCGAGGCCGGCGACAGCGGAGTTGATGAAGGTCTTGGTTGCCGCCACGCTGCGCTCGGGGCCGGCCAGGATATCGATCGCATAGTCCGAGGCCCGCGCCAGCGGCGAATCGGCTGTGTTGGTGATGGCGACGGTCAGCGCGCCGCCTGCCCGCGCGGTTTCGGCCATGGCGACGATGTCGGGGCTCTTGCCCGACTGCGAGATCGCCAGGCAGGCCGAGCCGGCGAGCCTGAGCTTGCGGCCATAGATCGAGGCGATGGACGGTCCGACCGATGCGACGGCCAGGCCGGCGGTCAGCTCGACGGCATATTTCATGAAGGTGGCGGCATGGTCGGACGAGCCGCGCGCCACGGTGACGACAAAATGCGGATCGCGTTCGCGGATGCCGCGCCCGGCCTCGGTCAGCACCGCGCCGGAGCCATCGAGCAGGCGAGCAACGGCTTGCGGGATCTCCTCGATCTCGCGCCGCATATGGGTGATCTCTGTCGATTTGGTCGGTTCTGTCGTCATGGTCGGCCCTCTTCGCTCGGCCCTGTCAGCCGCAGTTCGGCGACGAAATCATAGGCGTCGCCCCGGTAGATGGAGCGGGTGAATTCGATCACCTTGCCGCTCGCCAGATAGGAAATGCGTTCGATGTGCAAGCCGGCGACGCCCGGCGGCACTTCAAGCAGGCGCGCGTCGCTGTCGCCGAGGTTGGCGGCGGAAATGCGCTGCACCGCCCGCACCGGCCGGTTGCCGGTCAATTCCAGCGCCGCATAGAGCGAGGAGCCTATATCGGCCGGGTCGGGCAACACGCTGGCCGACAGCGAGGCGCGTTCGATCGCCAGCGGCGTGTCGTTGGCAATGCGCAGGCGCGCCACGCGTGCCACGAGTTCGCTCGACGACAGGCCGAGCACCATCATCTCGTCGGGTGAGGGCGCGTAAAGGCCGCGATCGAGCCATGCCGAACGCACCGCCATGCCGCGCCGCGCCATGTCTTCGGTGAAGGAGGTCAGTCGCGACAGCGACTGCTCGACGCGCTCCATGCGCGGCGCCACGAACGTGCCGGAGCCGTGGCGCTGCACCAGGATGCCGCCCTTGACCAGATCCTGCACCGCCTTGCGCACGGTGACCCGCGAAATGTCGGCCTTGGTGGCGATGTCGCGCTCGGAGGGCAGCGCGTCGCCCGGCCCGATCAGGCCGCGATTGACCGCATCCTCGATGCTCTTGCGAAGCTGCAGATAAAGCGGCGCGCCGCTTTGCGCCTGATGTTTCAGCGTGGCGAAGATCTGGTCGGCGGCCTCGCTCATCGAGCTGCCTCCGCGTGTCCGGCAAAAAGGCGGACTGCCATCTGCACCGCGCCGCCCAGTGCGTCGTCGAGCGGCGGCTTCAGCAGCGCCCGGTAGCGGGCAGACAGGCGCGGCGCGTAGAGCGGCGCCAGCCCGCCGAGCAGGCACAGCGGCGCGTCGTCCGCGAGATCGAGCGCGCCGAGCGAGGCTTCGACATCGGCGACCACCCTGTCGAGGATCCAGTTGGCAACGCTGTCGCCCTTCTCGGCATGCTCGAACACCTTGGGTGCGAAACCGCCGAAATCGCCTGGCTTGGCATTGGTGGTGAATTCGACCACGTCCTCCGGATTGTTGCGGAAAACGGCCAGCATGCTCTGCGTCAGCGGCGAGCCCGCGCGGACGCCGTCATAGGCAAGCAGTGTCTGTTCGAGCAGATCGCGGCCGATGCGGGCGCCGCTGCCCTGGTCGCCGACCTGGAAACCCCAGCCGCCTATGGCGCGCGATCTGCCGTTCTTGCGCGCCATATAGGCGGTGCCGGTGCCGAGGATGGCCATGGCGCCGTCACCGGAGCCGACAGCGCCTTCCAGCGCGATCTCGGCGTCGGTCTCGACGCGGCTGATGCTGAACGGCAGGATCGCTTCAAGCTGCTGCCGGTAGGTGCCGACATTGGCGCCGGCAAGGCCGAGAATGGCCGGTGTTAGCGGGATCAGTTCCGGATCTTGCCCGGCGGCGATGAACGCCTGCCTGGCGGCCTCGACGATGTTCGAGCGGGCGCCGGTCAGGTCTGTACGGATGTTGGCGGCGCCGCTCTTGGCGCGGCCAACAACAGTGCCGTCGGCTGTTGCCAGGGCGGCCCTGCAGCTGGTGCCGCCGCCATCGATTCCGAGCACGAAATTCACGTGATTTCTCCTCCGGGCGGATAATACCAATAAAATACCAATAGCCAAGAGTTAATTTCCGTTTCAAAAAGATTAAGCCGTATTTTATTGAAAAACCTAGGCATTTCGTCGGCTCAGCGATTTCCGACCTGCGAATTCGTTAATGCGTGTGGACAAGTGGTATTTTTTTGGTATTGTTCTGGTATTGGAGGAACCGGGATGGCCGAAACGCGCACCGAAGCGCTTCACCAGAATGCCGAGGGGCTGGATATCCAGGCCCCGGACGCCATCCTTTCCTATTTGGCCGATGCGCAGATCGAAGCCGCCAAGGTCGTGCGTCATGCCATTCCATCCATCGCCAGGGCGGCCGAGATCGTCGCGGGCAAGCTGAAGGGCGGCGGCAAGCTTGCCTACGCCGCAGCCGGCAGCTCCGGCCTGATGGCGCTGGCCGATGCGCTGGAGTTGCCCGGCACCTTCGGCATTCACCGCGACCGCATCGCCATCCTGATCGCCGGC
>NZ_SMYZ01000145.1:4717-15086 GCF_004919685.1 Mesorhizobium norvegicum | reverse complement strand
GGGGGGCGCCGTAGAGCACCAACGGAGGTGCTGCCGACGTCATCGAGCAACAGCGGGCAGCAGAACGACGGTCAGATCGATCAGCGAAAAGTGGGGATGGATACCATGGACCTTGGCAAAGCCGGCGGGACAGCGCCCCCCTCTGGCCTGCCGGCCATCTCCCCCACGAGGGGGGAGATCGGCAACGTCTACTGCGTCAGCCGCGTGTTGTTGGGCCGCTTGTTGAAGTCGCACCTGCCGGTCACGTTGTAGAAGAAGTCGGCGTTGCCGACCGGCGCCGGGACCGAATTGCCGCCGTCTTCCCAGGCCTGGTAGGCTGTCTGGCCGCAAGGCACGAGGCCGAAGATGTCGACGATCTGGCCGGTCGCCATCTCTTTGTAGTCGATAGCGGCCGTCGCGTCCGATTTGAGCCCGCTGTAGAGCCGGTTGGACGTGGTCGGGTCGTTCGTGTTGAGGTATTGCGGGTTGCCCGGCTGCACGTACATTTGCAGATTGAGGCCGGCCATCTTGCTGACGTCGATTGACGCACCGGCGGTGTTGCCAGGAGACATCGTGTCGACGCAGTAATATGTCGTGCCATACTGGTCGGTGTTGAGCGTAACCCCGGTGGGCGCCTTTTTGCCGACCTTGCAGACCTGCGTCTGGACCACCGTCGCGACTCCCAAACTGTCGATCTTGCTGACGGTGGTGGTGCCGTAACCTTTTGGATCTGTGCCGCCGCCGTATTTGTAATCGATCGTCATCATCGGCTTGCCCTGCGCCGCACCGAATTGCGTGCCGTAGAGCGTCATTGTCTTGTTCCAGTAACCCGACACGCCGGTGACCTTGAAGGTCGCCTCCACCAAAGCCGGCGCCTTGTTCACCGCCGACGTAACGCCGACCGCCACCGTGGGGATCCTGGCGATCTGCATGAACACGGTCGGCATGGCGAAACTTGCCGAGGCCTGCGCAGTGGCGGTGCCGTTGGCGCTGACGTCGAAAGTGGCCAGCGTCGCTGTGCCCTGTCCACCGTTTTCTTTGTAGGTATTCTGCAGCACCACCTGGCGCTGCGCCTTCGTCGAGGCGGTATCCATCGTGGTGATCGCCAGGATCCCGGCATCGAGTGCGGCCTGCTCGTTCGACCTGGTCTGGACCGCCGAGGTGTAGTCGACCGAAAAGCCGATGGCGGTGATCAGCGGAATCATGGTGAGGATGAGAATCGGCGCAAATGCACCGCTCCGCGACTCGATAAACCTGCCTGCCAGCCCCCGCATGCCTTGATCCTTATAGCCGAATATCACTACCGGCTAACATGGCACTCCCCAATTATGCTCTAACGCGCTTGGTTAAAATTTATCGACTTTTCGCGAAATCACCTGATAAAGCCGACAAACGCCCGCGCCGCTTGCCCGGCAGTGGTGCGCCGCTTGCCCGGACAAGCCGCCCCTGCTAAACGCGCGCCATGAGCACGCCCCTCGACCACATCCGCAATTTCTCCATCGTCGCCCATATCGACCATGGTAAATCCACGCTTGCCGACAGGCTGATCCAGCTGACCGGCGGGCTGGAGCTGCGCGACATGAAGGAGCAGGTGCTGGACTCGATGGACATCGAGCGCGAGCGCGGCATCACCATCAAGGCGCAGACGGTGCGGCTGAAGTACCACGCCAACAATGGCGAGGACTATATCCTCAACCTGATCGACACGCCCGGCCATGTCGACTTCGCTTATGAAGTGTCGCGGTCGCTCGCCGCCTGCGAGGGCTCGCTGCTGGTCGTCGACGCCAGCCAGGGCGTCGAGGCGCAGACGCTGGCCAATGTCTACCAGGCGATCGACAACAACCACGAGATCGTCGTGGTGCTGAACAAGGTCGACCTGCCCGCCGCCGAGCCCGAGCGCATCCGCGAGCAGGTCGAGGAGGTGATCGGCATCGACGCTTCCAACGCCGTGCTGATCTCGGCCAAGACCGGCCTTGGCATTCCCGATGTGCTGGAGGCAATCGTCCACCAACTGCCGCCGCCGCGCGAAGGCGACGCGACCGCCCCCTTGAAGGCGATGCTGGTCGACAGCTGGTACGACGCCTATCTCGGCGTCATCGTCCTGGTGCGCATCATCGACGGCGTGCTGAAGAAGGGCCAGACCATCCGCATGATGGGCACCGGCGCCAAATACCTCGTCGAGCGCACCGGCGTGTTCACGCCGGCCCGCATCAATGTCGACGAGCTCGGCCCCGGCGAATTCGGCTTCTTCACCGGCTCGATCAAGGAAGTGGCCGACACCCGCGTCGGCGACACCATCACCGAGGACAAACGCTCCACCGCCAAGGCGCTGCCCGGCTTCAAGCCGGCGCAGCCGGTGGTGTTCTGCGGCCTGTTCCCGGTCGACGCCGCCGATTTCGAGGATCTGCGCGCCGCCGTCGGCAAACTGCGCCTCAACGATGCTTCTTTCTCTTATGAAATGGAAACCAGTGCCGCGCTCGGCTTCGGCTATCGCTGCGGCTTCCTTGGCCTCTTACATCTCGAAATCATCCAGGAGCGGCTGGAGCGCGAGTTCAACCTCGACCTGATCGCCACAGCGCCGAGCGTCGTCTACCGCTTGCTGCTCACCGACGGCTCGATGAAGGAACTGCACAACCCGGCCGACATGCCCGACGTGGTGAAGATCTCGGCGATCGAGGAGCCGTGGATCCGCGCCACCATTTTGACGCCAGACGATTATCTCGGCGGCATTTTGAAACTCTGCCAGGACCGGCGCGGCATCCAGGCCGACCTGTCCTATGTCGGCAAGCGCGCCATGCTGATCTACGATCTGCCGCTCAACGAAGTCGTGTTCGATTTCTACGACCGGCTGAAGTCGATCTCCAAGGGCTACGCCTCCTTCGACTATCACCTCACCGACTACAAGGAAGGCGATCTGGTGAAGATGTCGATCCTGGTCAATGAGGAGCCGGTGGATGCTCTTTCCATGCTGGTGCACCGCACGGCGGCGGAAAAGCGCGGCCGGCAGATGTGCGAGAAGCTGAAGGAGCTGATCCCGAACCACCTGTTCAAGATCCCGATCCAGGCCGCCATCGGCGGCAAGGTCATCGCCCGCGAAACCATCTCGGCGCTACGCAAGGATGTCACCGCCAAATGCTACGGCGGCGACGTCTCGCGCAAACGCAAGCTGCTGGACAAGCAGAAAGAGGGCAAGAAGCGGATGCGGCAGTTCGGCAAGGTCGATATCCCGCAGGAGGCGTTTATTCAGGCCTTGAAGATGGGCGATTGAACTTTGAACCTGCGCCACCGGACGGCTGCTAATTCGTTTGTTCGAAACGCTGCCCAAAGGCGAAACAAACACGCCACATGTTCTATCCTATCGAGTGTTTTCCAATCTACCGCTAGTTCGTTATATTCACCCTAGAAAGTGAACCGGAAATAGGGCAATTTGCCTCCCAAAAAGGGGGGTACCTTGTTTCCAGATTCAATATTCGCCGACATTCGCGAGGGCCGAGCTGTACTTGTTACTGGCGCTGGCGTCAGCATCAATGCAACCAATAAATTTGGTCGACCAATCGCTGGCGCCTCCGAAATCGCTAAACTCGTCGCGGAAGCTGCCGACCTTGTGTACGGTGGAGAAGAATTGAAAGAAGTCTTCGAAGCCTTAGGCGCCTCGATTGGCTCAGTAAAGTATAGAAAGATATTTGAAAATAACTTTACGGGAACGACTCCCAGCAAAGCGCTGGTAAGCGTATTCAATATACCGTGGCGAAGGGTTTATACGTTCAACGTAGATGACACGATCGAAAATATTCCAAGAAAGAAAACTTCACAGAGACTGCAATCCTACAACGCACTTCGCGACCGGCGTGTAGAGTGGCGTGGGTACTCCGAATGTCAAGTTGTACATCTGCACGGCTCCGCGTTGAATCCCGAGGCGGGATTTATCTTTTCATCCACGGAATACGCGGAGGCGTCGGCAAAGAACCCGGCATGGTACTCGCAGCTTGGAGAAGATTTTATCGACTACACCGTGATATTTGTTGGAACGTCCCTGAACGAGAATATTCTATTTCAGAGTGTAAGGGCGGCTCTGACCAAGGACGCTACCCCAGGGCGCTCCTTCTGTGTCACGCCGGGCGTTCTCACTGAGATCCAAAGTCGCTCTCTTCAAAACCGGGGCATAGTTCATATAAAAGCAACGCTGGAGGATTTTGCGTCCGAGATAGGGCGACGCTTTCCGGGCGGCCTTATGCCAAGGGATATTGAGTCTGATGGGGCAGCTGCAGCGGTAAGTCAAAAAAGTCGCTTTACCGGTGCAGACGTCGAGGCCCTCAGGGCAATATATCCTGTGTCGCAAAAGGATCTTTCAACCAGATTTCATGCCAGTACACATGACATTGCCAAGTACAGAAGACGGTTTTATGAGGGATATGGACCGACATGGCCGATTATAATGTCGTCCTCTTTTGCCTCATTGGGTCAATTCCAACGACTTCGAACGGAGATTGATCAAGCCAGAGATCACAGGAGAGCAATTGTAGTTCTTGGGGAGGCTGGCTCCGGCAAGTCGACTTTTGTTATGGACTACGCTCTTCGCCTGTCCGCCTCTGAAAATGGCCCCTTGGTTGTTGAGTACACTGAAAGCGGCGCGCCCTTCAAAGACGTTATGTACTCACTCAAAAGATTTAGGGAAGATCGAGCGTGCCTAGTTATCGTGGATGATCTCCACGTCGTCGCGGAGAGCATTGCGGAGGTTTTGGGAGACCGTTCTATGGAAGGGGTCACGATACTAACGAGTGCACGGACAGGAGAGTGGCATGACCGGCTGGAGAAATTATTTGTAGGAAATGTAGGGGCCGTGAAGTTTGATCGATTTAAGACGGATGATGTTGATGTCATAATTCGAGCCATTGAGGGTAATTACCCGGCTCCGGCATTTAACAAGCTTAACATTGCTGAAAAGAGGCAGAGATTTACCAAAAGTCGTCAACAGTTACTGATTGCAATGCTCGAGGCTACGGAATCGAAGGGTTTCGAAGAGATAATCGAAGACGAATTTTCGAGGATTACAGACCAGACCAGACGGCAGCTTTTCTTGACTGTAGCTATCGCAACCGTGCCACGCGTTGGAATCAGCAAATCGATGGCGTCGACTGTGCTGGGCTACTTGAATTCACCGCATACCTTCGATGAACTTTTGAATGGGCTTCAGGGAATCGTTGATATCTCGAAGTCTGGGCGATATCAGGCTAGACATCAGATTTACGCCTCTGAAGTGGTTCAGAAGTACGCGACGCTGGTGGATTTAGAAGACGTTCTGACTGCGATGGTAAACTACTATGTTCAGTTCAGTCCGCCGATTATCAGGAATCTCACCGAGCATGACGGGCAGCTATTTAAGTACTTATTGAACAATAACAATATTTATCAAATATTTTCGGCATCGGGGGATAAAAATAAGGCGGTAAAGTTCTACTCGAACTTTGAAATATCTCTCCAGCTGGATGGGCATTTCTGGCTCCAGTACGCACTTCTGCTGAGGCGCCTTGGGAGGCAGAAGGACGCATTAGAGATGCTTGGGCGGTCAATTCAGGCATACCCAGCCAATAAATTTGCACAACACGCGCTTGCTCAACAAAAGTTAATCGTAGCCGGTCAGGATACCGTATTTAATACGGCGACACAGCGGCTTATAGACGAGGCGGTTTCTAGTCTTATGGAGCGCCACCACGCGATGGGTGCGGAGCGATTAAAGGGGGCTTTGGACGAGTATCCAATTGTTGCGCTGGGGTACTATCATATCGACGCGTTAATGTCGCACAGGCAGACAGATCGGGCGATTACGGCTGCGAAGAAATACTACCAGGAGATCGAGGGATTGCTAAAGAAATTCTCGGATCCAATTCTCTTGGAGCTGCGAGCAAAACTGGCGACTCTCGTAACAAATTCTGACTGGCGGAGGCTATCATACAAGCTTGGTCAGATTAACTATAAATAGAGCGGAGCCTGTCGGCCCGCTTGTCAGGGTTTTCAGAGCCGTGCGGCGGAAGTGAAGTTAGGGAACACCCCACCCAAGAGTATCCGCCTCCGGAGGACTACGGAAAATTCAAATGCGTTCCACTTCGGACAACGTCGCTTCTCTCGGCCTCGCCATCGGCGGCGCTTTCGGCCTTGCCGGCACCTTCGTGGCCAGCGCTCCGCTGCGCGAAACGCTCTGGACGATCGACGGCGCCGCCCTGGTTGTAGCAACCGCGCTGCTGACGATGAAATACCAGCGGCTGGGCGATGACTGCATAGCTGCCGGATTCCTGACCTTCCTTGCCGGCGAGAGCCTGCTGCTGGCCGGCAATGCGGCGGGCCTCGAGGCCAGCGTGCCCTCCTATGTCGGCGGCATCTCGCTTTGGGCGGCAGCGCTGGTCATGGTCAGCGTGCCGAGAACCTTCGCCTTGTGGATGCGGCTCACCGCGCTCGTTGCCGCCGTGCTGTTTGTCGTCTCAGCGCTCATGATCCTCTGGGGCGTGCCCTTGCTGCCGACCTCGGCGCCGTTGCCCGCCGCCGGCTATCCGTTCCTGGTGCTGACCTTTGTTGGCTGGATCTGGACGCTTGTAAAATCCGGGCGATGAGCAGTAAGTAGTAGCGATGTAATCGTGCTGTTGGGGGGTCAACGTGCGCAAATATGTCTTGCCGCTTCTCGGGCTTTATCTCGATTTCGTCTGGATCAACGCGATCGTCGTTCTTGCGGACCGCCTGTTTCCCGGCATTGCCGAGACCTTCCTTGGCCAGCCGATGCCGGTGCGTGCCCAGACGGCGCTTTCGCTGATCCTGATCGGCCTCGCGCGGCTGACGAACGCCTCTCTGGGCCAGCGGCTGCTGTCTTACGCTTGGTCAGAGCAGCCCGCCGGCCAGCGCCAATGGCCCAACCTTCTGCTTGGCACGGCTGGCTTCGTGTCCGGGATAGGACAGCTGAAGCGCCTGACCGGATCCGGCGACGTGGTGCCATTCCTGTCCATGTTCGAGGACACGCCGCTCATGATAGCGGCCTTCGCGCTTTACGCTGCTCTCTATGGCTGGTGCGGCGTAGCGCTGTTGAGGTTCGCCCCCGGGGCAAAGCTTTTTGGCGCCCTGATCTTCGCATCGAGCGTGCTGCTGGCCGGCATTGACTTCCTGTTCTCGCGCGACGTGCTGATTGCCCGCATGATGATGCGCGAAGCCAGCAAGGGACGCCCGATCCCGCTGGAAAGGGCGGAGTTCTTTCTCAGCCTGTCGCTTTTGTACACTCTTGTGTTCTCCGGGATCTTGCTGGTGATCTTGCTATTCTGCCGGGAGCGGCCCACTGCTGCCCTCGAAAGGCCGCTCGAAGGCTCGCCGGGTAGCCCGGCGTAGCCGCATCGGCTCCCGCCGCTTTCCGGCTCAATCTCTGGGATGTTCACCCCGTCGAAATGGGGGGGCCCGGCCAAGGCTGGCGCATACGAAGCCCCCTCATCCGGCCGCTTTGCGGCCACCTTCTCCCCGGCGGGGAGAAGAGCAGGCACCCGCCGCCGGCTATCCGTTCGTGGTGCTGACCTTCGTTGGCTGGATCTGGACGCTTCTCAGGCCCGCGCGGTGAACTGGTCAGGACGCGTGCATTGACAGGCGCTGTCGCCGGACGACGCCTTTTTCAATGACGCAACGGGACGGGTTCATACGGTCCGCACCAACCCTGAGTTGGTTGATCGCGCAGACTCGGAGCGGTAGAAAACTCGGGCGGCGGACCTTAATCAGTTCGCCAGTGGCCGGCGCGGGCTCAGGCAACTGCCTCACCGGCATTCGCGCCGGCCATTTCTGCTTCACTTGCGAATGATCCAATCGATCAGGCCTGAGTCAACGTGATTCCTGTCGGTAAGCTCACGGACCATGGACGTGGCGTGCCGGCCCCATTGCGCCTCGGGGATGAGGCGTTCGGCAATGGATGTCTTGAATGCCCTTCGCAGCGCATGGAAAGTAAGCGCGGGCACCAGGCCCGTGGGGTCTTCCATTGCATTGCTCCCGACGGGGGCGGGAGCACGCTGACACTCTCAAGCACCAGCGCCCATACAGTGGCCAGCGACAGCGGAACCATGCGCCCTGTGGCGGCGGCGGTCTACCGCGTGGCACCGCACGTTTTGCGCCGTACATGAAATATAGGGCCTGGCGATGTGCGCGGTCGGCATCTCTCGACGCCTCACGCGCTTTGGGGCAATCCACCTTCTCCTACTGCGGAGAAGGTAAAGTCAACGTCAGTGCTGCCCCTCATCTGGCTGCCGCCATCTTCTCCCCGTAAACGGGGCGAAGGACGCTGTCATCGCCGCTTTCGCCAATCTCCAGCGTTGCAAGAAAGGCGCCGGCGTTGCGGCCAGCCTCTTTCGCCCCGTTTACGGGGAGAAATGCCCGGCAGGGCAATGAGGGGCGGCGCTGACCTGCGATAAGAGCGCGCGCTAGCCGGGGCCTCTATCCTCAATCCTGACCCGGCTTTGGCTTCGCGGAGGTCGCCCCCCGCTCCGTCCCGGCTTCGCCGGGCCACCTCTCCCCCACTTCGTGGGGGCGAGGAACCCAAGAACGGGAACGGCTCACCCCTCCAACCAAACCTTCTCAAAGTGCTGCTCGAGCGCCTGGTGCTGTTCGCAACCCTCCACCCCCTTGCGATACGTCCGGTACACCGAGCGCCAGTAGGGTTGGATGATGATGCCTGAGTCGCGCAAATTCTCTTCGATCTTGCCCATGATCTCCTTGCGCGCCTTGGCGTCTGATATCGCAAGCGCCTTGTCGAGCAGCGTGTCGAATTCCGGATTGGCGTAGGCGCTTTCGTTCCAGGCGGCGCCCGATTTGTAGGCGAGCGCCAGCACCTGGACGCCGAGCGGCCGGCCGAGCCATTCGGTGCAGGAGAAGGGGTATTTGCTCCAGTCGTTCCAGAAGGTGGCGGCCGGCAGCACGGTGCGCTTGATCTTCAGGCCCGCCTCGCGCATCTGCGCGCCGATGGCGTCGCCGGTGCTCTTTTGCCATTCGACATCGACGGAGATGAGCTCGAATTCGTGATCGGCCTTGCCGGCTTCAGTGAGCAGCTTCTTCGACTGGTCGACGTCGCGCTTGGCCGGGCCGATATCGGCATATTCGGGGTGCATGGGGCCGACATGGTGGTTGTCGGCGGGCTTGCCGCGGCCGCCGAGGCCGAGCGTCAGCACGGCCGAATTGTCGACGGCGAGCTGGGCGGCGCGGCGCACCTTGACGTCGTCATAGGGCGCGTTGGCGACATTGAAGCGGGCGACGATGGTCGAGCCGGTGGCGATCTCGGAATTTTTGAGCCCCATCTTGTCGGTCTGCGAGACGGCGTCGGAAGCGGTTTCGTGGTCGGTGTCGATCTCACCGGATTCGAAGGCCGACAGCATGGCGTTGGGGTCGGAGCCGTAGTCGACCCATTTGATGCCGTCGAGCCAGAATTCGCCCTTCCACCACGGTCTGTCCTTGCGCTTCACCTCGGCGCCGGTCTCGGCGTCCCAGCTGACCAGTTCGCAGGGGCCGGTGGTGATGGCCAGCGCCTTCAGCGGGTCGCCATCGCCCTCATAGGAGCGGTGCATGATCAGCGCCGGATAGTCGGCCATGCCGGCGATCAGCGAGATGTCGGGTTTCGGCAGGTTCAGCTTGATGGTGAAGTCGTCGACCTTGGCGATGCCGCCATCGACGACCTTCTTGGTGTCGGCATTGACCAGCGCGCCCATGCGCGCGGCGACCGAATTGCCGGGCACCGAGGCATCGCACCAGCGGGTGAGGTTGTGGATGACATCGTCGGCGTTGAAGGCATCGCCGTTCGACCAGCTGATGCCCTTGCGGACATGCAGCGTGAGGGTCTTGGCGTCGTTGCTCGCCTCCCAGCTTTCGAGCAGCCAGGGCTCGAAGGAGAAGTCGGTGTTCCATCGCACCAGATATTCGTTGCAGTGGCGGGCGACGTTGGACATCTCGACGCCGTCGAAGGTGCGCGGGTCCTTGAAGCCCTTGACGTTCATGGCGACGCGCAAGACGCCGCCTTTCCTGGGTTCCGCCGCGCGGGCAGGGGTGGCGGCCAGCCCGCCCAACGCCAGCGCGCCGGCAGCGCTGACGCCGAGGCCGGCCATCAAGGCGAGATATTCGCGGCGGTTGATGCCGCCGGTCTTGAAATCGTCGGCGACGGGTTTGGCCTTCGGGTGTAATTTCCGGTCGGTCAGCATGAATTTCATCGTCGTTCCCCTGTTGTTGGGCGCCCCGGCCGATCGACAGACGCGGGGGCGGACGCGACCGCCGGGACGCCATTGCCTGAGGGCCGATGATAGAGTGGGGTGACGCTGGGGAGTGTTCGGTTTTCCGCAGTGATTGTGCGGTGCTCCGCAGGGGGCAGGTACAGCCAATCTCCCCCCTCGTG
>NZ_SMYZ01000145.1:0-4690 GCF_004919685.1 Mesorhizobium norvegicum | reverse complement strand
CAGAGGGGGTGCTGTCCCGCCGACCTCTCAAGGTCTCCTCGTCCCTGCGAAGCGAGGCGAGGAGGTCTTGAAAGGTCAATACGGCCAATCACCCCGGCCCAGCGCTGCCACCGCCGCCACGATCCGCGCAAACGCCTCCGCGGCGGCCGGCACAGTCGTTCGGGCGCGCAGGAAGCTGTGCACGAGGCGCTTCTCCTCGTGCCACCACGCCTTGCCGCCGGCGGAAACAATCCGGTCGCGGTAGGTCTCGCCATCCGACGACAGCGGGTCGCACTCGGCGGTGACGATCACCGTCGGCGGCAGGTCGGAAAAGTCGCGGTCGCGCAATGGCGAGAAGGTCGGATCGTCCAGTGATTGCCGCTTGGCCGAGCGGACGTCGCGGTAGAAGGCGATGTCGTGCAGCGACAGCAGCGGCGCTTCGGCGTGCTCGATGTAGGAGCCGGCGCGCTCGTCGCCGCCCAGTTCGGGATAGATCAGCACCTGGCCGATGGCTGCGCGGGGGTGCCTGCGCGTCGCCTGCGCCACACCAGCGGCGAGGTTGCCGCCCGCACTTTCGCCGCACAGCACCAGCGGCAGATCAGTGGTCGCCGCCGCCCATTCGAAGGCGGTGACGGCATCGTCGAAGGCGGCCGGATGCACATGCTCGGGCGCCAGCCTGTAGTCGACCGACAGCACGTCGAAACCGGTGCCGGCGCAGAGCTCGGCGCAGATGTCGTCATGGCTTTCCAGCCCGCCAAGGATGAAGCCGCCGCCGTGGTAGTAGATCACCATGGCCCGCGCGGCCTTGCCGGCGCGGTGGTAGCGGCGGACCGGGATGTCGCGGCCGGCGGCGGCGATCAGGCCGTCGCTGGCCTTGACGCCGGGCGGGCGGCCCTGGTGGAAGGCCCGGCTCATCCGGTCATAGACGGCGCGCTGCTTGTCGATCGGCAGGCCGAGGATTTCAGGCGGATACCAGGCGTTGACGGCGTCGATATAGGCCCACAGGGCCGGATCGAGCCGGGTTTCGTATTTGCCGCGAGTCATGCTTTCCGCCGTCATAGATCGGCGTAGAGTGCGGCCGCGTTGTCGAAGGTGAAGCGCAGCGGCACCGAGCCTTCGACCTGCCAGGCGGTGACGGTTTCGCCGGCCAGCAGCCGGCAGGCGCCGTCGGTGTCGGTGACGGCGCCGCCATAGAGCCGATTGGCGAGGTTGATTATGCCGGTCTGGTGCATGGCCGCGCTGCCGCTGCCACAGGCATCCTTGACCAGCAGCACGCGAAAGCCTTTCGCCACCGCATCCTTGACCGTGGCGTCGATGCAGGCCTCGGTCCACACGCCCGACACAACCAGCCATTCGATGCCGGCCGACTTGATGTCGCGGGCCGCCGGCCCCGAGCGGAAGGCGCTGGCCTCGGCCTTGACCAGCAGCGCCTCGCCCTTGATCGGCGCCACCTCACGGCAGATCTCGGTCAGCGGATCGCTCTTGTCGGAAAAGGCCGACTTGCCGTCCTCACCGACCGGATGAAAGGGGCGATCCTGCTTGTCGAGATCGACGATGTAGGCCCAGTGGTAGAGCGGCACGTGGTTAGCGCGCGCCGCCGCCTGCAGGCGTTGGACGTTGGCGAGGATCGTTGCGTAGCCGTCGACGAGGTAGCGCGGATCCTGCCGGTGTTCTTCCTGCAGGTCGATGAAGATCGCGGCCACCGTGCCGCGCTTGATGGCGATGGGGGTTTTCATGCGAGTGCGCCTGGGTTCAGGGTCGACGTCGCCCCGTTCAGCGGGATGGCGCAAGCGGCGATGATTGGCCGGCGCCTCCCCAGCTTCGTCATCCACGGGCGGAGTAGAGGGTGCAGCGGAGCAGAATTCAGCACCGTGGCGACGCGTCGGAGTCGCGGCATGGATCCTAGGGTCTGCGCCGCGTCGCTTCGCTCCTTGCTTCGCCCTAGGATGACGACGGCGTGGTGGCAGTCGGCGAGTATCAAACCTGCGTCTCCAGAAACTCATCCTCATAGGGAAAACGCGACAGGAGTTCGATGCCGGTGTCGGTGATCAGGATCTCGTCCTCCAGCTTGACGCCCTCGCGGCCGCCCTTTTCGCCGATATAGCTTTCGACGCTCACCACCATGCCTGGCACGATATGGCCGTCGCGGCCATAGGTCTCGTAGTCCATGGCGTGCGCGATGAACGGCGTTTCGCCATGCATGCCGACGCCGTGCATGACCGAGGTGTAGCGCTGGTCCACGAAGCGGTCCGGGATCTTCCACGCCTTCTCGGCAATCTCGCGAAACGCCATCCCGGGTTTGACGATCGAAATGTTGTGCTGAACCTGGTCGTGCGCCATGCGGTAGAGCGACTTCTGGTAGGGGGTCGGCTTGCCCGGCCCGCAGCGGAAGGTGCGCGAGAAATCGGAATAATAGCCGTAGCAGCCGATCGTGTCGGTATCGAGCGCCAGCAACTCGCCGGGCCGGATCTTGCGGCCGCTGGCCTCGTTGAACCACGGATTGGTGCGCTGGCCGGAGGTGAGCAACCGCGTCTCGATGAACTCGCCGCCCTGGCGGATGACCTCGCCATACATGATGGCGAACAGGTCGTTTTCGGAGACGCCGGGCTTGATCGCCTCGCGCACCGCATAGACGGCGGCCTCGGCGCCGGCCATCGACACCTGCAGGCATTTGACTTCCTCCGGCGTCTTGACCGCGCGCACCGCCAGGATCTCGCCCTGGCAATCGCGGACCTCGCAGCCGCGCTTTTCCAGCGCCAGCGCCTGCAGATGGCTGCAGCGGTCGAGGCCGAGCTTCATCGAGCCGCCGCCATGCTTTTTCAGGAGCTCGGCGATCTCGTCGGCGAAGGGCCCGGCGGTCTCGTCGTCGCGGCCTGACACCGACGACCAGACCAGCTTGGAAGGACGCGCCTCGTCGATCGTGTCGAGCACCATCGAGACATGGTAGCTCTGCGGATATTCGAACAGCACGATCGGCCCCTCGGTCGGAATGAAGAAATAGCGGGTCGAGTTGCGCAGGAAATAGCCGAACATGTTGCGCGAGCCGGTGGCGTAGCGCTGGTTGTAGGGGTCGAACAGCACCACGCCGCCATAGCCGGCCTCGCGCATCCAGCCGCGCAGTTTTGCCAGCCGGCCTTTTCGCAAGGCGTCGGCGTCGATGAAGGACGGCTCGGTGTCCGACAGCCACATGCCGCCGGCCGGATCGGCCGCCGCGGGGTGGCGCATGCGGTCCTTGAAGTCCACGTCCTCGGTGCTGTCGGGGTCGAATACGACGATGCTCATGGGGTGCCTGGCCTTGGGTGGGTTGCGAGGTCTGAGCATGGCGCAAGGGGGGCGGATGGATTGTGCGGAAAACCGCGTTTGTTGTGCAGGATGCCGCTGTCAATGAGTTGCGTCGCGTTCCTTCGCGCCCCCCTCTGCCCTGCCGGGCATCTCCCCCACGAGGGGGGAGATTGGCAGCGTCGGGAGCCGCGCCCCTTCTTCGACGCTGGAGATTGGCGAAAGCGGTGGTGACAGCCGATCTCCCCCCGTGTGGGGGAGATGTCCGGCAGGACAGAGGGGGGCGCTGTCCCGCCAACGTCTCATCGCGTCAGCGAGCGCGAGCTAATGCCTCCTCGCCAGTTTCGGCGGATGGCCATGCTCCTCGCGAAAAGCCCGCGCAAAACTCGACATCGAGGCGAAGCCGCAGGCCAGCGCGACGTCGCGCACGGCGAGCGTCGAGTGCGCCAAGAGATCGGCGGCGCGCTTCAGCCGTAGCCGCCGGTAATAGCCATTGGGCGAGATGGCGAGTTCGGAGCGAAAGCTGCGTTCGAGCTTGTCGGAGGAGACGCCGAGCTTCGCGGTCAGCTCGGCCATGCCGAGCCGCTCTTCCACCGCATCCTCCATGATGGCGATGGCCGACAGCACCAGCTCGTTGCGGACGCCGGTGCGCAGCCGCAAGGGCATCATCTTGCGGTCGATGCTGGAGCGCAGCTGGCTGTGCACGAACCATTCGGCGACGCCGGCGGCAAGCTCGGCGCCGTAGTCGCGGGTGATGATCTCCAGCATCATGTCGAGGCTGCCGACGCCGCCGGCCGAGGTAAAACGCTTGCGGTCGATGACATAGAGGTCGCGCCGCAGTTCGATGTTGGGAAAGGCCTCGGTGAAGGCGGCCTGGCTGGTCCAGTGCAAGGTGCAGGCATGGCCGTCGAGCAGCCCGGCCCGCGCCAGGAAGAACGCCGCATCCGCCACCGCGCCGATATGGGCGCCATTGCGCAGGCTCTTGCGGATCCAGTGTGCTGCGTCCTCGGCGACCAGGTGATCGGCATCTCCGCCCGAACAGACGACGATGCGGTCGACCTTCGGCGCGTCCTCGGCATAGAACCCCGGCTGGATGACGACGCCGTTCGAGGCCTCGACCGGGCCTTGGGTAGCCCCGACAATGATCCAGCGATAGCACTGCCGCTTGGCCAAGACATTGGCGGCGCGCAGCGGCTCGATGACCGAGCTGAACGCCATCATCGGAAAGCCGGGGAAGACCAACACGGCGAAGGTGAGGGGTGTTTCGGTGGGTTTGGGTGGAGCGTGTGTGGCCATGGGGCGCTACACTTCGGGCAGATGGCGGTCGGGGTCAATTGGGGATGGTCGCTGATGCATGAACTGCATTTTGCTTTGATCGCCGCTGCGGCGAGGAGGTCGGTCAGATGTCGGCGGGACAGCACCCCCCTCTGGC
>NZ_SMYZ01000144.1 GCF_004919685.1 Mesorhizobium norvegicum | reverse complement strand
TTGCCGATCAGGACACTAGCTGCCCCGGTGTTCAAGCCTCAGGGGCGCAGATAGGCGTAGCCCTGGCCTTGCAGTTCGGCGAGCTTGACGACGCCGCCCTTGTCGGCGGCATGGAAACCGGCGAGCAGGTCTGCGAGTGAAATATCCATGCCTTGCATGGTGTTGGCGCAGGCCTGGGATTCCAGCCCCTGCTGCACCAGGCCGGCGAAGCGCCCGGAAATCGCGGCCGATATGCCTTTCGACTTGAAGGCGGCCAAGGCCGGACCATGCACCACCAGCACGATGTCGACATTGCCGCCGGTGCCGTCATAGTGGTTCTTGATGTTGCCGAGCACGAAATTGACCTTGTCGACGTCGCTCAAGTGATAGGCAACCTTCTGCCTGGCAGGCTCCGTCGCCGCGGCCTGCACCGCCCGCAGGCCAAGAAGCGTTCCGGTTCCGGCAAGAACCGCGCGGAACATATCGCGCCGGCGCATGGCATACTCCTCCGCTTGGCGGCTCACCGCGAATTGCGTGGCTGCGGCCGCAATACTAGCATAACTTGACGTTACGTCCTGTCGATGCGGAGGAGAGGTCACATGGCGTTCGGGGTGGGGGAATGGAAGACGGTCGCCGGCGCCGGGTTTGGCGTTGCGCTGCTTGGCACACTTGCCGGTTCGGCCTTCGCCGACGATGCGCTGAAGCTCACCGAACTCAGCCCGAACGGCGCAGATGCCTGCTTCGGCCGGATCTATGACGCCGCGCACCTCAAGGCGCATCCGAAGCAGAAGGTGGCGCGGATCTTCTTCCTCTATGGGCACGACCCGGTCAGCCGCCCGAACGAGGAGCCGCCGACAAACTCCGACTCGTCCTATAACGGCTTTATCGCCACCACGGTGCGGGGCGCCAAGGCGCCGGAATGGGCGAGCGGCTGGTGCAATCGCGAGTCCGAGGACGGAAAGAGCGGTCCGATCCGTTGCGGCATGGACTGCGACCGCACCATGGCCTCGCTGAAGCTCGATGACAAAGGCCGTCTGATCCTCACCGATGTCTCGGCCGATCTTTATCTCGACGCAGGATCGGAAGATGAACTCGGTGAAGCCGAATATGACAGGCAGGCGCTGGGCAGCGAGGACGACAATTTCCGCCTCGACCCGATGCCGGCAGCGACCTGCAAGGCGGAGTTCGCGCGCATCGATCCGATCGCCCCTGCGCTCGGAGCCCCACTGCGCGAGCGGCTGAAGCCGGACCAGGCCTTTTGCTATGGGCGCGATTATGATGCAGCGCATCTCGGCTCGCACCCCAACCAGCTGACGCAGTCGATCCGGGTCTTCCGCGGACCGGTGGAACTGGCGTCCTTCGCCGCGGGCGGCGACGCCGCCAACTGGCCAGACGGCGCCGACATTGCCGTTACGGTCACCACACGGCAGAAATCGGCCAAAGTCACGCAGACCTATTCCTGCCAGGGCGAGGCCGACCAGTGGCGCTGCGCGGCCAGCTCGAAGATGAGCGATTTCTCCTGCGACATCGCGCAGAAGGAGATTTTCCTCAAGCGCGGCGCCAACGGCACCATGATGCTGGCCAATCCCAACAGCGCACTCGCGATCGTCGACCTGTGTTCGAAGGCCGCCGACGGCAAGACGAAATCCGACGACAAGGTCTATCGGCTGCAGCCAATGCCGCAATCGGCCTGCGCGCCTTGATCGTTTGGGCTCTGGAGGAGGGCGAATGGACAAGGCGAAGGTGTTCTGGTCAGGCCGATCGCAAGCGGTGCGCTTGCCCAAGGAGTTCCGTTTCGAAACAGATGAGGTATCAATCCGCCGCCAAGGCCGAACTATCATCCTCGAGCCGCTTGCCCAGGACTGGGCTTGGCTGGACGGTTTGACCGGGCCGCTTGACGACGATTTTGTCGAGGCAGCTTTGGAAGGCCGATAGAGATTGTCTCATCGGCGCAGAAGTTTTCGCGGTACGCCTGTCGCTTCGTCATCCTATGGCGGAGCAAGGAGCGAAGCGACGCGGCGCAGACCATAGGATCCATGCCGTGACATCCGAGCGCTGCTGCGGTGCAGAATTCTGTTCCGCTGCACTTTACGGCCAAGGTCGCGGCATGGATCCTCGGGTCTCCGCGACGGAGCTTCGCTCCTGCTCCGCCCGTGGATGACGAAGTCGAGAGGCTTCGGCCAATTTTCCAAGGTCGTGACGGAGGATCGCCTCAGGCGAACGGCACCGCCGTCGTGCCCTTCGGCAGCTTCGCCTCGTCGTCGGGCTCGACATGGATGGTGACGCGCACCGAGGGGATTTCGGCCTTCAGCGCGTCCTCGATGCGGTCGCAAATCACGTGGCTGGCGCCGACCGACATGTCGGCGTCGACGACCAGGTGGAACTCGATGAAGGTGGCGCGGCCGGCGATGCGCGTCTTGAGGTCGTGAACCTCGAGCGCGCCCTTGCAGTTGGCCGAGATGACGTCGCGGATGTGCATGTGTTCTGCCGTATCGACGGCGCGGTCCATCAGGCCGTTCATCGACGAGCCGATGACATGCCAGCCCTGCCACAGGATGTTCAGCGCCACGAGGACGGCAAGCGCCGGATCAAGGATCTGCCAGCCGGTCAGGATCGCTCCGACAAGGCCGCCGAAGACGCCAATCGAGGTGACCACGTCGGTCATGATGTGGTTGCCGTCGGCGACCAGCGCCGGCGATTTCTCGGCCCTGCCGGCGCGGATCAGCGTCCAGGCCCAGAACGCATTGATGACCGTGGCGACGCCGTTGACGGCAAGACCTTCCCAGGGCTGTTCCAGGGGCGCCGGCGTCTGCCAGGAGCGCCAGACCTCGTTGAGGATCAACAGCGCGGCGAGCACGATCAGCACGCCTTCGAGCACCGCCGAGAAGTACTCGGCCTTGTGATGGCCGAACGGGTGATCCTGGTCGGCCGGCTTGTAGCTGACCTGGATCGCCCAGAAGGCGGCGGCCGAGGCAATGACGTTGACGATCGATTCCAGCGCGTCCGAATAGAGCGCCACCGAGCCGGTGACGTACCAGGCGGCGGCCTTCAGCGCGAGCACGACAAAGGCGACAACGATCGACCAGAAGGCGAGGTTGGCGACCTTGCGCTTCGCAGCCGCCTTGGCCGCGATCGCCATCGTGTTCTCGGCTTCAGCCATGATCGTCAGGCGGCCTTTTCCTTGGCCTTGCGCGGCAGGTGGGCGACGATGTTCTCGATGATGCGCATGCCGGCATTGTGGCCGAGCGTCATGATCGATTCCGGGTGGAATTGCACCGCGGCGATAGGCTCCTTGCGGTGCTCGAAGGCCATGATGACGCCGTCCTCGGTTTCGGCGGTGACGATGAAATCGTCGGGCAACCGCACCGGATCGGCGAAGATCGAGTGATAGCGGCCAACGGTGACTTCCTTGGGCAGGCCGGAGAAGATGATGCCCGGCTTCGAGACGCGGATGCGCGACGGCTTGCCGTGCATCGGCACATGCAGCTGCCTGAGCTCGCCGCCATAGGCTTCGGCCAGCGCCTGCAGGCCAAGGCAAACGCCGAAGATCGGCAGATCACGGGCGCGCGCTCGTCTGATGGTCGCGGCGCAATCGAAATCCTTCGGCGTGCCGGGACCGGGCGACAGCACGACAAGGTCGGGCTTCAGCCTGTCGAACACCTCCTCGGGAACCGGCGTGCGCACGGTCGAGACATTGGCGCCGGTCTGGCGGAAATAATTGGCCAGCGTGTGGACGAAACTGTCCTCGTGGTCGACGAGCAGGATGTTGACGCCGTCGCCGACGCGCGCGGTGGTGCGCTCGGTGCTGGCGGAATTGCCGGTCTTGGCGTCGCGGATGGCGGAGAGCATGGCGGATGCCTTCAGTTCGGTTTCGGCTTCTTCTTCCTCGGGAATGCTGTCGAAGAGCAATGTGGCGCCGGCGCGCACTTCGGCAATGCCGTCCTTGATGCGGATGGTGCGCAAGGTGAGGCCGGTGTTCATGTCGCCGTTGAAATTGACCATGCCGATCGCGCCGCCATACCAGGCGCGCGGGCTCTTCTCGTTCTGTTCGATGAAACGCATGGCCCACAGCTTCGGCGCGCCGGTGACGGTGACCGCCCAGGCGTGCGACAGGAAGGCGTCGAAAGCATCCATGCCTTCGCGAAGGCGGCCTTCGATGTGGTCCACGGTGTGGATCAGGCGCGAATACATCTCGATCTGGCGGCGGCCGATGACGCGCACCGAACCCGGCTCGCAGACCCGCGACTTGTCGTTGCGGTCAACGTCCGAGCACATGGTGAGCTCGGATTCGTCCTTCTTCGAGTTGAGCAGTTTCAGGATCTGCTCGGAGTCGGAAATGGCGTCGTCGCCGCGCTTGATGGTGCCCGAGATCGGGCAGGTCTCGACGCGGCGGCCGTTGACGCGCACGAACATTTCGGGCGAGGCGCCGATCAGATATTCGCCTTCGCCCAGATTGATGAAGAAGGAATAGGGCGAGGGGTTGATGGCCTTCAGCTTGCGCGAAATCTCGGATGGCTGCGTCTCGCAGCGCTCATAGAACATCTGGCCGGGCACGACCTCGAACAGGTCGCCGCGCTTGAACGAATCCATCGCCTTGCGCACCAGATTGGCGTATTCGCCCGGTTCATGGTCGCCGCGCGGCGGGATGCGGTCGGGGCTCTTGAACGGCTCGACGATTTCGTCGCGCGGCAGCCCCTGCGTCGAAAACCCGTCGCCGGCATAGTCGTAGCGGTCGGTCCAGGCCTTGGCCGAATAATGGTCGACGACCAGGATCTCGTCGGGCAGGAACAGCACCAGGTCGCGCTGGCTTGGCTTGCGCTCGAGCTTGTAGTCAACCGGGTCGAACTGGAAGGCGAGGTCGTAGCCGAACGCGCCGTAGAGACCAAGATTGGCGTCTTCCTCGGTCTTGAACAGAGCGGTGATGGCGCGCAGCACGGTAAACACCGAGGGGACCCGGCTGCGCTCTTCTTCGGTGAAGACACGGCCGGGCTTGGCGACGTCGAGGCGGATGAGTTTTTTCGACGTCTCGGCGATGGTGACATCAGCCAGGCTGGCGAGCACCTTGCCGATGACCGGCAACAGCACCTCGCCACGGCCGTTCAGCGCCTCGATGCGCATGGCGCGGCCACGCGCGGAGATGACCAGCGGCGGATCGATGATGGCGGTGTCCCAGCGGGTGTAGCGGCCGGGATATTCATAGTTCGAGGAAAACACAGCGCCACGGCGCGAATTCAAGCCGTCGACGTAAGCGTCGATCGCACCCGCATAGGGCCGGTCGTGGCGCTCGCGGGTGATGGTGATGCCACCCGCGGTCACGAAACTTTCCGCCCCGTTTTCCAGAACCTTCATCGTCATTGCCGTCTCCATCAGCTTCTTGGGGCAACGGACCCGGGACTGGCTTGGAAAAAACAAATGGCCGCCCGGACTTTCCGTTGCGGCCACCCTCTCTTTTCACGCACGCGCGTTCGAACAGGCCGCTGTCAGCAGGCCCACCACCAAATGGTCTTGGTCGAACGCATGTTCATGGCGAAATCCATAGCCGCGAAAAACCGGATGCGCAACTGATTTGAAAGCCTGTCCGGTGGCCGCCGCTTCTACGCTTCATGGCACATCGCCAGAGTTGGCAGTCCCGCCTAGATTGTACATCCCAACAGCAGGAAGACGGGAAAAGACCAATGACCGAGCAGATCGAGCGCGCGCGGACGTTTCATTCCCTCCACGTCAGGGGAAACCCGATCGTTCTCTACAATGCCTGGGATCCGGGCTCGGCCAAGATCGTCGAGAAGGCGGGCGCCAAGGCGATCGCCACGGGAAGCTGGCCGGTCGCGGCCGCGTTCGGCTACGCCGATGGCGAGAAAATCCCGCTGGAGCTGGCGCTCGACAACATCAAGCGCATCGTCGGGTCGGTCGACCTGCCGGTGACCATGGACCTCGAGGGCGGTTACGGCGTCGATCCGGAAATCGTTGCTCGCACGGTAACGTTGGCGCTGCGGGCCGGCGCTATTGGTTTCAATTTCGAGGATCAGATTGTTGGTGGCAGCGGCCTGCATGACATTGCTGTCCAGGTAAAACGCATCGAAGCCGCGGCGGCGGCCGTCAAGGCTTCCGGCATACCGGCGTTCATCAACGCCCGAACCGACATCTTTCTCAAGGCGAAACCGGATGCGCATGATGACGTCCTGCTCGACCAGGCCATCGAGCGCGCACAGGCCTTCGAAAAAGCCGGTGCGCACGGCTTCTTTGCGCCGGGTCTTGGCGATGAGGGCCTGATCGAGACGCTCTGCAAGGCAATTGCGTTGCCGGTCAACATCATTGCGCTGGCGCACGTGCCGCCGCGCCAGCGGCTGGCGGAACTCGGCGTCGCTCGCATCAGCCATGGCCCAGTGCCTTACCGGCAGATGGCCGAATGGCTGGAGGCCAAGGCGCGGCAGGCTATTTCTGGATAGGACGAAGCTATGGGTGCTTCGACAACACCAAGCAACTGCGTCCTCAATCCTCCAGCGTGCCCGACCTGGCGTCGGTGCTCTTCTTGTCGCCGACCAGCTTCAACAGGTCCTCGCCGGCGCGGATGATGCGGCGCGAGCGGCGGGTCAGGATGATGCCGTCCTGTGGTGCGAAGACTTCGGTGCGGCCATCGGGTTCACCCGGTGCATGGACGATGGTGGCGAGGCGAGCGCCCTTGGCGACGCGATCGCCGGGCTTCACGTCGTAGAGCACGGCACCCGCCCGTGGCGCCGGCATCATGTCGATGTTTTCCAACGGAGCCACAAAGCCGGTGAAGGGACCCGGCGTGAACAGGGCGCTGTCGGCGATCACGCCGCGCGCCACCAGCAGCCCGTAGAGGCCGTCGGCGTCGGCGGCGGCCAAGGCGCCGTCGACATCGAGGATGCCGCGATATTCGACCGTGGTGGCGACGCGGCGGTCGAGCTTCGCTACGTCAGCTGGAACGTTCTGGTAGGGCATGATCGAGGCGCCCTCGAAGGTGCCGTCGGTGTCTTCGCTCCACAGCACGACCGCGTCGACGCCCATGGCGGCGGCGCAATCGGCCATTGCCGGCCACAGGCTGGTGTGGACGTAGAGATAGGCGAGGCCTTCGTCATCGCAGTGCAGGTCGAGCACGATGTCATGGCCGAGCGACAATTGCACCAGCCGGGTCTTCAGCCGCTGGTCGACGCTGCCAAGGGCGGTGTCGGGCAAGAGGGCCGCGTCGGGCGCGGCGAGCAGCGGAAAGCCGCGGTTGAAATTGGTGCGCGTGCCCAGATGGAAGCGGCCCTGATGCTCGCCGAAATGATATTGCGCCCGGCCGATCGGATTGGCCCAGGGCACGATGGTGATGTCGCCCTTGATGCGGCCTTCGGCTTCCGCCTTGTTGAGGATCGGCATCAGTGCGTCGATGGCGACGACGCCCGGCAATTCGCCGGCATGGAGCGCTGCCTGCAGATAGGCGGAAGGGGCGGCCTTGTCCGCGCCCGCAAAGCGGAACAGCGGGAATTCATAGGAAACGCCTTCGCTTTCGCCGGCGATGCGCTCGATCGATTTCTGCATGACTTCCTCCATCAAGAGCATGAGACATGCCCATTTGAAGGCGTCGATGTCGATTGGTCCAGCCTGCCGCGCTATGGGCGCAAGCGGTTACTCTGCGGGAGCCTGAAGCGGGATGACGGGCGCGCGCCGGTCCAGCGCCTGCGACAGCACCGCGACGGTGACCGCCAACAGGGCAAGTGCTGCGCCGACCAGCGGCAGATTGGCATAGGAAACACCGGCGGAAAGGGCCACGCCGCCGATCCAGGCGCCGCTGGCATTGCCGACATTGAAGGCGCCCTGGTTCAGCGTGGCGGCGAGGTTCGGCCCTTCCGAGGCCGCCTCGACGACGCGGATTTGCAGCGGAGGGACGACGACGAAGATCAGCAGGCCCCAGAGGAAGACGATGCCGATAGCGACATTCGCGATGGCGCCGAACTGCATGAAACCGACGAACAGGAACGCCATCAAGAGCAGCGTGCCGATTACCGTTGGCATCAATTTCCAGTCGGCCAGCCTGCCGCCGATGATGTTGCCGATGGTCATGCCGGCGCCGAACAGCAGCAGCACCCAGGTGACCGCAGAGGTGGACAGGCCGGAGACGTCGGTCAAATAGGGTTTGATGTAGGTGAAGACGGCAAACAGGCTGGCCGAGGCAAGGGCTGCGATCAGCATCGCCAGCCACACCTGCAGTTTACCCAGCACGCGCAGCTCGCCGCGCAGGCCGCCGCTGCTCGGTTCAGCGACATCGGACGGCACCAGCCAGGCGATGGCCGCGACCGAGATCAGGCCGATGCCGACCACGGCGATGAATGTGGAGCGCCAGCCGAAAGCTTCGCCAAGCGCGGTGCCGGCGGGAACGCCCAGAATGTTTGAAAGCGTCAGGCCGGCGAACATCATCGCCATCGCGCTGGCGCGCTTGTTGCGTGGCACCAGGCTCGCGGCAACGACCGAGCCGATGCCGAAGAAGGCGCCGTGGCCGAAGGCGGTGAAGACGCGCGCCGCCATCAAGAGCCAGTAGGTGGGGGCGATGGCGCAGAACAGATTGCCGACGACGAACAGCGCGGCGAGACCAACCAGTACGGGCTTACGCGGCAAATGCGCGGTGGCCATGGCGACGATCGGGGCGCCGAAAACGACGCCCAGCGCATAGCCGGTAACCAGCAGGCCCGCCGAAGGAATGGACACGCCGAGATCGGCGGCGACCTCCGGCAGCAGGCCCATGATGACGAATTCGGTGGTGCCGATGCAGAAGGACGCAATGGCAAGCGCAAGGATCGGCAAGGGCATGGGGCGTCCAGACTGAATCGGTTCAAATTCAAGACTGAACGAAGGAACCCGCCGTGCGCAAGCTGCATTGCTGCAATGCAGCAATGCAGAAAAGGAAGGGCTTTGAAATGGGTTGCCGCAGGCTGTCACGCTAGCGGCTTCAGCTCCTGGGCAATGGTGGGCAGCAATTCCGAGACATTTGGATGGATGTGCACGGCACGCGCCAGCGTGTCGATGGGCGCCTTGGCGTACATCAGGTCGAGCACGCAATGCACCGCCTCGTCGCCGCCGGGGCCGAGCACCGAGCAGCCGAGGATCTCCCTGGTGTCGGCGTCGACCAGGATCTTCATGAAGCCCTGCGTCTCGCCCTTTTCGACGGCGCGGCCGACGCGGGTCATCGGCCGCTGGCCGACCAGCGCGCGACGGCCGGATTTCTTCACTGCGGCCTCGGTCATGCCGCAGCGGCCGAGCGGCGGGTCGATGTAGAGCGCATAGGCTTCGATGCGATCGCTGACCTTGCGCGGATCGTTGTCGAGCAAATTGGCGGCGACGATCTCATAGTCGTTGTAGGAGGTGTGGGTGAAGGCGCCCTTGCCGTTGCAGTCGCCCATCGCCCAGATGCCCGGCACGCTGCTGCGCAGCTGGTCGTCGACGGTGACGAAGCTGCGCTTGTCGACTTCGACGCCGGCCTTGTCGAGGCCGAGGTCGTCGGTGTTGGGCGTCCGCCCGAGGGCCAGCAGCACGTGCGAGCCGACCGCCGGCGGTTTGCCGGCCGAGAAGGTTACGGCAATGTCCTCACCCTGCTCGGCGAAACCGATGTCGTCGGCGCCAAGGTGAACGGCGATGCCTTCGTTTTCGAGAATCGACAGGATTGCGGCCGAGACGTCCTCGTCCTCGCGGCCGGTCAGGCGCGGGCTCTTCTCGATGACGGTGACTTCGCTACCGAAGCGGCGGAACATCTGCGCGAATTCGAGCGAGATGTAGCTGCCGCCGACGACGATGAGATGGCGCGGCAGCACGTCGAGATCCATCATCGACGAATTGGTCAGGTAGTCGATGTCGTGGATGCCGGGCAGGTCGGGCACCGAGGCGCGGCCGCCGGTGTTGAGGAAGATCTTTTCGGCGGTCAAAAGGTCGTCGCCGACACGAACCGTGTTGGCGGATTCGAAACGCGCATGGCCGCGATAGAGCGTACATTTGTCCATGCCGGCGATCCAGGTCTCGAGCCCGGTGCGGGCGTCGATCGTCACCTTGTCCTTGCGAGCCTTGATCCTGGCATAGTCGACGCCGATGGGGCCGTTGAGCGTCACACCATAGTCGGCGGCACGGCGCGCCAGATGCGCGGCATAGGCGCTGGCAACCATGGTCTTGGTCGGCATGCAGCCGGTGTTGACGCAGGTGCCGCCGACCAGCTTGCGCTCGATCAGCGCCACGCTCATGCCGGCGGCGTTCAGCCGTCCGGCCAGCGGAGGGCCGGCCTGTCCGGCACCGATGATGATGGCGTCGAAGGTCTTGGCCGTCATGCCACCGCCGCTACGATCAGCAGGCCGCCGATGATTGCCACCGCGTCCTCGATGAAGGCGGCGGGCGGATCCTTGCCGAAGGCGGCCGCCAGCCGGCCGCGTGCTTCGGCGCCACCCAGCGTGCCGATGACAGCGCCGATGGCGCCGGCGATTAGGCCGCCGATGGTGGCGCCACCGGTGGCGCCGATCACCGCACCGGTGAAAGCGCCCATGATGAGGCGGGCGCCGAATTGCTGCGGTACCTTACGGCTCGGCGTCGACGGCAACTGGTCGGTGACCAACTCGACAATGGCCAGGATGGTGAAGATGCCGACCGCGGCCCAATGGCTCATGAAGCTCGCCCAGGTGCCGGCGACCGGCAGCCAGCCGAGATAAGCGCCCCAGGCGACGGCGGCCGGCGCGGTCATGGCGCGAAGACCGGCAATGATGCCGATCAGAAGTGCTAGAATATACAGCACGGTCGATCCCCCTCGATCACCGGGCCAGGATAGTCCGGCAAGTGCAGGCTAGCATAGGTCAGGCATTTGACCAGCGCATGACTCCGAAAATCCGAATGGTTTTTGCGCCCGATGCCGTCGGGACGCTGGCACTTTCCCGTTCACTGCAATTGTGCTTTGGCAGTAACGTCACAGGGAGACACGGTCATGGCTGAAAGCGAGCGCGCGAAGATGGCGGCCGGCGAATGGTACACCTGCCTCGACGACGAACTGGAGGCTTTGCGGGTGACAGCGCGCGATGCGGTGTTCGAGCACAATTCGCTGCCGCCGCGGCAGCGCGGAAACCTCGGGCCGGGCTTGAAGGCACTGCTCGGCAAAGCCGGCGAGGGCACCCGTATCGAGGCGCCGTTCCATTGCGCTTACGGCTTCAACATCTTTCTCGGTGACGGCGTCTTCCTCAATGCCGGCTGCACCATTCTCGACACCGCAAGCGTGCGCATCGGCAAGGCAACGCTGCTTGGCCCCAATGTGCAGATCTACTGCGCCGAGCACCACAGGGAGGCCGCCGGGCGGCAAGCGGGACTGGAGATCGCCAGGCCGGTCGAAATCGGCGCCAATGCCTGGATCGGCGGCAGCGCCGTCATCCTTGGCGGCGTCAGCATCGGTGACGGTGCCGTCGTCGGCGCCGGCGCTGTGGTGACGCGCGACGTGGCCGCGAACACCACGGTGGTCGGCAATCCGGCGCGGGCGATCAAGGGTCGTTGACGTTACGCGGCGGGAATTGGATCGTTGCTTCAAAGCCGTCCTGCCGGCCGGATGCCGGTGAGTTCAGGACCAGCGTCGCATCGATCTGTTGCAGGATTTTGTTGACGATCGCCAGTCCGAGGCCCGATCCCTCGGCACGTGTTGCACCGCGTTCGAACCGTTTGACAAGATCGGCTGGGGCTGGAACCACCGGACCTTGGTTGATCACGCTGAGCCGGGCGTCCTCGTCGATCCGCACGACAACCTCGCCGCCTTCGGCGCCATGCCGCAAGGCATTCTCGATGAGATTGCGTAGGACGATGGCCAGTGCATCCGTGTCGATCGCGGCGTATGCCTTGGCCTTCGGCGTTTCAAGGCGAAGGCGGCCCTTGTTCTGGCCGCGCTGCTCGAAGTCTTCGACCACCAATGCCGCGACCGTGGCAAGATCGGCAGGCTTGCCGCCGACCGCCACTCCGGCATCGGCACGCGCCAGCTGCATCAGCTTTTCGGACAGGCCGGCGAGATCGGACAGGGCCGCCTTGATCTGGCGCGGGCGTTTTCTTGCCACCTCGTCCGGAGCTTCCGCGATCAGCCGCTCCGTCTGTGCCAGTGCGCCGGCGATCGGGGTGCGCAATTCATGCGCGGCGTTCGCGGTGAATTCCTTTTCGGCGTCGAGCGCCATATGCAGGCGCCGCATCAGGCTGTTGACCGACTTGGCGATGGCGGCGAGTTCGGAGGGCAGGTCCTCGGTGCGGATCGGAGCAAGGTTGTCGCCGTGGCGGGCGCTGATCTCGCTGCGCAGTGTCGCGATCGGCCTCAGGAAACGCGCCAGGGTCAGCCACGCGACAAGTGCGCTCAACGGGATGAGGATGACCATCGGTATCAGGAAGCCGGTGGCGGCCTCGAGCGTTTCCTCATTGCGCCTCGAATCGAGCTCGGCGACCTGGATGAAAACCGTGCCGCTGATTGCGGGCTCGGTGTAGATCCGCCAGCCGGCTGCTTCCGAGAAGCCCTGCGTGAGTTCGGCCGTGAGCGGCTCCGCGGGAGCATCATAGGAGTGTATGAGAACGCGGCCGCTGGCGTCCCGCACCTGAAAGATCAGGCGGCCGCCGTCATCATCCGAAACGGCCTCCGCCAGCCTTCGCGGCGATTGCGACGCCTCGCGCCCGAAAAGATCGTCGATGACCAGCGGCAGCAGCCGGCGCGCCGCTTCCTGCATGGAACTGTCCATGGCTTCGTTGATTTCACGATGCAGCGTGATGCTTCCCGTGCCCGCGGCGACAAGGCCGAAGGCGACCGTGACCAGGATCAGCGAGGCAACGAGGCGACCGGCAAGGCTGTTGAGCAGTCTCATGGGGATGCCAGGCGGTAGCCCAGCCCCCTTACCGTCGTGACGGCGTCGCGCCCGATCTTCTTGCGCAGGCGACTGACATAGACTTCGACGGTGTTGCTTTCGATCTCCGCGCCGAAGGCATAGAGCGCGTCCTCGATCTGGTTCTTGCCGACAGTCATGCCGGGCCGGCGCAAGAACTGCTCCAGCACCGCCCATTCGCGGGATGTCAGCATGGTCTCCGTGCCGTCCACGACGACGCGGCGGGCTGCCTGGTCGATTTCAACCGGCCCGAGCCGGATCAAAGGGTTCGGGTTTCCCGCGTAGCGGCGCGCAACCGCTGCGAGGCGCGCGGACAATTCGCCGAGATCAAACGGCTTGACCAGATAGTCGTCTGCTCCCGAATTCAGGCCCTCTATCCGGTCGGAGAGCTGGTCGCGCGCGGTCAGGATGATGACCGGCGTATCGGTGCCTCCACGGCGCAGAGTCTTCAGGAGTTCGAGGCCCTTGCCATCCGGCAGATGCAAATCGAGCAGGACGAGTTCATAGGAGACGACATGAAGGTGATCGCCGGCTTCGCCAAGCGTCGTGCTCCAGTCCACGGCATGGCCGTCGGCGGCGATGTGATCGCGCACCGCCTCGCCCAGTACCGGGTCGTCTTCGATCAGCAGAACGCGCACCTTGCCTCCATGTTCAGCAGCACGCTACCTCCATGCGGCACGAGGCTGACAGGAAGCTGAATGAAAGCCAATTGCGGCTTTTGGACAATGCAAGGTGCGTTCAGGCTGCTGTCAGGTTTCACGGCCAGGGTCCGCGACATCGGAATTGGCCGATGGAGAAAACAAGATGAAGACCTTGATCCTGACCGCGTTGGTGATGGCTTTTGCCGGGCCAGCCTTTGCCGCCGACAAATGCAATGTGCCGACCGACCAGTGGCAGCCGCGCGAAGCGCTGCAAAAGAAGCTTGAAAGCGAAGGCTGGAAAGTTCGCAGCATCAAGACGGAAAACGGCTGCTACGAAGCCAAGGCGCTCGACGCCGACGGCAAGAAGCTGGAAGCCGTCTTCAACCCCAAGACGCTCGAGTCGGTCGGCGCCGATTCCGACGACGGCTGATCGCCATGAACGCCACTGTTTCGACACGAGAACAATTGGTCAAGGTTTGGAGCCCCTACGTCCGCCTCTTTCACTGGTCGCTGGTCCTGTGCGTTGCGGTGGCGTGGCTTTCCTCCGGAGAGATCATGAAGGTGCATGAACTGGCCGGCTATTGCGCTGGAGTTCTGATTGCCTCGCGTTTGATTGCCGGGTTGGTGGGATCGGGATACACGCGCTTCCGCCAATTCGTGCGCGGGCCGCGCATGGTGGGCTTGTATCTCGCCGATGTGGCGCAGGGCCGTGAAAGGCGTTATCTCGGCCACAATCCCGCCGGTGGGGCCATGGTGCTGGCGCTTGTCGCTTGCGTCGCAGGAATTGCGCTTACCGGCTGGATGCAGACCACCGATGCCTGGTGGGGCGTGGCCGGGGTAGAGGACACGCACAAGATCCTGGGCAATGGTATCCTGGTGCTGGTCGGGCTTCATGTTGGTGGCGTGATGCTGGCCAGTCTGCGCCACGGCGAGAATCTTGTTCGCGCCATGGTCACCGGCCGCAAACGCGCGCCATCGCCGGAAGATGTCGCCTGAACCATGGAGACTGGAGATCCCAAGGGCGCCGCATCGATGCGCGCCCTTGGCCTTTCTATCTCAGTGCGAAAGGCCGCGCGCTATTGGTTCCTCCTGATCGGCCCGCCGGGAGAATTCCCGCCGGTACTGCGCCGGTGATGTCTTGAGCCTTGCGGCGAAATGCTGGCGCAGCGATGTGGCGCTGCCGAAGCCTGCCTCGAAGGCGACGATGTCCATCGATTTCTCCGTTGCCTCCAGCAACCGCTGCGCCAGTTCGATCCGCTGGCTGGCCAGCCATTCGCCGAAACTGGTGCCGATCGATTTCTGGAAGCGGCGGGTGAAGGTGCGCCGGGTCAGGCCGGCGGCCTCGGCGACGCGGTCCAGGCTGTGCGCCTCGCCAAGCGTCGCGCGAACCGCGTCGAGGGCCTGGGTGAAGCGGTCGGCGTCCGCGCTTCTTGCCACCGGATGCTCGATGAATTGCGCCTGGCCGCCCTGCCGATGCGGTGAAAGGACAATCTGGCGGGCGAGCCGGAGGGCTGCTTCCGCGCCATAGCGGGCGCGCACGATGTGGAGACAGCAGTCGAGGCCGGCGGCAACACCGGCCGAGGTCACGACATCGCCATTGTCGACATAGAGCACCGTGGCATCGACGGCGATGTCGGGATGGAGTGTTTGCAACTGTTCGGAATAGGCCCAATGCGTCGCGGCACGGCGGCCCGAAAGCAGCCCGGCCGCGGCGATGGCAAAGGTTCCCAGACACAGACCGACGATCAGCGCGCCGCGTTGGTGCGCCCGGCGCAGCGGCTCCATCAGCAGCGGCGACGCCGGCTCGCCGAGATGATGCCAGCTTGGGATGATGACGATATCGGCGCCGTCGAGCCCTTCGAGCCCATGCGGCGCGGCAACGGTCAGTCCGGCCTCGGTGTGGATCGGGCCGGCCTTGGCCGCACAGATGCGGAAGTCGAAGCGCGGCAGGCCAAGCGCCGTCCTGTCCTCGCCGAAGACCAGGCACGGCACGGAAAGATGGAACGGGCTGATGCCGTCGAAGGCGAGGACGGCAATGATCGGGTCGGTCATGGGTGCTTCCGGCAGTTGATGGCGGATTGTCCCAATTCTTTCGATTGATGTCAATCGGGCCACTTTCGGCAGCCCGGCAACCCGCCTATTTTCGGCCCATCGCATTCAAGCCGGAAAGGAAAACACCATGTCTGACCCAGCCAACACCACGCCGCGCCGGGCGCTGATCGTCGTCGACGTGCAGAACGACTATGACGGCGGCAATCTTGCCATCCAGCATCCGCCCTTCCGCGACAGCGTCGTCAATGTGGCACGCGCCATGGATGCGGCAGCAGCGGCCGGCATCAAGGTGGTGGTCGTCAAGCAGATGGCGCCCGAGACATCGCCGATCTTCGCCAAGGGCAGCCATGGCGGCGAACTGCATCCCGAGATCGCCAGGCGTGAGCGCGACCACTATGTCGAAAAGAACCTGCCCTCCGCCTTCACCGGCACCGATCTGGAGGACTGGCTGCGCGCCAATGCCATCGATACGATCACCGTGGTCGGCTACATGACGCATAATTGCGACCTGTCGACCATCATCCACGCCGTCCATATGGGCTTTGCCGTCGAGTTCCTGTCCGATGCGACCGGCTCGGTGCCTTACGCCAACAGCGCCGGTTATGCCTCGGCCGAGGAGATCCACCGTGTGGTGACAATCATCCTGCAGTCGCGCTTCGCCGCCGTGCTCAAGACCACCGAATGGGTCGAGTGCCTGAAGACAGGCGCGCTGCCGGAACGCGACACGATCTTCGGCTCCAACCAGCGGGCGCTGTCGCGCAACGCCGCGTAGGACTATCCGAAAACAGAAAGGGCGCCGCATCGCGGCGGCGCCCTTTGCTGTTTTGAATTGAAGGATTTTAGAACAGGCCTTCGATCTGGCCGGCTTCGTTGAGGAAGATCTTTTCCGAGGACGGCGCCTTGGGCAGGCCGGGCATGGTCATGACCTCGCCGCAGATGATGACGACGAAGCCGGCGCCGGCCGAAAGCCTGACCTCGCGCACCGGCACGGTGTGGCCGGTCGGCGCGCCGCGCAGGTTCGGGTCGGTCGAGAAGGAGTACTGGGTCTTGGCCATGCAGACCGGCAGATGGCCATAGCCGGCCTGCTCCCAGGCGTGCAGCTGGTCGCGAACCGACTTGTCGGCGATTGCTTCGGAGCCGCGATAGATGCGCTGGACGATGGTGTTGATCTTCTCGAACAGCGGCATGGCATCGGGATAGAGCGGCGCGAACTGTGAAGCGCCGGATTCGGCCAGCGCCACCACCTTGTTGGCGAGCTCCTCGATGCCGGCCGAGCCGTGGGCCCAGTGCTTGCACAGGATCGCTTCTTCGCCCATCGAGGCGACATAGTCCTTCATCGCCTGGATCTCGGCGTCGGTGTCGGAATAGAAGTGGTTGATGGCAACCACCGCAGGGACGCCGAACTGGCGGATGTTCTCGATGTGGCGACCGAGGTTGGCGCAGCCCTTCTTCACCGCCTCGACGTTTTCCTTGCCGAGGTCTTCCTTCTTGACGCCGCCATTCATCTTCATGGCGCGCACGGTGGCGACGATGACCGCCGCCGCCGGCTTCAGTCCAGCCTTGCGGCACTTGATGTCGAAGAATTTTTCAGCGCCCAAATCGGCGCCGAAGCCGGCTTCGGTGACGACATAGTCGGCAAGCTTGAGTGCCGTCGTGGTGGCGACGACCGAATTGCAGCCATGCGCGATGTTGGCGAACGGGCCGCCATGGACGAAAGCCGGGTTGTTCTCCAGCGTCTGCACCAGATTGGGCTGCATGGCGTCCTTGAGCAGCACGGCCATGGCGCCGTCGGCCTTGAGGTCGCGGGCATAAACCGCCGACTTGTCGCGGCGGTAGGCGACGATGATGTCGCCGAGGCGCTTTTCAAGGTCCTTCAGGTCGGTGGACAGGCACAGAATGGCCATGACTTCGGAGGCGACGGTGATGTCGAAGCCGCCTTCGCGCGGGAAGCCATTGGCGACGCCGCCGAGCGAACAGATCATCTCGCGCAGTGCGCGGTCGTTCATGTCCATGACGCGGCGCCAGACGACGCGGCGGGTGTCGATGCCGAGCTCGTTGCCCCAGTAGATGTGGTTGTCGATCAGCGCCGAAAGCAGATTGTGCGCCGTGGTGATGGCGTGGAAGTCACCGGTGAAGTGGAGGTTCATGTCTTCCATCGGCACGACCTGCGCATAGCCGCCGCCGGCGGCACCGCCCTTGACGCCGAAGTTCGGGCCGAGCGAGGCCTCGCGGATGCAGACGATCGCCTTCTTGCCGATGCGGTTCAGGCCGTCACCAAGGCCGACCGTGGTCGTGGTCTTGCCTTCGCCGGCCGGCGTCGGGTTGATGGCGGTGACGAGGATCAGCTTGCCGTCCTTGTTACCCTTCACCGACTTGATGAATTCGGCTGATATCTTGGCCTTGTCGTGGCCGTAGGGCAGCAGGTGTTCGGTCGGGATGCCGATCTTCTGGCCGATCTCCTGGATCTGCTTTTTCTTGGCGCCGCGCGCGATCTCGATGTCGGACTTCACTTCGGCCATGACGGCTTTTCCTCTGGATTGGACGGTGGAGGGGACGGGTTTGATCTTACTGGCAAGCAGGTTGGAACCGGGCGCGGGCATGTTCTAACCATGTCGCTGCCACGGCGTCAACTTGCGTGCAACTATGTTTCCTCTAGAGAAAATTCCTCTGCGGACCGGCCGACTGTCGTCGGTTCTTCCCGGCTCCGTTGCCGCGCCGTATAGAAGCCAGAGGATGCGTCGCTCCGCCGTCTCAAAACAGCCGCGCAATGCACGGAATGCGACAGAGGCGACGGCGCAAATTCGCCATCGCAAGCCTAAAGCGCACCGCGCCTTAGGCTTTTATTTTTATGCATGTCGTTCTCCCAAAACCGGGACCACTTTTGGGCGACATGCATTGGGCTGAACAGCCTTATTGCGTCAGAACGTTGCTGATTTCGACCATGTTGGAGCGCACCCTGAGCACGTAGAAGCCCATCGTCGTCAGATGCGTCGGCAACAGCCAGCCATCCTCGCGGCCATTGGCGATGATGAAAGGCTGGATGCGCAGCGCCGAGACGAACTGTGCGTCCATCGTGTCCCACAGGCTCTGCAGATGCTTTTCCTTGATGACGTCCTCGAAGTCTGCCTGGGCACCCTTCATCAGGCCGTAATAAGCGTAGAGCTGGCCATAGGCGAACCAGTAGCGATCGTCGGCACGGAAATCGAACCAGCCGTTGTTGTGGTTTTCAGCGCGTTCCTTGAGGATGGCCGAGGTCGAGCCGATGTCCGAAGCGATACGATCGATATATTGTTTCAGATTGTCGGCGCGGGCATCGAAGGTCGCCTGACAGGTGGCCAGGCGGGCGTTGAAGGAACGCAGCTTGCGCACGGCGTCGCGGTAGTAACTCGGTGTCGGCGTCTTCGGACCGAACGGGCTCACGCCGAAATACCAGGTGTATTCGTCGAACTGCAGATTGCCGCGCGCGTCCTGCAGATCGGCATCGATCTGCGATGTGGTGCGGACCCGGCCGAGATTGTCGGCGAGTTCGGTCGCCGTGCGCCGCACCGCCTGGTTGATGCCGCGCTGGAACGAGGCCTTGTTGTCCATCCACGGTGTGTGGTCCCAGTCGATGCCGAACAGGCCAACCTTGTAGAGGATCATCGACGAGATCCAGGCATTCTGGTTGACGTTGAAGTCGGTCAGGTCGGCGGCGATCTGGGCAATGCCGGAGTTGCCGCAGGTCTTGGCGGTGTCCGTGCCGGCGCCGGCGGCAACCTGTTCGCCGGCGGATATGTTGCGCTTCTCGAACGTGTAGGTGTCGGGATAGTTCGGGTTGAAATTGTTCCACCACTGGGTGGCGTAGAAGAAGTTGGCGTAGAGGCCGATCAGCACCAGCAGAGCGACGCCGACCGCCGCCTTGAGGATCCAGCCGCGCTGCGTGTACCAGCGCCCGGCCCACAGGAACGGCCACAGGATCACGCCGATCAAAAGCCCGATGCCGCGGCCGATCCACTGGAAAATCCGGGTGAAGAAGTTCACGATCGGATCGAGCATGGCGATGTCACCCCCCTCAAAGCATGATGCCAAAAAGTTGCAGACTTTTTGGATAACATCATGCGCCAAAACAACAAGTTAGAACGAAATGGCGGTTCATTTCGTTCTAAAGCGCGTCGGGTCGAAACGGATTCATGCGACGCGCTTTAGGTCTTTGGTTTATGCATGTCGTTCTCCCAAAACCGCGGTCACTTTTGGGCGACATGCATTAGTCAGTCAGGCCGTAGAGGCGTGTGCGAAACGCCACCTTGTCCTTCAAATATGTGGTTTTGAGAACGTCCACAACATGCGATCGCCAGGCGTCGCTGAAGCCGTCATAGTCCTTGTAGAAGCCCTGCTTATTGAAGATGTAGCGCGAGACGAAGTCCGACGGCACGAAATCCGAGATCAGCCGGTTGGTCAGCCAGGCGTCGGGATGGTCAGGCTTGGCGCGGATCACCAGGAAGCGCTGCTGCGGGAACACATCCTCGATCTTGAGGTGGCCGAGCTGGGCGATCTCGCGCTTGGCGGCGTTGAGGAAGGGAAAATTGCCGTCCCTGGTGATCAGGTCGGCATGGCTCTGGATCCAGGTCTGCAGCCAGACCTTGTCGACATCGGTCAGGTTGCGGTCCGGCTCGGCGTCGCGGATCAGCGCGCGCACCACCATCTCGGCGCGGTGCTCGAGATAGCCCGAGGCCTCGACCCAGGAGGCACGCGGCAGCTCGATGCGGCCGGTGGTGGCGAGGAACTTGAACACCTTGTCGGCGTCGTTGATCGAGAGATAGCTGACCTGCCACGGCCGTGAGCGGCGGAAGCCGGGTGCTGAAGGATCACTGATCACCGTCGTCATATCAGGGTCGACGAACACGTAGAGGCCGCCGAAATGGCTCGTCCAGTAGGCGTTGTGGCGGAAGATCACCTGGTCCGGCACCAGCGCGTTCTCGCGGATGTCGCCGCAGATCTTGGCGAGCTCGACCATGCGGGTCAGCATGGCGTTGTCGCGCCAGGCGTCGGGCTCCTGCTTCAGCCTGTCGACGAGCTTGCCGAGTTCGGCGGCCTTGCCCAACACATCCTCGGCCGACAGCACCTTGAATTCGACCTGGCTGATCGACAGCAGGTCTTCGATGTCGTTGACCTTGGGAACGGAATCCTCGATCTCGCCGTAGATGACGTCCTTGATGGTCAGCGCGTCGATGGCGCGCTGGTTCTTGGACATGAACTCGAACATCAGCTGCGAGGTGTTGGAGAAGGCGGTGTGCACCACCGGCAGGTCGACCTGCGACGGCGTCAGGATGATGAAACGGCGGTTGACCTCGTTGGGATCGAGATAATCGTAATCGCCGCATTCCTCGGCCACTTCGGGCGAGAAGCCGGTGCGGTCGATCTGGAAGCTTTTCAGTTTCGTTGGCTTCAAGCCGAATGCGGCCAGCGCCTTGTTGTAGCGCTGGATCAGATGCGGCTCGTCGACCGTCAGCAGCCGGCCATAGATCAGCTCGTTGTCGCGCAGAAGATCGGGTTTTTTGGCGGGGCTCATCTTCCCTTCTCCCCGTTTACGGGGAGAAGGTGCCCGAAGGGCGGATGAGGGGCGCGGATCTTCCTTCTCCCCTTGTGGGAGAAGGTGGATCGGCGCGCAGCGCCGAGACGGTTGAGGGGTGTTGGCCGGAGCGCCGTCGGTGCCAAGCTGGAACACCCCTCATCCGTCGCCTTCGGCGACACCTTCTCCCACAAGGGGAGAAGGGAAGGACGGCGCGACTCACGCATTCCACAGCCCCTTCTTCTTCATCTCCTCCATCTCGCGCGCGGCCCGTTCGCGCAGGCGGGCGTCGCGCAGCAGTTTTTGCACCGCGGAGTCGTCGGACTTGTCGGAATAGCGGAACTCCGAGTCGGCGTAGCGGTTGATCTCCTGCATGACCATGTCCATCGAGAAGGGGCCGCGCAGTTCCTCGATCATCGCTTTCTTCTCGTCGTAGCCCTTGTGCATGAAGGCTTCCGGCTTCTCGAACCAGTCGTCGGGAAGCTCGATGTCCATGGCGCGCATCTTGATGGCGTCGGTGACGTTCTTGATGGCGCGGCCGGTGAAGCGCGGCTCGGCATCCTTGATCAGGTGCAGATAGGTGCCGATGTCGGCCATCGATTTCGGCGCGCCGTTCTCCTTCATGTAGCGTTCGTAGACCTTGATCAGCCCGTCTTCTTGTGGCTTCTCGTGCTCCTCATAGGCCTCGGTCACGGCGCGCTGGATTTCCTGCGCGGCGTAGAGATCGTGGTCGCCGAGCGGGATCTTGTGGTTCTTGCCGGCAAGCAGCACGAAGATGTCGATGTAGTCGTCGCGGCTCTGCGGCCCGTCGACCAGCCAGCGGGCGCCGGCACGCTGGCGCAGCGCGTCGTCGACATTTTCGGGGTAGTTGGAGAACATGCCGAATGAGCAGTTGCCGCGCACCACGGTGGCGGCGCCGGCGAAGGCGTCCATCAAAACGCCGGTTATCTCCTGCTGGCCGGCCGAGGCGCGGTCGTCGGAGCGGCGCGCCGCCACCTGGTCGATATCGTCGATGGTGCCGAAGCCGATGACGCGCGGGTTCAGCACATTGTTGATGAACTGGCGGCAGTTCTGGCCTGACTTGCCCTGGTAGGACGAGATCTGGTCGACGCCGAAATTCTCATAGGCGAAGGGATAGCCGGCGACCTGGCAGTAGCCGTTGACGAGGCCGGCGATCATCTGGATCAGCGTCGTCTTGCCGGTGCCAGGCGCGCCGTCGCCGATGAAGGTGAACAGGAAGCCGCCAAGCTCGACGAACGGGTTCAGTTCGCGCTCGAAATCATAGGCCATCAGCATCTTGGCGAGCTTGACCGACTGGTATTTGGCGATGTGGTTGCCGACGACCTCTTCCGGCGTCTTGAAGGTCATCACCAGCGGCTTGGAGCGCTTGCCCGGCGCCACGTCGAAACCATCGAGGGTGAAATCGTCGACATCGATGCGGATATGGGCGTTCTCGAACGGTCCAATGCCGTCGAAGCGACCCTTGCGCGCCAGCAGCCCGTCGATGGCGACGCGGGCAAACGCGCGTGCCCGGGTCATCAAATCGGCGTCGTCGGACGATCCCGAGATCGCCTTGTCGAGGCCGGCGAGGATCGACTTCACCGCATCCTGCGGCGTGTCGAACAGGAAGTCCGGTTCGGGACTATCGTTAGGCGCCTCGCCGTCGCTGTCGATCAGCTGGAACAGATAGGAGGCGAGGCTGAAAGCCGAAATGTAGGCCGAGGCGGACAGAAGCTTCTTGAAGGTAGACGCCTCGTCGCCTTCAAGCGGCGCGCGGGTGTTCTTGGCCTGCAGGCTTTCGAGGTCGGAGCCTTCGGCGAAGACGTCTGATACTGCGAGCGCGATCGCCGTGCCGCGCCGGGCGCGAAACAAGAGCGTGTGCTGCGGGATGGTCAGCAGCTGGTCGTCGGGATGGACGGCGCCGACGGTCTTCGACAGTTCGACCTCGCGCGTGCGGCGCACCGAACCGACCGAAACGGTCGAGACGAAGCGGCGGTTGGTGCCGGCAAGTGCGGTGCCGGACTCGCGTGACGGATCCTCCAGCACGACAATGCGGGTGATGAAGCTCTGCGCGGTGGCGCGGTGTTTCTCGATGGCGGCTTCCGGGATGGTGGTCAGGCCGTTATCCATGAAGGGTGCTCCGTGGTGTGACGGTCAGACGTCTGAAATGACCTGTCCATTGGACAGGATGTGAACCTTGTAGCCGGCAAAGATCTTCTGCGCCTCGCCGGCGGCGTAGAGCGCCTGGTAGGCCTCATGCGGGATCAGCGCGTGGTTTTCGTAGCTCGACACGCCCTGGCGCGCGGCTTCCAGATCGTCGGTGTTGATGAAGAATTCCTGCGTCGTCTTTTCGCTCGAAAACAGGCCCTTGCGGCCGGGTTTCTCGCTCTTGGAATAGACCTCCTGGATGGTCCAGGTCAGCAGCCAGGCATTTTCCGGCTTGCGCACCTTGTCCAGGACCTCGGTCACCGTCGAATTGTTGTCGGTGATGCCCGCCGAATAGAAAGGGCCGAGCACGACGCGGCGCAGCTGCTTGGGGTGCAGCGGCTCGAAATCCTTGTCGAGGTTGACGGCGATGGTCGCCGGCGACAGCGTGTAGGCCGAATTCTTCTCGGTGAAATCGTCGAAGCGGTGGGCAAGCTCGGGATTGAGCAGGCCGTCGACCGGCAGCGGAATGTCGATCGTCTCGTTCAGCTTGCCGTTTCTGTCGACGAGCTGGCGGATCATCGCTTCGGAAGAATCCTCCACCGTCACCATATAGACCAGCGGCAGGTTGGCGCTGCCGTCGAACGTCGCCCAGTGGACGAGATAATAGGGCCGCGCCGTCTTCGGGTTGACCGAGACCTTGGCCGTTTGCGCCAGGGTGAACGGGCCGAACGTGTTCTCGCTTTTCACGTCCTCGAGATAGAGCCGCTCGGCCATCGACTTCTGCAGCGCTTCGGGGAATTCCTTGTGGCGCAGGATGAAGTCGGCCATTTCCTCGCGCAACTCGCCGGCCAGCGGAATGTTGGCAAGCCGCGCGTCGGCCTGGCGGCGGTCGTTTTCCAGTTCGAGCAGGTTCTGGAACACCGGGAAGCCGCTCTCGGCGCGCGAAATGCGGAACGTGTCCATGAAGCCCAGCCGGTTGCGCCAGCAGGCAAACGACTTGTCCAGCCGGGCGATGTATTCGGCGACGATCTTGGCGACGATGCCATGCCGGTAGAGCGGCGAGCGATCGTCGCGCATGAACACTTCAAGGCCGCTGAGCGCGGCCGTGATGGCGGAAAAATACCGTGCCGCCGCTTCGTTTTCGGGGGTCATGCCTGTGCGCTCGTGGGCAGTCCTGTCACCCCTAAGACTGCACGTAGTTTGCCGAATTGTGCTTCTTCAGCACCTCGTCGAAGCGGCGGGCGAAGGCATCGTCGGCGAGCTTCTTGCGGCGCTGGATGTCGGCGGTGGCGACCATGTTCTTCTCGTGCATCTCGAGCAGGTCGCCGATGTGCTTTTGCGAGGCAGCACCGATGCCGGCCATGGTTTCCTCGGCGGTGTTGTCGACCTGGCTGCCCAGCGTGTTGATCTTGTGGGCGACGTCCTGCTGGGCGGCGGTCTTCAGCGAATCTTCCAGCGCCTTGTAAAGCACGATGCGCTGCTCGGTATCGATGGTCAGCTTGTTGATCAGCGTCGACTGCGCGGCGATCTGGTTGTTGAGCGAATCGACGAAGGTCTGGAACATCGAGGTGTAGCGCTCGAGCGTCTGGCTCTCGGCAAGCAGCTCCTGCTCCTTGGCCTGCTTTTCATTGTATTCCGTCGCCAGCTTGGAGCGTTCGCCTTCAAGCTGCGTGCGGTCCTTCTGGCTGGTCGAAGCGGCGATCTTGTTTTCGATGTCGAGCAGCATCGGGTTGAGCTCCTCGATGCGCTTCTGCACGGCTTCGAGGTTGGTCATCGTGGTCTTGCGGCGCTCGATGACCTGCGACAGGCTGGTCTCGGAGGTCTTGTAGCGCTGGTCGAGGACTTCTTTCTGCGCCTTCAGGATGCCGACGATGGTGTCGGACTTGACCAGCAGTTCCTGCAGATTGCCGGCCAGCGACATGTTGCGGACGCGGTCGGTGCGCATGCGCTGCTTGCTCTGGCTGGAGAAGACGCCGATGAATTTTTCCCAGCCGGTGTAGTTCTTCATGCTCTCGAACTCGGCGCCGAAGACGTTGGTGGCGTCCTCCAACCCGATGATCAGGTCGGCGATGTTGCCTTCCATCACCTTCTGCTGCTTCAGCACGTCCTCGATGCGGGCGTTTTCGATGTCAAAATTGGCGTCGCCGATCTTCTTGTCGGCGGTGGCGAGCGTGTCAAGCACGGTGCCGGACTGCTCGATCTTGGTGCGCATGTCCTGCACGACCTGCTTGGTCTTGGCAATTTCGGCGTCGAAATTCTGCAATGTCGCCATTGGGGCCTCCCGCTTCGGCATCACGTCGCTGGTCGCGAACAGCGGCGAATATATGTGGGGCATCCGGGGATTGAAAGACGCAAGACAACAACCGCCCCGAAAACAAAAGAATCCGTCGCGGTCTTGAAAGTCAATGAAGGCGGGGTCATGGCGTGATTAGCTTGTCGGTCGGACATAGTTCAGCTGCCATTGAACTTTCATGCCGCAAAACGATGGCGCATGGATGCCTTTGTATTCGGCAAACCACTGAAGCAATCGCGGCCGCGATATGCGAAGCGAAAGCCGGCTTTACAGAGGCGGACAGCGGATCAGGGCTTGGGATCGGCCTTCAGATAGGCGATGACATTGGCGATGTCGTCGTCATTGGTCAGGCCGGCAAACGCCATCTTGTTGCCAGGCACTTTCAGCTTGGGGGCCTTGAGGTATTCGGCAAGGTTGGCTTCATCCCAGACCAGGCCGGCAGCACCTGCGCCCTTCATCGCCTCGGAGTAGTGACCAAGAAAACTTTCGGCGCTACCGGCTGTGCGGCCGACGACGCCCATCAAATGCGGGCCGACCTTGTCGCGGTCGGTGGCTGCTTCGTGGCAGGCGATGCACCGGTTGAAGACATGTTTGCCCAGGGCCGGGTCACCGCCGGCATGGGCGGTAAGCGCGGTGGCAAGGAGAAGAATGCTGGCGGACGAAGCGGCTCGAAACATGGCTGACCCCGGAGAGCTCTGGCTGTCGGCCTTATAGGGCCGAGGCCTTAACAAACGCTGCATCGTGGCGGGATTGCGGAAGACACGCCATGACAATTGCATAGCAAGTCAGGCTTGCTGGGCCAGGTCGCGGCGTAGGAAATCATTCAGCCGTTCGACCGCCGGCTTCGTCGACAGCGGGTTGCGCAGGATGCCGATTTCGAGGTCCGGCAGCACCGGAAGCCCTTCATTGCCGCCGATGATGCGCAGTGAAGGCGGCACGCTGCGCAGGGCGAGGCCAGCCACCGCGAGCCCTGCCTGGACGACCGCGATCAGGCCAAGCAGAGAGGCGCTTGAATAGGTGCAGCGATAGGAGCGGTCGGCATCGCCAAGCGCCTGCAGGACATTCATCCTGGCGGCGCAGCCAGGTTCGAACAAGGCGACAGGAAGCGGGTCGGCCTGCCAGGCGACATGGTTTGGCGAGGCGACCCAGACGAAGCGCTCCAGCCGGATCACCTCGAGCGGCTGCTCCGGCAAGCGGGTGACGATGGCGAGATCCAGCCGCCCCTCGGCCAGCGTCTTCACCAGTGCGGTCGATTGTTCGCAGATCAACTCCACCGTCACCAGGGGATGCTCCGCTGCGAAGCGCGACAGCACGGGCGGCAACAGGAAGGCGGCATAGTCGTCCGGCACACCCAGACGGACGCTGCCGGTCTCCTTCGGCCGGGTGACGCTTGCCCATGCTTCATCCGACAGCTTCAGCAACCGACGCGCATAGATCAGGAAATCCTCGCCGATGGCATTGGGAGTAACCGTTCTGGGACCACGCACCAGAAGCTGGTTGCCGACCATCTCCTCCAGCCGCTGCATCTGCATGCTGACGGCCGACTGGCTGCGGCCCACCCGAGGTGCTGCATTGGAAAGACTGCCGCTCTCGACGACGGCGACGAAGGTTTTCAGCAGATTGAGGTCGAGTGGCGCGGCCATGGTGCTATCAGCATATCGAATAGATGTTCCCAAATCTATTCGCTTGTTTGAAAGCCTTGCCAGTGACCAGATGGCTGCCGCACCAGCTGGACGAACACCCCATGGCAGACGCATCGACAGCCCGCTTTCCGGCCGCGAGCCTCGCTTTGGCGATGGTGATCGCCGGAACGGTCGGCGCTTTCGTCACGGAATCGGGACTGCATCCCGTCACCGTCGTCTTCTGGCGGTGCGTGTTCGGCGCGATCTTCCTGTTCGCATGGTGCCTGTTGCGCGGCTATCTGCCGGACCGGACGCTGTCGCCGTCCCGGCTTGCCCTTGCAGCACTTGCCGGCGTCTGCATGGTGCTGAGCTGGACGGCCTTCTTCGCCGGCTTCGCCATGACGTCGATCGCCACGACGACGATCGTCTACCATGTCCAGCCGTTCTTCGTGGTCCTGATCGGCGTGGCTTTCCTGAGGGAACGCATCTCGCTCGACCAACTGCTGTGGATGTTCGGGGCGTTTGTCGGGGTCGTGCTGGCCAGCGGCCTCGTCGTCGCGCACGGCCATCCCGATGCCAGCCGGGCGCTGGGCATTGCGCTGACGCTGGGCGCCGCCTTGCTCTATGCCGTTGCAACGATCCTCGCCAAGGGCCTTGGCCAGCAGCGCGCCGAGATCACCGTGCTTTGCCAGACGGTGGTTGGTATCGTCATGCTCGCCCCGTTCGCCGGCATCGGCCAACATGTTGCGCCCGCGTCATGGGGCTGGCTGCTCGGCATCGGCGTGCTGCACACCGGCATTGCCTATGTGTTGATGAATTCGGCCTTTCCGCGCCTGACGACACCGGTGATCGGCGTGATCACCTTCATCTACCCGGTCGTCGCGATCATCGTTGACTGGGCGATCTACGGGCATCCGCTCGGACCGGCGCAGGCAGCCGGCATGGCGCTGATCGCATTGGCAACGCTTGGCGTGCGGCTGGGTTGGCGGTTTCCGAAATGGCGTGTCTCGACTGTATGAGCCCGGAGCAATTCCCGCGAAAGCACGTGGCGCTTCCCCCTAGAGCCGGATGATTTCAGGTCGAATCGACCTGAAATCATCCGGCTCTAAATCAAATAGATAGAGCATGATGTCGTCCGAAAACCGCCTCACACTTTTCGGCATCATGCTCTAGGAACTGCTCCAAAAATCAAGAGATAGAGTCAGCCTTTGATAAAGCCGATGAAGTCGTCGGGCGCGGCGCGGCCCATCTCTTCTTCCCAGTGGCGGCGGCAGAGCGAGACATAGACGTCCTTGCCGATCGCCACCTGCTCGCCCTGGCGCGCCACCTTGCCATCGGGGCCGAGGCGCACGACCATCGTCGCCTTGCGGCCGCAGCGGCAGATGGTGCGCACTTCACGCAAATCGTCGGCGATGGCCAGCAATGCGCGCGAGCCGGAAAACAGCTTGCCCTGGAAATCGGTGCGCAGGCCGTAGCACATGACCGGAATTTTCAGGCGGTCGGCGATACGGGCGAGCTGCCAGACCTGCTCTTCCTCGAGGAACTGCGCCTCGTCGACGAAGACGCAATGCACCGATGTGTGCGCGTGGTGATCGGCGACGCGGGCGAACAGATCGTCGCCGTCACGGAACATCTCGGCTTCCGTCTCCAGGCCGATGCGCGACGAGATCAGGCCGGTATCGCCCTTGCGGTAGTGGCCGGCGACGAACAGCATCGTGCCCATGCCGCGCTCGCGATAATTATACGACGCCTGCAACAGCATCGTCGTCTTGCCGGCATTCATCGTCGCATAGTGGAAATAGAGCTTGGCCATGCCGCTCTTTTAAGCCGACTTGGCCTGATACGGGGAGGGGCCGCGGCGGCATTCCCCTGAAAAAGCCGGCCCGTCTCTGAAAAAGCTGTCCGGCACGACAAAAGCGTCGGCCGTGTCGCTCATTGGCCAGCCCGCGCCGTTGATCGTGATTGCCTTAACGCTTGAATCCACACCAGAATGGTGTTTGGCTGACGAAACAAGGCGGGCAGAGAAACCGTTACTACGCCTCGCCAAAGAATCACAATGGGAGAATATCTATGTCGCGCATGAATTCCTTCGTCGCCGGCCTCGGCCTGGCGGCATTGTTGTCCACGAGCGCTGCCTTCGCCGGTGATCCGGCAAGCTGCAAGGCGGTGCGCCTTTCCGATGTCGGCTGGACCGACATCCAGGCGACGACCGGCATTGCATCGGTGCTGCTCACCGCACTCGGCTACGAGCCGCAGACGATCCAGCTGTCGGTCCCGGTGACCATGGCTTCGCTGAAGAACAAGGACCTCGATGTCTTCCTCGGCAACTGGATGCCTTCGATGACCAACGACATCAAGGACTACACCGCCGACGGTTCGGTCGAGACGATCAGCACGAACCTGACCGGCGCCGGCTACGGCATCGTCGTGCCGACCTATGTCGCGGATGCCGGCGTCAAGTCGCTGACCGATATCGGCAAGTTCAAGGACAAGTTCAACGGCAAGATCTATGGCATCGAGGCGGGCAATGACGGCAACCGCATCATCCTCGACATGATCAAGAACCCGAAGGACAATCTCGAAGGCTTCGAGCTGGTCGAATCCTCGGAGGCCGGCATGCTGACGCAGGCCGAGCAGTCGATGAAGAACAATGAGTGGATCGCCTTCCTCGGCTGGACGCCGCATCCGGTGATGGGCGCCATGAAGATCACCTATCTCGACGGCATGGGCGACAGCGGCTTCGGCGCCGCCACCGTCTTTACCAATGTGCGCAAGGGCTACACCACCGAGTGCCCGAATGCCGGCAAGTTCATCGCCAACCTCAAGTTCAATCTGGACATGGAAGGTCAGATGATGGACGCGATCCTCAAGGGCGGCGATGCCAACACGGTTGCGGCCGACTGGCTGAAGAAGCACCCGGACGCGGTTGCCCCGTGGATCGCCGGCGTGACCACCTTCGACGGTGGCGACGCTGCGGCTGCCGTCAAGACCGCGCTCGGAAGCTGAGCCGACTGAATTCGGCAAAGCCGAACCAGGAAGGGCAGCCATTTAGAAAAGGCTGCCCTTTTTCATATCCTGTGACAAGATGACGGGACGATGGTTGAGGCCGAGGGCAGGGCGGTCTCCTGCATGAGAGGGGCGATATGGATCCGATTTCGAAATTCATGGTCGATCACAAGATTCCGATCGGCGCCTGGGGAAAGGCGTTTTTCGGTTTCCTCACCGACAATTTCGACACTGTGTTCAGGGCCTTTTCGAATGGCCTCAATTTCCTGCTCGACGGGCTGGTCGGCATCCTGCTGATGGTGCCGCCGGTGCTGCTGGCGCTGATCATCGCCGTCATCGCCTGGTTGCTGCAGCGCTCGAGGCCGCTCGCCATCGGCGTCTTTCTCGGCCTGATCTTCATCATCAACCAGAATTTGTGGAAGCAGACGGTGCAGACGCTGGTGCTGGTCGTCGCGGCCGCTGCCATGGCCATGGCCATCGGCGTGCCGCTCGGCATCTGGGCGGCGCACAAGCCGAAGGTCTATCGCGTCATGCTGCCGGTGCTCGACCTGATGCAGACGCTGCCGACCTTCGTCTACCTGATCCCGGTGCTGACCCTGTTTGGCCTCGGCAACGCGCCCGGCCTCATCGTCACCATCATTTTCGTCATCCCGACCGCGGTCCGGCTCACCCATCTCGGCGTCGTCTCGGTGCCGAAGTCGATCGTCGAGGCCGGCGAGGCTTTCGGCGCCACCAAGAGCCAGCTGCTGTGGAAGGTGGAGCTGCCCTCGGCGCTGCCCACCATCATGGCCGGTCTGACGCAGTCGATCATGCTGTCGCTGTCGATGGTGGTGTTCGCAGCGCTGATCGGCGCCGGCGGCCTCGGCACCGAAATCAACCGGGCGCTCGGCTCGCGCCGCATCGACCTCGGGCTTGAGGCTGGCCTGGCAATCGTCGTGCTCGCCATCGTGCTCGACCGGATGACCCGAATTGCGGTTGGAGGCAAGAAATGACCGTCGCCGTCGATTTCAGGAACGTCGATATCGTCTTCGGCGCCGACCAGGCCGGATCGCTGGCGATGATCGACGCCGGCGCCACCCGCGCCGAGATCCTCGAGAAGACCGGCAATGTGCTCGGCTGCGCCGGCGCCAGCCTGACCGTGAACGAGGGCGAGATCTCGGTGCTGATGGGCCTGTCCGGCTCGGGCAAATCGACATTGCTGCGGGCGGTCAACCGGCTCAACGTGGTGTCGCGCGGCCAGGTGCTGGTCAAGGATGGCGACAAGACGGTCGACGTCGTCACTTGCGACGAGGCGACGTTGCGGCGTCTGCGCCAGAAGCAGGTGGCGATGGTGTTCCAGCAGTTCGGCCTGCTGCCCTGGCGCACGGTGGAGGAGAATGTCGGCCTCGGCCTCGAACTCGCCGGCGTGCCGGAAGCCGAGCGCAAGGAGCGCGTGCAACGCCAGCTCAAGCTGGTCAATCTCGACCAGTGGTCGAAGAAATATGCGCATGAGCTGTCGGGCGGCATGCAGCAGCGTGTCGGCCTGGCCCGCGCCTTCGCCACCGAGGCGCCGATCCTGTTGATGGACGAGCCGTTCTCGGCGCTCGACCCGCTGATCCGCACCAAGCTGCAGGATGAGTTGCTGCAGCTGCAGGCCGAGCTGAAGAAGACCATCATCTTCGTCAGCCACGACCTCGAGGAGGCGCTGAAGATCGGCAGCCACATCACCATCATGGAGGGTGGCCGCATCGTGCAGACCGGCGCGCCGGAAGACATCGTGCTGCGGCCCGCCAACGACTATGTCCGCGACTTCATCGCCAATGTGAACCCGCTGTCGGTGCTGACCGCCTGGAACGTGATGCGCGACCGCCGCGACCTCGATCACGGCAAGGATGGCTGGGTGTGGCTCGACCGACGCAAGACGACACGCTTCAAGATCGACGATCACGGGCTGGTGGCGGCGGCCGAACGCGACGGCAAGCCGGCGGTGTGGGTGTCCTGCGCCGACGTCGAGGGCCAGCCCGAGGAAGTAGCGCAGGTGTTCTGGGCCAATCCCGGCACGTCGCTGAAAACCGTGATGCTGGCCATGCACCGTTCGCAGACCGCACCCGTGGCGCTGTTCGACGACCAGTCCCGCTTTGTCGGCGCCATCGGCATCCGCGATGTGTTGAGCGCGGTGCTGCGGCGGTAGTTTCTTCGGAACCGGAAGTCGATGAGGCGCTGCGATCGGGCGCGCCTCGTTTTTACGTCTTTAAGCCGCCAGCGGCAGGCGCAGTTGCGTCAGCAGGCCACCACCCGGATTGTTGGACAGGCTGATCTCGCCGCCGGCGGCACGCGCGATGTTGCGGGCGATGGTGAGACCCAGCCCGAGACCGCCGGTCTGGCGGTTGCGCGATTGTTCGAGGCGCACGAAAGAGCCGAACACGGCGTCGATTTGGGCCTGCGGTATGCCCGGCCCTTCATCGCGGATGGTGAGCAGGATCATGTTTTCCGACCGGCGCAAGCTGAGATGCGCCTTCTTGCCGTAGGTGACCGCGTTCTGCACCAGATTGGTGACGCAGCGCTTGAGCGCGACCGGCCGCGCCATGCAGATCAGACCGCGTGATCTTGTATCGTCGTCGAACGAGACGTCGTCATAGCTGTCGGCGATCGATTCCACGAGCGACCAGAAGTCGATGCGTTCGTTCTTTTCCTCGGTTACCTCGAAGGTGGCGAAGTCGATCACCGAGCTGGCGATGCTCTCGACATCGGCGAGATCGTGCGCCAGCGCCTCGCGAACCGCCGATTTGCGCAACAGCTCCAGGCGCAGGCGCATCCTGGTCATCGGCGTGCGCAGATCATGCGCCAGTGCCGCCGCCAGATGTTCGCGGTCCTCGACATATTCGCGCAACCGAGCCTGCATGGCGTTGATCGCCTTGGCGGCGGCGCGCACCTCGCGGCTGCCGCCTTCAGCGATGGGCGGGCTCTTCAGGTCCTTGCCGATCCGGTTCACGGCGGTTTCCATCATCCGGTAGGGCGCCGTCAGCCGGCGCAACGACCAGATCGACATGATCACCACCAGGCCTGCGATCAGCGAATAGAGCGGCAGGCTGTCGAAGCTCAGGATCGGCCCGACGGGCGTGTTCGGCTCGGTGAAGTTCAGCCATTGGCCGTCGGCGAAACGCACCGACGCCGTCAGCTTGTCGCTCTGGGCGAAGTCGGCTGCCAGCACCAGAAGGTCGCGTTCCACCTGGCCGATATCGGGTCCCGGCGCCATGCCGGTGGCGTCGTCGGCCTCGCGCGTCGCCGGATCGCGCCGCACGCGCGCATCGGTGATGCCGAACTTCGACAGCCGACCGACGAGGATGTCTTCGAGTTCCGCCAGTTCGTCGTCGCCGGCAATCGACGAGGTGACCGCCGGCGTGTCCGAGACGGTGAGCGCGTAGGTGGAATTGAACAGGCCGGTCGCCGTCGCCTTGCGTTGCTCCGGCGTGGCGTCATGCATGAGCTGCACCAGCGAGTAAGCGCGGTCGTTGAGCCGGTAGAGGTCGACCTCGTCATTGGCGGCGGCGCGGTCGCGCGACACGATGTAGAGGGTCGCGACCTGGCTGATCAGCAGGCCGGCGATGACGATCAGCAGCACCCAGACAGGCAAGGTCTGCGGCAGGAAACGTCTCATTCGGAGGTCGTCTCAGGCAGGAACTGGTAGCCGCCGCTGCGCACGGTGAGGATCAGCTTGGGTGTTTTCGGGTCGTCTTCCATCTTGCGCCGCAACCGACTGACCAGGATATCGATGCTGCGGTCGAAGGAATAGTCGCTGTCGCCGCCGGACAGTTCGATGAGCTGGTCGCGGGTCAGCACACGTTGCGCGCTCTTGACGAAGGTCTGCAGCAGGTTGAATTCCGCCATGGTCAACTCGACCCTGACATCGTCGGGGGCGATCAGCCGGCGCCGCGAACTGTCCATCGTCCAGCCGGCGAAACGGTAGATCTGCTTGGTGGTGGCGCGCTTGGGTTCGGCGGCGCCATTGCGCCTGAGCACGGCGCGGATGCGCGCCAGCAACTCGCGCGGGTCGAAGGGTTTCGGCACATAATCGTCGGCGCCCATCTCCAGGCCGACGACGCGGTCGGTCGTCTCGGTGACGGCGGTCAGCATGATGATCGGCGTCGAATACTGGGCGCGCAGGTCGCGGCACAGCTCCAGCCCGCTCTTGCCGGGCAGCATCACGTCGAGGACGATGAGATCCACCTGCGTGCGGCGCAGGATGGTCTCCATCTCGATGCCGTCGGCGGCAACCGAGGTGTGCAGGCCCCGCTTCTGGAAGAATTCCTGCAGCAGGTCGCGGATGCCCTTGTCGTCGTCGACGATCAGTATGTGTGCGTCGGATTTCACAGCAGCCCTGTCATTGTTGATTGCCAAGCCGTTCTGTCGCAACCCACACGATAGAATTCAGGCCATATGTTGGCCAGTGGTGATGATGGGTTCACACCGGCTTTCTCAGACACAATCCAGAAACAAAATTCTACAGTTCAGAAAAACTCCTGAAAAATTTCAAAGGCATAACGGATCTCGTGGCGGTCAGGTCATCGGCTGCGACGCTAGTCTCCGGGTTTACGGATAAACCGATGCCAAGGTTGTCGATCAGTTTGTTGGGTGCGTTGCTGGGCCTTGGCCTGGTCACTGCCGCTGTCGGACAATCGGACGCAAAGGTGACGCTCACGACCCGGAGCGAACGGTGCGCCAATCTCAGCCACCAATTTGATGAAGCCCTCGAAACCCATGCCACGGCAACGCAGGTCACCGCGGCAAAGGCACTTCAGAGAAAGGGCAACCGGTACTGCGCCGCCAAGAAACAGGCGCAGGGCATCCGGATGCTCGCCAACGCTTTGAAGCTGCTTGGAGTGACACCGAACGACCCGGTTCAGTGACATCAGAAATTCGACCCGCATAAAAAGGAAATGAAGCCATGAAAAAGTCCCTCCTGTCCGCCCTCGGCCTCTCCGTTGCTCTCGCCTTCTCGATGCCGGTTCTCGGCAACGCAGCCGCCACCACGACCGCTGCCCCGGCTGCTGCCACCACGACCACCGCTCCGGCTGCTGCCGCGACGACCACCGCTCCGGCCAAGGCTGCTCCGAAGAAGGTCGCCAAGAAGACCGTCTGCAAGGTGACCAAGAAGCACAAGTGCCCAGTCAAGAAGGCGCCCGCGAAGGCGGCGGCCCCGAAGGCTGCTCCGAAGAAGCCCTGATCAGCTTCGAGGTCAGTTCTAGCAGGGCCGTTCCAGCCGCAAACCGGCTGGGGCGGCCTTCTGCCAAGTGCATGGTCGATGAGCTGAACACCGGCGGCTTCCAGCCACGCATCTCGATCGTGCTTAACCCGTTTGCAATGCCGGTCGTGTAGGACAATCCGCATGAAGAAGCGGCTTTCGTCCATTTTGCGCTCGATGGTGATCGGCGGCCTGGTGGCCACCGGCGTCGCCAGGGTGCTGATCCTGTTCACCGCCAGCCCGGTACCGGATCCGGCCAGCGGGCGCACGGAGCCTTCGCTGTTTGCGCCGGCGATTTCCACCAATTGGGACTACATCACCCCGGCACAGACCTGGCTGCTGATCATGCTGACCGGCGCGACGCTGATCTGCGCCGTCGCATGGCCGATCGCGGCATGGCTGGAACGTCGGGCAGACGCGGGCGCAAATCGCCGCATCTTTGGCCGCCAGGGCCGTTGAACGGCAACCGACACTTTCCCACATGATTGTGAATGCCCGCGCCCGCCGGACATTGGCTTTGCGCGTCAATCAAAATGGACGGCCGCTTTCGCTGGTGCCAGAATGGCGGTCAGGTCGCTTATACAAATTGTCGGTTCCGATGCCTGAAATCACCACAAAACCGCGTACCCAAGTCAAGCCGCAGGTCGAACGGCCGAAGCTCTACAAGGTCATCCTCGTCAATGATGATTTCACACCGCGCGAATTCGTGGTGACGGTGCTGAAGGGCGAGTTCAAGCTCAGCGAAGACCAGGCGCACCGGGTGATGATCACCGCGCACCGGCGCGGCGTCTGCGTCGTCGCCGTCTTCACCAGGGATGTCGCCGAGACCAAGGCGACGCGCGCCACCGATGCCGGCAAGGCCAAGGGCTATCCGCTGATGTTCACGACCGAGCCGGAGGAGTAGGGCAGGGATTGTCCTTAGCTTCCTTTTTGCAACGCTGGTGATTGGCGAAATCACTCGCAACAGCGTCTTTCGCCCCGTTTACGGGGAGAAATGTCCGGCAGGACCCGGCAGGACAATGAGGGGCGGCGCTGACGTTGGCCATCATATGTCTGCCGTCAAGATCGCTGATCATTTCAGGCCGGGGCTGCCCCTCATCCGCCCTNNACGGGGAGAAGGAAAAAGGAAGCTACCGCCCCTCGCGGTACCACATCGAACCCATTGCCAAAAGCAGCAGGCCGAGGCCGAGGAAGCCGCCGAACAGCGGCACGCGCGAGACGGCCTTGAGCACGCTGTCGTCGGTCGTGCGAAGGCCGATCCAGTCGCTGCCGGACGCAGCACCAGCCGAGCGCACGGGCACGATGGAAGGCAGCGTCACGTCGCTGCCAAGGGCCGTGGATGACGCCAGCCGGCGAACGCTGCCGCCGGTGGCTTCCGCCGGCGCCTTCAGCCGGTTTTCGGTGGAAATGACATCGGCGAATTCCGGTGCGTTGACCGGGCCGACATGGGCGAGCGC
>NZ_SMYZ01000143.1 GCF_004919685.1 Mesorhizobium norvegicum | reverse complement strand
ACGCCATTTGATGCCGAGAAAGCGGCACGGGAATACGCGCTGTCGACCTTTCCAGATCGAAAGTCCGGTATCGTGGCGGTGGAAGTTCGCAAAGACGACGGCACGGTTGTATTCAGCAAAGCAGGGGGCAGCTAAATCTCAGCGCTTCCCCATCCTGGGCCATTGCCTGTTCCATCGCGTTCTGCCTCTGCCTTGTCTTTCGCGAGGAAGAGATGGCCGACACGCCGCCCTGGCGCACCGTCCTGACCACGGATCAATGAAAACCCGCGCCATGGAGGGACCGATGACGCGGGCCGGCTGAAGGTTTCCCAACAGCCTTCGCCGGATGCCAACGACATCCGAGCATGAACTCAACTATCCGAAACTGCTAATGTTCCGTCACAAGCATCGGGCGCTAGGCGCTACCCAGCCGTAGGCCCCTTAGACGGCCCTGTCCCGTTCCATTGAATGAAGGCGACTTCCTTCCCTGTGACTTCCCGCACGGCGTTCAACAGCACCTCATGCAAGACACGCGTTGCCCGGTAGTGCTCGCAATGTGGGGATATGAAGGGCCTCACGATGCTCTTGTGCAGCGCCTCTGCTGCCGTCAGAAAGCGTTCGATCTCTTCCTGCGAGAGCTGCTTTGACGGTTTGGTCCTGGCCATTGGCGATCTCCGTTGATGGGGTTCGCCGCAACGTGAGGATTATATTCCTCGCCTCGATCTCATTGGCAAGGGCTTATTCAGGGCAGTCCAGGGTCGTAATGCACAATCGCGTCGAGGATCGTGCGATAGAGGCTGCCCACCTCTTCGTCGATCTCAACGCGCTCGATGCCAAGCGCCTTGGCGTCGGCGATGAGCTTGTGCGTGAGCTCGTCGACCGAGATGACATCAGCCTTCGTCGTCTCAGGCACGTTGTTGGCCAGCCATTGATCCAGAAAGTTGATTCCGCGTGTGCTCATGACCGCTTAATCTCGGTGCCGATATTAGGTTCCACCGCCTTGACGACGCTCAAATTGTTACGCCTTGGGCTAACGCCCCAGCGGCTGTCTCGACAGTGAGACGAGATCGGCCTCATCCTTTATCCCGGCCATGTAGTTGGCAATGATCCGGGAGGCCAATCGGCCCTGCGCATCGGGCGATTGGTCGTCGACGAGTTTGAGTTGGTCGAAAACCCGCCCTAGCAGGGCCAGTTCGGCACGATCAAAAATCCCGGCGTCCACAGCTTTTCGTCTAATCGGCATCTAGTCCTCCTCTCTGAAATCCTGCAGCGAGGCGTGGCGGAGGTCTTCCTCGCCCCGCAGATGCTTCACACGGCCGATCAACCCGGGCTTAACCCACTGCGTCGCCCGCCGCTTCATGCCGTTGGGCGCCGTGCCTGCGCGCTCCTGGACGCGTTTCCATAGCCTCTCCCGCATTTCCCGGTTCAAGGTGACGAACGCGCTGCCGACGTAGCGCCCGGTGCCGCGCTCGGCCATCAGAGCGAACGCCGGCTTGCCAGCCTCACGCTCGACGCCTAGCAGCTCATATTCATCGATCGAGTAGCATTTGGCCTTCAGCCAGTTGGTCGACGGTCCGCTTCGGTATTTGCTGTCTCGCCGCTTCGACACCATGCCTTCCAAGCCGGCCTGGTCGACGAGATGAAAGACGGCGACGCCAGTGCCCGGCAGCGCTTCGCTGAATTGGATGCGACTGCCTTTCGGGATCATCTCGGCTAGGATCTCGCGCCGATCCTCCAGCGGCATGTCGCGTAAGTCGTGGCCGTTGAGGTGCAGGAGATCAAAGGCGACGAAATACAGGTCGTGTTGGCGCCTGGTGATGGCCTTCCGTAGCTCGCCGAAGTCAGACAGGCCGGCTTCGTTTAGGACGATGATCTCGCCGTCGACGATCGCACTCTCGGCGCCAAGGTTCGCCGCCTCTTTCACCAGATCGCGATATTTCGCCGTCCAGTCATGGCCGTTGCGCGTGTAGATCCTGGTGCCGTCGTCATCGACGATCAGTTGCGATCGGTACCCATCGAACTTGACCTCATGAATCCAATGGTCGCCTTCCGGCGGTTGCTCGACAAGGGTCGGCATCAAAGGCGGGACGAACTTCAGACGCATGCACTGGACCCACGAACCGCGATTCAATCAGCATGTGCTAAAAATAATTCCGGAACATGTAGACGAATTGGATATAGATGCCCGCCGCCCCATTCACGGC
>NZ_SMYZ01000142.1 GCF_004919685.1 Mesorhizobium norvegicum | reverse complement strand
GCGCCAGGTTCTGGGGATCGACGCCGGGTTGCGGCGGACCGCTTTTTGCCAGCCATTCGCCTGCCTTCCTGTCCAAGGGCGGCGTCGATCCGGCCGAGATCACGGAACGGTCGCCTGATTAGCTTTCGCGCTACGCGACGCCCTGGTACGACGGAACGGCCGAACGGGTCAGAGGAGCCGCGACGGTTTTGGGTCCTACTCGCTGACGGCCCTCCGCGGAGGGCCGTCGAGTCTTTTTCGCTGCCGGCGTTTGAGATGCGCTGCCAAGGGTCAATGAGCTGGCGGAGATATTGGGGAACAGCATTCCACCGACCCTGATGTATGGCTGTGAACTCTATCGGGACGGCTCGGCGTGATTGGTGCCGATCCTGCTCGGCCCCACCAGGCACTTCGCGTGTCCGAATGAGGAGGCGCCCGCTGCTTTGCCCTGCGGGGCGAATGCTCATTTTTCCAAATCATTGCATATATCCGTGCTAGGAAGGTCCGAATTGCAAACGAAAACAATGGGGCGAGGCTTATGATGTTGAGCTGTAGCCGAGGCAAATCGCCTGCACAGCTTTTCCGCTATCTATCGGCCAAGTGGCCTGCGGCGTTCAATCCTAAAGGGCCCAGGCCGCTCAAGATCGGCATCCATCACGACATTCGGGTGCTCGATGGCGAACTGTCCGATGATGAATTGAGGAGAGCCCTGCTGGCGTATACCAAGATGGCCAAATACTTGGCGAGACTGGATGCCGGCGCCGCACGGATTGATCTCGATGGCAAGCCGGCCGGCGTGGTCTCGGATGCGGACGCGGCGACCGCCAAGGCTTTGCTTTACGCCCGCAAGGACAAACAAAAGAGCAAGCAAACGCCGGAGCCAAGGCTAGGGCCTCGAGCGCCACCCAAACCAAAACCGAAGCGAACCGCCGTCTTCAGGGCGAAGAATACGGCCGACAGCCCGGCCGGCATAGTCGTTGAGACGAAGCGTCGCCGGTCATTCCGAAAACCGATGACTTGATCGCCGCTGAGCGATAGCTCGTGCCGACCGGGACAGCCCTCAGGGTCGGAGCACATGGCGCCCCGCGCCAATCCGAATTGCCGCGATCGCAATGGAGCTGCCGCATTCGCGCGCGAAAAACGGACTGGTCGGTCATCCCTTCTTCGGGATGAACGAAGGCCGGAGGCTATTCCGATGGTCGTTCTGGCCACCGCTGCGACCGTGATATTTCGGGATGGCAGTCAGATCGATGCCGGCCCAGATTGACTGTGGCCATACTGCTGCTCAACCTCCTCTCAGTTGATGACGTTGGAAAGAATGGGAAGCAGATTGGGCAATTCAGCGCGCAGGCCTGACGGCGCCGGCTTCTGCCGGGCAATCGCCTTCAGGCGTGGCGGCAGGTGAACCCGAGCAGGCGGCAAAAAGCGGCGCCGACGGCGCTCTGGCCATGGCTGTCGAATATTGGCCCTGAATCTCCACGTTGGTGCAGTGTCGCAGCACGCCCTTGATCATCGCGGCGACCTCCGAAGACGAACAGCGCTTGAGTTGCGAGAAAATGCAGGTCGAGCCCTTTTCGACATGCCAGTAGGTCATCACGCCGCGACCGCCGTAGCGGACATGCCATTCCGTCATCAGGTTGCCGTCCCAAGCGCCTAACTTCTTGGACTCCGACGCGCAGGCCGTCCCGGATTCGACCCAGATGGGGGTGTTGCGGATAGCCAGTGTTGCATTGGCAACGTGCCCGCAAGCCGCCTCGAGCGCGCGCCTAAGCAAGCACGTGAACCCCTGAGCCAACCTCCTATGGGTCAATAGGGTCAGGTGGCCTGCCATCATTCCAGGACGGGACAACTGACAAAGAAGGTGTCGCCTATCCGACACTCTTCTGTCGTCTTTGTTGGGTCCGCGACACCGGCCTATTTCGCCGAGCTCTTGTCTGAGCCTCAGGCTAATCCGCTGAAAAGTAATCACAATGTTTTTCTTCTGCGGGGTCGGCCAAATTGGCACGAGTTTTGAAACTCCCTCGTTGGGAGCCGGGAGCCGCCGACCGACCTCCATTTCGTGGATGACACCGCGATCGATGAAACGGAGAAAGAAAAGCAAAATGTCAAATCCGTATCAGATGACATTCTATGCAAGGGGGCCTCGGCGAAACCGCCCCGTACCCAAACAGGCTGCCGCCCTTGTCGACCCTTGCGCAGGAAATCTTGATGGCCGGCTGCGACTCAAAGGCCCACCACACTCGTCTTATCCTGAAGGCGCAGGAGAAAGTTCTGCATCTCGCCACGCGGTATGCCTAGGCAGTTACACGTTGGCCGATCTTGATAATCGAGTCTGGCTACGCTGCGGAGGACGTCTACATGCCATCGTCAGTCGCTGCCCGCAGCGCCTTCCGCCCTTCCATCGCTAGAGAGTGAAGTGCCACCATGTCCGAACAACCCTTGCCGACGCTGCCGATGTGGCGCGTCGACCACATCGAGCCCTCGCCCGAGATGTTGGCGCTAAGCGCCAACGGTCCGATCCACCGCGTGCGCTTCCCCTCCGGGCACGAAGGCTGGTGGGTGACAGGCTACGACGAGGCCAAGGCGGCGCTGTCCGACGCGGCGTTCCGGCCGGCGGGAATGCCGCCGGCGGCATTCACCCCGGATTCGGTGATTCTCGGTTCGCCGGGGTGGCTGGTCTCGCACGAGGGGGGCGAGCATGCCCGGTTACGCACGATCGTGGCGCCGGCCTTCAGCAACCGCAGGGTGAAGGTGCTCGCGCAGCAGGTCGAGGCGATCGCCGCCCAGTTGTTCGAGACGCTGGCGGCCCAGCCCCAGCCCGCCGACCTGAGGCGCCACCTCTCCTTTCCGCTGCCGGCCATGGTCATCAGCGCGCTGATGGGCGTGCTCTACGAGGATCACGCCTTTTTCGCCGGGCTGTCCGACGAAGTGATGACGCACCAGCATGAAAGCGGCCCGCGCAGCGCGTCGCGCCTGGCCTGGGAAGAACTGCGCGCCTACATTCGCGGCAAGATGTGGGACAAGCGCCAAGATCCGGGCGACAACCTGCTGACGGATCTGCTCGCGGCGGTCGAGCAGGGCAATGCGACCGAGGAAGAGGCGATCGGCCTGGCGGCGGGCATGCTGGTGGCGGGGCACGAGAGCACCGTCGCGCAGATCGAATTCGGCCTGCTGGCCATGTTCCGCCATCCGCAACAGCGCGAACGCCTAGTCGGCGATCCATCCCTGGTGGACAAGGCGGTGGAGGAAATCCTGCGCATGTACCCGCCGGGCGCGGGCTGGGACGGCGTCATGCGCTATCCGAGGACCGACGTGACTATCGCGGGCGTGCATATTCCCGCGGAGAGCAAGGTGCTGGTCGGCCTGCCGGCGACGTCGTTCGATCCGCGCCATTTCGACGACCCGGAAATCTTCGACATCGGACGCGACGAAAATCCGCACCTGACGTTCTCGCACGGGCCGCACTACTGCATCGGCATGGCGCTGGCCAGGCTGGAACTCAAGGTGGTGGTCGGCTCGATCTTCCAGCGCTTTCCCGCGCTGCGCCTGGCCGTGGCGCCCGAAGAACTGAAGTTGCGCAAGGAGATCATCACTGGCGGGTTCGAGGAGTTCCCGGTGCTCTGGTGACGCGCGGACGCCGCCCGGAATCGCGATCTACTCCGCAATTTGCCGGCGCGCCTAGCACGCGCCGGTCAGATCAGCCAGCCAACAGGTAACCAAGATGGACGTGCAAGAAACCAAGGCAGCATGCCGGGACGCCTTCGCCGAACTTGCGTCGCCAGCGTGCATCCACGACCCGTATCCGTTCATGCGGTGGTTGCGCGAGCACGATCCGGTGCATCGCGCGGCGTCGGGCCTCTTTCTGTTGAGCCGCCACGCCGACATCTTCTGGGCGCTCAAGGCCACGGGCGACGCGTTTCGGGGACCGGCGCCGGGCGAACTGGCGCGCTATTTCCCGCGTGCGGCGACCAGCCTGTCACTCAATCTCCTGGCGTCCACGCTAGCGATGAAGGAACCACCGACGCATACGCGTCTGCGCCGGCTGATCTCGCGGGATTTCACCATGCGCCAGATCGACAACCTGCGGCCGAGCATCGCACGCATCGTCGCGGCGCGCCTGGACGGCATGGCGCCCGCGCTTGAGCGCGGGGAGGCGGTGGACCTGCATTGGGAATTCGCGCTGGCCTTGCCAATGCTGGTCTTCGCCGAACTGTTCGGCATGCCCCAGGACGACATGTTCGGGCTCGCGGCCGGCATCGGCGCCATTCTGGAAGGCCTGAGCCCACACGCCAGCGATCCCCAGCTCGCCGCGGCGGACGCGGCCAGCGCCAGGGTGCAGGCCTACTTCGGCGATCTCATACAGCGCAAGCGCACCGATCCCCGCAACGACATCGTGTCGATGGTGGTCGGCGCACACGACGACGATGCCGACACGCTGTCGGATGCGGAGTTGATCAGCATGCTGTGGGGCATGCTGCTGGGCGGCTTCGCCACCACTGCTGCGACCATCGACCATGCGGTCCTGGCGATGCTCGCGTATCCCGAACAGCGGCACTGGCTGCAGGGAGACGCTGTGGGGGTGAAGGCATTCGTCGAAGAAGTCCTGCGCTGCGACGCGCCTGCCATGTTCAGCTCCATTCCGCGTATCGCCCAGCGCGACATCGAACTGGGCGGCGTGGTGATCCCGAAGAACGCGGACGTGCGCGTGCTCATCGCGGCCGGCAATCGCGACCCGGACGCCTTCGCCGATCCCGAACGCTTCAATCCCGCGCGGTTCTACGGCACCACTCCTGGCATGTCGACCGACGGGAAGATCATGCTGAGCTTCGGCCACGGCATCCACTTCTGCCTCGGTGCGCAACTGGCCCGGGTGCAGTTGGCCGAGAGCCTGCCGCGCATCCAGGCGCGCTTCCCCACGCTGGCATTGGCCGAGCAGCCGACCCGGGAACCCTCCGCGTTCCTTAGGACGTTCCGCGCGCTGCCGGTGCGCCTGCATGCGCAGGAGGGCTGAGATGCGCGTCGTGGTCGACCAGGATCTGTGTGGAACCACCGGGCAGTGCGTGCTGACGCTGCCGGGCACCTTTCGCCAGCGCGAACCGGACGGCGTGGCCGAAGTGTGCGTGGCGACGGTCCCGCAGGCGCTGCACGCCGCCGCGCGGCTCGCGGCCAGCCAGTGCCCCGTCGCCGCCATTCGGGTCATCGAAAGCGACGCTGGCGAGCGCGCCAGCGCCGACCCTGCGCCTTCTCCGGCGCAGGCTGAGCGGCATGCCGCGAAAGACCAACGCAACCCAGGAGGACGGTTTGAAGGCAAGGTGGCCGTGGTGACCGGCGCCGGCGCCGGCATCGGCAAGGCATGCGCCCTCGCCATCGCGCGCGAGGGCGGCAGAGTGGTGGTGGCCGACATTGATGGCTCGGCGGCCGTCGCCTGCACCGCGCAGATCACGGCCGAAGCGGGCCACGCGCTGGCCCTGGCCATGGACATCGCCGATGCGCAGGCGGTGGCAGCGCTGTTCGAGACGGCGGAGCGGCACTTCGGTGGGGTCGACCTGCTGGTGAACAACGCGAGCGCCATGCACCTGACACCGCGCGACCGCGCGATCCTCGACCTGGACCTGGCGGTCTGGGATCAGACCATGGCGACCAATCTGCGCGGCACGCTGCTCTGCTGCCGGGAGGCCATCCCACGAATGATCGCCCGCGGCGGTGGCGCGATCGTCAACATGTCGTCGTGCCAGGGGCTCAGCGGTGACACCGCGCAGACGTCCTACGCCGCGTCGAAGGCGGCGATGAACATGCTATCGACCTCGCTCGCCACCCAGTACGGTCATGCGCAGATCCGCTGCAACGCGGTTGCGCCGGGTCTCATCATGACCGAGCGTCTCCTAGCCAAGCTGGACGAGTGCATGCAACGGCATCTGAGCCGGCACCAGCTCCTGCAGCGCGTCGGCCGCCCCGAGGACGTGGCCGCGCTGGTGGCGTTCCTGCTCTCCGACGATGCTGCGTTCATCACCGGCCAGGTCCTGTGCATCGACGGCGGCATGCTGGCGCATGTGCCGACGTACGCCGACGGTGGCAACAGCCGCGCCGCGCGGCCTGCCGGCGACACCGCCGAAGCGGCCGCGGCGCCGCGCTGCTGATGGACATGCTGCTCAACCCGCTGGACCGTCGGCACCGGCTGCGGGACGACATCCCGGTCGTGCCAGGCGCTTTCCCCCTGGTCGGGCATCTTCCCGCCATCGTCTGCGACCTGCCGCGCCTGCTGCGGCGCGCGGAACGGACGCTGGGCAGCCACTTCTGGCTGGATTTCGGCCCTGCCGGACACCTGCTGACCTGCGTGGATCCGGATGCGTTCGCACTGCTCCGGCACAAGGACGTGTCCTCGGCTCTGATCGAAGAGATCGCGCCCGAATTGCTTGGCGGAACGTTGGTCGCTCAGGACGGCGGCGCGCACCGGCAGGCGCGCGACGCGATCAAGGCGGCGTTCCTGCCCAAGGGGCTGACCCAGGCCGGCATCGGCAACCTGTTCGCGCCCGTCATCCAGGCGCGGGTGCAGGCGTGGCGCGACCGCGGCGACGTAACCATCCTGCGCGAAACCGGCGACCTGATGCTCAAGCTCATCTTCAGCCTCATGGGAATCCCAGCGCAGGACTTGCCGGGATGGCATCGCAAATACCGGCAACTGCTGCAGTTGATCGTCGCGCCCCCGGTCGACCTGCCCGGACTGCCCTTGCGGCGCGGCCGCGCCGCCCGCGACTGGATCGACGCGCAGTTGCGCCAGTTCGTCCGCGACGCGCGCGCGCATGCCGCGCGCACTGGGTTGATCAATGACATGGTGAGCGCCTTCGATCGCGGCAACGATGCGCTCTCCGACGACGTCCTGGTCGCCAATATCCGCCTGCTGCTGCTTGCCGGTCACGACACCACCGCCTCGACGATGGCCTGGATGGTGATCGAGCTGGCGCGGCAGCCTGGGCTATGGGACGCCCTGGTCGAGGAGGCGCAACGCGTGGGCGCGGTGCCGACCCGGCACGCGGACCTGGCGCAGTGTCCGGTCGCCGAGGCGCTGTTCCGCGAGACGCTGCGCGTGCATCCGGCGACCACGCTCCTGCCGCGTCGCGCGCTGCAGGAATTGCAACTCGGCCAACGGCGCATTCCCGCGGGCACCCCTCTGTGCATCCCGCTGCTGCATTTCTCGACCTCTGCGCTGCTGCACGAGGCGCCTGATCAGTTCCGCCCGGCACGGTGGCTGCAACGCACGGAGCCGATCCGGCCGGTGGACATGCTGCAGTTCGGTACCGGCCCACACGTCTGCATCGGTTACCACCTGGTATGGCTGGAAATGGTGCAGTTCTGCATCGCCTTGGCACTGACCATGCACAAGGCCGGGGTGCGGCCGCGGTTGCTGAGCGCCGTCGAAAAAGGTCGGCGCTATTTCCCGACCGCACATCCGTCCATGAAAATCCGCATCGGATTCTCATGAGCTGGCATCGCATGCCCCGTGTGGCGAGGCAGCGGCGCCGGCGACCCGCAGCATTGCTCCACTCGGCGCGCGCGCTCGGTGCGACGCCGGCAACGCCGCGGCGGCTCGCCGCTCGCCGTGGCCGTCTCCTGTCAGGTACAAGGACATGAAAAACATCCAGACCGGTTCCACGCGACACGACGACCGAACTGGCGTTTCCGCGCTCGGCGGATTGGGCGCGCAGGCGCGCGGCGCATCCGGCAGGCTGCCGCCGGAGATCTGGATGCAGGACGGCGCAAAGCGGGTCGAACAGGCGCTGGCGCGTCTTCTCTGCGCCGAAGACGACGGTGAGACCGAGCTGATGGCTGCGATGCGCTACGCCAGCTTGCATGGCGGAAAGCGCACCCGCGCCTTGCTCTGTCTGGCTACCGGCGCACTGGCCGACACGCCGACGCACATGCTCGACGATGTCGGCGCCGCCATCGAGATGATGCACGCCTGTACCCTGGTCCACGACGACCTGCCCGCAATGGACGATGACGTGCTTCGCCGCGGCCTTCCGACCGTGCACGTCAAGTTCGGCGAAGCCACTGCGATCCTGGTCGGCGATGCGCTGCAGGCACACGCCTTCCTGACCCTGGCGAACCTGGATGCGCCGGGCGACAACCGTATCGCGCTCGTGCGCGAACTGGCGCAGGCGGTGTCCGCCGAGGGTGCCGCAGGCGGGCAGGCCATGGATCTGTCGCTGGTCGGAAAGCACGTCGAGCTGGACAGGATCGTGGCGATGCACCGGATGAAGAGCGGAGCGCTAGTGCGCGCGTCCGTTCGCATGGGCGCGCTATGCGCCATCGCGGAGGATGCCGCCCACGCTGCGCTGTACTGTGCGCTCGATCGCTACTCCGCCTGTTTCGGGCTGGCGTTGCAGGTGGTCGACGACATTCTCGACGCAACAGCGGATACCGCGACGTTGGGCAAGACCCCCGGCAAGGACGCGGCGGCGCAGAAGCCGACCTGTGCGTCGATCATGGGGCTGCAGGCAGCGCGCCAGTTCGCGCTGGAGCTGTTGCGCGACGCCGGGGAGGCCATCGCCCCGCTGGGGCCGCGTGCTGAACGGTTGGCGCAGATGCTGCAGCGGGCCAACGCGTATCTGTTAAAGCACGCGCCATGCGCATGAGCGCGCCCGTCCGCATGGAGTCGCCCCTTTGCCGCTGCGATCGGCCGGCGGTAGCGGTGCATGCTGGACTGTGTCCGAATCCGCGGCACCGATCGCAGCGGTTGCCCAGCACGGCCGCGGCACACGCGGCGCGCTGCGCGCAAGCCTATGCGGCGGACCGGCGCCAGCATCGGGGTGCGTCGCCGCGCCGGAGCAGGGCGGCCGTCCGGCGCTGCCCATGCGCCGGGCCGGGACGGGCCTGCGGCGACGTGCGGGCGTCTGCCCGATCCTGGTTCTCGTCAACTGTCTGCAGAAGGAACATACCGCGTGAACGCGCTGTCCGAACAGATCCTTTCCGAATTGCGCTACCTGCTGAGCGAGATGAGCGACGGGGGCAGCGTCGGTCCGTCCGTCTACGACACGGCGCGAGCTCTGCAGTTCCACGGCAACGTCACCGGTCGGCAGGACGCATACGCGTGGCTCATCGCGCAGCAACATGCCGATGGTGGATGGGGAAGCGCGGACTTCCCGCTGTTCCGCCATGCGCCCACCTGGGCGGCGTTGCTGACATTGCAGCGTGCCGATCCTCTTCCCGGCGCGGCCGACGCAGTCCAGGCTGCAACCCGGTTCCTCGAGCGCCAGCCCGATCCCTACGCGCATTCGGTGCCGGAAGACGCGCCGATCGGCGCGGAGCTGATCCTGCCGCAGTTGTGTGGCGAGGCCGCATCCTTGCTGGGCGGCGTGGCGTTTCCGCGCCACCCGGCGCTGTTGCCGTTGCGGCAGGCGTGCCTTGTCAAGTTGGGGGCGGTGGCGACGTTGCCGAGCGGCCATCCGTTGCTGCACTCCTGGGAAGCCTGGGGAACGTCGCCGACCACCGCATGCCCGGACGACGACGGCAGCATTGGCATCAGTCCGGCGGCCACCGCCTCGTGGCGTGCGCACGCCGTAACACATGGGAGCACGCCGCAGGTCGGGCGCACCGACGCGTATCTGCAGGCGGCATCGCGGGCGACGCGCAGCGGCATCGAAGGTGTCGTTCCCAACGTCTGGCCGATCAATGTGTTCGAGCCATGCTGGTCGCTGTACACCCTGCATCTGGCCGGGCTGTTCGCGCATCCGGCGTTCGCCGATGCCGTGCGCGTGATCGTCGCGCAGCTCGACGCCCGCATGGGCGTGCGCGGTCTGGGCCCGGCCTTGCACTTCGCAGCCGATGCCGACGACACCTCCGTTGCGTTGTGCGTCCTGCGCCTTGCAGGTCGCGACCCGCCGGTCGATGCGTTGCGCGATTTCGAAATCGGCGAGCTATTCGTCACCTTCCCCGGCGAGCGCAATGCCTCGGTGTCGACCAACATCCATGCCTTGCATGCGTTGCGACTGTTGGGAAAGCCCGCCGCCGGCACCAGCGCCTACGTCGAGGCCAATCGCAACCCGCACGGTCTATGGGACAACGAAAAATGGCACGTTTCGTGGCTGTATCCCACCGCGCATGCGGTCGCTGCACTGGCGCAAGGCAAGCCCCATTGGCGCGACGAGCGCGCGCTGGCGGCGCTGCTGCAGGCGCAGCGCGATGACGGCGGCTGGGGCGCCGGTTGCGCGTCCTCATTTGAGGAAACCGCCTATGCGCTGTTCGCGTTGCACGTGATGGACGGGAGCGAAGAGCCGACAGGGCGCCGGCGCATCGCGCAGGCGGTGGCGCGTGCGCTGGAGTGGATGCTCGCTCGCCATGTGGCGCATGCATTGCCGCAGACGCCGCTGTGGATCGGCAAGGAACTGTATTGCCCCACCCGGGTCGTGCGCGTGGCCGAACTCGCCGGGTTGTGGCTGGCGCTTCGTTGGGGGCGGCGCGTCCTGGCCGAGGAAGCAGGAGCGGCGCTATGATCCAGACCGAAAGCGCGCTGCAGCAGGTGCTGGAGTGGGGGCGTTCCCTGACAGGGTTCGCCGACGAGCATGCCGTGGAAGCGGTCAGGGGCGGCCAGTACATCCTGCAGCGCATCCACCCGAGCCTGCACGACACCAGCGCCCGCACTGGCCGCGATCCGCAGGACGAAACGCTGATCGTGGCGTTCTATCGCGAACTGGCGCTGCTTTTCTGGCTCGACGATTGCAACGATCTTGGCCTGATCGCGCCGGAGGAACTCGCTGCGGTGGAGCAGGCGCTGGGGCAGGGCGTGCCGTGCGCGCTCCCCGGATTCGAGGGCTGCGCTGTGCTGCGCGCTTCGCTGGCCGCGCTCGCCTACGATCGTCGCGACTATGCTCAGCTTCTCGACGATACCCGGTGCTACTGCGGGGCGCTGCGCG
>NZ_SMYZ01000141.1 GCF_004919685.1 Mesorhizobium norvegicum | reverse complement strand
GGATCCATGCCGCGACCTCAGCCGTGGAATACAGCGGAGCAGAATTCTGCACCGAAGCGACGCCTTGGAGTCGCGGCATGGATCCCAGGGTCTGCGCTACGTCGCTACGCTACTTGCTCCGCCCGTGGACGACGAAGCGATTGAGTTTCCGCTGATCGCCAAAGCATGCGCTCCGTCAGCGCGAGCACATCGACAGGTGCTCCACGTGCTGTTTTAAAAAGACCAGAATCTTCCGTGCTTTGGCACGGAGCTCTGATGTTGATTTGGAAAGAAGGGGGCCGGTCGGCGTTTGGCAGCGGTACGAGGAGGCCACTATGTGCCAGCGCCGGCCGGCCGACCCCACGGACCCAGGAGATGCGGCGGACCTGAGCATCATGGGGTATTCCTGAGGATCGAGCCGGCGGTCTATCCTCGTGCCGGCTTCGTCTTGGCCTGCACACTTGCGCAAGAGCATATGAAAATCAACAGTTTCTTAACCAAGACTCGCGAATCGCTTGGATTAAGGTAAACGGGTAACCCTGTCGGGTTGACAGGATAATCAGGCTTGGACCGTTACGCCGCCTTGGCGACGACGCGGTTGCGGCCGCCGCTCTTGGCTTCGTAGAGCGCGAGGTCGGCACGCTTCATCAGCGCCGCCACCGTATCCACGCCCTTGAGCACCGACGACACGCCGACGCTGACGGTGACTTCGATCGTCTTGCCGTCCTGGCCGATGGCAAAAGGCGCCTGGGCAATTTCGGCGCGAATGCGTTCGGCCACCTTCTCGGCCACCGCGCCCTCGGTGTCCGGCATCACCACGACGAATTCCTCGCCGCCAAAACGGCAGGCAAGGTCGATACCCCGGACATTCTTGCGCAACCGCCGTGCAAATTCCCGCAACACTTCGTCGCCGCCGTCATGGCCGTGCGCGTCGTTGATCGCCTTGAAACGGTCGAGGTCGGTGATCATCACCGACAGCGGCCGGCGCCGTGCCACGGCGCGATCGAACAGCGTCTGCAGATGGCTGTCGAGATAGCGGCGGTTGTGCAGCCCGGTCAGGCCGTCGGTCACCGCCATTTCGATGGTCTGGGTGACGCTGGCGCGCAGCTGGTCATTGTAGCGCTTGCGGCGCACCTGGGTGCGCAGCCGCGCCGTCAGCTCCTGCTGGTCGATCGGCCGCATCAGATAGTCGTTGATGCCGAGTTCGAGGCCGCGGATGATGCGTTCCTCCTCGCCCTCCTCCGCCAAAAGAATGATCGGCACGAAACGGGTGCGATCGAGCGAGCGCAACTGCGAACAGAGCCTCAGCGGATCGAAATCGGCGAACGCGGTCGAGATCATCACGCATTCGTAAGACGTCTCGGCGGCCTGGAAGAAGCCGGCATGCGGATCGCTGGAGACATCGAGGTCGGCGCGGTCGCGCAGCATCTTCTGGATGCGCTCCACGGATGATTTGCGCTCGTCGATCAAAAGCACTTTCGGTGTCGTGTCCTCGGATGCGAAATTGCGGCTCAAAAGCTCTTCGATGCCAATGTTGCGCGTCGTCGACGCGCGCAGCCGCAACTCGTCGGTCAGCGACTTCAGGCGGACCAGGCTCTTGACGCGCGTCATCAGCTGCAGGTCGTTGACGGGCTTGGTCAGGAAGTCGTCGGCGCCAGCCTCGAGCCCGCGTACCCGGTCGGAAACCTGGTCGAGCGCGGTAATCATCACCACCGGAATGTGCGATGTCGCCGGATCGCTCTTCAGCCGCCGGCAGACCTCGAAGCCGTCCATGTCGGGCATCATCACGTCGAGCAGCACGACATCGACCTTGCCGTTCTCGCAGGTCTCGATCGCATCCGGCCCGTTTGTGGCGGTCAGCACTTCGAAATATTCGGCCAGCAGTCGAACTTCCAGCAGCCGCACATTGGCAGGGATGTCGTCGACGACGAGGATCCGCGCAGTCATTTCACAAGGCTCCGGCTCGGCTGAAAAGATACATCACGCATCACCCAGATAGGATTTGATGGTTTCGATGAAACGCGGCACCGAGATCGGCTTCGAAATATAGGCCTCGCAGCCACCCTGGCGGATGCGCTCCTCGTCGCCCTTCATCGCGAAGGCGGTCACCGCGATGACCGGGATGACGTGCAGCTCGTCGTCCTCTTTCAGCCATTTGGTTACCTCCAGCCCCGACACTTCTGGCAGCTGGATATCCATCAGGATGAGATCCGGCCGGTGCTGACGCGCCAGATCGAGCGCTTCCAGACCGTTGCGGGTGCGCACGGTCTCGTAACCGCTTGCCTCGATGAGGTCCCGAAAGAGCTTCATGTTAAGCTCATTGTCCTCGACGATCATGACCTTCTTCGGCATCGATATCCCGTCCCGGCAGTCCTTCCGCTCGAAGGCGACCGTCATGCGCCCATGCTTGAACGCATCAAACCCTGCTTCACTTTACGGCAATATGATTGACGAAACGGAAATCCGCGGCTGGAAAACAGCGCAAATTCCACCTCGTCCCTACGCGTCCAAAGGGCGCGCCACGCTCTAATGGCTTGCCGCTAGCAACTCTTGCCATTACTGCGGGAGAGACTCATTCCACACGCCGAAGGTAGTGATGGCAAACGCAGCGTCAATGCGCGAAGAAGCGGAATCGATTGCCGTGAAGGCTCTGGGCTTCGTCGCCTCCGATCCGGAGCTGTTGCCGCGCTTTCTGGCAATCACCGGCATAGAGGCGCATTCGATCCGCAAAGCAGCCAGCGAGCCGGGATTCCTGGCCGGTGTCCTGCAGTTCATTCTCGCCCACGAGCCAACGCTGATGCGCTTTGCCGAGGAAACCGGCACGCCGCCGGCTGCCGTCGGCAAGGCCTTGCGGGCGCTGCCGCTGGGCGACGACAACCACGAGCATTCGACATGAGCGATGATCCCGAAACCGCGCGCCAGATCGCGGAACTGGCGGCCGACGACCGGCCGCTGCTGGTGCTCGACGTCGACGACGTCGTGCTCGAATTCATCCGTCCGTTTCCGAATTTCCTCAAGGCGCGCGGCTTCGGCCTGACGCTGGCTTCCTTCCGTCTGACTGGCAACATCGCCGAGACGGCCAGCGGCCGGCTGATCGAACAGCCCGAAGTCACGGCACTTCTGGGCGATTTCTTTGACGCGCAAGCCGATTGGCAGAGCATTACCGACGGCGCGGCAGAGACCCTGGCAGGACTCGGCGACCGCGCGGAAATCATCTTGCTGACGGCCATGCCGCACAGACACCGTACCGTGCGTCGCGCCCATCTCGATGCCCTCGGGCTGAACTACCCGCTTCTGACCACCGAAATGGCCAAGGGACCGGCAGTGGCCAAGCTTCGCGGCAAGGCCGCCAGGCCGGTGGTCTTCGTCGACGATCAGCCGCACAATCTGGCGTCGGTGCGCAACTCCGTCGCTGACGCGCATCTCATCCATCTGATGGCCGACAATTCGCTGCGCGCATTCCTGCCGCCGGTGCCGGACGACATCGTCGTCGTCCAGGACTGGCACGAAGCCGCGCCGAAGATCGCAAGCGCGCTGGGGCTCTAAGCCCCGCCCTCAAGGGTTGAGTTTCGCGCCTGCCCCGCCGCTATCGTCACCGCTGTCGTCTCCACTGTCATCGTCGTCAATGCTGTCGTCCACGGCCGGATCGGCGGGCTTGAGCATGACGCCGTTGACGGTGACCGAACCGTCGGCCTTGGCATTGACGATCCATTCCAGCCGGCCATCGGGCAGCGTCTTGCCAAAACCTTTCGCCATCAGGGCGACGGGCACATATTGCGCCACCTCCGGTTCCGACTTCGCCGCCTCCTGCAGGCCTTCGACAAGTTTGTCGAAGCCAGTGACATCGACCGTCACGTTTCCTTCGGGCTTTTCGCCGGGGAACGTCATCTCGCCTTCCAGCGCGATTTCCGTGTCCTTGTTCTTCACGGTGCTGTGGCCGAGCACGACCTTCGGCGTCTTGGCCATGAAGTCGGCTTTGAGCTGCTCGCCGAATTCGGCCGACAGCGGCGGATCCTGATTGAGATCAAAGGCTTCGATCGCCTTCTTCGCCATGCTGTCGAGGTCGATATTGGCGCCGCCGAAGTTCAGGTCGATGTCGGTGGGCAGCAGTGCGACGCTCCAGCTCGGCACAAGCTGCTGCGGCACGGTCAGCCCTGACGCCTTGATGCCGTAGGTGATCTTACCGTTCTGGGCGACGCCGTCGGTGCCGAAGGCGGTGCTGAGCTGGGTGGCGCCGAAATTGCCGACCGGGCTTTCCACCGCGAAATCCTTGAAGCCGTAAATTCCCTCGACACGCTCCCAAAGCGGTAAGGCGGCGAGCAGAAGCGATTTGAGCTGCGCCTGGTTGGCCTTCAGCGTCGCCTCGTCTTCATTGGCCACCGCAAATGCCAGGAGATCGAGCAACGGCTTCGTCCGTACGCCCTTGCCGCTGGCTTCGACCGACAGTTCCGGCGACCTGACGGTGACCGGAAATTTCAACCCGCTCTCTGGATCGTCGAAATTGATCGCTTCGACAAAACTCGACACCTTTTGCGAGGTCGTGAAATCGACGCCGCCGGTCGCGGACTTGGTCGCGGCAATGGTCGCGGTGCCAGCCCCGGTGCTGGCCTCCATGTGCTGCTTGGCATCCTTCGATGCCATGGTCATGCCGGCCATTGAACTGGTGCCGCTGGTGAAGGCCGCCAGATTGGGATCGTAGACGCCGGAACCCTTGCCGTCCTTGATCGAAAACTGCGTGCTTTGCAGCCCCTCGGGCCCGTTGAACTCGAAGGAGGCGCTCTGCGAAAAATTCATCGAGACATCCCAGTATCCATCGCTGCGCGGCTTCACTATCAAGGCATAGGGCGCAAAATCGACCTTCAGCAGCTTCTGGTCCGGGAATGATGCGGCAAGTGCCTTGAAATCAAAGACGATCTTGTAGGCACCGCCTTCGAGCGAAACCTTCAGGATGCCTTTGTCGATCGCCTGCTTGCCGACATAGCGGGACAGGTCGTCGGACAATTGCTTCGCACCCTGGCTGTCGACGGTTTGACCGAAAGCAGGTGCACTCAACGCAAGAAGGAACACGAATGGCAGGGTACGGTTCACGCGAATTCTCCGTTTTGGCCTTCAAGGAATGCTTCGTTCGTCTGGTATGAAATTACCGCTGCAACCGCAAGGTGAGATCAACAAGGCCACCCAGGCGGACCACCACGATCAAAGCACGAGCCGCATCAGTGGCCGGCCCGCCTTGCGTTCCACAAGCCTCTCGAAACCAGCCTTCTCGAAGACCCGCGACGAGCCGACGAACAGGCCGATCGAGCGCGAATCGCGAGACAGGTCGATCGGGCACGCCTCGACCAGCCGCGCGCCGTTCTGGCGGGCGAAACCGATGCCGCCTTCGACGAGGCGATGCGTGATGCCCCTGCCGCGCGCCTTGGTGCGGATGAAGAAGCAGGAGATGGCCCAGACGGCCGGATCCGCCGCGTCGGTAGGATCGACCGGTGCCGACCCCCTGCCCTGATTGTTCCATTCGGGCACGTCGGCGCGCGGTCCGATCTGCATCCAGCCGACCGCCTGGCCGTCCTCGAATGCCAGCAAACCCGGCGGCGGACCGGCTTCGATGCGCGCCTTGATGTGGTCCTTGTTGCGTTCGCGGCTGCTCTCGCGGCGCAGCGCCGGAGCCAGCCGGAAGTGCGTGCACCAGCAGCCGTAGCAGGCGCCCTGCTTGCCGAAGAGGTCCTCGAAATCGGCCCAAAGCTCGGGCGCAAGCGGCGCTATGGTCGTGCTCATGCGTTCTCCCCAGGCCAGCCTTGTCGCTGGCCTTGCACTGTCGTACCATTACTTCTGTTCTCTTTATGTTCGCAGCGATGGCGGCCCCTGTCAACAATCCCGATCATGGTTTTTGCCGTGACTGCCTGACGTTTCAGCGCAGTGAGACGCGCCGCTGCGAGCGCTGCGGCAGCCCCCGGCTTGCGCGTCATCCCGAGCTTTACCGGCTGCATCTGGCCCATATCGATTGTGACGCCTTTTATGCAGCGATCGAAAAGCGCGACAATCCGGCGCTCAAGGACAAGCCGCTGATCATCGGCGGCGGCAAACGCGGCGTTGTCTCCACCGCATGCTACATCGCCCGCATCCAGGGTGTGCGCTCGGCAATGCCGATGTTCAAGGCGCTCGAAGCCTGCCCCGAGGCGGTCGTCATCAGCCCCAACATGGAAAAATACGTGCGCGTCGGCCGCGAGGTGCGCGCCATGATGCAGGCGCTGACGCCGCTGGTCGAGCCGCTGTCGATCGACGAGGCGTTTCTCGACCTCGCCGGCACCGAACGGTTGCACGGCCTGCCGCCGGCGGTGGTGCTGGCGCGCTTTGCGCTGGCGGTCGAGAAGGAGGTCGGCATCACCGTCTCGGCCGGCCTGTCCTACTGCAAGTTCCTCGCCAAGATAGCCTCGGACTTCCGCAAGCCGCGCGGCTTCTCGGTCATCGGCGAAGCCGAGGCGGTCGGCTTCCTGGCGGCGCAACCGGTGACCATGATCTGGGGCGTCGGCAAGGCGTTCAACGCCACGCTGGAGCGCGACGGCATCCGCACCATCGGCCAGTTGCAGCAGATGGATCGCGGCGACCTCATGCGCCGTTACGGCACGATGGGCGACCGGCTCTACCACCTTTCGCGCGGCGAGGACGTCCGCCGCGTCGATCCCGACCAGGACGCCAAGAGCGTATCGGCCGAAACCACCTTCGATACCGACATCGCGTCGCTGGACGAGCTGGTCGCGGTGCTGAGGGGCCTTTCGGAAAAGGTCTCGGCACGGCTGAAGAAATCAGGCATTGCCGGGCGCACCGTGGTGCTGAAGCTGAAGACCCAGGATTTCAAGCTGCGCACGCGCAATCGCCAGCTCGGCGACCCGACCCGGCTCGCCGACCGCATCTTTCAGACCGGGGTGGAGCTTCTGCGCAAGGAAACCGACGGCACGAAATATCGGCTGCTCGGCATCGGCGTCAGCGACCTCTCGGACGACGACAAGGCCGACCCGCCCGATCTGGTCGACCTCCAGTCGCGCAAGCGCGCCATGGCCGAAGGCGCCATCGATGCCCTGCGCGACAAGTTCGGCCGCAAGGCGGTGGAAACCGGCTACACCTTCGGCAAGGGCCGCGACGCCCACCCGCCTGAGCCGATCGAGGATTGAGGCCTTCAGATGCGCCGCAAATCGATCCGGCTTATATCGATCTGGCCTATTATGACGTTCTTGCCGATCCGGGATCGGCGCCAGTAGCAGTTACCGAGGCGATTGTGGCAGTGCCTTGACCTCGGCCTTCCACCGTTGTTTGCTGGCGGGCCTGATGATCGATCCGGGGGTGGTCCATGTCTATCGCTGGCATTCTCGATCGGGCAGCCCGGATTGCACCGAACGCGGTTGCGATTGCACACGGACCCCGCGCGCTTCACACATATGCGGCGCTGAAAGCCCGCTCAGAGGCAATTGCCGGATTCCTCAAGAACCGGTTGAATCTGGCCGCAGGCGAACGCGTCGCACTCCTGATGAAGAATGCGCCCGAGTACGTCGAGGTGATGTTCGGCATCTGGAAAGCAGGCTTGGTCGCCGTGCCGATGAACGCGAAGCTGCATCCCCGGGAAATAGCCTACATGCTGGAGCATTCGGGCACGACGGCGGCATTCGTGACGGTCGACCTTGCCGGCGCGCTTAACGAGGCGGGGCGCTCTGTCCCGAGGCTAAGGAGCATCATCGACGTGGCGAGCAGCGAGTACAGCGATGCGCTGAAATGCGAAGCGATCGAAGGCCGATGGGCGGCCCTTCCTGAAGACCTGTGCTGGCTCTTTTACACGTCAGGTACCACCGGCCGTCCGAAGGGGGCTATGATCACCCATCGCAACATACTGGCAATGTCCGCCAGCTACTTCATTGACATCGACACGATTGCGCCGGGCGATTCGATCCTGCACGCCGCACCCATGTCGCACGGCTCGGGGCTCTACATCTTTCCTCATGTGTTGGGCTTGGCTACTCAAATCATCCCCGAATCAGGCGGCTTCGATCCGCTGGAGATTCTTGAACTGGCTAAGGTGCATCAGAGACTCAGTCTTTTCGCGGCGCCGACCATGGTGCACCGGCTCGTCAATCATCCAGCAATTGGCGACTTGGATCTGTCAGGGCTGAAAACGATCATCTACGGCGGCGCGCCCATGCTGGTGGAAGACGTCAAGCGCGCCCTGGATGTGCTGGGTCCGCGCCTTGCGCAGTTGTACGGCCAGGGGGAGGCCCCAATGTGCATCACGGGGCTCGCCAAACGCTTCTACGCCGACCGCTTGAACCCCAGGTGGGAGGCGCTGATCGGATCGGCGGGCTTCCCGCAAGCTGTCGTCGACTGCGCGGTGATGGATGCAGACGACCGGCCGCTGCAAGCCGGCGAGATGGGCGAGATCTGCGCGCGTGGTGAGTCGGTGTTCGCCGGCTATTGGCAGAACGAGGAAGCTAGCGCGGCCGCGCTACGCAACGGCTGGCTGCATACGGGCGACGTCGGGGTCATGGACAAGGACGGGTTCCTGACTCTGCTCGACCGATCGAAGGACCTGATCATCTCCGGCGGCAGCAACATTTATCCTCGGGAAGTCGAGGAGGTGCTGCTGAAGCACGAGGCCGTCTCTGAAGTTTCGGTTGTCGGCCGCCCTCACGCCGAGTGGGGAGAGGAGGTTGTCGCCTTTGTCGTTGCAAGGCCCGGCAGCAACCCGACAGCAGCCGAACTTGACGCCTTGTGCCAAAACCATGTCGCACGCTTCAAGCGGCCGAAGGCTTACCGGTTCCTCGCCGAGCTGCCGAAATCAAGCTATGGGAAGACCTTGAAGCGCGAACTGCGCGACATGCTGGCGGAGGAAACTTCGCGCGACACTGGGGTGAATTAATTCCAGGCCGCAGGGTGACGCTCTCGACCGTGTGGATGATCAGCCGGATCTGGTCGACATCCAGTCGCGCAAGCGCGCCATGGCCGAAGGCGCTATCGATGCCCTGCGCGACAAGTTCGGCCGCAAGGCGGTGGAAACCGGCTACACCTTCGGCAAGGGCCGCGACGCCCGCCCGCCGGAACCACTCGAGGACTGAGGCAAGACCTCAATCGGCTTGGTCGTCAAATGGCCCGCTGCATCAGGACGGAGGGTAACATCGGCCCAGGGCCGATGCGCACGTCGATCCGCCCTACCGGCCTGAAACCCAATGCCGCGTAGAACCCTTGCGCGTTGAGACTTGCCTGGCATTCGAAACGGCGCGCACCTGACGACCGTGCATCTTCCTCGCAACGCCTGTAAAGCGCGCGCCCGATCCCGCGGCCCAACCACTCGGGACGCGTGGCGAAATGCCTGATATGCGCGACTTCAGGCTGCACCTCGGAGCTTCCAGGTCGTTCCCGGGACCAACCGCCGCAGCCAACGGCAAAGCCATCGTCATTGACCGCGAGATAGTAGGTGCCGGCAGAAAGCAGTGCCGGGTTCGCGCGAGTGATCAAAGGCAGAGCGGGTTCAAGAACGGCCTGGTCATATGCCGTGCGCATCAGGCCGGGGTAGGAAGCGAGAAGCAACTCGCTCACCCCGGACTCGTCCTCTGGCGTGGCGTGCCTGACGGTGAAGGTGGGGGACATGCAAGCACCGCGGGTCTTGGAAAGATCAGGCTAGAACAGAAATGGTCGGCGCGGATCAAGTGCGTTGCAGGTCTATCCTGCTCGTCACCACGCTCTTGCCGGTTTTCGGGTCGGTGTCGGTGACCGTCAGCCGGATGCCGTTCTCGCCTCTCTTCTCGACCGTCATCTGCGCCTTGCGGTCACCATTGACCTCCTTGGCCCAGCGGATGCCAAGATTGATCGCGTTGCCCGAACGGCTGCCGGTCAGCTGTGCCGGCCCGGTACGAGAGCCGACATAAATGCCGCTGTATTTCGCACCCGTGACCTTCAGATTGGCACTGATGGCCCGCGACACCACAACGAGACCGCGGCAATTGCCATCCAGCGAGAGCGAGGTTGAGGTCGCGTTCGACTTGAAGCTGCAAGATACACCAACGTTCGGCACATCCGTGGTTACCTGGACAGTTCCCTTGCCGGCGAAATTGCCCTTGAACGACTGGAGAAATTTGGTCTCGTCGGCATGCGCTGCACCTGCCCCAACCAATAGAACGCCAGCAAGCGCGAATTGCGCGAATGATCTCATCGAAGCTCTCCTTGTCAATCTTTGAAAAGGCGGGACGGCCTGCAACACGATGCACGGCTGAATATCGGGACTTAACGCCCTTTGCCGTGTCAGGTTCCGCTCGCCACATGACTGTTTTTGCAGCATCCAGCCGTTGCGACTGGCACAGAAGAAGGCAACGGCTAGCGATTGCGGCAGAAGCCCTGGCCTGCGACATAGCGCGGATGGCACCTACCCCCTCGATTCCAAAGGCCGCGTTCTGGATGGCGCTGTCGATTGCATCGTTCCTGGCGATGTCGGTCGCCGGCCGCGCCACGACAGCCGAGCTCAACGTCTTCCAGGTGCTGGAACTGCGCTCGGTGATCGGTTTTTTCATCCTCCTGCCGCTGGTGATGATGAGCGGCGGCTTTCCAGCCATGCGCACGCAGCGCCCCGTCGCCCATATCGCCCGCAACATCATCCATTATTCCGGCCAGGCGGCCTGGCTCTACGCCCTGACGCTGATCCCGCTGGCCGTGCTGATCTCGATCGAATTCACCACACCGATCTGGACGGCTATCCTGGCGGTGATTTTTCTCGGCGAAAGACTCTCCCGGCCAAGGCTTGCAGCGATCGTGCTGGGGCTGATCGGCGTGGTGATCATCGTGCGCCCCGGTGCCGGCTCGGTCGATCCGGGACATCTCGTCGTGCTCGGCGCCGCAGTCTGCTTCGGCATCTCGGTGGTCACGGTCAAGTCGCTGACGCGGACCGACAGCGTCGTGCGCATCATCTTCTGGATGCTGGTCATCCAGTCTGTGGTCGGCCTCGTTCCGGCGCTCTATACATGGCGCAACCCGCCGCTGGCGCTATGGCCATGGATCGTGCTGATTGGCTTCACCGGCATGTCGTCGCATTTCTGCATGGCCCGCGCGCTTGGCTATGCCGACGCGACCGTCATCTCGCCGATGGATTTCCTGCGCGTGCCACTGTCGGCGCTGATCGGCTGGCTGCTCTATAGCGAGCAGATCGACGCCTTCACCGCCGGCGGCGCGGCGTTGATCCTGATGGGCAATTTGCTCAATCTTCAGCGAAAGACGGTAAGGCCGGCCGAAGTGGCGGCGTCGTAACACCGCAGCTGGTCAGTTTCCCTCGTCGGGTATGTTGAGAAGATGGCCGCAGGCCTTGCAATGTACGGCATCCGGCTCATGCCGCTGCAAGCCGCACTGCGGACAGGGAAAGAACACCTTGGCCGGCCGGAAAATCGCCTGAGCCAGCCTGACGAACAGCGATATGCCGATGATCATGGTGACGATTGCCGTCAGCTTGCCGGCCATACCGGGCAGCACGATGTCGCCGAAACCGGTCGTCGTCACCGTGGCGACGGTGAAATAGAGCGCGTCGATATAGTTTTCCAGTCCGGCGCCGGTGCGGAAGAAGAAGGTGTAGACGAAGCCGGTGATGACAAACAGGAAGGTCAAAAGGTTGATGACCGCGTGGCTGGCCTCGCGCCAGGGCCGCAGGCCGCGCATCTCGAAATGCCGCCAGAGCGAACCGCTGCGCGACAGCGACCACAGCCGCAGAATACGCAGAAAGGCGAGATTGGCGAACGCCGTCGGCATCAGCAGCGTCAGCAGAATGAAGACGTCGACCCACGACGTCGGCTGCTTCATCAGCCGCAGCATGTCGTTGGAGGCGAGCAGCCGGGCAACCAGGTCCGCGGCGACGAGAGCGGCCGCCGAATAGTCGAGCCAGAGGAATGACGGCTTATCCTGAAGAACCGGCGTCGCGATGAAGAAGGCAATGATGGCGAGGTCGATGACGACAGCCACCAGCTGGAACCGGAAAGCGGCCGGCGTGCGCCCGTGATAGAGCTTGCGCAGCCGGTCGCGCAGCCGCGCCATCGCCGAATTCTCCTGCAATCCGTCCTTGCCCGCCGCTTTCATGAGGATTGCGTAGCGTCCGTAGCCATGGGCGTCTAGTGGCCAAGGCCGCCGGGAGGTGTCAGCTTTGCACGACCTTGCCGTCGGGCCCGACAACGCGCCAGGCTGTGACCGTGTCGTAGAAGAACTGTTCGGTGACGATCCGGTCACCGCGCCACTGCTGAAGTGCCACCTCTTCCAGGCGGCGGACGATACCGTCCCGGTCGGTCTTGTCGAATGTCCAGCGGATGGCGACGGTGTCGCCGTCGACCAGAAAAGTCTGGACGGGATGCGTATGCATCTTTTCGATCTGGTCCAAAACCGATTGCTCGCGAGCCATCAGCGTTTCCTTGCCGCGACGGGGGACGCCGAGATTCTCCTGCATGGTCGCATCGTCGTGGTAGAAGTCGGCGATCGCCTTGACATGGCTGCCGTCGACCACCGCCTTGAGAAAGGCTTCGACACGTTCGCGAGTGGGCATGGGGACAGTTCCTTTGTCGGCGGCAGCGACGCGGCCGAAGTGCCTGTTTTCGAAAGGCCAATTCACGATCTTTCGAATGTGCTCAACGAATGTAGTTCAAACCAGTTCCACTTCCACCACACCCGGCACCGCGCGCATCGCCGAGGCGATCTGTGGGGAGATCCGGTAGCGATTGGGCAGCTCGATCTCGATTTCCCCCTCGCCTTCTTCCTTGATCAGCACGAAGCTGACCTGGCCCTCGCCCCTGACGGCCAATTGGCCGGCCAATGTGTTGATCGGCCCCGCGTTGCGCACGAAAATGCGCAATGCCTTCTGGATGCGGCTTGCCTCATCCTCCAGGGATTGTACCGAGTTGATGCGCAAATTGACGCCTTCCGGCCTGTCCTCGGCCGCAACGGTGATGACGACGGAGCGGCCGGCCTCGAGCAGGTCGCGATACTGCGCCAGCCCTTCCGAAAACAGCACGGCCTCGTACTGGCCGGATGTATCGGAAAAGGCGATGACGCCCATCTTGTTGCCGGTGCGCGTCTTGCGCTCCTGCTTGGATGTCACCGTGCCGGCCAGACGGCCGGCGGCGGCACCGCGCTTGACGGCCGCCGAAAACTCGGCCCACGTCTGCACCCGCATCTTCTGCAGGGCCGCCTTGTACTCGTCGAGCGGGTGCGCCGAGAGATAGAAGCCGACCACCTGGAATTCACGGTGCAGCCGGTCGGCGGCGAGCCACGGGTCCGTCGCCGGCAGATTGAGCGCCTGCGACTGGGCGCCGAGCGAGGCGCCGAAGATGTCATGCTGGCCGGAAACCGCGTTCTGCTGCGCCAGCGACGCCAGCCCCATCATGCGTTCCACTCCCGCCATCATCGACGCGCGGTCGTGGCCGAAGCAGTCGAGCGCGCCGGCCATGATCAGGCTTTCGAAGACGCGCTTGCCGACGATCTTGGGATCGACCCGCTCGCAGAAATCGGCGAGGTTCTTGAACGGCTTTTCGCCACGCTGGGCAACGATGTGCTCGACCGCCGCATCGCCGACGCCCTTGAGCGCGGCCAGCGAATAGTAGATGCGGTTCTCACCGACCTCGAAGGGACGGAAGCTCGATATCACTGACGGCGCCAGAACTTCGATGCCGAGGCGCAACGCGTCTTGGCGGAAATCGGCGAGCTTGTCGGTGTTGCCCATGTCGAGCGTCATCGATGCTGCCAGGAACTCGACCGGATAATGCGCCTTGAGATAGGCGGTTTGATACGAAACGACCGCGTAAGCCGCGGCGTGCGATTTGTTGAAACCATAGTCGGCGAACTTGGCCAGCAGGTCGAAAATGAAGTCGGCTTGCGGCTTGCCGACGCCACGCTCGACCGCGCCGGAGACGAAGCGCTCGCGCTGCTTGTCCATCTCGGCGCGGATCTTCTTGCCCATCGCGCGGCGCAGCAGATCGGCTTCGCCGAGCGAGTAGCCGGACAGCTCCTGCGCGATCTGCATCACCTGTTCCTGGTAGACGATGACGCCTTGCGTTTCCTTCACCAAATGGTCGATCTTGGGATGGATCGAGGCCATCTCCTCCTCGCCATGCTTGCGGGCGTTGTAGGTCGGGATGTTCTCCATCGGCCCCGGCCGATACAGCGCGACCAGCGCGATGATGTCTTCGATGCAGTCGGGCCGCATGCCGATCAGCGCCTTGCGCATGCCGGCACTTTCCACCTGGAACACGCCGACCACCTCGCCGCGCGACAGCATGGCGTAAGTGTCGGGATCGTCGAGCGGGATGGTCGCCAGGTCGATCTCGATGCCGCGCCGGCGAATCAGCTTCACCGCCGTCTCCAGAACGGTCAGCGTCTTCAGGCCGAGGAAGTCGAACTTCACCAGTCCGGCCTGCTCGACATATTTCATGTTGAACTGGGTGACCGGCATATCCGAGCGCGGATCGCGGTACATCGGCACCAGTTCCGACAGCGGCCGGTCGCCGATGACGATGCCGGCGGCGTGCGTCGAGGCATGGCGGTAAAGGCCTTCCAGCTTCTGCGCCATGTCGAGCAGCGTCTGGACGATCGGCTCCCTCTCGGCCTCTTCGGCAAAGCGCGGCTCGTTGGCGATGGCCTCGGCGAGCTTGACCGGATTGGCCGGATTCTGCGGCACCATCTTGGAGAGCTTGTCGACCTGGCCATAGGGCATCTGCAGCACGCGGCCAACGTCGCGCAGCACGGCGCGAGCCTGCAGCGTACCGAAGGTGATGATCTGGCCGACCTGGTCGCGACCGTATTTCTGCTGGACGTAGCGGATAACCTCCTCACGTCGATCCTGGCAGAAATCGATGTCGAAGTCGGGCATCGACACGCGGTCGGGATTGAGGAAGCGCTCGAACAGCAGCGAGAAGCGCAGCGGATCGATGTCGGTGATGGTCGTCGAATAGGCGACCAGCGAGCCTGCGCCCGAACCGCGTCCCGGCCCGACTGGGATGCCCTGTGCCTTGGCCCATTTGATGAAGTCGGCAACGATCAGGAAGTAGCCGGGAAACTTCATCTTGGTGATGATGCCGAGCTCGAAATTCAACCGCTCGCGATATTGCTCGACCGTGTAGCCGGCCGTCGGCCCATGCACGGCCAGCCGCGCGTCGAGCCCCTCATGCGCCTGGCGGGCCAGTTCGTCGGCTTCCGCCTGCACGGCAGCGTCATTGTCGGCGACATCGCCGCCGGTGAAGCGCGGCAGGATCGGGTTGCGGTTCTTCGGGTAGTAGGAGCAGCGCAGCGCGATCTCGACCGTGTTGTCGATCGCCTCCGGCAGGTCGGCGAACAGCCTGGCCATATCGGCCTGGCTGCGCAGGAAATTGTCCGGCGACAGCCGGCGACGATTGTCGGCGGCAACGACCGAACCCTCGGCAATGGCGATCAGCGCGTCATGCGCGTCATAATCGTCGCGAGCCGAGAAGAACGCCTCGTTGGTGGCGACCAGAGGCAGTTCATGGGCATAAGCTAGATCGATCGAGGATTTCTCGATCACGCGATCATAGCCGGAAACCCGATCCAACTCGACATAGAGCCGGTCGCCGAACATCGCCTTGAGGGTCAAAAGCCGTGCTTCGGCCAGATCGCGGCGATCCTCCTTGAGCGCAATGCCGATCGGTCCGCGCGGCCCACCGCTGAGGCAGATCAGCCCGTCACAATAGCCTTGCATCATTTCGGTGGTCAGGTGCACGGCCTCGCCTGGCGGCGTTTCGAGGTAAACGCGGCTGACCAGCCTGACCAGATTGGAATAGCCGGCTTCGGTCGCGGCGAGCAGGACGACCGGCCGCATATCAGGGCCTTGCCGCCGGCGGTCGCGCTGGCCATCGCTGTTTTCGCCGGAAAAAGCGAGCGCAGTCTGGCAGCCGATGATCGGCTGGATGCCGTCTTTCACCGCCTTCTGCGCGAATTCCAGCGCCCCGAACAGATTGTTGGTGTCGGTGACGGCAATGGCTGGGGCTTCGTCCTTGACCGCGTGAGCCACCACCTTGCCGATCTGCAAGGCGCCTTCCAGCAGCGAATAGGCCGAATGCACACGCAGATGGACGAAGGGCCGCGCAGGCGCCTCCGGCCGCGCCGCAGCAATCGCTGCTTCGCGCTTCAGGGGATCGCGGGGAAGTCTGTCATCTGCCATGGTTTTTCGCGCTGTCCGAAGGACTTGAGTCGGTGGAGATGTATTGTCCGGGACCGGGCGATACCAGTCCAGCACAAACGACCGCTGACCACAGGCTTGCCGGTGCCCTGCCCGGACCGCAGAGATTGTTTCGAAATTCGCTCTGGCGAGTCATATGGTGGTGTTTTCGAGAACCGGAGCGGAGCGGACACTAGGTCCGTGAGCTCAGTTCTACTGCGTCGACGCAGTAGAACGGGGAAGCGCAGAAAACGCCATCAGATGGCCGCCAGAGTAGAGTTTCCAAACAATCTCTCAGGCGAATTCCATGATCACCGCGTCCACGGCCAGGCTGTCGCCCGGCTTGGCGTTGAGTTTCGAGACCACCAGATCGCGTTCGGCGCGCAGCACGTTTTCCATCTTCATCGCCTCGACCACCGCCAGTGTCTCGCCGGCCTTGACCGCCTGGCCTTCGGCAACGGCAATCGACACGACAAGGCCAGGCATCGGGCAAAGCAGCAGTTTCGACGTGTCCGGCGCTATCTTTTCGGGCATCAGCCTTTCCAGCTCGGCGGTGCGCGGCAGCATGGCGCGCGCGGTCACCGACATGCCCTTCCAGGCAATGCGAAAGCCATTGGCAACCGGCCTGATCTGAGCCGTAACCTTGCGCTTGCCGACCGTGCCGCGCCAGATCAGATCGCCCGGCCGCCAGTCGGATGCGACGGTCAGCGCCTTGCCGCCCTCGATCGACAGATCGACTTCCATCGGGATGGAAATCATGCCTTCGAGGATCGACGCCGACAGATAGTCATCGCCGATCTTCACCACCCAGTCGCGCTTCAGCGCTCCCGAATGCGGCGCCAACCGCCCGCCCAGCCGGTCGAGCCGGTCACGGCGCAGCAGCTCCACCGCGGTCGCAATCGACGCCAGCACGGCTTTCTCATCGTCGTTCGGTACGACCGGTGCAAAACCGTCAGGGTATTCTTCAGCAATGAAACCGGTCGATATCAGCCCTTCCCGCCAGCGCGGATGCTGCATCAAGGCAGCCAGGAACGGAATGTTGTGCTCAATGCCGTCGACGACAAAGCTGTCGAGCGCTTCCGACATCGCGTCGATAGCTGCGAGCCGCGTCGGCGCCCAGGTGCACAGCTTGGCGAGCATCGGATCGTAGAACATCGAGATTTCGGAGCCTTCGGTGACGCCGGTGTCGTTGCGGATGACGACATCGCCGAATTGTCCTTCCTCAGGCGGCCGGTAGCGCGTCAGCCGGCCGATCGAGGGCAGGAAATTGCGGTAAGGGTCTTCGGCGTAGAGCCGGCTTTCCACCGCCCAGCCGTTCAGCTTGACGTCGCTTTGCTTGATGGCGAGCTTCTCGCCGGCGGCGACGCGGATCATCTGCTCGACCAGATCGATGCCGGTGATGAGTTCCGTCACCGGATGCTCGACCTGCAATCGTGTATTCATTTCAAGGAAATAGAAGTTCTTGTCCTTGTCGACGATGAACTCGACGGTGCCGGCGCTCTGGTAGTCGACGGCCCTGGCCAGCGCCACCGACTGCTCGCCCATGGCCTTGCGTGTCTCGGCATCAAGGAAGGGCGACGGCGCCTCTTCGGCGACCTTCTGGTTGCGGCGCTGGATCGAGCATTCGCGCTCGCCGAGATAGAGCGCGTTACCATGCGCGTCTGCCAGCACCTGGATCTCGATATGGCGCGGATCGACGACGAATTTCTCGATGAAGACGCGGTCGTCGCCGAACGAGCTTTTTGCTTCCGAGCGCGCACGGTCGAAGCCGTCGCGCACTTCAGACTGGTCCCAGGCGATGCGCATGCCCTTGCCCCCGCCGCCGGCGGAAGCCTTGATCATCACGGGATAGCCGATCTCGCCGGCGATCTTTTCGGCATGGTCGGCATTCTCGATGACGCCGAGCCAGCCGGGCACGGTGGAAACCTTGGCGGCGTTGGCGAACTTCTTCGATTCGATCTTGTCGCCCATCGCCCTGATCGCCTTGGGCTTCGGGCCGATGAAAATGATGCCTTCCGCTTCCAGCGCCTCACAGAAGGCCGCCCGCTCGGACAGGAACCCGTAGCCGGGATGCACGGCCTGCGCACCGGTCTCCTTGCAGGCGGCAATGATCTTTTCAGGGACGAGATAGCTTTGCGCCGCGGGCGAAGGTCCGATATGCACCGCCTCGTCGGCCATCTCGACATGCACGGCATCGCGATCGGCATCGGAATAGACGGCAACCGTGGCGATGCCCATCTTGCGCGCCGATTTGATGACGCGGCAGGCAATCTCGCCACGATTGGCGATCAGGATTTTGGTGAACATGCGGAATGTCATCCCTCGGGTCGGCCGTTCCTTTTATGGCCTGTGCTTGCAGGGTCAAGCCGACCATGCAAATCACTACCTTTCAATCGATTTGCGATTCCAATTCAGCGCTGTGGCCCAGTCCAGGCACCAGCTTCCAGTTGATCGTGTCGATAAAACCTGAAACCTTGGAAAAAAACCGGAGGTCGGCTGGAAGGTCCTGAGGCTGATGGAAGTCATTTTCATTCTCCCTCGTTCGAATTCATGAGGGCAATGTCCCACCGGCGCGCTTTGTCGATGTTCATCCAGGCGTGAAACCGGAGGAGAAACCACTACCGAAGCCGCTAAATCGTCGTTAAGTCGGCGGCGGGAAGTGATATTCTACCCGAGGCTGTTATAGGGGGGCCGGGGTGCACATCGGATTGCTTGGCGGTATCGAGGTTGTCTCTTCAAGCGGGCAATCCCTGCACTTCGCGACGCGCAAGACGTCGCTGCTGTTTGCCGCGCTCGTTCTGGCCGGGCCCAAGGGCCTTCGCCGCGAGAGGGTGGCGGCGATGCTGTGGGCCGACAGCGGCGAGCAGCAGGCGCGGAACAGCCTGCGCCAGGCGCTGGTCGACATCAGGCGGCTGTTTCCGGCCATCGGCGACGAGGCCATACGCGTCGAAGGCAATGCCCACACCATATGGCTGGCGGCAAATGCCGACGAGGCCGATATCTGGATGTTCGACCGGAATATCCAAGCCAGTGACGGCGCCAGCCTCGCGACAGCGGCGGACCTCTACCGGGGCGACTTGCTCGACGGTCTGTCGTTTCCCGGCGAGATCGACGAATGGCTTGCGCCGCTTCGGGCGAACTATGCCCGCAAGGCGCTGGACCTCGCCGAGCGGCTGAGCCTTCTGCCGGAGATGGACGCCCGCGAGGAAATGGCTTGCGAAAGGCTGGCGGAGCGGCTGGTGGCGCTCGATCCATGCGCCGAGCAGGCCCACCGGGCGCTTATCCGCATCTTCCGCCGTCGCGGCAAAACCAACGACGCCTTCCGCCAGTTCCTGGCCTGCAAGGAGGCGCTGAAGCGCGAACTCGGCGTCGCCCCTGAGGAGGCGACGCAAGCGCTGGTCGAGCGTATCGAGGCGCCTGAGGCAGAGCATCGGCACGAGCAGGCGCCCAGCAGCTCCGGCCCGCCCGAAACCAGGGCGCCGCGGCGGGAAACGGTGGCGGAACCGGCGCGCCCCGCCGTTTCCATACAGGAAAAGCCGTCGATCGCGGTGCTACCGTTCCAGAACATGAGCGGCGACGCCGAGCAGGACTATTTCACCGACGGCGTGGTCGAGGAGATCACCACGGCGCTGTCGCATGTGAGCTGGCTGTTCGTGATCGCGCGGAATTCCGCCTTCGCCTATAAGGGCCAGGCGGTCGATATAAAGCGCGCGGCGCGGAAGCTGGGAGTGCGCTACGTGGTTGAGGGCAGCGTGCGCAAGGCGGGCAGCCGGCTCCGCGTCGCGGGCCAGCTGATCGAGGCAGCAACGGGCGCGAGCCTGTGGGCCGACCGTTTCGAGGGCGACGTCGCCGACGTGTTCGAACTGCAGGACCTCGTCGCCTCCAGCGTCATAGGTGCGATTTCGCCCAGGCTCGAACAGGCCGAGATAGCGCGGGCCAAGCGCAAGCCAACCGAGAGTCTCGACGCCTACGACAATTACCTACGCGGCATGGCGAGCCTTTACCGCTGGACGAGAGCGGGACTGGAGGAGGCGCTGCCGCATTTCTACAAGGCCATTGAGCTCGACCCTGACTTTGCCGCCGCACAAGGCGCTGCCGCTTGGTGCTACTTTTGGCGGATGGCGAACGGCTGGATGACGGACCGGCAGAAGGAGACCGCCGAGGTTTCCCGGCTGGTCGGCAACGTCACCATAGCCGGCCAGGACGACGCGGTAGCGCTGGCTTTCAGCGGCCTCGCACTGGGCTATGTCATCGGCGACTACGAGGCCGGTTCGGCACTGACCGACCGGGCGCTCGTGCTTAACCCCAACTGCGCTGCCGCATGGAGCGCCAGCGGCTGCCTAAAAGCCTGCCATGACGACCCGGACATCGCGATCGAGCATCTGTCGCGGGCAAGGCGGCTGAGCCCGCTCGATCCGTTGACTTTCTTCATGCAGTGCTTCACGGCCTTCGCCCATTTCGTGGCCGGCCGCTATGATGCCGCCTGGCCGATCGCGGAGGCTGCATCCCGCGCGCAGCCCTATTATCTCACCGGTCTACGCGTGGCCGCAGCCAGCAACGCCATGGCCGGCAGGCTGGATGCCGCGAGCAAGCACATCGCGCTGTCGCTGCAGCTCGATCCCGAATTGACCCTCTCCAACCTCAGGCACCGGGTGGGGCAGATCAGGCCGGCCTATTTCGTCAGATATGTCGAGGCACTGCGGCTAGCCGGCCTGCCCGATTGAGCCGGGCGGCGAGAGCCCGCTCCCTGACCGCCGCGCGCCTTCTCGTCAATGTGGTCGGCACCATCGTGCGGCAGGTTTGAAAGCCCGCATCCTCTCGTCGCATGACGGCCCGACAAGGTTCCCTCCGCTGCCGAGAGGATACGCAGACTCGGCCTCACCCTCGGACCGGCGGCAATTCGGGCGCATCCAGTCCCCTGAAGGGGTCGCGCCAGGCGTTGATCTCTTCGAGCCGACTATACCAGCGGCAGACAGAGGGATAGTCATCGAGCGGCAATCTGGCGACATCGTTGAACGGCAGAAAGGTCGCCATTCGAAAGTCGGCATAGGAAACCGAATTTCCGACCAGCCATTGCCGCTCGGCAAGCACAGCCTCTAGTATTGCAGCGGCCGTGCGGAACTGTCTTAGCCCCTCTTCCACCCGCTCCTGATCGATCGGGCCTATGCCGTACCGCTGCTTGGTGCCACGTTCGAAATGCACCGTATCGCAAGCGAATGCGAAGTGCTCCTTGCCCCAACTGAGCCACCGGATCATCTCGGGTTCGTCATCGCCGGTGCGCCAGAAATCCGAATGCGCGCCGCGCGAGAGCCGGCAAGCTATGGCGTCTGCCTCCCAGAGGCTTTTCCCCTCGCCTTCCACAAGGATGGGCAGTGAGAGGTTGGGATTTAACGGGCGATATGTCTCCGCTTGCCCCGGAGCGAATGGCGAGGCGAATTCAAAGTCGACTTTCGCGTCGAGATAGCGCGCCACCGCGACCGCGAGTCGAGGATTGGGATTGCGGCTGAAATACAGCTTCATTGGGCACCGCCGGTGTGGCCGGATCTGCCGATCAAAGGCGTCACAGCAGCCGTATCTGATAGCTCAGCACGCGCTTTGCTGCAGGTGCGATCAGCATCAGGCCCGGCTTGTCGACAAAATCGCCGTCGAAGTCCACCGGGCTTGCAATGCCGTGCCAGGGTTCGATGCACAGGAACGGCGCGCCACCCGGCTTTGACCAGATGCCCAACTCCTGAAATCCTTGCCACGACATCTCGATCGCCGGACCACGGTCGGCGGCATAGCGCACGCTGGTGCTGGCAGGCCGATCCAGAATCACCGCGTCCTCGTCAAACAGCCGTTCGGAGAGCGCGAGTATCTTGCCCTCGACAGGCGTCGGCTGCGGCGTCGGCAACAGCAAACCGTCCTTCAGGCGGCGGATCGGCGCCGGCTCGTCATCGGCAAAGGTCAGCCGGTAATCCGTCTTGGCCAGATCCGGCAGCAACGGCCAATTGAACGCCGGGTGCGCCCCGATCGATGCCGGCAGCGGCTCGTTGCCGGTGTTGGTGATGTCGAAGGTCACGCCAAGCTGCCGGCGGTCCAGCGTGTAGGTCACTTCAAGCCGAAAGGAGAACGGATAGCGCGCGCGGGTATCGGCGTCATCAGTGAGAACCAGCGTGCAGGACCCTGGCTCCCTCTGCACCCAGGCAAATGGCTTGTCGCGCGCGAAGCCGTGCTGGGTCATCGGATAGGTCTGGCCTTGATGGCGCAACTGGTCGCCCTTCAGCCGCCCGACGATCGGGAACAGCACCGGCGAGTGACGCCGCCATTCCGGACCGGCCTGCCATAGAAACTCCGTGCCGTCGGCATCGCGCAGGGAGACCAGTTCGGCGCCCTGCCCGACCACAGTCGCCGAGATGCCGTCACCGTGAAGCGTCAGGCTGTCTTGTTCCATGCGTCCTCGCGGCTGTCTGGCGTGGCCGGCAGGCTAGCAAAGGGCAACGCCTGAACTCAAGAGCGGCAGACCTATATCGCACCTCACTCAGCTGTGATGAACGATCCACCGCGCACATGGCGAATGCTGCCTCAAATGAAAAACCGTGGCCGGAGGTTGCCCTCCGGCCACGGCAAGATGCGAAATGTTGCCTGCTACGGTCCGGATTACTCGCGTTCGCCGGTGAAATTCAGCAGCAGCTGGAAGATGTTGATGAAGTTCAGATAGAGCGAGAAGGCGCCGAAGACGGCAAGCTTCTGGCGCGATTCCGCGTCGAAGTTCTCGGCATACTGTTCCTTGATTGTTTGCGTATCCCAAGCCGTCAGGCCGATGAACACGGCAATGCCGATCACCGAGATGGCGAACTGCAGCGCGGTCGAGCCGAGGAAGATGTTGACGATGCTGGCGATCACCACGCCGATCAGGCCCATGATCAGGAACGACGAGAACTGGGTCAGGTCGCGCTTGGTCGTGTAGCCGTAGAGGCTGGTGGCGCCGAACATGGTCGCGGCGATGAAGAAGGTGCGCGCGATGCTGGTTCCGGTGAAGACCAGGAATACGGAAGCGAGGGACAGGCCCATGACCGCGCAGAAGGCCCAGAACATCGCCTGGGCGCTGGCCGCCGACATGGTCTGCATCTTGAACGAGAACAGCATGACGAAGGCGAGCGGCGCCAGCATCACCACCCATTTCAGCGGGCTGGAGAAGATCGGCACGTAGAGCGCCGGCGTCGACGAGATCATGAAGGCGACGAGGCCGGTGACCACCAGGCCAACGCCCATGTAGTTGTAGACGCGCAGCATGTGCTGGCGCAGGCCCTCGTCGAAGATGGCTCCGCTTTGGGCGCCGGCGCCGACGCGGTATCCCAGATTGGGGGTGTTCATTTGAAGTCTCCTTTGTGGATCGGTCAGTAAAGCGTGGATCGATCAGTAAAGTGTCTTGGCGAGCGTCTCGGCGGCGCGATCGAGGTCGTGGACCTCGCTTCGTCCGACCACCGCATAGGCGACCTCGCCGATCTGGAAATAGGCCGAGGAAATGTCGCCCGAAGGCGCGATGGTCGGCTTGACGACGTCGAAGGTTCCGGGCCGGATCGCGAACAGCGACACCAGCCCCATGTCTTTCGTCTCGACGGCCATTTCGACGCTCGGGCCAAAGCGCGACGGATAGATCTGCACGTCGCGGACCTTCCAGTCCTTGGGCAGCGACGGCATGACGATGGCGGTCGCGGCGCGGATCTCGCCGGTGTTGTAATTGGGCGCTTCGGACTGCGACGGCATGCTCTCGCGCACCAGCGTCGTTCTGTGGGCCCGCACCGCCTCGTCGACATAGGCGGGCGGCTGCGGCGAGGCGACGACCTTGGTCACCGACATCGGCCCGATGATGCCGTTCGCCAGCCAGCCGGCGGCGACGAAAGCAGCCACCGCCGCCGCACGCTGCAACACACCGAAGATGCGGCCGCGGGTAAGCCCCCTCTCCAGCCGTCGCGCGGCATCGGCGGTCGCGGGCCGCGCCATGCCCTTGGAGCCGGCAAGCGCCACGCGCAGTTCATCGCGGGTTCTGAGATCGGACATCACGCGCGCTGCCGCCTCCGGCCGAGCGGACAGAAAGGCCTCGACCTCGATGCGGCGGGTGACGTCGAGCTGGTCGTCGACATAGGCGTCGAGGTCGATATCCGTCACGGGATCGACAATTGCAGTCATGACGGGCCTCCAACGATCCTGAGGTGGTTTTTCGCCTTCGCGGGAGCCGCCTCCATCTCGCGCAATGCTGCGCGCGCCCTGCCGATGCGCGACATCAGCGTGCCCAGCGGCACGCCGCTGGCATCGGCGGCTTGGCTGTAGGAAAGGCCTTCGATGGCGACGAGGTGCAGCGCCGAACGCTGTTCTTCCGGCAGGCTGAAAAAGGCCTCGCGCACCTGCGCCAGGCGCACCGAATGTTCCTGCGGCGCCGGGGTGCTGCCCTCGGCAAGATATCCGGCCTGTTCGACGCGCGCGGCTTCAGACCTGCGGGACCGCATTTTGTCGATGAAGGTGTTGTGGACGATCGACAACAACCAGGCGCGCAGATTTCCACCGGAGCGGAAGGTGCCGCGCCGCTCATAAGCACGCACCAGCGCGTCCTGCACGAGATCCTCGGCGTCCGTGCTGTCGCGCGTCAGCGAGCGCGCGTAGCGGCGCAGCGAACCGAGCTGTCCTATGATGTCAAAGCGTGGCATCGACGGTTTCATGTCCTGTTTACGGAGCATGTGGGGATTTTAATCCCTGCCCTGCCAATTTTCTTAACCGGGGTTCGCTGCAGGACATCGTTCGCTTCTGCCCTCGCCTCGTGACCGACTTCACGTCCGACGGAGATTTGCAGGTTTCGGCGCCGTCACACCACAGGCGCGCAACACCCACCTGCGCCCGTCGCTGCGGAAGTCGGTGATGCTCAGCGGCTCGATGTCGATCTTCCAACAGGCGGAGAGTGGGGCACCGAGAACATGCAGGATCGCGGTGCGGATGACGCTGGCATGGGTTATCGCGACGGTGTGGCCGCGCTCGGCGATCAATCCGTCCATCAAGTTCGAGGTCCTGCGCGCGACGTCGGCCAGCGACTCACCACCATGCCGAGCCGTATCGGGATCGGTGAGCCAGGCGGCGATGCCCTCGGGGTGCTCGGCCTGGATCTCGTCAAAACGCTTGCCGGCCCAGCTTCCATGGTCCTGGTCTGCCAGATGCGGTTCGACAGAGGCGTCCAACGACAGCGCCGCGGCAGTCTGGCGTGCGCGAAGTGCTGGACTTGTCCACACGCGGTCGGCGCGACGCAGTGTTGCGCGCATCGCCTTCGCAAGGGTGATCGAGCGCGGCTCGAGCGGTTCATCCGATGGAAACGACCCCTGCCGGGTTGCCGCCGTAGCGCCGTTGCAGATCATCGTCAGACGTACGAGCATCGGGCAGCGATCCCTTGAACGGTAAACCGACATCACATTGCACAGGCTGAGGCGGCAGGAAAAGCGCTGGCGAAATGCGACCGATTTGCGTATCACTCCGCCGCCATTGGAGCCGTCTCGATGTTTGAAACCCTGCAGCCCGCCCCCGCCGACAAGATCCTTGCCCTGATCGGCCTTTATCGTGCCGACCCACGTCCCGACAAGGTCGACCTCGGCGTCGGCGTCTACAAGGATCGCGACGGCAAGACACCGGTCATGCGCGCCGTGCGCGAGGCCGAAAAGCGCCTGTTGCAGGGTCAGGACACCAAGACCTATCTCGGCCTTGCCGGCGATACCGGCTTCAACACGGTGATGGCCAAGCTCGCTTTCGGCCCGGGCGCCGACATGACGCGCATCCGCGCCGCACAGGCGCCCGGCGGCTCCGGCGCGCTGCGGCTGGTGGCGGAACTGCTCAAGCGGACACGTTCGGACGCAACCATCTGGCTGTCGGACCCGACCTGGCCGAACCACGTGCCGGTAATGCGCGCCGCGGGCCTGCAGATCCGCGAATACCCCTATTTCGATGCTGCCTCGGGCGCCGTTCGCTTCGACGACATGCTGGCCGCGCTGCGGACGGCAAAGAGCGGTGACGTCGTGCTGCTGCATGGCTGCTGCCACAACCCGACCGGCGCCAATCTGGATGCGGCCCAGTGGGCAGCCGTTGCTGATCTGGTCGTCGAGCGCGGGCTGCTGCCGTTTGTCGATATCGCCTATCAGGGCTTTGGCGATGGCCTCGAGGCCGACGCCCTCGGCTTGCGCCTGCTGGCGGCGAAGGTTCCGGAAATGGTCGTTGCCTCGAGCTGCTCGAAGAATTTCGCCGTCTACCGCGACCGTGTCGGCGCGGCGATGATCCTGGCCAGGGATGGCGCCCAGGCCGATGTGGCGATGAGCCAGATGCTGTCGGCGGCGCGCGCCATGTATTCGATGCCGCCGGACCATGGCGCGGCGGCCGTGCGCATCGTGCTGGAAGACGCCGCCTTGCGTGCCGACTGGGAGGCAGAGCTTGAAGAGATGCGCCTGCGCATGCTCAGGCTTCGCGTCCAGTTCGCCGAGGCGCTGCGCCGACAGTCCAATTCCGATCGTTTCGATTTTGTCGCCAGCCATCGCGGCATGTTTTCCCGCCTTGGCCTCACGGAAGCGCAGGTCGAGCGGCTGCGCGCCGAGCACGGCGTCTACATGGTCGGCGACAGCCGCATCAACGTGGCCGGCCTGCCCGAGGACGGGATGGACGAACTCGCCAAGGCGATCGTTTCCGTTCTTGATTGATTGCTGGGCACCCAGCACACCTGTGGACAATGCCCCCTCGCCGGCTGACAGCGTTGGCCGGGCGGCCAGTCGCGGGGTAGCATCCGCCACATGACGCCATCGAAAGACATTTCGCGCCTGATCGAGATCATGGCGGCGCTGCGCGCGCCGAAGACCGGTTGTCCGTGGGACATCGAGCAGGATTTCGCGACCATCGCGCCCTATACGATCGAGGAAGCCTATGAGGTGGCGGATGCCATCGCGCGCGGCGATCTCGACGATCTGCGCGACGAACTCGGCGACCTCCTGCTGCAGGTCGTCTATCATGCGCAAATGGCCGAGGAAGCCGATGAATTCGGCTTCGGCGATGTGGTTCAGGCCATCACGACGAAGATGATCCGTCGCCATCCGCATGTCTTCGGCGACGAGGAGGCCCGCAGTGCCGGCATGGCCAAGGGCATGTGGGAAAAGATCAAGGCTGAGGAGAAAGCGGAAAAACGAAGCGCCCGCCTCGCCCGCGGTCTCGACCCGGAAGACAACGGCAAGGGGTTTCTGGACAGCGTGCCGGTCGCCCTGCCCGCCCTGACGCGAGCACTGAAACTTCAGGAGAAGGCTGCCCGCGTCGGCTTCGACTGGAGCGAGGCAGCGCCCGTCCTTGACAAGATCGAGGAAGAGATCGGCGAGTTGCGCGAGGCGCTGGCGAAAGGCGACACCGCCTCGATCAAGGACGAGTTCGGCGACATGCTGTTTGCCGTCGTCAATCTCGGCCGCCACCTCAAGCTCGATTCCGAAGCAGCGCTGAGCGGCACCAACGAAAAATTCCGCTCGCGCTTCCACTATGTTGAGCAGGCCCTGGAAAAGTCCGGCAACACGCTGGAAAAGGCTGATCTGCCCGAGATGGAAGCGCTCTGGCAGGAAGCAAAAACTGCGAAGTAATGAGCGAGCGGATCGTCGTGTACGGTACTTTCTGATCAGAAGCCCTCTTGCGTTTCGCGACCCGCAACGTTCTGCGGAATGAACCGATAGTGGATCAAGTCCATGACAACAGCCTCGCTCTCCGTCCGATTGCGGTAGCCGTGGCGGCGGTCGGCAGGGAACCGTAGCGACTGCCCCTCCTTGAGCAGCCTCCAATCTTCCTCGACCAGCAATTCGACCTCACCTCGCAGGACGGTCACATGTTCCACAACCCCGATGTCATGCGGCTCTGAGATACTCTCAAAGTCAGGTGCGAATGTTAGTTCGTATAGTTCGAAACCGAATCGGGCCTCATAAGGGAACAACAAGGCGCGTTGCATTCCTTCCGGCGCCGGACGCACCCGCAGACTGGCGGCATCACGCAAGAGCAGCACATCGCCATCTTCGCGGGCCGGCTCCAGCAGGGCGGTCATCGGAACTCGCAGGCCCGTCGCGATCTTCCAAAGCGTCGCAACGGTCGGTGTGGATTCGCCGCGTTCGATCTGGCCCAGCATTGCCTTGCTGACTCCGGTCTGCTCCGCGGTCTGATCGAGGCTCCATCCAAGCTCGTGCCTGATCGACTTCAGCAACTTCCCCGTTTCGACGGGACTGATGGGCTTCATTTAAGACCGGCCTCGCATTTGTGCGCTATAGCGCACATCCCGTTTGTGCGCTATAGCGCACACCTCACGCAACGCACCAATACAATGTCAAAGGACTATCCCATGCGATCTGTCACTGAAAGATCTGCGGCATATCCTGAAGTCCAGCAACCAGGCACAAGGCTCGACCTCGACCGCATTCTGGCAGCTAGGGGCAAATTTCATCCGTGTTTCGCGACACACCCCAATTCGCTTGTCCTGCGCTTGGCGACGTGCTGGGCTGCGAAGTCATCATCAAACTTGAGACCGCAAACCCCATCAGATGCTTCAAGGGACGAGGGACCGAGGTCGTTATGTCACGTCTGGCAAGCAGCCCGGATCCCAAGGCCGCGGTCTGCGCCAGCGCCGGCAATCTCGGGCAGGCGCTGGCACATAGTGGCCGGGTACGTGGAATTGGCGTAACCGCGGTCGCGGCGACAAGCGCCAATCCCACGAAGATCGATCGCATTCGTCAGCTCGGAGCCACCGTCAAACTGGTCGAAGGCGACATCGAGGAGGCTCGACAGCGCGCCCGCGACATCGCGGCCAGCGACAATGCCTTACTCGTAGAGGACAGCGAAAACCTCGACACCTGCGAAGGTGCGGCCACCATCGGGCTGGAGCTCATAGAAGGGTTCGATCGCATCGACACGATTCTGCTCGCACTCGGCGGCGGCGCTCTGGCCACCGGCGTGGGCCACGTCGTCAAGAGCTTGTCGCCCACAACGGAGGTGGTGTGCATCCAACCCAGCGGAGCACCCGCCTTGGCTCTGTCCTGGCGGGTGCGATCGGTCGTCACCACGGACCGCACCGACACGATCGCCGACGGTGTCGCCGGTCGCTTCCCGATTGCGGCAGTCCTTCAGGACTTGCTCGCCGTCGCCGATCACGTGCCGCTTGTCGAGGAAGCAAGCATCAAGGCAGGCATGCGTTTGCTGCATCGGCACGCCGGCCTCGTGGTCGAGCCCTCGGCCGCTCTTGGCATCGCGGCGATCCTGGAAGACTCCTCACGTTACCGCGGCAAGCGTGTGGCATCGGTGATCTGCGGATCGAACGTGCTGCCGGAAGCGTTTTCGGAGTGGATAAGGGACTAGGGGTATAGGGCGACCGCGGAAGATGGCCGTGGGAACAGTTCTTGTTCCGACCCCAAGTAAGTTCCCTTACCCGTTGTTCTTGCGACGCAATCGGCTTTCGATCTCTTCGCGGGCGCTTTGCGTGGCCTTGAGCGAGATGGTGGCGCTGCCGTCATCATTATCGCTTCGCGAAACGACATCGCCATTGCGATAAAGCCAGTCGACAAGGCCGAACTGTGCCGGCTCGATCGTCACCGTCAGGTCTTCGAGCTCGCCCGCCATCCGCGTTTCGATGATCGCCTTCAGCGCATCGATACCCTCGCCGGTCACCGCCGACACCGCAATCGGCGGCGCCTTGCTGGCGTCGGCGCCATCGGCAAGCAGCCGGCTGCGGTTGCCCTCGTCGAGCCGGTCGATCTTGTTCCACACTTCGATGACCCGCTTGGCATCACCGGCGTCAACGCCAAGATCGGCCAGGATACGCTCGACATCCTCGGCCTGGGCGGCTGTATCGGGATCGGAAATGTCGCGCAGGTGGAGGACAAGGTCGGCCTCGACCACCTCTTCCAAAGTGGCGCGGAAAGCGGCGATCAGATGCGTCGGCAGGTCCGAAATGAAGCCGACCGTGTCCGAAAGGATGATCGGCGTGCCGTGCGGCAGGCGGACGCGGCGCAGCGTCGGATCGAGCGTGGCGAACAGCATGTCCTGCGCCAGCACATCCGCTCCGGTCAGCCGGTTGAACAGCGTCGACTTGCCGGCGTTGGTATAGCCGACGATCGCCACCACCGGGAACGGCACCTTCCTGCGCTTGGCGCGGTGCAGGTCGCGCGTGCGGCGCACCGTTTCCAGCTCGTGCTTCAGCTTGATGATCTTTTCCTGCAGCTGCCGCCGATCGGATTCGATCTGCGTTTCGCCGGGGCCTCCGAGGAAGCCGGCGCCGCCGCGCTGGCGCTCAAGGTGGGTCCAGCTGCGTACGAGACGGCCCTTCTGGTAGTTGAGATGGGCGAGTTCGACCTGCAGCGTGCCTTCCTTGGTGCGTGCGCGCTCGCCAAAAATCTCGAGGATCAGCCCGGTGCGGTCCAGCACCTTGGCGTTCAGCTCTTTCTCGAGATTGCGCTGCTGCACCGGGGTCAGTGGATGGTCGACAATGACCACCTCCGCGTCACCCTCTTTGACGATTTCGGCGAACTCGGCGACCTTACCGCTGCCGAGCAACGTCGCTGGGCGCGGATCGTTGACGGTGACCACCGCTGTGTGGATCAGATCAAGGTTGATGGCGCGGGCAAGGCCGACGGCCTCGTCGTGGCGAGCATCAGCCGAACGCATCAGCCGTGGGCGGTTGGTCTCGTCGTCGTTGCGCTGGTGGCGGGTGAGGACGGGCACAATGACAACGGCCCGGGTCGGGCCCTTGGCTTCCGTCCCGGGATGATGCGCTGGTTTTCCGCGAACAGTGGCGTCCGCGTCTTTCTCACGTGCCAATCAGGCGCCCTGGCTTTCCTCGCCATCGAACATCTGAACCGGCTGGCTCGGCATGATCGTGGAAATGGCGTGCTTGTAGACGAGTTGGGAGTGACCGTCACGGCGCAGCAGCACACAGAAATTGTCGAACGAAGTGACCACGCCGGTCAGCTTGACGCCGTTGATGAGGAAGATGGTGAGTGGGTTCTTGCTCTTGCGAACTGAATTCAGGAACAGGTCCTGAAGGTTTTGCGATCGTTCCGCCATTGTTCTTGTCTTTCGCCGATCCCCTTCGGTTTGCAAGCCAATGCGCCAAATTAACGGGCGCATGTCAAGCTCGCAAACACCGTCTTGTCGTCAGTAACGACAAGCAGAACGAGATATATTGATGTTCATTCCACCTGTGCGGTTATCAGGCTGGACTTTTTTCCGCAATGTCAAAAAAGGCTTGCCGCAAGGAAAGTGTTATTGAGCCGGGGTGCCCGTTGGCGACCGTATCGCCGTCGATGGCCACCACCGGCATGGCAATTGTCGTTGCGGAACTGACGAACGCCTCGCGTGCCGCCTTGGCCTCGGCGACGGAAAAGCCGCGCTCCTCGATCTTCAGGCCGAGCTTGGCCGCCACTTCAAACATGGTCGTGCGGGTGATGCCGCGCAGGATGCCATGCTCGGCCGGCCTCGTGACCAGGACACCATCTCGGGTGACGATCCAGGCATTCGACGACCCGCCTTCCTTGACGTTACCGTCGGTGTCGACGAACCAGGCCTCCTGGGCGCCCGCTTCCTTGGCCTTCTGCTTGGCCAATACATTGGGCAGCAGTCCGACGGTCTTGATGTCGACCCTATCCCAGCGGTTCTCGGGCACGGTGATGACGGCGATGCCGGTCTCGGCTCGCTTTGCTCCGGCGGCAGGATCGGCCTTCCTGGCCGTCACCACCAGGGACGGCTTGGTGTCGGCAGACGGGAAGACAAAGTCGCGGCTGGCAACGCCGCGCGTCACCTGGACATAGACCAGGCCGTTGGCGACATGATTGCGGTTGACCACCTCGCGCAGGATGAGCGGCAGCACGTGAGAGGTGACCGGCCAGGCGATCGACAATTCGGTCAGCGAACGGTTCAGCCGGGCCAGATGGCGCGGCATGTCGACGATGAAGCCACGCGCCACCTCGCAGACCTCATAGACGCCGTCGGCGAACTGATAGCCGCGATCCTCGATATGCACGGCAGCGTCGGCGTGCGTGACATAGCGCCCGTTGACATAGGCAATGCGCGGCATTGGCGACCCCTCAGAAATTCTCGGGCTTTCTTATGCGATTCCGCCGCCGCCGTAACCGGCAAATGCTTGGCCCAGGCGCGGCTGGCTGGACGTCGCGCCTGTCAGACGCCCAGCGACTTCAGCTTGCGGTGCAAAGCGGAGCGCTCCATGCCGATGAACTCGGCGGTTTTCGAGATGTTGCCGCCGAAGCGGTTGATCTGGGCGATCAGATAGTCCTTCTCGAATTGTTCGCGCGCCTCGCGCAGGGGCAGCGCCATGATGTGCTGGTCGGATTGATTCGGCGTGCGCGGCATGACATCGCCGATCTCGGCCGGCAACAGGTCGGCGGTGATCGGCGCATCGACGTCGTCGCCGCGCGCCAGGATCATCAGGCGCTCGACATTGTTGCGCAGCTGGCGGACGTTGCCCGGCCAATTGTGCGCCTGCAGCACGGCCAGCGCGTCATCGCCGATGCGGCGCGGCTTGATGCCTGCCTGGCGGGCGATCTGCTTCATGAAATTGTCGACGAGATAGGGAATGTCCTCGCGCCGTTCGGCCAGTCCCGGCACCATGACCGGTACCACCGCCAGGCGATGATAAAGATCCTCGCGGAAACGGCCGTCGGCGATCATCGCCTCGAGGTTCTGCGAGGTCGAGGAGATGATGCGGACATCGACCTTGACCCGCTTGGTGCCCCCTACCCGCTCGAACTGCTGCTCGACCAGCACGCGCAGGATCTTGTTCTGCGTCTCGCGCGGCATGTCGGCCACCTCGTCGATGTAGAGGATGCCGCGATGGGCCTCCTCGAGCGCGCCGACCTTGCGCTCGACGCCGTTCGATTCGGTGCCGAACAGCTCGATCTCCATGCGCTCGGGCGTGATGTTGGCGGCGCTCAGCGTCACGAAAGGTGCGTTCTTGCGGGCCGACAACGTGTGGATGGCGCGCGCGGCCAGTTCCTTGCCCGAGCCTGACGGGCCGATGATCATGACGCGACTGTTGGTCGGGGCGACGCGTTCGATGGTCTGGCGCAACTGGCTCATCGCCGACGACATGCCGATCAGATCGAAGGTTTCGCCGCTGCGCAGCTTGAGGTCGGAAACCTCGCGCCGCAATTTCGAGGTCTCGAGCGCACGCTCGGCAATCAGGATCAGCCTGTCGGCCTTGAACGGTTTTTCGATGAAGTCATAGGCGCCGCGACGGATGGCGGAGACCGCCGTTTCGATGTTGCCGTGGCCTGAGATCATCACCACGGGCAAGGTCGGGTGCATCGTCTTGATCTCGTCGAGCAGCGCCAGCCCGTCCAGACGCGAGCCCTGCAGCCAGATGTCGAGGAAAATCAGCCGCGGCGCCCGGTCGGCGATCGCCGCCAGCGCGCTGTCGGCATCGAATGCCGTACGGGTTTCATGACCTTCATCGCTCAGGATGCCCGCGACGAGTTCACGGATGTCTTCCTCGTCATCGACGATGAGAATATCAGACGCCATTACCGACCTTTTCAGTTTCTCTTTCGTTTTCCGTCCTGCTTTCGCCGCGTGGTGGAGACGCAGCGGCCGCAGGCGGCAGGATGATGCTGATCATCGCGCCGCGCCCATTGTGGAAATCCGCAGGGGCATCATGAAGTTCCAGCCTGCCACCATGGTCCTCCACGATCTTCTTGACGATAGCGAGACCGAGCCCGGTGCCCTTCTCGCGCGTGGTCATATAGGGCTCGAGCAGCCGTTGGCGATTCTCGCGCGGCAGGCCTTTGCCATTGTCGATGACGTCGATGCGAATCGCGCCATTCTGGCGCCCGGCTTGAATCCGGATTATGCCGTGCGAACCGTCCTTCTGTTCCAAACCATCGATCGCTTCGGCCGCGTTCTTGATCACATTGCCGAAAGCCTGCGCCATCAGGCGGCTGTCGAAGGTGCCCTTGAGCGGCTCGTTGCCGAACACGCGCTCGAAAGCAATGTCGGCGCGGCTGACTTCAACCAGGAACGAGGCCTCGCGCAACGATTCGCGCAGGTCGATGGCTTTCATCTCGGGCTTCGGCATGCGCGCGAAAGCGGAGAATTCGTCGACCATGCGGCCGATGTCCTCGACCTGCCGGATGATGGTGTCGGTGCATTGATCGAAAATCTCGCGGTCCTCGGTGATGACCTTGCCGAAGCGTCGCTTGATGCGCTCGGCGGACAGCTGGATCGGCGTCAGCGGATTCTTGATCTCGTGGGCGATGCGCCGCGCCACATCGGCCCAGGCGGAGGAGCGCTGGGCCTGAACCAGATCGGTGATGTCGTCGACCGTCACGACATAGGATTTTTCTTCCGAGCCGTCGTCGCCGGCCTCGATAGTGATCTGCACGTTGAAGGTCCGCTCGGCACCGGCACGGTAGAAGGTCACCTGCTCGCGATAGACGGGCTTGCCGGACTTGCGGCCGATCTCGAAGACGCGGCCGACATGCGGCAGCATGGCCGACAGGTTCTGCCCAAGGGCGGCGCTGGCGGAAATGGCCAGCATCGCCTCGGCCGAGCGGTTGACGATGGTGACGATGCCGTAGGGATCGACGCCGATGACGCCTGCGGTGACGCCGGCAAGCACGGCTTCCGAGAAGCGGCGCCGTTCGTCGATCAGGTCCTTGGCCGACAGGATTTCGTTGCGCTGTGATTTCAGTTCGAGCAGCATCTTGTTGAACGTGTCGCCCAGCGAAGCGACATCGCCGTCCGATGGCCTGACGGGAACCGCCACGTCGAGATTGCCGGTCGCCACCTCGTCGGCGGCACCGATGAGCTGGCGAATGGGCCGCACCAGACGGTCGGCAACCGCAATGCCGGTCCAGATCGCGGACAGGATGATGATCAGCGTCAGCGACAGATAGGGCAGCGCGAAGGCAACCTGCGAGGTGCGCCTGTTATCTTCGAGACCGCGATATTCGTCGGTGTTGGACCTGACGATCTGCCGCGCCTTGATCACTTCGGGATCGACGAGGCGAATGGTGTAGAGATAGAGGCCCTCGATCTCGCGCAGCTTGACGATGGCGCCCATGATGTTGCGCGTTTTCGGCTCGATCAGCACCGGCTTGCCGTCGGTAGCGCTGGCCACGGCGCCTTCCGGCGGCTCGGGCATGGCGAAATCCGTTTTGGTCTTGGCGCTCATGACGAAAGAGCCGTCCGACTTGATCAGCGCTGCATGGGCCAGCGACCGGCCCACGGCTTCCTTGTTCATCAGGTCGAGAAAGCCAGTACGATCAAGGCCGTAGAGTGTGCGCGACGCATCGAGGTCATAGGCCATCGACAGCGTCGTGCCCTGGAGGTTGCGGGCGTTTTCCTGGACATAGGCGTCGGCGATCGACAGCGACGAATTGACGATCGTCTTGGTGCGGATCTCGAACCAGCGGTCGAGACCGATGTCGAGCGTGATCGACGCGATGATCGCCACCATGATGGCGGGAATGGCGGCGACCAGAGCGAACATGGCGACGATGCGCACATGCAGCCGCGAGGCGGCCTTGCCGTGCCGGCGCGCCATCAGGATGCGGTGCACTTCGCGTCCGACCAGCGCGATAAGGAACAGGACGAAAGCGGCGTTGAGGGCAATCAGCGCCAGCGTGGTCGATTCGTTTGGCGTGATCGGCGTGGCGCCGACAAGAATGGTGAACGAGATCGCCGCCGTTACCAGCGCGCCCACGACCGCGACCACGCCGGGCAGTGCAAGCAGCCGGCGCCCGTCATGCGTGCCGGGTTCGCTGAAAAGCGGTTGGTTTGCTGTCGGTGCCTGCGGAGCCATGTCGCCGTCTAGTGCCATGATTGCGTCGGATGTATGCAACGCATTGTGGCGATTATGCAACAAGTGTGACCGAGACGGAAATCTTTCGCGAGCCGTCCCCCGAAAAGAGCCCGACGGTTCAGCCCTGGCGCGATGATTTGTAGACGTTGACGCCGAGTTCGCGAATCTTCTTGCGCAGCGTGTTGCGGTTGAGCCCCAACAATTCCGCGGCCTTGATCTGGTTGCCGCGGGTTGCCGTCATCGAGGCCAGGACGAGCGGGAACTCGACCTCGGACAGGATGCGCTGATAAAGCCCGGCAGGTGGCAAATCGCCGGCAAACGAGGCGAAATAGCGCTGCAGGAAGTGCTCGACCGCCTGGCCAATCGACAGGTCGTCGGGAATGAGGTTGCCGCCGCCCGGCACCACCGGACGTTCGCCGGTCTTGAGTTCCGCCTCGATGATCTCGGCGGAAATCTCGTCCTGCGAATAGAGCGCGGCGAGCCTGCGAACGAGGTTTTCCAGTTCGCGCACATTGCCCGGCCATGGATAGCGCTTCATCAGTTCGATGCCGCCGGACGAGATGCGCTTGGTCTGCAGGCCTTCCATCTCGCCGAGCTTGAAGAAGTGGCGGACGAGGTCTGGCACGTCCTCGGAGCGCTCACGCAGCGCCGGCAGCCTGAGCGGAACGACGTTAAGGCGATAGAACAGATCCTCGCGGAAAAGCCCCTGGTTGATCAGCGTGCGCAGATCCTTGTTGGTGGCGGCGACGATGCGCACGTCGGTCTTGATCGGCGTACGGCCGCCAACCGTCGTGTATTCGCCCTGCTGCAGGACGCGCAGCAGGCGCGTCTGCGCCTCCATCGGCATGTCGCCGATCTCGTCGAGGAACAGCGTACCGCCCTCGGCCTGCTCGAAACGGCCGGTGGAGCGATTCTGCGCGCCGGTGAAGGCGCCCTTCTCGTGGCCGAACAGTTCCGATTCGATCAGATCGCGCGGGATCGCCGCCATGTTGATGGCAACGAACGGGCCGCCGCGACGGCGGCCATATTCATGCAGCGCGCGCGCCACCAGTTCCTTGCCGGTGCCGGATTCGCCTGAGATCATCACCGTCAGGTCGGTCTGCATCATGCGCGCCAGCATGCGGTAGATGTCCTGCATGGCGGCCGAGCGGCCGACCAGCGGCATTGCGTCGGGCTGCTCTTCCGGCCGCGCATCGATCTTCGGCCGCCGCGGCTCGGAAAGTGCCCGGTTGACGATGTTGAGCAGCTCGGTCAGGTCGAACGGCTTGGGCAGATATTCATAGGCGCCGGTTTCGGATGCGCGGATGGCCGTCATGAAGGTGTTCTGGGCGCTCATGACGATAACCGGCAGTTCTGGCCTCGCCTTCTTGATGCGCGGCAGCATGTCGAAGGCATTTTCGTCCGGCATCACCACATCGGTGATGACCAGATCGCCCTCGCCCGCCGCCACCCATCGCCACAGCGTCGAAGCGTTGGAGGTGACACGCACCTCGTGACCGACGCGCGAAAGCGCCTGGTTGAGGACGGTGCGGATCGCCGCATCGTCGTCGGCGACGAGAATATTGCCGCGAACCGTCATTTGCGATCTCCTTCACCGTCTTCATCGGCGCCGTATGGCGCTTCTTTCCAGGCCGGCATCAGGATGCGGAATGTGGTCCCGCGCGGCGTCGATTCGCATTCGATGATGCCGCCATGCTCGCCGACGATCTTGGCGACCAGCGCAAGACCCAACCCAGAGCCGTTCGGCTTGGTGGTGATGAACGGGTCGAACAGGATCGGCAAAATATCTTCCGAGACGCCGGAGCCATTGTCGCGCACGCAGAACTCCAGCGGCAGCGATACGCGATCCTGCGTACCCGGAACGGAAACGCGGATGCCGGGCCGGAAGGCCGTCGACAGCACGATTTCGCCCTGTGGGTCGCTGCCGATCGCCTCAGCGGCATTCTTGACCAGGTTGAGGAACACCTGGATGAGTTGGTCACGGTTGGCAAACACCGGAGGCAATGAAGGATCATAATCCTCCATTATCTTGATTCTCTTGGCAAAACCGTTCTTAGCGATGGCCTTCACATGGTCGAGCACGACATGGATGTTGACGGGGTAGCGATCGATCGGCCGCTCGTCGGAAAACACCTCCATGCGGTCGACCAGCGATACGATGCGGTCGGTCTCGTCGGTGATCAGCCGCGTCAGTGCGCGATCCTCGTCGGAAGCCGACAGTTCGAGCAGCTGGGCGGCACCACGGATGCCGGAGAGCGGGTTCTTGATCTCATGGGCAAGCATCGCCGCCAGGCCGGTGACCGAGCGTGCCGCGCCCCGATGCGTCATCTGCCGGTCGATCTTGTCGGCCATCGACCGTTCCTGGAACATCACCACGACGGAGCCCGGATATTCCGGCACCGGCGCGACGTAGAGATCGACGACCTTCTCGATGCCGAGGCGTGGCGACGACACGTCGACCCGGTACTCGTTGACCGGAGCCCGACGCTCGCGCACCTGGTCGACCAGGGTCAGCAAAGGGCTACCGAAAGGAATGAGTTTTGACAGCGTGTTGCGGGCGAGCATGTTCGCACTCGAGCGAAAGAAATCCTCGGCATCGGCGTTGGCGTAGGTGATGAACCCGTCCGTATCGACCATGATCACCGGGCGACGGATGGTGTTGAGCACGATATGGGCGGCCTCCGCCATATCGCTGCCCTGTGTGACGTTGGCGTTCATGCCGCACTCCGCAGGTTTAATGGTTGCGGATCGCTCGAAAACACACCGCGCAGCAAGGCAATGACGTGCGCGGGCTCGAATGCGGTCAGTATGGCCTTTCGGCTGTCGTCAGCGACACCGCCGGCATGACGATCGAGATACCAGCCGAGGTGCTTGCGCGCCTGGCGCAGGCCGCTCTCGACGCCGTAGAGCGCCAGCATGTCCTCGTAGTGGGAGACGACATAGTCGGCCAGTGCCGTCGGGCTCTGTGGGGCGTTGGTCGCCGTCTCGCCTGCCGCTGCCGCCGCGATGCCGCCGGCGATCCAGGGCGCGCCATAGTGCGCGCGGCCGACCATCACGGCATCGGCACCCGATTGATCGAGGATAGCAGCCGCTTCCTCTGGCGAAGAAACATCGCCATTGGCGACGACCGGGATGGACACGGCTTCCTTGACGCGGGCGATGGCGCGCCAGTCGGCCTTGCCCTGATAGAACTGGCAGCGCGTGCGGCCGTGCACGGTCACCATGCTGACGCCGGCCTGCTCGGCGCGGCGCGCCAGCATCGGCGCGTTGAGCGCGCCTTCGTCCCAGCCCAGCCGCATCTTGACCGTCACCGGCACCTCGACCGCGCCGACAACGGCGTCGATCAGCGACAGTGCATGGTCGAGATCCAGCATCAATGCCGAGCCGGCATAGCCACCGGTGACCTTCTTGGCCGGGCAGCCCATATTGATGTCGATGATGTCGGCGCCCTCGCCGGCGGCGATTCGCGCGCCTTCGGCCATGTGCGCCGCCTCGCGGCCGGCAAGCTGGACCATGTGGACCGGCAGGCCGGAGTGGCGTATGCGCAGGTTGAAACCGGCCCTGCCCTTGGCAAGCTCACCGCTGGCCACCATTTCGGACACGACCAGGCCCGCGCCATGCGCGTGGGCGCGCTGCCGGAACGGCTCGTCTGTAATCCCCGACATCGGCGCGAGGAACACGCGATTGCGGATTCTCACACCACCGACATCGAGCGGCGCGGCCAATTTGGTCAAGTTAACCATGCACAAAAACCAAGCATGTTCATTCGTTGCACATTCTCTAGCCAGAACCGCCGCAATGTGCAACGCGGAATGACGCCACATTAAGGCGCAATTGGGAAAATGCTGGCCTTCGGGATTGGCCGCGACTAGGACCAATCTTCAATGACTGACGCAAGTGAAAATCACGTTTCGAGTGCGGATGGCAAGGTCGCGGTGGTGATCGTTGCGGCCGGCCGTGGCGCGCGCGCCGGACAGGCCAACGGGCCGAAGCAATATCAACACATTGGCGGCTATGCCGTCATCGCACACACGCTGGACATTTTTCTGGCGCACCCGCGAACCAGCGAGATTGTCGTCGCCATCCATGCCGACGACCACGAGCTGTTCCGACAGGCGGCAGGTGCCAACGCCGAGCGCGTCACTGCCGTCATGGGTGGGGCAACCAGGCAGGAGTCGGTCAGGCTCGGGCTGCTTGCGTTGAGACGCCACGCGCCGGCGCAGGTTCTGATTCACGACGCCGTGCGTCCGTTTGTCGATGCGGAGTTGATTGACCGGACCATCGCCGCCATCGGCGAGCGCGAGGGCGCGTTGCCTGCTTTGCCCGTCGCCGACACGCTGAAGCGCGAGTCGGCCTCTGGTGTGGTTGGCGAAACCGTTTCGCGCAGCGGGCTTCACGCGGCGCAAACGCCACAGGGCTTTCCGTTCTGGCCCATCCTTGCCGCGCATGAGAAAGCCCATCATCTGGGAAAGATGGATTTTACCGACGACGCGGCGATCGCCGAATGGGCGCATATTCCGGTCAAGATCGTTCCGGGCTCGCCGGATAATGTCAAACTCACCTGGGCACGGGATATTGCGATGGCGGACCAGCGGCTTTCCGGCGAACGCGTTCGCTTTCCCGACATCAGAACCGGCAATGGCTACGACGTCCACGCCTTCGAGCCCGGCGACCATGTCACCCTGTGCGGTGTCGCCATTGCGCATGACAAGAAACTGTCCGGCCATTCCGACGCCGATGTCGGCCTACACGCCCTGACCGATGCGCTGCTGGCGACTTGCGGCGCCGGCGACATCGGCACGCATTTCCCGCCGTCCGACCCGCAGTGGAAAGGCGCTGCTTCCCGGATCTTTGTCGAGCATGCGGCAAGGCTGGTACGTGAGCGCGGCGGGCGCATCGCCAATGCCGATATCACGCTGATCTGCGAGGCGCCGCGCATCGGCCCGCATCGCGAGGCGATGACCGCAGCCCTTTCGCAGATGCTGGCAATTTCACCGGGTCGCATCTCGATCAAGGCGACAACCAATGAGAAGCTCGGCTTTGTCGGGCGCGAAGAAGGCATTGCGGCGATCGCCACCGCCAGCGTGGTGTTTCCCGGCGAGGTGCCGGAATGAGCAACAACGAGCTCGCAAATGCCCTGCTGCAAGCCTGCCAGAAGCGCGGCATCATGCTGGCAACGGCGGAAAGCTGCACCGGCGGCATGATCATCGCCGCGCTGACCGACATCGCCGGCTCCTCCGCCGTGGTCGATCGCGGCTTCATCACCTATTCCAACGAAGCCAAGATCGACATGCTCGGCGTTTCCACCGCCACGCTCGAGGCGCATGGCGCGGTTTCGCGCGAGACGGCGACCGAAATGGCAACAGGCGCGCTGGCCCGTTCGCGCGCCGGGCTCACCCTGGCGGTCACCGGCATTGCCGGCCCCGGCGGCGGTTCCGTGGACAAACCTGTCGGCATGGTCTGGTTCGGCGTCGGCCTGGACGGCCGGGCCGTGACCGCCGAACACAAACTGTTCGCCGACAAGGGTCGTGACTTCATCCGCCGGGAAACGGTCAAGCACGCACTGGAGTTGGGTCTGCGCGCGCTTGGCCAGCCTCAGGCCGAGGGCGCCGCACCGTAAATGACATCCGCGCGCTTCTCAAACGCCTCGGCGAACATGCGGAAGGCGCGGTCGAACATGGTTCCCATCACCGCGCCGAGAATACGGCTCTTGAACTCGTAGTCGATGAAGAAGCGGACGGCGCAGCCGGCGCCGTCCGGTTCGAAACGCCAGACATTGCTCAGATATTTGAACGGGCCGTCGATGTATTTCACGTCGATGGTGTTCTCGTCAGGCTTCAGCAGCACCTGCGTCGTGAAGGTTTCGCGGATCGCCTTGTAGCCAATGCTCATGTCGGCGAGGAGAACGGTGCGTCCGTCACGCTCCTTGCGCGAGCGAACCGTCAGCGCTTCGCAAAGCGGCAGGAACTGCGGATAGGATTCGATGTCGGCGACCAGCGCGAACATCTGATCCGGCGTGTGGGATACGCGGCGGGTGGCTTCGAATTTCGGCATGAACCTGCTCTAAAGCGCGTCGCGGCGAAGCGGATTCATGCAACGCGCTTCAGGTTCTTTGTCTTCATGCATGTCGTTCTCCCAAAACCGAGGTCACTTTGGGCGACAGGCATCAGAGCGATTTCTTGAGAAGCGCTTCCCGTGCCGCGCGCAGCCGGGCGAAATCGTCGCCGGCATGATGCGACGAACGCGTCAGCGGGCTCGACGCCACCAGCAGGAAACCCTTGGTCCGGCCGATCGTCTCGAAGGACTTGAATTCCTCCGGGGTGACGAAGCGGATCACCGGATGGTGCTTCTTCGACGGCTGCAGGTACTGGCCGATGGTCATGAAGTCGACATTGGCCGAACGCAGATCGTCCATCAGCTGCAGGATTTCGTTCCGCTCTTCGCCGAGACCCACCATGATGCCGGACTTGGTGAAGATCGACGGATCGAGCTCCTTGACCCGCTGCAACAGCCTGATCGAGTGGAAATAGCGGGCGCCCGGCCGAACCGTCAGATAGTTCGACGGCACGGTTTCCAGATTGTGGTTGAAGACGTCGGGCTTGGCCGCCACGACGATCTCCAGCGCGCCGTCCTTGCGCAGGAAGTCGGGCGTCAGGATTTCGATCGTCGTCAACGGTGTCGCCGCCCGGATGGCGTGGATGACCTCGGCGAAATGCTGTGCACCGCCATCGGCGAGATCGTCGCGGTCGACCGAGGTGATGACGACATGGGTCAGGCCCATCTGCTTGACGGCATGCGCGACGCGGGCCGGTTCATCGGCATCAAGTGCTGTCGGAATGCCGGTGGCGACGTTGCAGAACGCGCAGGCGCGCGTGCAGATCTCGCCCATGATCATGAAGGTGGCGTGCTTCTTTTCCCAGCATTCGCCGATGTTGGGGCAGCCGGCCTCTTCGCAGACCGTTACCAGCTTGTGCGATTTGACGATCTCGCGCGTTTCGGCATAGCCCTTCGACATCGGCGCCTTGACGCGGATCCAGTCGGGCTTGCGCAGCACATCCTGATCAGGCTTGTGCGCCTTTTCCGGATGCCGCAAGCGCGGTGCGTTGGCGATCGTATCGAGGACAGTGACCATCGGGGAACCTGGTTCATTCGCGACCGCCAGTCAGGCGTTCGCTGTCATAAGTTCATCTAAGACTTTTCAACGCAAAGAAAAAGGCCGCCGCGGCGCATGCCGCAACAGCCTTTTCGCATAGCAGCTCTTCAGTGATGTCAACGACGCACCAGGCGCCCTGCCCAGATCAGCAGGCAGGCGCCGATAAAGCCGGTGATCAGATAGGCAATCCAGCCGACGCCGAACGGGCCGAAATTGAGAGCCTGCAGAATGGCGTTCAGCACGACCGCGCCAACGATGCCCATAACAATGTTCATCAAGATGCCGGTGTTGCTCTTCATGACCATTTCGGCGAACCAGCCTGCCAGGCCGCCGATGATGATGGCTGCAATCCAGCCGACGCCATTCAAGTGCATATGCCTTCTCCTTGTGTGATGGACGAAAATGCATCCGCAAACGAAGTACCTTGCCGCCGGGTTCCATCTGTACCAGCGCTTTCAATTTATCACGCGTTGAGCGCGCGGCCATAGGCGTCGAGCACGCTTTCCTTCATCATCTCCGACAGCGTCGGGTGCGGGAAAATGGTGTGCATCAGCTCTTCCTCTGTCGTCTCCAGGTTCATCGCCACGACAAAGCCCTGGATCAGTTCGGTCACTTCGGCGCCGATCATATGCGCGCCGAGCAACTGACCGGTCTTCTTGTCGAAGATGGTCTTGATGAAGCCCTGGTCTTCGCCCAGCGCAATGGCCTTGCCATTGGCGGCGAACTGGAAACGCCCGACCCGGATGTCCTTGCCCTCCGCCTTGGCCTTTGCTTCGGTCAGGCCAACAGAGGCGACCTGCGGATTGCAATAGGTGCAGCCGGGGATCTTGAGCTTGTCGATGGCATGCACGCCGGGAAAGTTCGCGATCTTCTCAACGCACACCACGCCCTCGTGCTCGGCCTTATGGGCGAGCATCGGCGGGCCGGCGACGTCGCCGATG
>NZ_SMYZ01000140.1 GCF_004919685.1 Mesorhizobium norvegicum | reverse complement strand
CGGTGCGGACGCTGCTGGAGATGGCCGCTCAGGCCGGTGGGAAGTAAGTCGCTGACTAGGCTGCCGGAGCGGGCTTCCAGTCGAAGGTCAGTTCTTCGCGGAAAGCAAAGCGCTTGATGTGATCGGCGACGACGCTTTCCAGGCGCTCGATCGATCCTGCTTCGTCAGTTGAGACCGTGACATGCAGCGCGGTCGCATCGGCATCCATGACGGTACGGCCCATCGAGAGATCGATGGTGCCATGGGTGGGATCGAATTCGACCGGGAATTTGTGCGCCCAGTGCTTGCATAGCTGCTGCAGGTAGCGGCTGGCATGTTCGGTGGCGACATCGGCATGGCTGGTCGGCATGAATGAATTCTCCAGGGGACAAGTGCCCATTTGACGATGCGCCGGCGCAAGGCCAGCGCGACAGTCCGACAGATAGGCGTCGTTTTGCCGAATGCCAAAGGCTGCCGGGCAATTTTACACCCGGCGTCCGGTCGAGCCTACCAGCTTCCGGTGTTCGCCATCGAAGCCCAGGGTTCCGCCTTGGCCTTGGCCGGGCCTTTCTGCAAAAGCTCGATCGAAATGCCGTCCGGCGACCTGATGAAGGCCATGTTGCCGTCGCGCGGCGGCCGGTTGATGATGACGCCATTGTCCATCAGATGCTGGCAGATGGCGTAGATATCGTCGACCTCATAGGCGAGGTGGCCGAAATTGCGCCCGCCCTTGTAGTCTTCGGGATCCCAATTGTAGGTCAGTTCGACCAGTGGTGCCTTGTCGGCGATGCCGCTTTGCTCGTCTTCGGAGGCAGCGAGGAAGATCAGCGTGAAGCGGCCTTGCTCGTTTTCGTAGCGGCGCACCTCCTTGAGGCCGAGCTTGTTGCAGTAGAAATCGAGCGAGGCATCGACGTCGGCGACGCGGACCATGGTGTGCAGATAGCGCATGTGATTTCCTCGATAATTGCGTTGCGGTGCAACATAGGGTCGGCCCTGTCAAAGGGCAATCATGCGGCAGTGCGCAATGCCGGCAAAGAACAAATCCGGTATTGCCCCAATGAACCGTGAAAAAAGGCACGGCAGGTCTTGCACACACCGGAAGCCGCGGTGTTAATCTGGTGTCAAGAATCAGTTGCGGTGTTCTTGAAAAAAGGGGGCATTCTTATGGGGGAAAAGGCCTCTTTCACGGGGCGGGACGGAACCCTTGGCGACGCCTTGCAGCGTGACGAAGGCGGCGACGCCGCTGACCTGCTCGAAGTAGCCGGCGCCATCAAGTGGTTCGATGTGGCCAAGGGTTATGGTTTCATCCTCCCGGATGACGGCATCTCGGGCGACATCCTCCTCCATGTGACATGTCTTCGAAGGGACGGCTTTCAGACGGCCCTCGAGGGCGCGCGCGTGGTCTGTCTCGTCAAACACGGTGACCGCGGATTGCAAGCCTTTCGGGTGCTCTCCATGGATGTCACCACGGCGGTCCATCCCGCCGAGATGCAGGAACAGCGCACCCATATCGCGGTGACGCCGGAGAGCGGTCTCGAACGCGCCTTGGTGAAATGGTTCAACCGCACCAAGGGGTTTGGTTTCCTCACCCGCGGCGAGGGCACCGAGGACATCTTCGTCCACATGGAGACCTTGCGCCGTTACGGCATCACCGAGCTTCGGCCTGGGCAGGTCGTGCTGGTTCGTTTCGGACGCGGCGACAAAGGCCTTATGGCCGCCGAAATTCACCCCGATATGGGGACCTTGCCGGTCTCGCACTAGGGCGATTTCCGGCCGAGGATCTCGAATGGCTCATAGGAACTGGCTGACCGCGGGCGTGATATGCGCCGCAATTGCCGTGGTCGTCGCCGCCGGTGCTTACTTCTATTCCGAAAAGCCGACCTCGGCGGACAGCCGGGCGATGATCCTTCCGGCCGATCCGGCGCCACTGGTCGTGGTGACGAAAGGCGGCGATCGCTCTTTTTCCATTGAAGTCGCCGACACCCCGGCCGAGCGCGAGGCCGGCTTGATGTATCGCCAGGACATGGCGGACGACCACGGCATGCTGTTCGTCTTCGAGGTCCAGCAGCAGGTTGGCTTCTGGATGCACAACACGCCGATGCCGCTTGATCTGGTCTTTGTCGGCCAGGACGGCAAGATCCGGGCGATCAAGCACGGCGAGCCGCAATCCGACGCGGTCATTTCGCCCGGTGTACCCGTGCGCTTCGTGCTCGAGCTCAAGGCCGGCACGGCCGCCAGGAACGGCATCGAATATGGCGACCTTTTGCGCCATCCGGCCGTGGGCACTGTGTCTGGCCCGAGCGTGCCGCCCGCCGACAATGGCGACGCGCCCAATGGCGGTGCCGGTTGAGTGGGCAGGCGGGATCGCTGATGCAGTTTTTCACCCATGACGGCTTCGACCTTGCCTTCCTCGACCGCCAGCCGGCATCGGGCGAGGGCGATCCGGTGCTCATGATCCACGGCTTCGCTTCGAGCCACTATGTCAATTGGGTATCGCCCGGCTGGTTCAAGACGCTGAACGATGCCGGCTACCGCGCCATCGCCTTCGACAATCGCGGCCACGGCTCGTCGTCCAAGAGCTATGAAGAGGCCGACTATACGCCGGTCAAGATGGCCTCAGATGCCGCCGCCTTGCTCGGCCATCTCGGCATCGAGCGCGCCCATGTCATGGGCTATTCGATGGGCGCGCGCATCGCGGCATTCATGGCACTGTCCGATCCCGACAAGGTGGCGACGCTGGTTTTCGGCGGTCTCGGCATCGGCATGATCGACGGTGTCGGCGATTGGGATCCGATCGCCGCTGCCCTGCTTGCCGATGATCCGGCCGCGACCAGCCATCCGCGCGGCCGGTCGTTTCGCGCCTTCGCGGACCAGACCCGCAGCGATCGCCGTGCCTTGGCCGCTTGCATCGCCAAATCGCGCGAATTGCTGAGCGAGCAGGATATTGCCCGCATTGCCCAGCCGACTCTGGTCGCTGTCGGCACGACCGACGACATTGGCGGTTCGCCCGATGAACTCGCGGCATTGATGCCGAACGCCAGGGCCTTTCACATCGAGGGCCGTGACCATATGCTGGCCGTCGGGGACAAGACCTTCAAGCGGCGCGTGCTGGAGTTCTATGCCGAAAATCCGCTCTGAGCGGACGGCGAGGGGAGTGGTGGCGCGATGGGGGCGAAATCCCGCCCACTGTGCCGGGTGTCTGATGCTTGCGCTCAGTCCGACGCTCTCGCTGCTTGAACCGCCTTCGCCATCACGCACAGCAGCTCGAACATCATCGTCGCGCCGGCAAGCGCCGTCATTCCACCTAGGTCGAAAGGCGGCGCCACCTCGACGACGTCGGCGCCGACAATGTTCAATCCGTCGAGCAGGCGGACCATTTCCTGGGCCTCGCGGGTGGTGAAACCGCCCAACTCGGGCGTACCAGTCCCGGGGGCCATCGACGGGTCGATGCAGTCGATGTCGAAGGTCACATAGACGGGTGTGTTGCCGACGATGCTGCGCGCCTCCTCCATGACGCTGGCCGCACCCCGCCTGACGAACTCCTCCATGTAGATAATGCGGATGCCCTGGGCGACCGCCCAGTCATGTTCGCCGGGTTCGTATATCGAGCCGCGGATGCCGATCTGGACGACGCGCTTCGGATCGAGCAGTCCCTCTTCGATGGCGCGGCGGAATGGCGTGCCATGCGTATAGGGATTGTCGCCGAAATAGCGGTCATTGGTGTCGGAATGCGCGTCGAAATGGATCATGCCGACGGGCGCCTTGCGGGCCACGGCGCGCAGCACCGGCAACGTCGTCAGATGATCGCCGCCCGCGGCAAGCGGAATAGCGCCCGCCGCCACGATCGCCGCGATGCCGTCCTCGATGCGCTTCAGCCCGTCCAGCAGGTTGATCGGATTGACCGAGAGATCGCCGACATCGGCGACATTGGCGATGCTGAACGGCTCGGTCCCCGAGACGTGATGGGCGCGTCGCATCAGGCTCGACTGGTTGCGGATCTCGCGCGGGCCGTGCCGCGCGCCGGCGCGATTGGTGGTGCCGCCGTCCCACGGTATGCCGACGAGCGCGATGTCGAGCCCCTCCGCGCTTGCCACGGCCGGCAGTCTCATGAAGGTCGAAAGTCCGGCGAAGCGAGGAACGGCGGAAGCGTCGATCGGCTGGAAGAAATTGCTGCTCATGGTGTCGGCACCTCAGAAGAATTCACGTTTGACGATTTCCGCAATGCGGGTCTCGCAGTCGTCGAGCAGCCATCGGCCCTTCTCCGCCGACGAGCCCTCGGTCAAAGACAGGACACCGGACGGCGGCACTTCCTCGGCCGGCCTAGGATAGCGATCATACGGCTTGAACTGCGCTGGCCCGTCATGCAGCGCCTTGCCGAGATCGACGAGTTCGGGGCGCAGCGCCATCATCATCGAGGTTTCGATGACGCTCGCATGTTCGAGTTCGATGCCGGGGTAGCCGTCGGGGAAGACTTTCGCCAGCGTCTCTGTGCGCACCATTTCCCAATGGTCGATGCGCAGGATCGTCAGATCCGCCGCACGCTCGCGGCCGATGGCGTCGAGCGCCAGTTCGATGCCTTCGATCGACGGGCCGATGTTCTCGTAATGACCGTTGAGCACAACGATGCGCCGGACCTTCTGGCGATAGAGATCGCAGATCACATCCTTGACCAGCAGCGAAAACGTATGCGCCGTGATGTTGATCGTGCCGGAGAAGGCCGGGCCGCCGCCTGTTCTTGGCTGCGAGCGGTTGCCGTAGGCGATGGTCGGCGCGACGAGGCCGCCGACCTGCTTCGCCACCGTCTCGGCGATGGCGGTGGGGAGCACGACATCGACATTCATCGCCATGTGGTGGCCGTGCTGCTCGGTCGCGCCGAGCGGCAGGAAGATGGGGGCGCCGGCCGCGATCCGCTTCTCGGCTTCGGGCCATGGCAGTTCAGCGAGGAAAACTCGGTCTTTCATGATCATCTCATTTCAAAGCATCGCCGCGCCACCATTGGCGCCCAGGCATTGTCCGGTGAAGAAGGTGGCGCCGGGGCCGGCAAGGAAGACCACCGCAGAGGCGATTTCATCCGGCCGGCCGATCCGCCCCAACGGGTGTGTCGTCTCAAGCGCGCGCTGGCTCTCGCTCAGCGCCTCGAAGCCGAGAAGCGGCGTGTCGGTCGGCCCCGGCGCCACGGCGTTGACCAGGATGCGAGGCGCAAGCTCGCGCGCCCAGGAGCGGGTCAGGCCGAGCAATGCCGCCTTGGTCGCGCAATAGACCGAAGCGCCGGACCGGCCGAGATAGGCGAGCTCGGAAGCGATGTTGACGATGCGGCCGCCATCAGGAAGGTGCGGCAGGACTTCCCGTGCCACGATGATGGCGCCGCGCACATTGACCGCGAACATGCGGTCGACATGGTCGAGCGAAATAGCGCCAAGCGGCGCTTCCTGGAGGATGCCGGCATTGTTGACGAGGATGTCATAGCCGCCGATCCGTTCCGCTCCCTGCCTGACCGCGGCGATGATGTCGGTCTCGCTAGCAAGATCGCAGGCCAGGATCGGGATATCGCCTTCGGATGCCTTGAGATCGAACCCGAGAACCATGGCTCCGGCGTCCCGCAAGGCGAGCGCGGTCGCCCGGCCGATGCCGCTGGCCGCACCGGTGATCAGCGCTCGTTTTCCGTGCAGCGGCGTTACCAAGGCACTTCTCCCCTGTCGACGCCGAGCGACTGCCCGGTGATGTTGGCCGCCAGGTCCGACGCCAGGAAGAGATAGGTGCCGGCCATGTCGGCCGGCTCCATCAGGCCGGGCAGGGCTTGCGCGCCGACGATGTCTTCGAGCAGCGCTGCTTCGCTGACGGCGCCTTGCTCGGCCATCCGGCCAAGCGAACGCATCGATGCGTCCGTGCGGACCCACCCGGGACAGACCGCATTGACGCGGATGCCCTTCGATCCAAGTTCCTTGGCCCAGGTTTTCGTCAGGCCGATGATGGCGTGCTTGGAGGCGACATAGGCGCCGAACCGAGCCTCGGCGACGCGGCCCCAGATCGATGCGGTGTTGATGATCGAAGCGCCCGCCTGCATGCGCGGCAAGGCGCGCGCGGTGACCAGCGCCGTGCCGATGATGTTGATCTCGATGATACGCCGGAAGGCGGCTTCGGTCTCGTCGCTGCTGTCGGTGATCGGCGTCATCAGCTCGAGGCCGGCATTGTTGATGAGCACGTCGATCCGGGAGATCGGTTCGAGTGCCGCCCCGACGGCCTCGCGGTCGGCGATGTCGGCCTCGATGCCGATGGCGCCCAAGTCGCGGGCCCGTTCGTGCATGGCCGCGTCGTTGGCAATGAGGTGCAGGCTGGCGCCGGCCTGGGCGAAGCCCTTGGCGATGCCGAGCCCGATGCCACGGCTCGCTCCGGTGATCACCACCGTCTTTCCGGAAAAGGAGAGGCTCATACGGCCACTCCGGTTTCGTTGCGGATCAGATGCAGGACCTTGTTGCGCAGCTCGAAGAATTTTTGGGTTTCCCGGATCTCCAGCGGCCGGTCCGGGCCAAGCTCAGCCGCCACGTCTATATCGGCGACGATCGAGGCCGGACGGCGCGAGAACAGGATGATCCGGTCGGCGAGAAACACCGCTTCTTCCACGTCATGGGTGACGAAGATGATGGTCTTCTCCTCGCGGATCTGGATCTGCCGCAGCTCGACCTGAAGCCGCTCGCGCGTCAGCGCGTCGAGGGCGCCGAAAGGCTCGTCCATCAACAGCACGTCCGAACCCGCGGCGAGCGTGCGCGCTATGGCCACGCGCTGGCGCATGCCTCCCGAGATCCGGTTTGGATAGGAGTCGGCAAAGTCGGCGAGCCCGAACAGCTTGAGATAGTGGCTGATACGCTCGGCCCTTTCGGTTGCGCCGAGGTCTTTCCTGTAGCGCATACCGAAGGCGATGTTGTCTTTGACCGTCAGCCAGGGAAACGACGAATAGGATTGGAACACCATGCCGCGCCGACGGTCCGGCCTGACCACCTTTTCCCCGCCAAGCAGGATCGAGCCCGAACTCGGTTCGTCGAGGCCGCCGACCATGCGCATCAAGGTGGTCTTGCCGCAGCCCGATGGGCCGAGGAAGACGACCAGCGAATTGCGGTCGAGGCCAAGGCTGGTCTTTCGCACGACATCGACGGGGCCGAAGGATTTTGCTGTGTCGACGAATTGAACGTATCCGGTCATGTCATGCCCTCACAGATACCGGAACAGCCGGCGGTGAAGCAGGCGCAGAAGCTGGTCGGTGACCAGGCCGATCAGGCCGATGACGACGACGCCGGCCATGACCTCCGGCGTCTTGACGAAGCGCCGAGCCGTCCAGATCACATAGCCGATGCCGGAATCGGCGGCGACGATCTCGGCGATGATCAGATAGGTCCAGCACCAGCCGAGCGTGATGCGCAGATTGTCGAGCAGTGTCGGCCCCATCCAGCGCAGGGCGACGTCGATCATGACCTGCCTCGAATTGGCGCCGACGGTGCGGGCGACCTCGACGAACTCCTGCGGCACGCGCCGCATGTCGTCGGCGACCAGCAGCACGAGCTGGAAGAACGTGCCCAGCCAGAGCAGGAAGATCTTGGTCTCCTCGCCGACGCCGAACCAGATGATGGACAGCGGCACGAGTGCGGGGACCGGCAGATAGCGGATGAAATCGATCATCGGCTCGAGGGCGGCGCCGACGATCCGGTAGCTGCTCATCATGATACCGATGGGGATCGCCATGATGGCGGCCAGCAGGAAGGCAATCCAGACACGGGTGGTCGAAACCGCGACGTGCCAGAGCAGGTTCTGCTCGGTCAGCATTGTCCACAGGGCGATGACGACGCGGCTCGGCGACGGCAGGAACTGCGGCGCAATGATGCCCGCTCGCGCCGCCAGCTCCCACAGGGCAACGACGAGCACTGCCGCGGCGACGCTGACGGCGAACTCCACCATCGGCGACGCGCGACCGCGGAAGACAAACAGGCTGCTGAACAAATCACTATCCCCGGATGATCGAAAGAACGGCGGTCACTGGCGGTAAGCCGGAATGACATCGCTGCCGACAGCCGAAAGAGGCTGTCGGCCGGGCCATGCGGCCGCTATTTTGCCGGGACCTTGTTGATTGCCGAATTGTCGATCTGGTCGGCCGCCACCAGTCTGTTGTCGGCGGCGCCGTTCTCGAGGTTGAGATCCATCACCGTGTCGAAGATCCCGTGCAGCGTGCCTTTTTCTCCAGGATTGCCCATATAGGCGAGGGATTCGGCAAGCGTCGTGTAGGACAGGCTGGAGGTAACGATGTCGGTCACTTCGGCAGGTGTCAGGCCGAAATGCTTGGATGCCATGTCGGCGAATTTTTCCGGCTCGGCCTTGATGAAGTCGACCGCCTCATAGATGCAGCCGAGGAACTTTGTGTACTTGTCCGGGTTCGCCTTGAAGTCGTCGTTGCGGGCGATGATCGCGTCGATGATGATGCCGCGATGATCCTTGGACGAGATCAGCATGCGGGCACCGGGGCGGGTCGAGGCCTTCAGCGCCTGCGACATGAACGGTTCGTAGGTCGCGATCGCGGCGATCGATTCATCGACGAAAACCGCGCCCGTATCGGCCGTCGCGATATCCTTGATCTGCAGATCCTTCAGCGACAGGCCGGCCTGCTTCAGCTCCATCTGCAGCAGCAGGCGTGAGGGAATGTTGGGCTCTGCCGCGACGACCTTGCCCTTGAGGTCGGCCACCGACTTGATCTTCTCATCGGTGATGACGCCGTCGCCGCCGACGGATTCATCGATCGTGCCGATGATGATGCCGGGCGTCGAGGCATCGCGCGGGCGCCCCTGATATTCGCCGACCGAGCGCATCTGCATCTCGATGTCGCCTCGCGCCATAGCCGCCATGACGTTGGTCAGGTCGTCCTCGAACTTGATGCTGACGTCGAGGCCCTTGGCCGTGAAGCAGCCAAGGTCGCTGGCGATATGGACGGGCGCAAATCCCAGCCATGTCGGTGCCAGGATGCGGATCTGGTCGGCGCTGAGGGCGAGCTGCGAACTGGCGAGCAGAAGGGCTGCGGACAAGGCGGTGCCGAGTAACGGTTTCATGATTGTTCCCCAATTTTGTTCCGCGCAGGCTCGCGATTTCTCACATTGATGTAAATGAGTTTATTTAGAACGATACATCGAATAATATCGATGTATCGTTCCGTGCATCATGGGGAGTGGTATGCGCCGGCTGGACAACATCGATATTCGCCTGCTGCGCGTTTTCGTGGCGCTGGCCGATTCAGGCGGGTTCGCCGCCGCGCAAATCACGCTCAACCTGTCGCAGCCGACGCTCAGCACGCATCTGGCGGAACTGGAGAAACGCATCGGTGCCCAGCTCTGCCATCGCGGGCGCAAGCAATTCCGGCTGACCGAGGTCGGACAGGCGACCTATGACGCGGCGCAGAAGCTGTTCCGCGACCTTGACGATTTCGGACATCGCATCAATGCAGCCAGCGGCAGCCTGTCGGGCCGCTTGCGGGTCGGTACGTCGGACGGTGTCTTCACCAGTGGTGAACTGGGTATCCAGCACGCTCTCAGCCGCTTCATGGGCCCGGATTCCGACGTCTTCATCGACCTTTCGGTGGGCACGCCGTCCGAACTCGAGCAGCAAGTCGCCGATGGCGGCCGCGACATTGTCATCGGGCCGCTATCGCAGAAGGCGCCCGGCGTCGTCTATCGGGATTATTGCGGCGAACCGCATCTTCTTTATTGCGGCCGCCAGCACCCACTCTTTGCGGTGCCCGATTCAAAGATCGATCAAGGCGCCGTCGACGCTGCGCGGTTCTCGGTGCGCAGCTATCGACATTTCGACGACCTCTACCTTGTCGGACACCCCAGGGCGAGTGCATCGGTCGTTCACATGGAAGCGCAGTTGATGCTGATCCTGTCGGGCAACTTCATCGGCTTTCTGCCGTGCCACTTTGCCGATCCCTGGGTCGCGGCCGGAGACATGCGGGCAATCAAGCCAAGGGCCTATGCGTTCAGTTCCATACACCGCGTCGCCTATCGCAAGACCGACGCCCAGCGCTCGCTTGTTCAGGCGTTTCTCGGTGCATTGTTCGATGCAACGCCCGCGGCAAGATAGGGCCAGGAGCACGCGCGCCTCCGGCGAAGATCACGAAGCGGTTTGCAGGGCCTGCAATGACCGCGTCCCGTTTTCCCGGGCCTGCGGTTCGAAACGCTGGCGAAACTCTTCGGTGTGGAAGATATGCGGACGGGCGAGGAAACTCTTCAAGACCGCACTGCGTCCGGCCCGCCACATCGGCTCCTCCACCCAAGCATACTCGCGCCGCACGGCGCGCTCATAGGCGTCGAAGGCATCCGGCGCGGCGCCCAGGATCGACAGATCCATGTCGAGGAAAAGACTTGCGTCGCGTGTGGCCGCGGCGTCGTCAAACAGCGGCAGTTGGTGCGTGGCGGTGGCGACGATCATCGCCGAGATGCGGTCGAGACGTGAAGGATCCGTGCGGCCCGCCAGCTTTTTTTCGGCAAGGGCAGCGCTTTGCGCCTCGTTGTCCTTGGCCTTGCTGTCATAGATGGCATCGTGGAACCAGATCGCAGCTTCGACGGCTTCGGGATCGCCGAGCAACCCTCGATAGTCGCTTGCCAGCGCCAGCATCGCCTCGATATGGGCAAGGTTGTGGTAGTGGCGGCTCTCGGCCCGGTAGAGTGCTGAAAGCACGCTTTTCAGCGCGTCGTCGATCAAGGGTTCGTTTTCCATGGCTGCTTGAATTCCCGCGAACCAAATCCATTTGACAAAGCACTAAGGAAAATTGAGTTCAATCGTGCTATGATCTGGCTTATATGTGCGGCCAGACAACAGGCAAGCGCAACAGGCAAGCCCGGCAGGGCGCAGGACGAGACGGCGATGAACAGCATCAGCATTTCCCGACACAGCGCATTGCAGCCGGTCGATCCGATCTGGCGTTCGATCCGCGACGAGGCGATGGAGGCGGTCAACCGCGACCCGCTGCTCGCCGCATTCCTCTATTCGACCATCCTCAACCAGGACAGCCTGGAGGAAGCGGTTATCCATCGGCTGGCCGAGCGGCTGGACCACCAGGACATCGGCTCCGATCTCATCCGCCAGACGTTCAAGTCCATGCTGGCTGACGACAAGGACTGGCCAACGACCGTGCGTGTCGACATCCAGGCCTATTACGATCGCGATCCGGCCTGCGACCGCTTCATCATGCCTGTGCTCTATTTCAAGGGTTTCCACGCCATCCAGACGCATCGGCTGGCGCATTGGTTGTGGAACCAGGGCCGCAAGGATTTCGCCCTCTATCTGCAGAGCCGCTCGTCCTCGGTCTTCCAGACCGACATCAACCCGGCCGCCCGTATCGGCAAGGGCATCTTCATCGACCACGCCACCGGCCTTGTGGTCGGCGAGACGGCGGTGATCGAGGATGACGTGTCGATATTGCACGGCGTGACGCTGGGCGGCACCGGCAAGGCCGGCGGCGACCGTCACCCCAAGATCCGCTACGGCGTGCTGATCGGCGCCGGCGCCAAGATCCTCGGCAACATCGAAATCGGCCATTGCTCGAAGATCGCGGCAGGCTCGGTGGTGCTGTCGCCGGTGCCGCACAACAAGACGGTTGCCGGCGTGCCGGCTCGCGTCGTCGGCGAGACCGGCTGCGATCAGCCGTCGCGCCAGATGGACCAGCTTCTGCCGTCGCAGACGATGGATCAGGTCGTCAGCTTCGACATCTGATTTTCACGGTCCCGCCGCCTGCTGCCGGATTCCGGCCGCTTGCATGAGCGGGTGGTTGTCTCGCCTTATCAGGCCGCTTGCCTTTACATCGCCATTGTCGACGTGCCAGAAGCGCGTTCGAACGAGCAAGCCCGATGATCGGAGAAGACTGTTGAAGCCGGACGAAATCAGAAAGCTGGACGCCTATTTCAAGCGCGTCTTCCAGAACCCCAAGCTCGAGGTGAAGGCACGGCCGCGCAAGGACGATTCGGCCGAGGTCTATGTCGGCGATGAATTCCTTGGCATCGTCTTCAAGGACGAGGACGACGGCGATTACAATTTTTCGATGGCGATCCTCGATATCGATCTGGCCTGAGCCAGAATTTGCGCTCGGCCGGATCCGCCTCGAATGCGGCCGGCCAGCCGGATCTCCCGAGGCGTTCTTAATGTTCTGCTTTCAGGACGCGCCCGGCTTCGGTGGCGATTGCGGCGTCGAGCGCCTGCCAGTCACCCAGAAACTCCCGTGGGAAGCGATAGGTGAGGCTGAGCTCGTTGCCGACCTGGATGTCGCGCTCGCAAGGCGCCAGCGATTCCTCGGCACTCGGCCCGCTCAGGCAACGGGCTACGAACGGATCCTTGCCGGGGCGCTTGGCGACAACCAGCACCTCGTTCAAATAACCTGATTTCTCATTGAAGGCGTACACCGTCGTGCCGCCAGGCCCCGCAATGCCGGGCTGGGTGATCAACGCGCTGTAGATCGGCGCGAAGCGCCCACTCATGTCACGCGACATCATCTGCTGTTCGAAGGACAGGAAGATGATGCTCTTGGCAGTGCCCGTATGGTTGAAATCGGCCCGCGCGGCCTCGCTGTAGCCGTCCATCTGGGGATAGCGCAGATAGAGGTCGAGCCGCAGGGCGATCCCGTCGCGCCGGGCCTGGGCGAAACGGATGGCGTTGGCCGGCACGGCAATGACATTGTTGCCGATCACCACCTGGTGGACCGTTGCGTCGTCGGTGTATCCGGCCATGGCGATCGAATGGCCGAACCATTTGCCGCCAAGGCTGATCGCCACCGACAGCAGGGCCAGCGCCGCGAACCCGTAGAACACCCGCTTCATCAGCCTGGAATCGACCACGGTGAGTTCGGGGCCGTTGGCGAGCGCTGCCTGCTTCATCTCAGTCCTCGGATCTCGGCTGGCTGTCCGCCTCTGGTGTCCCTGGGCGGCACACATCGCACGGCACGGCTCTTGCAGCCTTCATGGCACGACTGTGCAATTTCATGGTAAATGGAAAGTTAAGATGGGACCGCTGGAACTCACACTCTTCGCTTTTGTCGTCGGGCTGACGGCCTGCGGGCTGGCTGGGTCGGCCATGGAACTGGTGTCGGGCCGCAAGGTGGCCTTCACCGAACCCTATGTGTCGCCGTCACATGTCTTGCGCTCGCTGCTCGCCACCGCTTGTGCCGGGCCCTTCATGCTGGTCAACGATGCCATCGATGCCCGGCGTGAGCGCCGCATTTCGACGCTCGCGCTGATGTCCTGCGGCTGCACGGCGATTGCCTGGTCCTTGGCGCTGGGCATCGTCGTGCTTGCCATTGCCTCATGGACGATCCGTCTCCTAGGGTCCGAATTGCCAGCCTGAGACGATTCGGAGACCGAAAATGCCGCTCTATGCTATCGATGGAACGGAGCCCAGCTTCGCGGATGCGGACTCAAACTGGATCGCGCCCGATGCGACGCTGATCGGTGACATCAGGGTTGGCCGCAATGCCGGCTTCTGGTTCGGCACCGTCATTCGCGGTGACAATGAGCCCATCGTCATCGGTGCCGACACCAATGTGCAGGAGCATACGGTGATGCACACCGATCCCGGCTTCCCGCTGACGATCGGCGAGGGCTGCACGATCGGCCATCGCGCCCTGCTGCATGGTTGCACGATCGGCGACAACAGCCTGATCGGCATGGGCGCCATCGTGCTGAACGGCGCGAAAATAGGCAGGAATTCGCTGGTCGGCGCCGGCGCGCTGGTCACTGAAGGCAAGGAATTCCCGGACAATTCGCTGATCGTCGGCTCGCCTGCCAAGGCGATCAGGGTTCTGGACGACGCTGCCGTGGCAAGGTTGCGCGGCTCGGCGGCGCACTACGTTGCCAATGGCAAGCGCTTCAAGGCGAGGTTGAAGAAGGTCTGAGGCCAGCTTGGCCACCTGTCGGCGATGGTTCGTCGCGCCCCAACTCACTGTCCGTTAGAGCTGCGCCCGGCCATCGCATCGCGCAGCAATGAAGCACCGGCTTCAAAGCCGGCAATCTCGGCTTCCTCGATGGCTGTCCTGTAGTCATCGATGCGGGTTTCGAGCGCCGGGTCGGCGCCCGCCGCCAAAAGCAGGCGGATCGCATCGACACTGCGGATTGCCACCGAATAGTGAAGCGGCGTCCAATCGTTCACACCCCGCATGTTGGGGTTGGCGCCGCCATCGATCAACACCCGCACAATGTCCAGCCTGTCGGCCCGGTCAGTGGACAGCGCCGCAATGATGGACGGAAACCCGCCGTGATCCCTGTAGTTCGGATCCGAGCCGGCATCCAGCAGGGTCGAGATGAAGCCGACGGGGCTCCAATAGATCGCATATTCCAGCGGATGGCCGAGGCCGAGCTCAAACGGCATGCGCTCGTCGAACCAGCAGGGCGAGCCGCCCAGGGCCACGCCAAGGCCCTCGAAATCGCCGGCCTTGAAGGCATCGTCGATAGCCTTGAACAGGCGATGACGCTCGCATCGATCTTCCGGGATTTCCAACATCGCGGTGATCCAGAAGGCGAAACTGACGGCCTATAGTGCCCCGATCTTTTGCGCGTGGGAAGGCGGTCGTCCGATGCGCCTAGCAGGTCGATGGTGCGCACACCTTTTCACGGATTGCTGATATAAGTCATCGCTGAATAATGATCTGCATCGCGGAGGTAGCTTTCCGGCATGCCATTCCAGCTTAGTGAGCAAGCGCAGCAAATTCTTCCGCTAATTTGCATTCTGTTAGCTGGCGTCTTCATTGGCATTGCCTTGGAACGTTTTCTATCGAGGAAACGGAGGCAGGCATGGAGGGAGAGCAACCGCAGGCGCTGGGCGAGAGAGCGCAGCGAGGGCGACATCCTTAGCGGCCTATGGGTTGCCCCGAAGCCTGTTTCCGCGCCACCGAAACCAACTGATCCTGCTGACCAGTTGCGGATTGTCATGGGTGCGAGCTTCACTATTCAACCGCTCCTCAACAGGAGTGAAGTGCGCGTCTTCAAGGAACTTGATCGCATGGTGATCAGCTGCAATCCGGGATGGCAGGTGATGGCCCAAGTGTCACTGGGCGAAATTTTGCGCAGCGCGAACGCTGACGCCTACAGCTGCATCAACTCGAAACGAGTGGACCTTCTTCTTGTGGACGAGACCTGTCTGCCTCGACATGCGCTCGAATACCAAGGCCATGCGCATCACCAAGGCACAGCAGCAGCACGTGATGCGGTCAAAAAGGAAGCCCTGCGACGTGCTGGCATCAGTTACCATGAGATCGTCGGCGGTCACACGACACCTTCGGAACTCAGGCGACTGGTTGAGAAGCTCGTGGACAAGCCCACGGCGCCGCAATAGCTGGCCTTTGCAATGTGGATATCTCGGAACCTGATTGGTTTTCGACGGCCTCCGCCAGAAATGGCGGAGCCGGCCCGGGGACGGGGCCGGCTCCTTTGACCCGGTCGTTGGGGACGGGG
>NZ_SMYZ01000139.1 GCF_004919685.1 Mesorhizobium norvegicum | reverse complement strand
GGCGATCGCGATCGCCTCAGGCGTGACTCCTGAGCGCGGCCTCTACACCTCGATCGTCGGCGGGTTCATCATTTCGGCGCTCGGCGGCAGCCGCTTCCAGATCGGCGGCCCGGCAGGCGCCTTCATCGTGCTGGTGGCCGCGACGGTTGCCCGGGTCGGTGTCGATGGGCTGCTGCTGGCAACGATGATGGCAGGCGTCTTCCTGCTCGCCATCGGCTATCTCCGTCTCGGCACCTACATCAAGTTCATTCCCTATCCGGTGACGGTCGGCTTCACCGCCGGCATCGCCGTCATCATCTTTTCAGGACAGATCGTCGAACTGTTCGGGCTGAAGCTTGCCGGCAAGGAGCCGGGACCGCTGGTGCCGAAGTTGATCGCGGTCGGTGAGGCGGTCGGCACCATCAACCCTGCGGCGACCTTCGTGGCGGTGTTGACCATTTTCACCATCGCCGGCCTGAAGCGCTGGCGGCCGACATGGCCCGCCATGCTCATCGCCATCGGGCTGGCATCGCTGGTCGTGGCGCTTCTCTCGCTGCCGGCGGAGACGATCGGCACCCGCTTTGGCGGTATCCCGCGCAGTCTGCAGATGCCTGCCTTGCCACCGGTCAGCCTGGGCAGGATGGTTGACGTGCTGCCGGATGCCATTGCCTTTGCCCTGCTCGGCGCGATCGAATCGCTGCTGTCGGCGGTGGTCGCCGACGGGATGACGGGCCGGCGGCATCGTTCCAACTGCGAACTGGTGGCGCAAGGCTTCGCCAACATCGCGTCCGCCCTGTTCGGCGGCATCTGCGCCACCGGCACCATCGCCCGCACCGCGACCAATGTGCGGGCCGGCGCCCACGGACCGGTTTCGGGCATCGTCCACTCCGCCATCCTGCTCGCGCTGATGCTGGTGGCGGCGCCGCTCGCCAGCTACATACCGCTCGCCGCCCTTGCCGGCGTGCTGGCGGTCGTGTGCTGGAACATGTTCGAGAAACAGGCCTTCGCCACGTTGCTGCGCGCGTCGCGCGGCGACGCGCTGGTGCTGATGGCGACCTTCCTGCTCGTCATCTTCCGCGACCTCACCGAAGGCATCGTCGTCGGCTTCGTGCTGGGGTCGATCCTGTTCATCGACCGCATGTCCAAGTCCATTGCGGTCGAGGTCGATCAGCCGCTGGTGCAGGAGGATGTCGCCGACAGCAGCAACGCCTACGATTCCAGCGAGGCGACCGACGCCGACACCGTCGTCTACCGCATCTCGGGCGCCTTCTTCTTCGGCGCCGCGTCGACCGTCGGCACCGTGCTCGACCGCATCGCCGACCAGCGCAAGAACTTCATCCTCGACTGCTCGGCCGTGCCGTTCTTCGATTCGACGGCGGCCAATGTCATCGAGGGCGCCGCCCACAAGGCGAAGCGCGCCGGCGTCCGCTTCATCATATCGGGTGCCGCGCCGCAGATACGGCGCATGCTGATCAACCACGGCGTCAAGCGTCCGCTGGTGACTTACGCCGCCTCGATCCGGGACGCCCGGGCGCAGCTGAAGGGGAAGCTGGAGGCGGAGTAGCAACCGGAATTGGCCGGCCGCTGGCCACTTTGTCGGTACAAGGTGTCCGCCGGTTGAATGCCAGCTTTCGACCTGAACTGACTCACACGCGGCGCGACGTGAACGACTGCACTGCGCCTCATCTGCGACATTCAACGCCCCTGGATAGCTGCGGCCGAAGGAAGGCCAGCGCCGCTTGAGGCGTGCAACCGTGCGGGCGCTTTGGATATCACTGGCCCGCACGGCCTTGGACCAACTTGGGATCACGCCTGCCGAACCACAAGTTCGCTGGTCATTGGGATTCCCCTGAGGGCGCCGAGTACCATGTTGTGGGAGATCGCGCGCTCATGAATCTTCTCCAGATCGGCACGCGGCGCGGAAGAGCACACGGTCGCGCTGAGATGGAGGGACACATAACAATGCCGGGCGTCCACAGGTGCCTTGAGCCCATCGAGCCCGTCGAACTCGCCGCGCGGGTCGAACACGCCTTCCGCGACAAAATCGACCGAACGGAGATCCACCCCCGCATGCGCTGCAAGCATCGGATAGTCCGAGCCGGCACACACGGCCGCGGCGGCAAAGATCTGCTCCCAGGGATAGACGGCGGTCGGCGGATTATCCTTGAGGCTCTCCGGTCGTTCCAGGAGCGGTGTTATGTAAGGATCGCTCGATTGCGGGTCGAAGCGGTAGCGTGCACGGTAGGTGCCACGCACCGCATCACCGTGTCTCTTCAGCACCGACACGATATCTTTGACTGTGCTGACGCTTTCTCCGAAGACTATTGGCATCTTTACCTCCTTATGAACTTGGATTTCTGGCCCGCTGTATCGGGGCTCGGAACGCCGACGACAGGCGCTGCCGTCCGGCACCCGATTTTGATAATTTGCCGATGGTTTCGCTTACTTGGCAGGCGCGGCCGCCTGGGCATCGCCGCCGAGATCCCTCTTGAAGGTCTCGAAATCGACCTGCATGCCGTTGAAGATTGTGCTCCAGTGGCGTGACAGAGCTGCGATAGCAACGGCCTCCGCGATTTCGTCCTCCGTTGCGCCCGCCCGTTTGGCGCTCTCGGTGTCTTCCCAGATGCAGTATTGGCAGGGAATTTGGGCGGAGACTGCGAGCGAGATCAGAGCCTTGACCTTCGGCGGCAGAGCGGTGTCGTCCGAGAACTGCAGTGCCTTTACCTCGGCCCAGGCCCCCGGCAGCGCGGTTTTCGAAACTTGGTGGAGAAAGCTGGGCACCGAGCCGAGCGTCTGCTCGACGTCCTTATAGGTCGCGTCGACCTCAGCCTGACCGGCCCAGCCTGAACCCGACGGCAGCAGCGTGGCGCAGATGGCAGTCGAAGCGAACGCGATCTGGAAGAAGCGGCATGGCCGGCGGAATCCGAACTTGCGGTGGTGTACGTTGGAACCAAGGTGGGGAACTGCGAAGGTGAACATGATCTCTCTCCTCTGTGGAACTTTTCGAGACCGCGCCATGTGATGGCCGCGTGCTGTAAGGAGTCACGGACGGGAGAAAAAGTTCGATCAATCGTCCTCGATTCTAGGCGGACGCGGCGAAAGATGAAGATGCAAGCGTCGGGCCTTGCCGTCTCGCTGAAAGATCACCAGAGCAACGCCCGGCGGGCAATGGAATGGGTCTTCAGGCGGATTGACGAACCGTCCCTCGATCACGGTGACGTGGCTGGTGCTGAGAATGCGCTGCGGTTCAAGGCGAACACCGGCTTCCGTGTCTGAGTCGACATCCCAGGCAAGGAACGAGCGACCCAGAACTGGTTTGCTCCTTCCACGGACCAGGTGAAGGTCCTCCGCAAAATGCCCAAGGAAGCGGTCCCGCTCGCCATGCTGGTTGAGACCATTGAAGATTTCGGAGTAAAATCGCTGGCGCTCGCGAGATTGCGAGCGTGCGTCTGCGTCGGCTAGGCCTGCTGTCTCGAGCAGCATCTCCGCCAGCTTGCGTTTGGCTTCCGACACCCGGCTGCGAACCGTCCCAATCGGGACACCCAGAATGGAGGCCAGTTCCTCGTAGGACTGATAGCTGCCGAAATAGCGCAACATGGCAGTAGCCTGCAGCGGCTCGGGAAGCTTGCGCAAGGCGCCCCAAACCCATTCGCGAAGGGCGACTTTCTCCAGCCGCTCTTCTACGCTTGCGCGTTCGTCTGGGCGGTCGGGAATGTCGGCGGTCAAGATCTCGCGTCGTCTTCGGCGCAATTGTTGCAGGCAACAGCGGTGCAGCACGGTCCGAAGCCAGCTACCGACAGCTTGCGGCTCCTTGACCTCGCCTATGCGCCTCAGCGCGATCAGGAAAGTCTCATGCACGGCATCTTCGGCGTCCGGCCCATAGCCGAGCATATTCAGCGCTATCGCATACAGTCGCGCGCGATGACGTTCCAGCAGCAGGCCGAGGCAACCACAATCGCCGCCCCGAGCGGCAACGGCCAGTTCGGCATCGGTCGGCAGGATATGAGTTTGACATCCCATGGGCTAAAGATGCGCCAACCGTCGAAAAAGTTCGAATCCTAGTTCGGGCTTTGTCAAAATCCCCGTTAGACAGGAAGGATATTCGCTTGGGACATTGCCGGCACGTCGCGCGGCGACGCGCTGGTGCTGATGGCGACCTTCCTGCTCGTCATCTTCCGCGACCTCACCGAAGGGATCGTCGTCGGCTTCGTGCTGGGGTCGATCCTGTTCATCGACCGCATGGCCAAGTCCATTGCGGTCGAGGCCGATCAGCCACTGGTGCAGGAGGATGTCGCCGACAGCACCAACGCCTACGATTCCAGCGAGGCGACCGACGCCGACACTGTCGTCTACCGCATTTCGGGCGCCTTCTTCTTCGGCGCCGCGTCGACCGTCGGCACCGTGCTCGACCGCATCGCCGACCAGCGCAAGAACTTCATCCTCGACTGTTCGGCCGTGCCGTTCTTCGATTCGACGGCCGCCAATGTCATCGAGGGCGCCGCCCACAAGGCGAAGCGCGCCGGCGTCCGCTTCATCATATCGGGTGCCGCGCCGCAGATACGGCGCATGCTGATCAACCACGGCGTCAAGCGTCCGCTGGTCACCTATGCCGCCTCGATCCGCGACGCACGGGCGCAGCTGAAGGGGAAGCTGGAGGCGGAGTAGCAACCGGAATTGGCCGGCCGCTGGCCACTTAGTACAAGGTTTCCGCCGGTTGAAGGTCAACTTTTGACCCTGCGTTGACTCACGCACGGCGCGACATGAACGACCGCTTTGCGCCACATGTCGGCGGTTTAGGTCAGCTTTGCCACCGCCTGAAAGCAGACATTGCCGGCGACCACGCTGGAGGTCGCGGTTGCGCCATTTGCGGTCATTGCCGAAATAGCCTCAAAGTCGACTCATTCGCGTCCTTGCGAGACGAATTGGAGACGTTGATCCAAGTCGGCGCCTTAACACAACTCCTTGAAAGCGCAATCGCGTGTGGAGCGCTGGCAGTCGCTGCGCCGATCTGGGCGACTCGGTTCCGCCGCATGCGGAAATGCAATGTCCTGCTCCTCAGTGTGCGATAGCCACCCACCGCATTGAGCGGCTCCGGCAACGGTCCTGTGCTTTGCCCAACGCCCGCGCGGTGCTAATCTGCCTCGGACTACACGGAGAGTGTCATGGACATTGCCGGGTGGCTTTCGAGCCTTGGGCTCGGCAAATATAGCAGAACCTTCGCCAAGAACGAGATCACGCCCGAAGTGCTCCGGCATCTCTCGGACGCGGACCTCAAGGCGTTGGGGCTGCCGATGGGCCCAAGGAAGCTCGTATTGGCCGCGATCGCGGAGCTTGGCAAGCGCGGTATAGGGGATCCCGCCACAGCGGCCGGAATTGAACCGATCCCTGGAAGTGGTCCACCGCCTCGCCCGGAAGCTGAACGTCGCCAGTTGACGGTGATGTTTGTCGATTTGGTTGGATCGACCGCGTTATCAGGTCGGTTGGACCCCGAAGAGATGGGGGAGGTGATCCGGAAGTACCAGATCGCGGTGGCCGCGGAGATCACGCGTGTGGATGGCCATGTCGCGAAGTTCATGGGGGATGGGGTGCTGGCTTACTTCGGCTGGCCGCGGGCGCACGAGGACGAAGCCGAGCGGGCGGTGCGGGCCGGGCTCGCCATCGCCGCGGCGGTCGCCAAGCTGGCGACGCCCGCCAAAAAGCCGCTCGGGGCGCGCGTGGGCATCGCCACGGGTCTGGTGGTGGTGGGCGATCTCGTCGGCGAGGGCGCGGCGCAAGAGCAGGCGGTGGTCGGCGAGACGCCGAACCTGGCGGCACGACTGCAATCACTGGCTGAGATCGGCAGTGTGGTCGTCGCTGGACCGACGCGGCGGCTGCTTGGCGAGCTCTTCGATCTGGTTGATTTCGGCACTCACGACCTCAAGGGCTTCGCCCAGCCGGTGCAAGCGTGGCTGGTCGTTGGCGAGAGCCGGGCCGAGGGCCGCTTCGAGGCGCTGCACGGGATGCGCCTCACGTCGCTCGTCGGCCGCGATCAGGAAATAGCCTTGCTCCTCGACCGCTGGCGGCAGGCCAAGGACGGTAGGGGCCAGGTGGTGCTTCTGTCGGGCGAGCCGGGCATTGGCAAGTCCCGCATCGCAATCGCCCTGCGCGAGCACCTCCGCCGCGAGAAATGCTTGTCGCTGCGCTATGACGGCTCGCCCTATCGCACCAGCAGCGCGCTGTTCCCGGTGCTGGACCACCTGCGTCGGGCCGCCGGCTTCGAGCGCGAAGATGCGCCGGAGGTGAAGCTGGCCAAGCTAGAGGCACTGCTTGTCTTGGCTGGGCCTGACCCGAAATCGACGGTCCCTTTGATCGCCGAGCATTTGACGATTCCGACAGGCGATCGGTACCCGATGCCCGAGCTCGCCCCGGAACAGAAAAAGGCGAAAACATTTCAGGCGCTGCTAGGCCAGCTTGAGAGCCTCGCGGCCCAGCGGCCGGTGCTCATGATGGCCGAGGATGCTCACTGGTTCGATCCCACCAGCCTTGAGTTGTTCGATCGCATTGTCGATCGGATCGAGCGGCTGCCGGTACTGCTGGTTATCACCTTCCGGCCCGAGTTCGCGCCACGGTGGACCGGCCGACCGCATGTGACGCCGCTCACACTCACTCATCTCCAGGCGAACGAAAGCGCAGCGCTGATTGACCATCTCACTGGCGGCCGGTCACTTCCCGGCGAAGTGCAAGCGCATATTCTCGCCAAGACCGAAGGCGTACCGCTATTTGTCGAGGAACTGACAAAGACCGTGCTCGAATCCGGTTTGCTCCGCGAGGCCGGCGAGCGCTATGAGCTTGCCGGCCCGCTTCCACCGCTCGCCATCCCCTCGACGCTACAGGACTCGCTCCTGGCTCGCCTTGATCGGTTGTCGCCGGTTAAGGAGGTAGCGCAAATCGGCGCTGCTATCGGCCGCGAGTTCAGCTACGAATTGCTGGAAGCGACGGCACGGATGGACGAGCCGAAGCTCAGGACCGCTCTCGATGAACTTGTCCACGCAGAACTGGCGTTTTGCCGCGGCAAGCCTCCGAACGCGATCTACACCTTCAAGCATGCGCTGGTGCGGGATGCCGCCTACGAGTCGCTGCTGAAGAGCCGACGCCAGCAACTCCACTGCCGGATCGCCACCCTCCTCCGTGACCGCTTTCCCGAACGAGCGGAGGCGGAACCCGAGGTGCTCGCCCATCACGCGACAGAGGGCGGACTTTTCGAGGATGCAGTATCATGCTGGTACAAGGCGGGTCTTCGCGCCAATCGTCGCTCGGCCCACGACGAAGCCATTGCGCACCTCGCAAAGGGCCTGGACCTTCTCGCGCAACTCCCAGAGAGCCCGGCCCGCGACGATCGCGAGATCGATCTGCAGCTTGCGCGTGGCATACCCTTGGCATCGCTCGAGGGCCATGGGTCTGCCGGGGCCGTCGCCGCCTATACGCGAGCCTGCGAGCTATGTGCCAAACTGGGCAGCGAGACGTCCAAATCCTTCCCCGCGCTGCGCGGCTTGTGCACCGGCCACCGGGCCCGGGGGCAGATGCACACGGCCAGCGCCCTCGCTGATCAACTGATCGGGATCGCCCGGCAATCGGGCGACCCGTCCCTGCTGCTGGAGGCCCACCACGTCAATTGGACGACGCAATACGCGCTCGGTAATTGGCGGTCGGTGTGCGAGCACACCGACCAGGGTCTCTTCCTCTATCGGCCAGAACACTTCTCGCACGCCTTCGTCTATGGCGGCCACGACTCCGGCGTGTGCGCAGCTGCCAAGCAGGGCGTCAGTCTGTGGATGCTTGGCTTTCCGGATCAGGCGTTGGCCCGGGCGCGAGAATCCATTACCCGGGCCCGCCAACTGCCTCATCCGCCCAGTTTGCAGCACGCTCTCTATCATGCCACCGTGCTGCACTACTTCCGCCGCGATGCCGCGGCGGCTCGGGAAGCAGCCGAAGCGAGGCTTCAATTGGCGCACGAGGGATTTCCGGCCTGGGTCCCCACAATCAGTCTGCAGTTGGCCATGATCCAGGCCCTCGAGAGCGCACAGCAGGTTCCAGCCCCCGTCACCGCCGCCCCGCCGGCGCTGCCAAACGAAATCCTCAGTGACGTCGAGGGAAAAGGACTTGTTCTCTGTCTTTTCGGATGCGTGTGCGAACTGGCGGGCGAGGTCGATGCCGGCCTAAGCATGCTGCAGCCAGCAATATCCGAGGCGGCGGCTACTGGCGCGCGCCTCTGGGAGTCGGAATTTAGCCGGCTCACTGGAAATCTCCTGCTCCTGGCAAAACCCCGTGACTCCGAACACAGCGAGGCGCATTATCGCCGCGCCATCGAGATCGCTCGCGAACAGCAGGCGCGATCACTGGACCTGCGCGCGTCGACCTCGCTCGCCCGCCTGTGGGCCGACCGCGGCGATCGGCAAGAAGCCTACGACCTGCTCGCGCCGACCTACGCCTGGTTCACGGAAGGCTTCAACACGCGCGACTTGATCGATGCGAAGGCGCTTCTGGACAGCTGTGCATCGTCATGATCACGTCGGGAGCACGTCATGGCCCTTTACAGAAGCAACGGGGACCGGGTTCCCCATCACATTCGCCAACTGGCGGAGGACGTCAGGGCCGGCAAGATGGACCGGCGCGAGTTCCTGGCTCTCGCCAGCGTATTCGGGGCGTCGACCGCGTACGCCAACGGAATGATCGCTCTTGCAGTGCCCACCAAGGCCATGGCGCAGGAACCCGTGAAGGGCGGTGTCCTCAAGGTCGCGATGCACGTCAAGGATCCGAAGGATCCGCGCATGGCGGACTGGTCCCAGATCGCCACCGCGCAGCGCCAGACGCTCGAGCCCTTGGTCAAATATACCCGTGAATTCACCTTCAAGCCCTATCTGCTGGAAAGCTGGGAAGTGAACGACGATGCTACCGAATACGCGCTGAAGGTCCGTCCGGGTGTGACCTGGAACAATGGCGACACGTTCAATGCCGACGACGTGATCTTCAATTTCACCCGCTGGGCCGACAAGAGCGCTGAGGGCAATTCCATGCCCGGCCGCCTCGGCACGCTGGTTGACGAAGCTACCGGCAAGCTGCGCGAAGGCTCAATTACCAAGGTCGACGACATGACGGTCAAGCTCAGCCTGACCAAGTCGGACATCGCGCTGATTCCGAACCTCTGCGACTATCCCGGCCTGATCGTCCACCGCTCCTTTGACGAGACCGGTGCCAACTTCGTGCAGAACCCGATCGGCACCGGACCGTTCGAGCTCGTCTCCTACGATGTCGGCCAGAAGGTCGTCTACAAGCGCCGCGAGAACGGCAAGTGGTGGGGCGGCGAGGCCTATCTCGACGGCGTCGAGTTCATCGATTACGGCACGGACCCCTCGGCGATGGTTTCGGCCTTCGAGGCCGGCGAGGTCCACACAAACGACGAGACGAGCGCCGACTACGTGCCGATCCTCGATGCGCTCGGTCTGGTCAAGTCGGAGGTGATGACCGCGTCGACGATCGTGGCGCGCACCAACGTCGCCAACAAGCCCTATGACGACCAGAAGGTCCGCAACGCGCTGCAGCTCGCCGTCGACAATGCCGTCGTGCTCCAGCTCGGCTACGGCAATGCCGGCGACCCGGCAGAAAACCACCATGTCTGCCCGATCCATCCCGAATATGCCGAGATGCCCAAGGTCGCCCGTGACATCGAGAAGGCCAAGGCCCTGATGACCGAAGCCGGGCAGATCGACTTCGAGCACGAGCTGATCACGGTCGACGAGGACTGGCTCAAGAACACCGGCGACGCGATCGCCGCACAGCTGCGCGAGGCCGGCTTCAAGGTCAAGCGTACGGTTCTGCCGGGCTCGACCTTCTGGAACGACTGGACGAAGTATCCGTACTCGACGACCAACTGGAACATGCGTCCGCTCGGCATCCAGGTCATCGCTATCGCCTACCGCACCGGCGAAGCCTGGAACGAGGCTGCCTATTCCAATCCCGAACTGGATGCGAAAATCGGCGAGGCGCTCTCCATCGCGGATGCGGAGAAGCGCAAGGTTGTGATGGCCGACATCCAGAAGATCCTGCAGGATTCGGGTATTATCATCCAGCCATACTGGCGCAAACTCTACAACCACTCGACCGCTTCCGTGAAGAACCACGGCATGCACCCGACTTTCGAGCATGACTTCGGCAAGGTCTGGCTGGACGCCTGAGATCAAGGGATGCGCGAGAACTCGACAGGCATAAGACGTCAGCGCCCGCTCACGCGCGCAACCCGGCAAGACGGCCGCCCTCGCGCAACCGCTCTAAGGGCCTGTCCGAGTATGATGCTATGCCTGATGCACGACCGCTGCTGATGAGCTTCTGTCGAAAGACCGGACTCATCAACTAGCGACGTTCGCGTCGTAGCGCTGCAGGTCCGGTTCGGGGCCAGACCCAGACATCACACCAGCCGACCTAAAGGTCTGCTTTCGCAGGGCGGTTCTTGAAAGCTGCCTGACCGGAATCGGCCCAAAAGGCGACATCAAACATCTGCTCGGCAATGTCCGCTATTGGCGCTTGGCACAAGGTGGGCCGATCCGGGCGACGTCGTTCATTGGCCACAATACGAGTTCGAGTTGGCGATCCTCACCGACGAACGACAGTCCATCGGCTGGTGGCGAACGTCTCGGGGAGCGGCGCCGAGGCGCCAGTTTTCAATCGAGCTTCAGCGCCGCCACTTCGCCCTCGTTCATCAACGGAACATACAGGATCGACTTGCCGTCGGTGCCGATGTCGGCGCTGCCCGGTTTGAAATGCGCCACCGCTTCCGGCGCCCCGCCGGCATGATAGCGGTAGAGCGTGCCGGTCATGTAGGCGGTGGCGTAGATGGTGTCGCCAATAGTGATGACGCCGTCGAGGTCGGCGAATTTCTGCGCGCCCGGCAAGGGCGAAACCACCTTGCTGGCGATGTCGACCGACAGCAGGCCACCCGGCTCCGCCGTGCTGAAATTGGGCTTGATGCCCTTGCCCCAGGAGGCGACGATCAGCCTGTTACCATCGGCGAAGACGCCATTGGGCGAGGCCAGCAACGCGTCCTTGACGAACAGCTCCGGCCGGTCGCCGTCGATGCGGTAGATGGCGTCGGCCAGCATGTCGGTGACATAGACCTTGCCGGTTTGGTCCGATGTCATGTCGTTGAGGAAGACCGCGTTCGGCACCGTGATGCTGGCGACCAGCTTGCCGCTGGCGAGGTCGACGACGCGAACCCTGGTGATGTCGGCGACATAGAGCGTGCCGCCCGCTATCGCCATGCCCTTGGGCGCGTCCATGCCGTCGGTCCAGTGCTGGGTGACAATCTTGCCGTCCAGGGACAGCACCGACAAATAGCCGTTGCCGTCGGCCTCGCCGGGATTGCCTGATATGTTGGAGACGATGATGCGGTTGTTGGCGGCGTCGAACAGGGCCGATTCCGGTTGATCGAGGCCCGTGGCGCGCCAGAGTTCGCCGGCCTCGGCGGCAGGTGCGGCCGCGATGCCGATGATGGCGAGAAAGGCTGAGGTGATGAGGGTGTTCATGGCTGGTCTCCTGTGATGACGACGGAGAGCTATGATTTTCGATACTTTCAGGAAAGGTCGATTACCCCTAGTATCGAATATCGATACGAAACTGCCGGCAAGAGGGTGCATTCCATGAACGGCCTGATCTTCGACGCGCTGAAGCGGACGCTGAAGGCGAAGGGCGTCACCTATCGCGCGCTGGCCGAACGCATGGGCGTTTCCGAACCGACGGTGAAGCGCATCTTCCACGAGCGCAACTGCAAGCTCGACCGGCTGATGGAGATCTGCGCTGCCGCCGGTGTCGAGCTGGAAAACGTGCTTGGCTCGATGAGCCGGGGCCCGGGCCCGGTCAATCACATCGCGCCGGAGATCGAGCGCCGGCTCGCCGGCCGGCCGGCGCTGCTGTTCATCTTCGTCATGCTGTCGGAAAAGTTCACACCCGAAGGCATCATGCGCTCGCAAGGCCTGAGCGAAGCCTCGATGTTCCTCTATCTGCGCGATCTCGGGGAACTTGGCCTGGTCGCGCTCGGCCGGGGCCTCTCGGCAAGAGTGCTGGTCGAGACGCCGATCCAGTGGAATTTCGAAGGGCCGCTGCGGCCGCTGTTCGAGATGACCAATAAGAATTTCATCGGCTGGGCGATCACCCATATCGACAAGGAAGCGACCTTCGTCAGCTTCTCCAGGCGGATGCGGCCGGAAACGGCGGAGATGGTGCGGCGCGAGGCACAGGATCTCGCCGACCGCGCCAAACTGCTGGCCCATCACGACCAGCACACGACGCCGGAGGATGGCTTGGTCGGCTACAAATGGACGTTTGCCTTTGGCGCAACGCCATTTCCGGCGATCATGCCGATCGGCCCACACCCGCGCGATGCCGGCGCGTTCGATCGGCCCGCCGCTCCTGCAAAGGGACGCCGCCCGTTACCGGCCTGACACGGCCAATCATCCCGAGCAGGATATGGCGCGTTGGGATAGAACAGATCCGGCACCAACACGGTATAGCCCTCTGCAGCCAGGCGTTCCGCCATTCCGCCCAGCGCCGGCCGCGGGCCGAACGCATCCATGTAGAGAATGACGCCGGGCGCTGCAGTTTTTGGTGACCTGAACAGGGAAGCCTCCGCCTGTCCTGCTTCGGTTTTCACTCCTTTATCCGGACATTTTTGCTCTTTGCAGCCGCGATTCAAAAATGAAATCACATTCATGATAGAGTTCGCGCACTGATTTGCCAGACTGTAGAGGGCGGGTTTGCCGAATGCGTGACACGTCCCCGTGAAATCGAAGTGATCCTATGCCGACCGCGCCAACACTTGAACTTCGCCGCTATTCGCGCCTGAAAAATTTGCGGGCGCGCGCAGAACGCCAGGGTGCTGCATTGCAGTTCTGGGCCCGTACGGCATCGCTCGCTGTGATCTCCTGCTTCCTTTCATTGATCAGCCGCTGGGATGCTTCGCTGCTCTTCGTGCTGGCGGGCCTCGTGCTGTTCCAGCTCGTCGGCCTGATCCAGTTTCTCTTTGCGCGCCGTCGCACGGCGCGATGGTGGATCGGCTACCTCGTCGGTACGCTGGACATCATTCTGTTGACCGTCCTGCTGGTAACGCCCAACCCGTTTTCCCTGGAGGTCGCGCCGGCCGCAATGCAACTGCGCGAGGGCAGCTTCAAATTCCTGCTGATTTTCGTATGCCTTGGCGCGCTGACCCTTTCGACACGATTGGCGCTCTATCTCGGCGCGCTCGCGGCCTTGACATGGGCGATGGGGGTGGGATGGGTGATTTCTCATCCGGGAACCGTCATTCCGGCGACGAACCTCTATTCGCTGCCGATGACAGAGCGACTGAACCTCTATCTCAACCCCAATTTCGTAGATACATTTGCGCAGGCGACCAACGTGTTGGTTGTGCTAATTATCGGTGCGATCATGGCGCTGGTCGTCTATCGTTCCCGACATCTGTCGGAAGACTACGTCAAGGCAGAGCGCGCCCGCGCCAATCTCGCCCGGCATTTTTCGCCCAATGTCGTCGACCAGCTCGCCACCGATGACGAGCCCTTCGGCCCGGTCCGCCGGCAGGATATCGCGGTGCTGTTCGCCGACATCGTCGGCTTCACACACTATTCCGAGGATCATCCGGCCGAAGCAGTGTTCGAACTTCTGCGTCAGTTCCACCGTCGCATGGAACAGGTCGTTTTCGACCACCATGGCACCGTCGATAACTATATCGGCGATTGCATCATGGCGACATTCGGGGTTCCGCAAGCCAGCCATGACGACGCGACTCGGGCCATCCAGTGCGCTGAAGCGATGGTCGCCGCTCTCGAAGACTGGAATGTACAGCGGGTGTCCAGGGGGTACCCGCCGCTGGACGTTCGGATCGGTGCACAATATGGCGCAGTGGTCATCGGCGCGGTCGGCAGCGAGCGCAATCTGTCCTTCGCGGTGGTGGGCGACACCGTCAACGTCGCCAGCCGTTTGCAGGCGCTCTGCCGTGAGCTTCAGGCGAATATTTGCTTTGGGTCACGACTGATTGAGGCCGCGAAGGCGGAATCGCCCACCACACAGTTGAATGCGCGCGATCATGGACCGGTGAGCATCCGCGGCCGGGAGGAACCGGTCCATGTCTGGGTCGAACACAGAGCCGAAAACCAGGGTGCTATTGCGGTTTCGGCGTGATATAGGCCGCCATGTGAAACGCCTGCACCTCGGCTGGATAGCGGTAGGCCGCGCCATAGGGGCATGTCCTGACCAGGCCGAAAGCCATCACGTGTCTGAGGCGATTTCGCCAGCCTTTACGGCTGCGGCGTCTGTGCTTGCCTTGTCGTCCCAGACCATCTGCCGGTAGTCGAAACCATATTCCAGCGTTGGTTTGACGATGCGAAAAAACGGCGAAAGGTCGAAATCGCGCGGCGTGTAGAGCGAGTGGTGGCGGATGTGCAGGATTTCCTTGCGCATATAGGTCGACTGTGCCGAAGCACGGCCGGGCGCGTGGGTGATTTCGGGCAGGATGGGATAGTGGATCTGGCCATAGGCTTCGGCGATCAGCGAGGAGCAGATGGCCCGTGTCGGGTCGCCGGAGCCGAAGGCCAGCATGCGGCGGCGCCAGCGCACCGGCACCGGCGGCGTCGGCAAGAAAAACCGCAGCATGTCGAAAATGTTCTTGAGGTCGTATTTCAGGCCGAGCTTGCCGATCATGAAGGCGACGACCTTGTCGCGATCCTCCGGCGCCAGTCCGCTCGCCCGGCAGATGCGGGTGTTGTAGGTGCGATAGCGCGACAACGGCACGGCGACGCAGCCTTCGCCGAGCGTGACCTCGATCAGCCGCCGCCGCTCCGTTCCGTCCTCCGGTTCGGCCAGCGCGTCGCCGACATAGAAGGCCGCATGCGACCAGGTCGACTGGGTCAGGTATTTGATCGCCGCCGAGATCTTCTGGTTGCCCTCGATCAGCAGGATGTCGCCGGGCTCAAGCGTGCGGCGCAGCGTCTCCGCATCGGACGGCGTATAGGGCTCGTAGCCGGACGATTCTTCCTGCAGCCGGCCGGCAAGCCAGCGGCCAAGTCGATCCAGAAGCGTGTCGCCGGGCTCGGTCATGCCCTATGGCGATTAGCATAGGCGGGTGGCTGCGCGCCAGCCGCACGTCGGTCAACTTGTGGTCGCCGCGGCCCCTTCCGGCGACGCAGCCAGATCGTCACGCGCCTTGCGGGCGAGTTTGCGGGTCGAGCGTTTCGGACTGTCGCCGAACAGCTCGGCCGCCTCGGCAAGACAGCTCTTCTTCAGCTGCTTCTCTGACCGCTTCAAAAGCTTGGCCAGAAGCTTCGTGTCTTCGGGCGGTCCGAACGGACGGTCATCGGCCTCGAGCAGCGCGCGCATCACCAGCACATCGTGCAGGTCGCCCAGCCGCTCGCCCAGTTCGTCGACGGCCTTGCGCCTGGCCTTGATCGGCGTCGGCCACAGCCTGCCGAGCAGCGACAGATGCATGCCGTGGGTCTTGGCCGCCTTGCGTAGATCGTGGAAATCATTGGCGACGCCGCGCGATCCGGCCTTGTCCAGCGCCTTCCTGGCCCGGCGCAAGGTGATGCGGGCGCCTTCGGCAAGCACGTCGGCAGCCTGTTCCGGCTGGTCGGGCAAGACAAGGCTTTCGATCCGCTTGAGGCCTTCCTCGCAAGCGGCGGTCGCCGCCCCGATCGCCGCTTCGAGCCCGCTGCCTTCATGCATTTCATGCTGGCGGGCGATCAGCCTGTCGCGCGCAGCAGTTAGCCCATCGTCGGCGCTTTCCTTGGGAAAGCTTGCCGCCAGCCGGTCGATGGTCTCGATCAGCGCCGTCGCCTCGCGCGGGCCGGCAAGCAGGCCGGCCACGTTGCGGTAGCATTGGTTTTCGGTCTCGCAGAACGTTTCGTCACCGGAACGAACAAGGCGCAGCAAGGCGCGTGCGCTCTTCAGCCGCTTGCGGCATTTGTGCAGCGCCTGTTCCGGCCGGCTGCGCGCGGCGTCAAGATGATGCAGCGCCTTGCCGATTTCCTCGGCGAGGATACGCCTGACCTCGCCGGTCAGCGGCAGGCGCGGATCGATGCGAAAGCTCATGCGGCGATCTCCGGAATCCCCCCGAGGGCGAGCGACGCGTTGTAGAATTTCTGTTCGCCGGTGACTTCACGGCCGAGCCAGTCAGGCAGCATTTCGTCCGGCACGTCCTCCGGCGTCTCAAGTTCGGCGACCACAAGTCCCGCAAGCGGACCGCCAAAGACATCGACTTCATAGAGATAGCCGTGGTGCCTAACATGGTGACGTGTCTTCTCGATGACACGTCCGAGGGCGAAGTCCAGCATCTCCACCGCCTCCGGCAACGGGATCGGATATTCGAATTCGTCGCGCTCGCGCGCCTTGCTGCCGAACTTGAGCGTCAGCTTGGCGGAAGTGCCATCGCTGATGCGGATGCGGACCGTGCGCCCGGGACCGGCGGCGAGATAGAACTGCAGGATGCGGATACGCGTCTCGGCCAGATCCCGCCATGCGGTGCCGGAGACCAGGAATTTTCGTTCGACTTCCTTGCCCATGGCCGCGCACTAAAGCGGTTGCCGCCGCCCATGGCAAGACAATGACGTACACAGATTGGCGCTCACGAGTTGACTTTAATCAATCGATTGATTAAATACTTGGTATGATCAAGCAGCCCGACGCCAAAAACCTTCGCCGCGAGCCCGCCGAGATGACGCGCGCCGCCCTCGTCCAGGCGGCGCTCAAACTGTTTGGGCGGCAGGGTTTCGACGGCACCTCGACGCGCGAGATCGCTGCCGAGGCGCAAGCCAATATCGGTTCGATCGCCTATCATTTCGGCGGCAAGGAGGGCCTTCGCACCGCTGCCGCCGACTTTATCGTCGAGACCATCCAGACAGTCGCCGGCCAGGCGCTCGGCAATGCGCAGGCGCCGATGCCGGGCGGTCCGGAGGCGGCGCAAGCGCAGCTCTTCGCGGCGCTGGAGCGAATGGTCGGCTTTGTGGTGGCCAGCCCGCAGGCCGGCGAGATCGTGCAGTTCGTGCTGCGCGAGCTTTCGCATCCGACGGCAGCCCTCGACCGCATCTATGACGGCGTCTTCGAGCCGACGCATCGCCGGCTGTGCCAGCTCTGGGAACAGGCGACCGGCGAGCCGGCCGAGAGCGAGGCCACAAGGCTGACCGTGTTCACGCTGATCGGCCAGGTCATCTATTTCCGCATCGGCCGCGAGGCTGTGATGCGCCGCATGGGCTGGAACGACATCGGCGCCACCGAAGCCGCCAAGGTGGTGGCGGTCACATCGGGCAATCTTAAGGCCATATTGGCCTCAAGGAAGGGGCAAAGACCTTGAGCTTTCTGTGTTCGCTGCCGCTCGCAGCGCAGCTTTTCAGCGCCTGTGCCCCGGCTGCTCCGCTGGCCGTCGGCTATGTCGAGGGCGACTATGTGCTGCTGGCTCCGATCGAGGTGGCGCAGGTCGAGACCGTCACGGTCAAACGCGGCGACCGTGTGGTGCCCGGCACGACCGTGGTGACGCTGGAAAGTGCCGACGCAAAAATCGCTGTAGCGCAGGCGCAGGCCGGCCTTGCCCAGGCGCAGGCGCAATTGGCCGACCTGCAGATCGGCAAGCGGCCGGAAGAGATCGCGGTGCTGAAGGCCGAGGTCGACATGGCCAGTGCCCAGGCGGCGGACGCCAAGCGTAAATTCGACCGCGCCGCCGATCTGTTCAAGCGCGGCGCCGGCACGCAGGCTGATTTCGACACCGCATCGGCCACGCTGGAAACCGCCAACGCGCAGGTCGGCCAGGCCAACGCCAATCTCGCCGTCGGCGGCCTGCCGGCGCGCCCCGAGACGATCAAGGCCGCCGACAATCAGGTCAAGCAGGCGCAGGCGACGCTGGAGCAGGCTGAGTGGCGGCTGTCGAAGCGGGTGCTGGCAGCGCCTTCGCCAGGCCGCGTCAACGATGTCATCCGCAATCCCGGCGACACCGCCGGTCCGACCGCGCCGGTCATCTCGATCCTGCCCGACGGCGCGGTGAAGCTCAGCGTCTATATACCGGAAGCCGCGTTCTCCTCGGTCAAGGTCGGCACCTTGCTCGGCGTCCATTGCGACGGCTGCGGGCCGGATGTAAAGGCGCGCGTCAGCTATGTCTCGCCAGATCCCGAGTTCACACCACCGGTGATCTACTCCCTCGAGAACCGGCAGAAGCTGGTCTATCTGGTCGAGGCGCGGCCGGAGGGCAATGCCGGCCCGCTGCAGCCGGGCCAGATCGTCGATGTCGATCTGGTGGACGGCGCAAAATGAACGCCATCGACGTCCATGGCCTGGTCAAGCGTTTTGGCGACAAGACCGTCGTCGACCATGTGACGATGACGGTCGCCGAAGGCGAGATCGTCGGCTTTCTCGGGCCCAACGGTTCGGGCAAGACCACCACCATCCGCATCATGTGCGGCCTGCTGACGCCCGACGAAGGCGAAGGCACGGTGCTCGGCTTCAACATCCGCACCGACAGCCTGCGCATCAAGCGCGAAGTCGGCTATATGACGCAGAAATTCTCGTTCTACGAGGATCTGACGATCGGCGAGAACCTCGAATTCGTGGCGCGGCTCTACCGGCTGAAGCCGGTCGAAGAATATGTCGCCGGGACGCTTGAAGACCTCGGCCTGACCACGCGCCGCAACCAGCTGGCCGGCACCTTGTCGGGTGGCTGGAAGCAGCGTCTGGCGCTCGCCGCCTGCATCATGCACAAGCCGAAATTGCTGCTCCTCGACGAGCCGACGGCCGGCGTCGATCCGAAGGCGCGGCGCGAGTTCTGGGACGAGATCCATCGCCTCGCCAGCGGCGGGCTGACCGTGCTGGTCTCGACCCACTACATGGACGAAGCCGAGCGCTGCCACCGCATCAGCTACATCTCCTACGGCAAGATGCTGGCCACCGGCACCGTCGCCGAAGTGGTCAAGAATGCCGGGCTGACCACCTTCGTCCTGCAGGGCCCGCGGCTCGACCAGGTGGCCGAGGCGCTTCAGGGCCGCCCCGGCGTCGATCAGGTGGCGCCGTTCGGCGCGACGCTGCATGTCGTCGGCTCCGACAGGAAGAAGCTCGAGGCGGCACTCGCCGATGTCGAAAAGCAGCACAAGGGCGTGAAAGTTTCGCCGGGCGAAACCAGCCTCGAGGACGTCTTCATCCAGTTCATGTCCGGCTCGAAGGACAACATGGCATGAACGATGTCTTTTCCTTCGCCCGGCTTGGCGCCCTGCTGATCAAGGAATTCATCCAGATGCGGCGCGACCGCATCACCTTTGCCATGATGCTCGGCGTGCCGCTGATGCAGCTGGTGCTGTTCGGCTACGCCATCAACAACGACCCGAAGAGCCTGCCTGCCGCACTCGTGGCGACAAGCAGCGATCCCTACACGCGGGCCATGGTTTCGGCCTTGCAGACCACCGGCTACTACCGCTTCGACCATGTCTCGCAAAGTGCCGCCGATGCGGAGTTCCTGATGTCGCGCGGCGACGTCGCCTTCGTCGTCACCATCCCCGCCGATTTCGGCCGGCGGGTGGAGCGCGGCGACAGCCCGCAGATCCTGATCGAGGCCGACGCCACCGACCCTGCCGTCGCCAGCGGCGCCATCTCGACGCTCGGCACCGTCGCCAGCCAGGCGCTGCTTCGGGCGCGCGGCATGCAGGAGGCGGCGGCCGAGGCAGCACTCGGCCAGCTCGAAGTGGTGGTGCACCGGCGCTACAATCCAGAAGGCATCTCGCAATACAACATCGTGCCCGGCCTGCTCGGCGTCATCCTGCAGATGACGATGGTGATGATGACCTCGATCGCGCTGACGCGCGAGACCGAGCGCGGCACGATGGAGAATCTGCTGGCGATGCCGTCCAGCCCGCTCGAGATCATGCTCGGCAAGGTGCTGCCCTATCTGGCGGTCGGCGGCGTGCAGGTGGTGGTGGTGCTGGCGGCGGCGAAGCTTCTGTTCGCCATTCCCTTTACCGGATCGATGTCGCTGCTGCTCACCGCCGTGCTGATCTTCGTGCTGGCGCTGGTGCTGCTCGGCTACACGATCTCGACCATCGCCCGCACGCAGATGCAGGCGCTGCAGCTCACCTTCTTCTTCTTCCTGCCGTCGATCATGCTGTCCGGCTTCATGTTCCCCTATCGCGGCATGCCCGGCTGGGCGCAGGTCTTCGGCGAGATCCTGCCGCTGACGCATTTCCTGCGCATCATCCGCGCGGTGATGCTGAAGGGGGCCGAACTGCCGGCGGTGGCAACGGAGATCGGCTGGCTGGTGGTGTTCGTGGCGTTGTTTGCCGGCGTCGCACTGGTGCGGTTCAGGCGGACGCTGGATTAGGGTCAAATCTTAAGCGACGGAGCCGTCGCTTAACCGTTCAGCGATGCCGGACCGCTGACGAACGGGCTCTTCCGGACATAGAACCGCAGGAGGCGACTCGCATCCTTCGAAATGCCGATCCTGACGCTCTCCCCGATTTCGCCGGGCTCATGGGCATCGCGTGCGAGCCATAGCGGGCCTTCGCGGCAAAGATCGAGCCCGTCGAGCGAACGATCGATCCGCAACGCCTGGGCGAGCCTTCCCGGTCCCCGTGCCAGGTCGCGCAAGCGTTCGATGCCGCGATTGAGCCGCATGATCGCGATGCCTTCGAGCGGCTCGAGCGCCCTGATCAGCACGCCGGTTCCGATCCCCGGCATCTCGCTCGAGACGTTGAGCATGTAGGAGACGCCGTAGGCGAGATAGATATAGGCGTGCCCAGGTTCGAGAAACAGCGAACGGTTGCGCGGGGTCATCCCCCGGTAGCCGTGCCCGGCGGCGTCGCCGGTCACATAGGCCTCGGTCTCGACAATGCGGCCGCTGGCGATGCCCTCAGGCAGCTCGCGCACCACGATCTTGCCGATGAGGGTGCGGGCAAGAGATGCCGTATCGTCAGGCAGTTCCGGGCGCGTGAGCGGGCGATAGATGACCATCCTCAGCGCGGCCAGGTTTCACGGCATCCGCTCGACCCATTGCGCGCGCGAAGGTCCCGGCTCGAACGGATCGGCGAAATACTGGGTCTCGCGGGCGACCTTGCCATCGAGGAACTCCATGATGCTCACGGTGTAGGACGGCCGCCCGTCATAGGCGATGACAAATTCAGTGACCCAGAGATCGCCTCCGCCGACGATCCGCCGCACCGTGAAGCGCTTGCGGTTCGGCTGCGCGGCGCGGGACGACTGGATGTTTCGCCGCCCGCTGATGCGCTCGCCCGACTGCGGATAGTCGAGCACCGCGTCCTCCCGGTAGATCTGGTGCTCCGCCTCGAGATCGTTGGCGTCGGAAGCGGCCCAGTGGCGATCCAGAGCCGCTCTTGTCTCCAGGTCTCCCATATCAGATCTCCTCGAACATCGACGTCTTGGACCGGACGGTCGTTACCCTATGCCGCCGCCATGATCCCGGCATAGGTGCCGAAATCGACATTGCCGCCGGAGAGCACCACGGCAACGCATTTGCCTGTTAGCTCGATCTCGCCCGACGACAGCGCCGCCAGCGCCACGCAGCCGCCGGGTTCGACCACCAGCTTGAGATAGGCCATGGCGTCGCGCATCGCCTGCGCGGTCGCCTTGTCGGAGACGGCGATGGCACCAGTGAGGTTCCGGCGGTTGATCTCGAAGGTGATCAGGCCGGGCTCGGCGGTCAGGATCGCGTCGCAGATCGAGGCGTGGCCGGGCTCGTTCGAAACCCTTGCGCCTTCGATGAGCGAGCGGCGGGTGTCGTCGAAATGTTCGGGCTCCACCGCCCAGACCGCGGTGTCGGGCGAGGCATCCTTGACCGCAACCGAGATGCCGCTGGTCAGGCCGCCGCCGCCGCAGGGAATGACGACCGCGTCGAGGCTGACGCCAAGCGCTTTTGCCTGGCGCATCAATTCGAGGCCGATCGTGCCCTGGCCGGCGATGATGGCCGGGTCGTCGAACGGCGGCACCAGCACCATGCCCCTTTCGATATAGGGGCGCACGACGGTCATGCGGTCGTCGCGAAAGCGGTCGAACGGCACCACCTCCGCGCCCATCTTGCGGACATTGGCGATCTTCATCGCCGGCGCGTCGGCCGGCATGGCGATCACCGCCTTGACGCCGAACATTGCTGCCGACGCCGCGACGCCTTGCGCGTGGTTGCCCGACGAGAAGGCGACGACGCCCCGGCTGCGCTCTTCCTCGCTCAGTGACGACAGCTTGTTGTAGGCGCCGCGGAACTTGAACGAGCCGGTGCGCTGCAGCGTCTCCGGCTTGAACAGGATGCGGGCGCCGAAGCGCTTGTTCAGCTCCTGCGATTCGATCAAGGGGGTTTCGACGATCAGGCCGGCAAGCCGGGCTGCGGCGGCGTGGATATCGGCGATGCCGGGAGGGGTGGTCATGGCGGATCCTGCGGAAAACATGTTGCCTTCATGATGCCCGCAAAGGCAGGTGACGCACCAATGAAAAAATGTGACCGTTACAAAGTTGGTGAGTCATGACCGGCGTTGGCGCTGCCCCTCACCTGCCTGCCGGCATCCTCTCCCCGTATAGTGACGGGGAGAGGGGCGCTCGTCGCCAGCGATTTCGCCAATCGCCAGCGTTGCAAGAAGGGCGCCGGCGTTGCGGCCAGCTTCTTTCTCCCCGTCTCTATACGGGGAGAAATGCCCGGCAGGGCAATGAGGGGCGGCGCTGACTATGGCGGTTGGCCCCGGCCCTTCGCTATGGCTCCGGGCGTTCGTCGCTTGAAAAGCCCATTTGGGGGCTTTTCGTCCGCTGCGCGGATCGCTTCTCACCCCAACAACGTCCTCTGCCTCTTGCTCCCACCCAGCTTGCGCCAGTTGTTGAACCGGTGGCTGGCGGCGGCAAAGGAGATCTTCATCTGCTGGGCGACCGAATAGCGCGACTTGCCGTCGTCGAACATGCGGTAGCAGCACTCGACGCCTTCCTCGGTCAGTTTGCCGTCCGGTGCCTTGTTGTGCGGGTTGGCGGGGTCGAATTTCTCGACCTGCTGCTCGACCAGGCCTTTCAGGCGCTGCAGATCGGCCTCGATGCTGGCGATGAGATCGAGAACGGGCTTGGGATCATAGGGGTGCGGAGGCTGTTTTGCCGTCATCTGCTGCTCCTTGTTCTTGGCTTGAGTCCGATGATATAGGTGAACATTCGCTGATAATGAAGGGCGAGCCTCGCGCGCGGACTTCAACAATTCTTGACCGCGACCCAAGCACGCAATTGACCTCGGGCACGCCAAACCCTAGTTTAGAACCATTCTAAACTAGGGTGAATTCCTCATGCTTTCCCGTGTTTTCGGCTTCGGCCGCCGTCCCTTCGAATCGCTCTCCGAACAGGAGATCCTGGCGCTGGCCATTTCGTCCGAGGAGGATGACGGGCGCATCTACCGCGCCTACGCCGACGGGTTGGCCGAAGCCTTCCCGCAATCGGCAAAAGTCTTCGAGGAGATGGCCGAGGAAGAGGATGGCCATCGCGATGCGCTGATCGAGCTTTTCCGCAGGCGTTTCGGCGAGCGCATTCCGTTGATCCGGCGCGAACATGTGAAGGGCTATTACGAGCGCAAGCCCGACTGGCTGATCCGGCCGCTCGGCATCGAGCATGTGCGCAGCCAGGCCGAGGCGATGGAGCGGCAAGCCTATCTGTTCTACGTCGAGGCTGCCAAGCGCACCACCGATGCCTCGACCCGAAAACTGCTCGGCGATTTGGCGGTGGCCGAGCTGGGCCATGAGACGCTGGCGCAGCGGCTGGAACAGAAACATGTGCCGGGCGCCGTCAAGGACGAGGAAGCCAGCGCCGAGCAGCGCCAGTTCATCCTCACCTATGTGCAGCCGGGGCTGGCCGGACTGATGGACGGATCGGTGTCGACGCTGGCGCCGATCTTCGCCGCCGCCTTTGCCACGCATGACACTTGGCAGACCCTGCTGGTCGGCCTTGCCGCGTCGATCGGCGCCGGCATCTCGATGGGCTTTACCGAAGTCGCCTCAGACGACGGAAAATTGTCCGGCCGCGGCTCGCCGATCAAGCGCGGCCTGACTGTCGGCGTCATGACGACGCTGGGCGGGCTCGGCCACGCGCTGCCCTACCTCATCCCGAGCTTCTGGACGGCGACAGGTGTCGCCGCGGTGGTGGTGTTCTTTGAGCTCTGGGCGATCGCCTTCGTGCAGAACCGCTACATGCAGACGCCCTTCCTGCGTGCCGCCTTCCAGGTGGTGCTGGGCGGCGCCCTGGTGTTCGCGGCCGGTGTGCTGATCGGGAATGCGTAAGCGCGGTTCTCCCTTCTCTCCCTGTGGGAGAAGGTGGATCGGCGCGCAGCGCCGAGACGGATGAGGGGTGTTCCAGCGAAGTGAGGCGTTAGCGATTCTGCCGCCGTGCCCAGTTCAATTGAGACGTCTCGCCAAGCTGGAACACCCCTCATCCGAACGCGCTTCGCGCGGCCACCTTCTCCCACAGGGGGAGAAGGAAGAGGAGCTAACCATTCACCGCCCGACTGTCCTGCGGCGCTTCGTCCCTCTCCGTCAGCCCATAATCACGCACGACATGGGCGATGCGCAGTCGGTAGCCGGCAAAGATTCCGCCACGGCCGGCCTTCTGCGCCTGCCGGTGCTCCTCGGTGTTGCGCCAGGCCTTGACCGCCTCCTCGTCGCGCCAGAACGACAGAGACAGGATGCGATTCGGATCGACGAGACTCTGGAAGCGCTCGATGGAGAGAAAGCCGTCGATGCCGTCGAGCAGCGGCCGCAAGTCGGCGGCGATGCCCAGATACGCATCGCGCCTGCCCTCTGCCGGCTCGACCTCGAAGATAACGGCAATCACGGCAGCACCAGTTTCGCGTGCGGGCCCGAGACGTGTTTCAGGAACATGCGGTCCTCCTTCAGGATGAATCTCTCACGCTTGGCGAACTCGTAGTTTGCCTTGCCGGCGGGATCGGCGGCAAGCCGGGCGCGATAGGCTTCGTAGGCCGCCAGGCTGTCGATGTTGTAGGCGGCATAGGCGGTCGTGGCCGAGCCCTCATGCGGCGCGTAATAGCCGATCAAATCGGCGCCGCAGCGCGGAATGGCCTGGCCCCAGTTGCGGGCGTACTCCTCGAAGGCCGCCTTGCCGAACGGGTCGATCTCGTAGCGGATGAAGCAGGTGATGGTCATTGTGGTCTCCTTGGGTTTCCGCGTCGATGGTTCGAGCGGTGTCGAAACGTCGTGTCGCCTGGTCTGCTAGGTTTGCCAGAAGGATTTCGCGCATTCGCGGCGCACGTCTTGCCGCGTCAGGCCAAGGTCGCGCAGCAGATGATCGTCGATCTCGGCAAGGTCGAGACGCTGCAAATGGCGGTCATACCAGCGGGCCAGCAGTCGCGAGCGAAGCCAGGTGACGAACGGGAACGATTGGCGGCTGGCGAGCGGGGCCGAGGGGAAAGCGGTTCGTGCGGTCATCGTCGTCTCCTTGATCTGATCGGAGAATAGTGGTTATCTGACAAGAATGCTTCGATGAGGAACGAACTATGCGCGAAGGACCCGACATCGCCCGCATCGCCAGCCTGGTCGGCGACCCGGCACGGGCAAACATGCTGAATGCCCTGATGGGCGGCACGGCGCTGACGGCGAGCGAGCTGGCGCACGAGGCAGGCGTGTCGCTGCCGACCGCCAGCTCGCATCTGGGCAAATTGATGGAAGGCGGGCTGCTCACGGTGGCGAGCCAGGGCCGGCATCGCTATTACGGCCTCGCCGGACCGCAGGTGGCGGGCATGATCGAAGCCATCACCGGTGTCGCGGAAGCCGTTGGGCCAAAGCGCGTGCGGCCGGGCCCCCGCGACGGAGCGATGCGCGTGGCGCGCGTCTGCTACGACCACCTCGCCGGCGAGCAGGCGGTGGCGATGCTCGATCGTCTCGTCGACAAAAACGTGTTGGTCCGCGACGAACAGGAGATCAGGCTCGGGCCATCGGCGGCATCGCATTTCGCCGCGATCGGCATCGATGTCTACACCAAGCCGCGCCGGCCGGTGTGCCGCGCCTGCCTCGACTGGAGCGTGCGGCGCTCGCACCTCGCCGGCACGCTGGGCGCCGCCATCCTCGACAAGATACTTGCCGAGAAATGGGCGCGCCGCGAGAAGGACAGCCGAGCGGTCATTTTCTCGCCGCCGGGCAAGCAAGCGTTTGAGAGGGTGTTTTTGAGCTGAGGGGTTGGCGGGACAGCGCCCCCCTCTGGCCTGCCGGCCATCTCCCCCACACGGGGGGAGATCAGACGTCACGCCGGCTTTCGCCAATCTCTTACGTGCAAAGGGTGCGAAGCGCCGAAGCTGCCAATCTCCCCACTCGTGGGGGAGATGGCCGGCAGGCCAGAGGGG
>NZ_SMYZ01000013.1 GCF_004919685.1 Mesorhizobium norvegicum | reverse complement strand
ACTTCGACTTTGCCATTTTTATTATCCCTGGTGCGCAGGTTGAAAGGTTCTCCGTTGCCGGAGGGTGGTTAGCACTCGCTGTTGGGGAGTGCTAAGATGTCGGTGAGATAGGCTGTAGGTTCGTACTTAGTCAAGACGGGCGGGGGGGACGGACTGAAAGGCGAAAGATGTGGAATCGGCGCGGAAGCCTGCCCCCGTTACGGGGTATCCACTGCCTAAGCGAGCGTTTCGGCCGTAAGTTCTGGGCCGACTTCGTCTGTGTTAAAAAATGTGAAATTATGTGAAGTTAGTTGCCGAGCAGTCGGCGGAATCCACGGTCAGCCGAAACAGTCTTTGCGCTTTTTGCAATTCATCCCTAACCTGGAGTTGCATCGCCAAAGGAGCGTTTCTCGCTTCCAGCGGGCTGTTGCCGACGATGATCGGAATGTCGCCTTGAGGATCCCTCGGTCCGGGTAGCCTGTCGAAGCGAAATCTTCGACCAGTTGTTCCCGGAGCCGGATATCGTGATGAAATACACAGACGTTGAACCAGGTCTTCAAGACGATGTCCCTTGGTCGGAAAGCCTGACCGCCTACGACAAGCAGCACTTCAAGACTTACTTGAGGTTCCTGGACGCCTCCGCCGACGATGCCAGTTATGAGGAGATGGCGCAGGTCATCCTCGGCATCGATCCGGCGGAAGAGCCGGTGCGCGCGCGAAAAGCAGCGCGAAGCCATCTCGATCGGGCGAACTGGATGATGACCACCGGTTACAAGGAGTTGTTCGCGTAAATAAGGGTGAACGGGCGGCGACACACGCTGCTTGTTCAGACGTGATCACGGCCGTCCGCCACAAGAATGGCATGACATCCGGGCCTGCGGGATACGTCTATTCATTGTCAAACTCCGCTGCTCGTACAGGCAGAATGTTCGCTGCGCCGATGCGTCTGGCGTGGCCATGCAGGTCAGCGGCGGCCGCTCGTCATACTTGGCCGGCGCAGCTAAGGTGGAGAAGATGAAGCCGTGTTCTGAGGCTGTGCTCGGCTTCTTCTGTCATGAAATTCTCCGGTTGGCTTGAAGGCAGCAGGCGAAGCCTCGCGGCATAGTAATGGTTGTGGCTGAAGGCAATAAAGGTCTCGGCAGCATAAGTATCGTCATAAACTATTACTAATACGCGTTCGCCCCGGAAATCGTTTCGGCTGCTAGGCGCGGAACCGATATATGCAGCCATGCCGTCTTGAGCTTTTGTAATTCCGAAAGCAACGTGAAATGAGGTTTTGGGCAAACGCCCGGGCTCGCAAGCTTCAGTGCACCAAGATGATCAGGCCTCGTGGTCTACTGGCACGTCGTTGAGATGTCATCCTTGCTGACCTATATGCCGTTGTGCGTCGGGCGTTCTCCTCCCATTGCGTCCGGCGCGTTCCCCTCTGGAGGTTTTTGCCCTCTTGCTTGGCCGGGTGCTGCAAGCCCGGCCCTTTTCTTGCGCGCCAGAGGCGATGAAGCTCATCAGCGGCTACGAACACGGCGTGACCCGCCCAACTTGCGAACCGGAAGGGATCGCCTGCACGTCCGCACTGCAACCCGCTCTGTGGTCCAGGGCGGATACATCATTTGCCGGGAATATCCGCTCAGACGAGCGAATTGGATGATAATACCAGCGTACCTGAAATACCGGCCGCGAACGGTGCCTCATATGATGGGCCCACCGTCTTGCCGACCAGGCAAAGTCGGCATCTCACTATCGGCCGTCCGCCAGATCCAGGAATCGAACTCCGGTCGCGACGCGATCAGTTCGCTCAGCGTTTCCTCATATGTGCCATCGGAAGAAGGGGGGACGATATAGAGGCCAACCGGCCGCGGCTGTGTCTGCAATATCGCCGTCGCGGTTGGCCTGTCCAATGGTAGATTGTAGCGCAGTCCTTTCATGCTTCGCTCCCTGGTCCTTGCAAGGGCGTCGACCAGCTTCTTTTCATAGGCGGACTCGTAAGGCACCCAATTCTCCGCCACGACCATGATGGCCATTTCCTCGATCACCGCCAGCCCCGCCGGGGTCAACCCGAAGGTGGCATCGCGACTAGATGCGATGCCTCATCCGCGCTCCAGAGTGCCATCTCGGTTTCAAAGCGGGTTTGAAGCCGACGATGAAGACTCTCATCCAACAGGAACACGAACCCCGGCATGTGCTTGACGATCAACTTGTGACCGCCCCGAGCCGGGCTGAACTCCTTGACCTCGCCGACCAGGATCATCAGCTTTCTGGGGCCGCTCTTCGGGGGCAGCGCAGGTGCAAGCGCCTGCCCGCGCCTTTGCTCGATCGCGATTTTATCGGCGGACCGGAACGGCTCGGGCACAAACAGGATTTCGCTCGGCGCTCCGCCCTTGACCGTCATCTGGCCAGCGGCCTCGACGAGGTGCCAACGGATATTCCACCAATGCCGTTTGCCAGCCCATCGTGACGTCCAGACCGTCAGCTCCGCTTCGTGCCAGAGGTAATGGAGCAGGCCTCGCAGCGAGAGTTTCCTGGTGTCTCCGACCACGCTGTTCGAGCCTACGGCGCCAGCTGCCGGCACAGATCGCGTGCCGACCTTCGACAGCCGAAAGTCCAGCATCAGCGCGGCCATGCCGCTCTCGGAATCGACCTGGATAGCGCTGCCCATCAGCACGCCGAGGCCGGACAGGTCGTCGGGCGGCTCGTAAGAGGAACAGGACGGATCATGGCTGCCACCCGACAGCGGCATCCGCTTGACCATGTATTGGTCGCCAACCCTGCGCAATATACATCGCCGGGCAGGGCTCTTTGCACAAGCAAAGCGGTCGCAGCTTTCTGCGGTATGCATCCGCAAGCGCAGCCTGTAGATCAGGCGGCAATGCGAGGTTTCAGACTTGCTGACCAGGTGATCGAGGAGGCGGCCCTCCGTTGCTCCGGACGCCGCCGCATCCCCACGCCCATTGAGTCATGCTTTTGCCATCGAAAACGGGCTGTTTGCCACGGCATACACGCGCATCACCGCCGAGATCATCGCTGCAATCGAAGAAGGTGCAGGTGATTGGGGCGCGTCGTGGTTCCAAAACGGAAACCAGCGCCGCCGGCCCGACCAACGTCGCATCAGGCAGGCGCTGCCGCGGCATCAACACCGTGGCGCTGCGGGTCGCAGCCATCGTCAACGGTTACAGCGATGGCCTGTGGACACCTATCGACAATGGCAGGACGCCGGAGCGCAGGTGTCGGTTCCGGCATGTGAGGACGGGCGCCGCCCTTGCCTGGGAGAGATTACCGGCGCACACGGGACCGGCTCAGTCTGGCTTCCGCGCGGGCCGGCGCGATGCTGATGACAAGGAAGGCGACGCCCCTGCTTCAGGGCGTATCCTCGGATGGCGGGCGCCGGTGACGGCCTCGAAGATTGAAGCGCCCCCGCGCGCGCATTCGTTGTGTCGCGACAGCCACGCTCCAACCAGGAACGGCTACCGGGCGGCCCCCTTTGTGGGGACGCAGATAGATAGGACATCGCGGCCGTGAACCAGCGATCGGATTAGGGCAACGTGGGTCTCAGAATGCAACAAGGCCAAGTCCTTCACGGAGGCCGGCAACAGACTTGAGGCAGAATTCCTAGGCTTGCGTCGCGACATCCCGGATAGGGAGCATCGTGTCTTTCACTATCTTCGAATTCCGGAGCCCTTTGGTTTCCCCAACTGGGCTGTCCAAATTTGCCGTTGAAATTTACTTTTTCCGAATTGTTCGGTGCTAGGAGATCAACACGCAGCTACTACTCTAGGGCGGGAGTGAAAGAGTGATGCAGCGTCTGTCAGCCGCAAGGCTCGGTGACCTTTTGGCGGGAGACCTGCGTGTTTTTGGCGGGCCCTCGACGATCGAACCACTTGCCGGCCTTATCAGGGCGGAGCAGGTCAGTATCGTGCTTCGCAACACGCTTCTTTCCATGGTTGCGAACATCCTCAATGCGGCCACTTTTGTCATGGCGTTTTGGGGCTCGCCTGACCAAACCAAAGCCATCCTCTGGGCGAGTGTGATCATCGTCGCCGCTGGTTTCGTCGGCCTAAGAGCGAGATCATCATTTCAGTCCGTCAAACCAAGGTCAGTGTCTCGCCGGACAACGCAAAACCTGGTGCGGAACGCCTTCTTGTTCGGCACATGGTGGGGAGCACTTCCCGTTCTGTTCTTCAGCGGGGCAACAAGTGCCGCCCAGGTCGTCATTACCTGCCTGAGCGCCGGGATGATCGCAGGCGGCGCCGCTTCCTTTTACACGATTCCTATTGCGGCCATCGCGTATACGCTACCGATCTTCGTCGGTTCAACGGTGGCGATCGTGTGGGTGAAAGACGCGGTCAACCTGCCCGTCGCAATCCTGATGGTGAGTTACGCCATCACGCTGTTTCGTGCCGTGCTTGCTCACGCCTTCGAATTTACCCAGCGCTTTATTCTGCAGGCGGAAAGCGAAAATGCCATTCGCAGGGATGTTCTGACGAGACTGCCAAACCGGTTCAGCTTCAACGAGCGGCTGGAGAACGCGTTGGTGGACGCAAAGCAGTTTGACCAGCACTGTGCGTTACTTTTGTTCGATCTTAACAATTTTGCCGAGGTGAATGATCGCTTTGGCCGAGCCATGGCGGATGCCCTTTTGGTCGAAGTGGCTGCGAGACTTCGGAGATCGACACGGGAGAGCGATGGCATTGCCAGATTGGAGGGCGGCGAATTTGCAATAATTGCTACGCGCGATATCAGGCCAGATCAGATCAGGTCCTTGGCCAAACAGATCGTAGATGCCATGTGCGCGCCGTTCTTGATCGAAGGGCGCGAAATATATTGCAGGGCCTCTATAGGTATCGCTTTGGCCCCCGCTGACGGTTTGGATACCAACCAACTCCTGCGGTGCGTCGACACCGCGCTATACAGGGCCAAGACGCCGGGGGCGGGCTCCATCCAGTTTTTCAGCCCAGGCGACGATGAAGCTGCTGCAAGGCGCCATGCCCTTGCACGCGATCTCCCATCTGCGCTGGCCAATGACCAGCTTTGGCTCGCATTTCAACCCTTTCTCGACCTCGGGAGCGATCGCATCCGAGGTTTTGAAGCGCTTCTGCGGTGGCAGCATCCGACCCTTGGCCCTATCCCTCCGTCGGAGTTCATACCCATCGCTGAAGAAACGGGTTTGATTCACTCCATCGGACACTGGGTCGTCAAAACGGCTTGTTTGGCAGCGGCGCGCTGGCCGCGCGACTTGCGGGTATCCGTCAACTTGTCGGTAATGCAGCTTAAGAACAAGGCCTTGCTGGATGGAATTGTAGCGGCCTTGGCTGAAGCCGGTTTGGAGCCCCGAAGACTCGAGGTCGAGATCACAGAAACGGTGCTGATTTCGAATTTTGAAGAAACGATTTCGTTATTACAGTCGTTAAGTTCATTATCTGTGACAGTTGCTCTTGACGATTTTGGCACCGGCTATTCATCCCTCACTTACCTCCGTAAATTGCCTCTTTCGCGGCTCAAGATCGACCGATCTTTTGTCCAGGATATGCTGGCCGATGCGGATTGCGCCGCCATTGTAAGATCATTGATTGAGTTGGCGCATGAGCTTCGAATTGAGGTGACAGCCGAAGGCGTGGAAACTCTCGCCCAGCTCGACTACCTGCGCCGCGTCGGATGTGATGAAGCTCAAGGCTATTTAATCGGGAAACCTGACCGGATTGACGACATTCCTGGCATTGCTGCGAAGCAGTTTGGTCAGGAGCTAGGTGTTTGAATAGCAGGACCGGCATCTTAACCGGCGATGGTCTGGTTACCTCCTATCTCGATGAGAACGGCCGCCTTGGCCGTCGCCCACGTATGTGACGCTGGCGCGGCACATCGAGAAGGCATTGCGTCGAGATTTCGCGATCACGGCCGGAATTGCGCCCGGCTCGGGAAGAAGACGAACCTTGCCTAGGCCGCGTAATCGCCTTTGAGGGCGCAAGAGATGACCGGATTTGAGAGACGAGATGATTCAAAGCGGATTTGCCGCTTAAGCGCTTTATTCAAGTTTTGGGCGTAGATTTCTCCCCAACGGGGTGATCATCCTGCCTGGGGGAAGAGCATGTTGAAAGTCTACACTTGCATTGCGACGCAGCATGATTTGCGTCTGGTTGCGCTGGCCGCCTTCATTTGCGCCCTGGCCTCCTTCACGGCCGTGAACCTCCTCCACCATGTCGGGCGCAGTGAAAGCGAGATGCGACGGATCTGGCTAGCCGTCGCCGCGGTCGCCACCGGCTTCGGCATCTGGGCGACGCATTTCATAGCTATGCTGGCCTTCCAGCCCGCCGTACCGAGCGGCTACAACATCGCCTTGACGATCATGTCGTTGCTGGCCGCGATCGCTTTGACCGGCACGGGTCTCACGATCGGCATCTCGCCACGCGTTCCACATGGACGCTGGATCGGCGGTGCGATCGTCGGAGGCGGCATCGCGGTGATGCACTACACTGGCATGGCCGCATTCGAGATCGCGGGCCGCGTCGTGTGGGATGTGCCGCTCGTCGCCGCCTCAATCATTCTTGGCGGGCTGTTCGGCGCGGCCGCATTGCCGGTTGCCCTTCACTCCAACACGCTCAAATGGAAGGCGCTCGGTGCCCTCGTGTTGACGGTAGCGATTTGCAGCCACCATTTCACCGCGATGGCCGCGGCGGCAATCATGCCAGACCCGCGCATTGTTCTTTCCGCAACGGCGTTGCCGGCGGACTGGATGGCGGCTGGCGTAGCCCTCGTTTCGATCCTCATCATCCTCTTGGCCATCATCGGCCTCGCCCTCGATGTGCGCGATCTCCGCCGCGCTGGCGAGGCAGCGCGTATGCAGGAGCTGGCCGACGCGGCCGTCGAGGGGCTGATCGTGTGCAACGAAACCGAGATCGTGGCAGCCAATCGCAGTTTCGCCGCGCTTGCCTGCGTCGACGGCTCTCAACCGGTCGGACGCCCGCTCGCGTCCTTCTTTCCCACCGTTTCCCAAGGCGAGTTCACGGGCACTGCGCAAACGCCGCTTGAGGTGGGGCTCCGCGCGACGGATGGCAGCATGGTCCCGGCGGAGCTGATCCGGCACAGCATCCTCTATGCCGGCAAGCCGCATCAAGTGTTTGCCGTGCGCGATATCCGCGGGCGCAAGCGGGCGGAGGAGGAAATTCACTTCCTTGCCCACCACGATCCCTTGACCAAGCTTCCGAACCGCACGAGCTTCAACGAAAAGCTGGAGGCCGAGCTTACGGCACATCTCGACACTGAGCGGTGCCTTGCCGTGCTCTTCCTCGATCTCGACCGCTTCAAGGAGATCAACGACCTCTTCGGCCATCTCGTCGGAGACGCCGTGCTGCAGTGTGTGGCCGAGAAGATCAGGGGCGTCCTTAAGCCCGGGCAAATGGTTGCGCGCTTGGGCGGCGACGAGTTCGCTGTGATTGTTCCCGGTCTGCCGAGCGCGGGCTATGCGACGCGCACTGCTGAGGCCATCCTGGACGCATTCAACGACACAGGCGGCAACCTGCCCGCCGGCGTAACCATCGGCACCAGCATCGGCATCGCTGTATTCCCGAACGATGCACCCGATCGGGAGACGCTTTTGAGCCATGCCGATGCTGCGCTCTATGAGGCCAAAATGCAGGGGCGTGGCCTTTATTGCGTTTTTGAGCCGGCCATGGGTGAGCATCTGCGCGATCGCCGTCAGTTCGAGCACGACATCCGTCACGCGATCTCGCGCAAGGAACTCCGCCTCGTCTATCAACCGCAGGCGCAACTCGTGTCCAACGAGGTCTTCGGTTTCGAAGCGCTGCTCCGGTGGGATCATCCTGAACGCGGCGCCGTTCCGCCGGCGGTGTTCATCCCGATCGCTGAAGAGTGTGGCGCCATTCTAAAGATCGGTGAATGGGTGCTGCGGACCGCCTGCGCCGAGGCGGCCAGCTGGCAACAACCGCTAGCAATCAGCGTCAACGTTTCGGCCATGCAACTCCATGGCGGGAATTTATCCGAGTTGGTCGGCGCAGTGCTGAAAGAGACCGGTCTCGATCCATTCCGCCTCGAGCTGGAAATTACCGAAACTTGCCTGATCAAGGACATGGGGCGCGCGCTCGCCGCGCTGCGCCAGCTCAAAAGCCTTGGGGTCCAAATCGCAATGGATGATTTCGGCACCGGGTACTCGTCGCTGTCGAATTTGCGGGCCTTCCCGTTCGACAAGATCAAAGTCGACCAGTCTCTAGTGCGGGCGGTAGATAGCAGCGTCGAGGCGGCTGCCGTCATGCGTGCTGTCTTTGGCCTCGCCCGGGGCCTCAAGCTCCCCGTCTTGGCAGAGGGCGTCGAAACGGACGCGGAATTGACCTTCCTTCGTGGAGAAGCCTGTGATGCGATCCAGGGTTATCTTCTCGGCCGACCTTGCCCGATTTCCGACTTCGCTCAGCACACGATCGGCAATGGTAGGGCAGCCGCTTCCCGGCGGCTGGGGAACCACGAACTGCGCGTGATCAAGAACAGCGCGGCTTAGTGCGGAAGCGGGTCGCACGCTGCAAGTCACGCGCTGCTACGAGCCGCTCGAGCTGCGGTGATCGGCAAGGTCACGATCGACGAGGTGAGGAAAAAGGTTCGATGCCAGCAGTGCAAGAGCCGCGAGTGGATGAGCGCAGAGCTATTCCACCCAACCGGAGCAGCACACGATCCGCCTCCGGCGCTCGGCGTTGGGAGATCTGGCGGACGAATAGGAAGAAGGCCGGCGCCGTTTGGTGGAGGTTGCCTGAAATGGACGCCGGCTAGGATGGGAGTGTACGCAGCACCCTTAGCTGAGTCTTGACGCTAAGTCACCTGCGGCAATTTGGGATGGACCGGCCCTCTAGCGGGGTAGGTCAGCACGCGCCGGGCTGACCGGGGGGCTCGGAAGCGAAACATGGCACCGGCTGACGATATACAATACGCCATTGCTAATGCCACCGACCATGTCCCAGTGGCAAAACTGTTCCGGGTCAGCAACCTGGCTTCTCACCCAAATCGACGCCGACGGCGACACCCTGTTCGGCCCGTGCGACCTCGGCTTAGGCTTCCCCGAACTCGGCAGCGTCAGCCTCGCCGAGCTTGCAAGCGTCAAGGGGCGGCTTGGCCTCGGCATTGAGCGCGACCTCTGGCTCAAGGCGCGCTTTCCGCTCTCGTTTGCGCCCAAGCAGCGTGCAGCGCCGGCCACATCACCGAAGCCGAGCGGCTCTGCGACGGCAGAAGCGCTTGGCAACCCCATTCCAAGCTTCCGCCGAACACGGCGGAGCAAGAGCGCCGATAAGGCAAGCTTACCGGACATCACTTGTCCACGACAACCTGTGCGGTTCGATGCAAAAATCGTGGCCAAAGGCGCACTGCCGCTTTACCCTCCAAACCATGATTCGCCTCGATCCCGCGACCGCCAGCACCGCCGCGCCGCCGGCCGTGCCGGCCGTGCCGGCCTGGGCGCTCGCCGCTAGCAGCGCGTCGAGCGATGCCGACGCCGCCTTTCAGGCTGGCGCCGCGCTGGGCGCCCTCGACACGCTCACCGGGGCGCAACCCGCCTGGGCCGGCGCCTGGCGCCAGCGGCTGGCGCTTCGCTGCGCCGCCGCCAGCATGCAGCTCGCCGGCCGCGCCGAGGACGAAGCCGCCTTGCGCGATGCCTGGCACCTCTGCCCGGCCGGCGCCGATCCCGGTCCCGCCGGCGCCATCCTTGGCGCCTGGCGGCAGTTAGCCGCGCAGCCGCCCGCGGCCAGCGTCGATCGGCTCGAAAAGATCGTCGACCAGCTAGGGCTCCATTGGGACGGCGCGGCGCTAGCCGACCTCTGCAAGGACATCGAAAAAGTCGCGCAACCCGGACGGCCGGCGCCGTTCGCCGCTGCGGCGATCGCCGCTCGCGTCGTCGCCATGCGCCCCGATGCCGAGCTTTTTGCCTGGTGGCTGGCCGACCTGGTGCTGGCGCAAAACCTGCGCTGGCCGCGCCCGCTGCCGCTGCTGATGGCGCAGGCCTTTGGTCCGGCTTTTCGCGGCGAGCCCGGCGGCAAGCGAATTCGGCCGGGCGAAAAAGGGTTTGAGCGGGCGGTCTGCGTTGCGGTGGTTCAAGCGGCGGCCGATGCCTGCCGGTTGGCCGCCGAGCTGTCGCGCCGCGCGGAGCGGCTCATCGTCGTCGCACCGAAGCTCAGGGCAAAGGGGGCGGGCGATGTGATCCAAAGACTGCTCGACGACGACGCCGTCTCCGGATCGCTGACGACCAAAAGCCTGTCGCGCTTTGCGGCGCGACGCCTGTTCGAGCGGCTGCAACAACTCGATGCCGTGCGCGAGCTTTCCGGCCGCACCACCTTTCGGCTGTTTGGGCTGTAGCGATGAGCGAAGCGTCCGCCCGCCGCAGGCCAAACGAACAGCCTGTGCTGCTCGACACGGAACTGGACCACCTGCCGTAGGAGCTGCGCTGGCGCGAATGGATGGGCCGCGTCGAAGCGGTCATTTTTGCCGCCAGCGAACCGGTGACACGCAGTGTCCTCGCGCGGGTGGTGGGAAGAAATTGCAATATCGAGCTGATCATCGACGACATTCGCGCCGAGCTCGCCTCCCGCCCTTACGAGCTGGTCGCGGTCGCCGGTGGCTGGCAGCACCGGACCAAGAAAATTTTTGGCGACGCCATTCACGCCGCCTTCGGCACGGCAGCGGGCGAGGGGGCAAAAGAACTGTCGCAGGCGGAGGCGCTCGTTTTGATGTGCATTGCCTACTTCCAGCCGATCACCCGTGGCGAACTGTCGAGCTTCTTCGGCAAGGAGGTGTCGCGCGACCTGATCGGCGTGTTGCGCGCGCAAGATCTGATCGCCTCGGGGCCGCGCAGCCCGGCGCGCCCTATACCTATGTGACGACCAAAACCTTTCTGTCGCAGTTCGGGATCGACACGCTGCGCCAGCTGCCGGATTTCGAGGCGCTCGAGGATGCCGGGCTGCTCTCCAAGGAGAAGCTGCTGGCGGGCGACATCATGCCGGGGTTTTCTATCGATGCCGTCGGGGATGCAGGTATCGCCAGTGATGAATAACATACTTGCTCCCCTGGGGTTTGGTTGGGTTGTTTGCCTGCAGCAATCTTTTCCGTGCTTGCCGGCGACTATTTCTCGCATTGGTCGGTTTCCTATCGATGTGGCTAATCATGTCGCCTCTCGGAGCGGCCAAGTTATTCGGCTAAATTCCGATAGCCAGCGCACCGCCGCTGAGACCGGCACCTGCAGCCGCCAGAAGAACCTTCTCGCCCTACCGAAACGGCTGTGTTCGATGGGCGAGCGAGAGCGAGAGCGGGATCGTCCCAGCGGAAGAGTTGCCGTCGCAGGGATTGTCCGCCGTCAGCAGCGTGTCGCCGACGAAGATCGAGTTGGCGCCGGCAAAAAAGCACAGTGCCTCGTTCATTGCGCCTCGAGTTCCATAGGCTCAATGCCGAGGCGTCGCCTCGGCGATGACGCGCCTGACCTCCCCTCAGCTTCGACGCCTTCAAACCGCTTTCGTGATGCGCAGACTGGCTGCAATAGCCGCAATCCTCCGGGCAGCGGCCTGTCTTGATGCTGAGGAGCCGGCTGAGTTGACCTTGTTCGGATCGAAATTCTCGCGATGGACGCCATGGGCGCGAAAGAGAAGATCGTTGAAAGGCAGCTCATGGAGCGCGAGAACCTCGGTTTGTGTCCAGAAGGGCCGGACACTCTCGGAGCTGATTTGCGATCCATTCACTACCATTGTCTCCTTCCCTACCGTCAATGACGCCCGTCTTTACGGCATTGCGCTCGGTTTTCCAGCCCTCAACGCGACGTCGCGGGCCAATTGTCGAATCTCGTTGCGCCCTGGGTCGATCAGCGATCGCTGCGACGTCGATGACGTTCCTGTGTTCGGCAGCCAGACGGTGGCTGCTGCAAGCAAGAGGCTGGCCGCGGGGGCCATTCGAGAGCCGTTGCGGTCCATTACATCGCCACCGCCCGAGCATGGGCATCCCGACGGGTTGCCCAAGGCTTGACGACGAGCGTCTTCATTGATTTCGGCGCCTTCCTTCTAGGAGATCGACGACCGCACGCGCGGCATCCAAGATGTGGGTTCCAGGGCCGAACACAGCGGCGACCCCGTGGTCCATCAGGAACTGATAATCCTGGCGCGGCACCACACCACCGCACACGACGATGATGTTTTCGGCGCCCTTTGCTTTCAGCGCCTCGACGAGCTGCGGCAACAGAGTCTTGTGTCCGGCCGCGAGCGAAGATGCGCCGACGACATGAACATGAGAAGCCACCGCCACGGCTGCGGCTTCCTCTGGTGTCTGGAAAAGCGGCCCGGCGACGACGTCGAAGCCAAGGTCGCCGAACGCCGATGCGATCACTTTGGCGCCGCGATCATGACCATCCTGGCCGAGCTTGGCCACCATCAACTTCGGCCGGCCGCCGAGCGAGACGGAAAGGTCTCTGATCCGGGACCCTAGGGTTTGGTATTCCGGCTCATTCTGGAAGGCGGCGCCGTAAACCTCTGAGGTCACCTCAGGAACGGCCACGTGATCGCCGAAGGCGCGGCGCAGGGTGTCAGAAATCTCCCCCACCGTCGCGCGAGCACGCACCGCTTCGACGGCTGATTGAAGTATATTGCCCTTGCCGCTGGCTGCGGTCTCGCCAAGCGCGGCAAGGGCTGAGTCGACGCGCTTGGGGTCGCGCTGACGCTTTGTTTGTTCGAGACGACGGATCTGCGCCTCGCGCACCGCTGCATTGTCTATCTCAAGACTTTCGATCGGGGCTTCGGTCTCCAGCCGGTATTTGTTGACGCCGACGATCACTTCGTCACCGAGGTCGATCGCCGCCTGGCGCCGGGTCGCCGCCGTCTCGATCAAGCGTTTTGGCAAACCGTCGATGACAGCTTTTGTCATGCCGCCGATTTCCTCGATTTCCTCAATGAGCGCCCATGCCTTGTCGGCAAGTTCGGCGGTCAGGTTTTCGACGTAATAGGAGCCCGCCAGTGGATCGACGACCTTGGTTACGCCGGTCTCGTGCTGGAGGATTAGCTGGGTGTTGCGCGCGATCCGCGCCGAAAACTCAGTCGGCAGTGCGATCGCTTCGTCGAAGGAATTGGTGTGGAGTGACTGCGTGCCACCGAGCACCGCAGCGAGCGCCTCATAGGCGGTGCGCACGATGTTGTTGTAGGGGTCCTGCTCCTGCAGCGACACGCCCGATGTCTGGCAGTGCGTGCGCAGCATTAGCGATGAAGGCTTCTTTGGTTCGAACTCTTCCATGATACGCGACCACAGAAGTCGCGCCGCCCGCAGCTTGGCGGCCTCCATGAAGAAATTCATGCCAATCGCAAAGAAGAACGAGAGCCGTCCGGCAAAATCGTCGACGTCGAGGCCTTTCCTCAGCGCCGCGCGGACATACTCGCGCCCATCGGCCAGGGTAAAGGCGAGCTCCTGCACCAGCGTCGCGCCCGCCTCCTGCATGTGATAACCGGAGATTGAGATCGAGTTGAACTTCGGCATCTCCTTTGCGGTGTACTCGATGATGTCGGCGACGATGCGCATCGAAGGTTCGGGCGGATAGATGTAGGTGTTGCGGACCATGAACTCCTTCAGGATGTCGTTCTGGATGGTCCCGGATAGCTCGGCCGGCGAGCAGCCCTGTTCCTCGCCGGCGACGATGAAACAGGCAAGGATCGGGATGGCCGCACCGTTCATGGTCATGGAGACGGAAACATCCTTGAGCAGTATGCGATCGAACAGGACCTTCATGTCCTCGACAGAATCGATTGCTACGCCCGCCTTGCCGACATCGCCAACGACGCGCGGGTGGTCGCTGTCATAGCCGCGATGCGTGGCGAGATCGAACGCAACCGACACGCCCTGCTGGCCCGCCGCAAGCGCCTTGCGGTAGAAGGCGTTTGACTCCTCCGCGGTAGAGAAGCCGGCATATTGCCGGATCGTCCACGGCCTGCCAGCATACATGGTCGCGCGCGGTCCGCGGACGAAGGGTTTCAGCCCCGGCAAGGAATGGAGGTGGTCGATGGCACCCAAGTCATCCGCCGTGTAAAGCGGCTTGACGTCGATACCTTCGGCAGTGCGCCAGACCAGGGCATCGGGGGAGGCCTTCAGCTCCCGCTCGGCAAGAGTGCGCCAGTCGGCAAGTTTGGCGTCGGCCATCATTCGAACTCCAGAATGGGTTCGTCAACGGCAAGGCTTGCTCCCGCCTTGGCGGCGATCCGTTTGACGACGGCCCGCCGTTCGGCGCGCAGCACGTTTTCCATCTTCATGGCCTCGACGGTGGCGAGCACCTGTCCAGCCTCGACCTGTTCTCCTTCGGACACGGCAATCGCGGTGACTACACCTGGCATCGGGCAAAGCAGTAGCTTGGAGGTGTCCGGCGGCTGCTTCTTCGGCATCAATCGCGCGAGCTCGGCGATAGCGGGGCTGCGCACATGGGCGACAACATCCATTCCGCGCCAGCGCAGTCGGTAGCCGGTTCCTGACCGCGACGTCTTGATCGACGCGGTCTCAGTGCCAATGTGGAAGTGCGCGATATGCCGTCCCGGCAGCCAATCGCTAACAACGCTCAGGGCCGAGCCGTCATCGAATGAAACCGTGGTTGCGTCTTCCGGATCGCGCACCGCGATTGCAAATGCATGGCTGCCAAGCGTCACGATCCAATCGCTGGAGACCTTGCGACGATGATTGTCCATCGCCCCGGAGATCAGGACATTGCGGTGCTGGAGTTTCCAGTTGATGTGTGCCGCGACGGCCGCGAGCTTGCGCTCATCCGCATCGGTCGGAGATACACCTGCGAAGCCATCCGGAAACTCCTCGGCGATGAAGGCCGTGCTCAGCCGCCCCTCGCGAAACCGGGGATGGGCCATGACAGCGGCGAGAAATGGCAGGTTATTGCCGATGCCTTCGACTTCGAAATCATCCAGCGCAGCAGCCATCGCATTGATCGCGCCTAGCCGGTCGGGCGCCCAGGTGCAGAGCTTAGCGATCATGGGATCATAGTGCATCGAGATGTCCGACCCCTCGACCACACCGGTATCGTTGCGGATGAGCGAGCCGTCCGCACGCGGACCCTCAGCGGGCGGCCGGTAGCGTGTCAGACGACCGATCGAGGGCAGGAAATGGCGATACGGGTCTTCGGCGTAGAGCCGGCTTTCGACCGCCCAGCCATTCAGCTTCACGTCTTCTTGGGCAAAGCGCAGCTTTTCGCCGGCGGCGATGCGGATCATTTCCTCGACCAGATCGATGCCAGTTATAATTTCGGTGACCGGATGCTCGACCTGAAGCCGGGTGTTCATCTCGAGGAAGTAGAAATTGCGGTCGCGATCGACGATGAACTCAACGGTGCCTGCGGAGTGGTAGCCGACCGCCCTGGCAAGAGCGATGGCCTGCTTTCCCATCGCCTGTCGGGTTGCTTCGTCGATGAACGGTGATGGGGCTTCCTCGATAATCTTCTGGTTGCGACGCTGGATTGAGCATTCCCGCTCGCCGAGGTAGACGATATTGCCGTACTGATCGCCGAGCACTTGGATTTCGATGTGACGCGGCTCGGTAACGAATTTCTCGATGAAGATGCGATCGTCGCCAAAGGCGTTCTTCGCCTCGTTTCGCGAGGACTGAAAGCCTTCGCGCGCCTCGACGTCGTTCCAGGCAATACGCATGCCCTTGCCGCCGCCGCCAGCGGATGCCTTGATCATGACAGGAAAGCCAATCTCTGTGGCGATGCGCGCCGCTTCCTCTGCGTCCTCGATCAATCCCATATGGCCAGGCACGGTGGAGACACCGGCAGATGCCGCGATCTTCTTCGAGGTGATTTTGTCGCCCATCGCTTCGATGGCGACGGGCGAGGGGCCGATGAACGCCACTCCAATGGCTTTGAGCGCTTCGGCAAAATTCGAATTCTCGGACAGGAAACCGTAGCCGGGATGAACCGCATCGGCGCCTGTGGCGGTGACGGCATCCAGGAGGTTGGCAATGCCAAGATAGGACTGGGCTGAGGCGGCGGGACCGATATGGACCGCTTCATCCGCCTGCCGGACGTGCAAGGCGTCGCGATCAGCGTCGGAGTAGACGGCGACCGTTGCAATGCCGAGCCTTTGCGCCGTCTTGATCACCCGGCATGCGATCTCGCCACGATTGGCAATCAGTATCTTCTTGAACATTTTTGGCATACTCAAAGCGGGATGGTGTCGTGCTTCTTCCAGCGAGTCTCGACGCTTTTTCCTCGCAGCGCGGCAAAGGCACGCGCGATCCGCTTGCGCGAGGAATGCGGCATGATCACCTCGTCGATGAAGCCACGCTCGGCGGCGATGAAGGGGTTGGCGAAACGCTGCTCGTATTCCCTGGTGCGAGCAGCCAGCCTCTCTGGATCGCCGAGTTCGGACCGATAGAGAATCTCGGCGGCGCCCTTTGCGCCCATCACCGCGATTTCAGCGGTTGGCCAGGCGTAGTTTATGTCGGCGCCGATATGTTTCGACGCCATCACGTCGTAAGCCCCGCCATAGGCCTTGCGGGTGATCAACGTGACCATCGGCACAGTCGCCTGGGAATAGGCAAACAGGAGCTTGGCGCCGTGCTTGATGACGCCGCCATATTCCTGGGCGGTGCCAGGAAGGAAACCGGGCACGTCGACCAGCGTCAGGATCGGGATGTCGAAGGCGTCGCAGAAGCGAACGAAACGCGCCGCCTTGCGGGAGGAATCGATGTCAAGGCATCCGGCTAGCACCATGGGTTGGTTGGCCACCACGCCGACGGTCCTGCCCTCGATGCGAACAAATCCGGTGATGATGTTGCGGGCGAAGGCGGCCTGAAGTTCGAAGAAGTCACCTTCATCGGCGATAGCCGCGATCAGTTCCTTCATGTCGTAGGGCTTGTTGGCGCTCTCCGGCGCCAGCGTGTCGAGGCGCAACTCGATCCGCTCGGGATCGTCATAAAAGGGCCGCACCGGCGGCTTTTCCCGATTGTTCAGCGGCAGGAAATCGAAGAGGCGCCGGATCTCTTCCAAAGCCTCTATGTCGTTCTCAAAGGCCCCGTCCGCGACAGAGGACTTTTGCGTGTGTGTTGCCGCGCCCCCCAGTTCCTCTGCAGTCACGATCTCGTTCGTGACGGTCTTGACCACATCGGGGCCGGTCACGAACATGTAGGAGGAATCCCGAACCATGAAGATGAAGTCGGTCATGGCCGGGGAATAGACCGCGCCGCCGGCGCACGGACCCATGATCACCGAAATCTGTGGGATGACGCCGGAAGCATCGACATTGCGCTTGAAGACGTCGGCGTAGCCGGCCAGCGAGGCAACGCCCTCCTGGATGCGCGCGCCGCCGGAATCGTTGAGGCCGATCACGGGCGCCCCGTTGCGCACCGCCATGTCCATGATCTTGCAGATTTTTTGGGCGTGTGTCTCCGACAGCGATCCGCCAAGCACCGTGAAGTCCTGTGAGAAGACGTAAACGAGCCTGCCGTTGATCGTACCCCAGCCTGTGACCACGCCATCGCCGGCGACCTTCTGTTCAGCCATGCCGAAGTCCGTCGCACGATGCGTGACATACATGTCGTATTCTTCGAAGGAGCCTTCATCGAGAAGCACCACGAGGCGCTCCCTGGCGGTCAGCTTGCCTTTCGCATGTTGAGCATCGACACGCTTCTGCCCGCCGCCCATGCGAGCCTGCGCACGACGGATTTCGAGTTGTTCGAGCACGGCTCGCATTAGCGGCCAGCCTTTGCTTCAAAGTTCAAAGCCGTCGGCAACCGCGGCGCGGCGTGCCGGCTTTGCCTCGAACTCGGATTTGTTTGGCTGCACAATCGCATGAGCGCCTCCACTGGAATTACGCTCCGCATTAGTTCGTCGGATATGAATGGAAAAGGATTGCCGGGTGCAGTTGCGAAATGTATAAAACTGCAAATAGCAACATGCGAATTTGCAAATGGCCAACGGCAAGCTTTTCATTGGGCGCCGCGTGCGCGAACTGCGGGAGGCCAGCAAGGCCACCCAGGCGGTGTTCGCTGAACGTCTGGGGATTTCGACCAGCTATCTGAACCAGATAGAAAACAATCAGCGACCGGTGTCAGCCGCGGTGCTTCTTGCGCTGGCCGAAAAATTCCAGGTCGATATCGCTTCGATCGGCGGCAGTGAGGCCGACCGGCTGCTCTCGGCACTGAGCGAGGCACTCGCTGACCCCGTGTTCAGCGGTGTTTCAGCAGGATTTCAGGAACTCAAGCTCGTTGCCCAAAACGCACCGTCTCTTGCCCATGCACTGATCACTTGTCATCAGGCATATCGCAGGAATAGCGAGCAGCTTGCCAGCTTCGATGACCAGCTAATCCGAACCAATGCTTTTGCCGAACCCACACCCTACGAGGAAGTCCGGGACTTCTTTCATTTTGTTGACAACTACATCGACGAGCTCGACCCGGCAGCCGAGAAGTTGGCCAAGGCTCTCGGCGTACCCGATCGAGATGTCGGTACCGCGTTGGCGGATCATCTGGAACAGCATCATCACGTTCGCACTGCGCGTGCTGCCAGTGCCGAGCGGGTAATCAGGCGCTTCGACGCTTCCGCGCGCGTCCTGTATTTGAACTCTTATTCGCCTGCATCGACGCGCAGTTTTCAAATGGCATTCCAGATAGGGGCCTTGGAGCACCGGGCGGAAATCGTTGCAATCATCGAGCGAGCGCGCTTCCGTACCTCCGAAGGGGCGGAGATATGCAGGATCGGCCTCCAGAACTATTTTGCCGGCGCGCTCATGTTGCCATACCGTCCCTTCCTCGCCGCGGCAAAAGAACTTCGACATGATTTGCTTCTGCTCTCAATGCGCTTCGGCGCCAGCCTTGAGCAGGTGGCGCATCGCCTTTCGACGTTGCAAAGGCCTCGGATAAAGGGCGTGCCGGTCTTCTTCGCGCGCATCGACCGGGCCGGCAACATCACCAAGCGCCATAGCGCCGCGAAGTTGCAGTTCGCCCGATACGGGGCAGCGTGCCCGTTGTGGAACGCTCATCAGGCGTTCGAAAACCCAGGCCGCATGGATTGCCAGCTGGCCGAGACGCCGGACGGCGTGCGTTATCTCAGTATCGCCACGGAAATCACCAAGGCGGACGGTGGGTTTGGCGCTCCTCATCGACGCTATGCGATCGCGCTCGGATGCGAGATTTCTGATGCGGGCGATTTCGTCTACGCAGACCGCCTCGATTTTGGCAACAGCTCAGCGTTCGAGCCTATCGGCGTTTCATGTCGCATTTGCGAGCGGATAAACTGCATCCAACGTGCCGTTCCGCCGCTCAAGAGCACGATTGTGATCGACCACAACCGACGCAGCGAACTGCCATACACGATCTACTGACCGGGAACGGGGTTCCCACGCGCACGGACCAAGAAGGTATGGTTCGCGCTGCACTAGTTCAACTGCCAGCCGAACCTGCCATCGGAGTTGTCGCGCATGCCTTACCCACAGCACTTCTCAATTGCCGGTAAAGTTCGGCTTACGTTTCTGGACCAGTGCAGCCACCGCCTCGCGTTGATCGTTGGTGTTCTGTATGATTGATTGGTAGGCGGCTGCGAGTTCAAGACTATCAGCAAGATTTAGCTGCGAGGATTGACGTATTAGGCGCTTGTTCAACCGAACGCTACGAAGTGGAAAGGCGGCCACCTGACTGGCTAGCGCAAGTGCTTCGTCGCGCAGGGCCTCCGGTGACACGACACGGCTGGCAACTCCCCATCGCTCCGCCTCTTCTGCGTTCAACGTACGACAGGTCAGGGCGAGTTCGATCGCTTTTGCATAGCCGACCACGCGTGGAAGGTACCACGCTCCGCCGTCACCGGAGATGAGGCCTACGCGCAGGAAGCTTTCAGCAAATTTTGCATTTGAAGACGCGAGACGAATATCGCACATACAGGCAAGGTCCATGCCTGCCCCGATGGCCGTTCCATTGACGGCCGCAATGACGGGGACATCAAGATTGTGAAACAGGATCGGAATTCGCTGGATGTGTTTTCGATACGACTCCTGCATGTCGTGAGGGCGGCCGCGAAACATTTCATGCGTGCCCTCGTGCATGTCCTTAATATTGCCCCCGGAGCAGAAACTTTCGCCTGCCCCTGTCAGGACAATGCAGCCTAGGCTTTCATCGGCATTTGCGCCCTCCAGGAACGCGACAAGACCTGCGATGACAGGATCGGATAGGGCATTGCGCGTTTCGGGCTCGTTGAGAGTGACAATGGCAATAGGACCATCGCGTTCAATTAGGACGGCGTTATGGCTCACGGATTGTTCCTTGCAGCAGGCTCACAAATCGCCAGTATTGGCAATCGTGCTAGTATTATCGACGACGTGGCTCCACAGGCCGTGTTCATCAGCGCAGGCGGCGCGGCCGATGGCAGCTTCGCACACGGTCTGCCGCCCCCACTCGTCACGCCAAGTCCAAAGCCGTTTGGAATAGTGATGGAGCACATGTTCTTCGGTGAAGCCGATAGCCCCAAGGACCTGATGGCCCACTGCTGAAACAACGGTGGCAGCGCGTCCCGCCTGCGCCTTGGCACTTTGCCAGAGCAGCGGGCGGCTCTTGCCGCCGTCTTCCGCCTCGATGGCCGCAGCAAGCGCCGCTTGCGCAGCCGCATACTCCGAAGCCGCTTCCGCAATCATATGCTGGACGGCCTGGAATTTCCCGAGAGGCTTTCCGAACTGCTTGCGGATGTTGGCATACTCAATTGCAATTTCGAGGATACGGGTCATGGCGCCCATCATCGCCGCTGAGGTGAGAAGCGCTCCCCGCACCGCGACCGTATCCGGTTCGACCGGGCAGGGACGTTTCGCGCGCACACGAGCCGCCGAGGCATCGAGCCGCAGCCAAGGTTCGCCGCTTAGGGCACGGATCTTTTCCGCCGGCATGGCGTCGATCTCGACAAGCCATGAATGGCCCTTCGCATCCGTCGCGATGGCTAAGATTATAGAACTTTCGCCGATAACTGGTGCCTCAATTGCCTTGCCGGAGATCGCACCTCCTGACAACTCCAGGCCGGGTGTCGAGGCCAGCGTCAGTTGACCCGCCATCCACGCTTCCGAAGCCGATGACAGGCTCGGGATCAGAAGCACCTCCACAATTGGCAGCGGCGCAGCGTGCCAGCCCCAGCGCCAGGCGATCACGCCCGCCTGGAACAAGGTGCCGCCGAGGCCGCCCTCGGCCTCCGGTGCGAGTGCAAGGGGAAGACCCACCTCGATGGTTTCGGCGAAAAGTGCGGGCCGGAGTGTCTCGAGGCGCCGCGCCATTGGATCCTGCAGCCGCCTCGCCAACATTCGCTCGGCGGTATCATCCAACATTCGTGCCGTTTCGCTCATCTCAAGCCAAGCTCCCGTGCGATGATACCCTTCAGGATCTCACGCGTACCGCCGCGCAGGCTGAAACAGGGGGCATTGAGGATCGCGGAAGCCAGTGCTCCTTCCCATTCGTTCCCATCTTCGCTGGGACGCAGGTCCAGAAGACGCCGCGCCGTGTCCGGGATTTCCTGCTCCAAAGCGGTACCTAGATCCTTCATCATCGCAGCCATGCCGCCCACGTGCTCACCCCGCCCATGGCGCCCATTTATGGTAAGCGACATCTGTCGGATTGCAGAAAGACGCGACACTAGCCGGCCGATCTCAAGCGCCGCATAACGATCAGGCTTGGCATCGGTCGACTTTGCCATGATCGAGAGGACGCCGAAGGTAGACAAGAAACGGTCAGGACCGCTGCGCTCAAATGCCAGCTCCTCCGTGACAAGCCTCCATCCGTCCCCCCCGTGGCCCAGCAGATGGTCCTCGGGCACAAAGTTGCCGTCGAAGACAACCTCGTTCAGCTCATGCTCGCCTGCAAGGTTGATCAACGAACGAACGGAGACGCCCTCCGCCTTCATGGGGACGACGAGTTGAGAGAGGCCAGCGTAGCGGTCCTCAGTTTGGGCCTCAGTTCGGCACAGGACGATAAGGAAATCTGCATGCTGAGCATTCGTGGTCCAAACCTTGCGCCCCTCAACCCGGTAGCCCCCATCGACTCGTTCAGCCCTGGTGCGGATGGAGGACAGGTCTGAACCTGAATCTGGCTCGCTCATGCCTATGCCGAAAGTGCATTGACCTGCGGCTATGCGGGGCAGGATGTCACGTTTGACCTGCTCGGAGCCGTTGCGAATGATCTGCGGTCCGCTCTGGCGGTCGGCAATCCAGTGCGAGCCCAAAGGGGCTCCCGCAGCAAGAAGCTCCTCGCAAACGACGTATCGCTCAAACGCCGTGCGTGCATGCCCTCCGTATTCCTTCGGCCAGATCATTGCCACGTAGCCGCGGGCGGCACAGCGTTCGGAGAAGCCTCGGTCGTAGGTTGTCCAGCTTTGGCGGCCTGGAGTGATAGTGCCCCGGTCACGCTCCTCAGCCACGAAAGCGCGCACCTCGGCCCGCAGAGCCTCCGCATTGTCGCGCGGTGCGGCAGGTGCGGCGTGGAGATCCGGGAATAGGCGGAACACCGACGTCATGGGAGTCTGTTGATGCGGATTACGCGAATCCTGCGGGAGCATGGTGCTGACAAGAACGATCTCACGAATATCTTGCGTCTCATCCTTTCCTCCTTGGCGGGCGCACATCGGCGCCAGCGGGCCAACCAGTTTTGGTTAGCCTCTCCGCGGAGCAGACTCAAGCGAATTCTTTATGGAGAAACATATTCTCTAAAGAAAATAGACTATCGAATTGTCGTGCGCTCGTCTATTCTCTATGTGGAATGATTGTGACATAAGCGAAGGTGTCGCCTTCGAATGGGCTGCGATGACAACATCAGGATCAACGATGCGTAAGACGACGGCAGTTGCCGAAAGGGCTGCAAAGCCCAAGAAGGAAGTGGCTCAAGCTCGCGATCGGAAAGTCGTTGCAAAAGAGATCAGCAGCGACGGGACGGCTTCCGGCAAGATGGTAGGCGCCGTCGTCGCTGCGATCAAGATCCTTCACTATCTCGGCGACGTGCAGCAGGCTGTCGGCGTTTCTCACATCGCCAAGGAAGCCAAGCTAAACACTTCAACGACATTCAACATACTGCGCACGCTTGCCATGCACGATTTTGTACAGTTCGACCCGGTTGCAAAAACTTACATGCTAAGCCTTGGCATCATGGAGATTGCTAAAGGCGCAACCGCGATTGGCGGTGACGTCGGAATCGTCCGTCCCATGATAGAGCGCATCGCCAACGATCATGGAGTGACCGTGACGCTCTGGCAGCCAGTCGGCAATCGGCGCAAGGTGCTCATTATGACTGCCCATACCCGCAACGCCATGCGGATACAGATGACGGTAGGGCAGCGATTGCCGCTCTTAGTTGGTGCAGCTGGACGTGTCTTTGCGGCTTTTGGTACCGCAACCGAGGAGGATCTGCGGGAGCAGTTCGATGCTATTCGCTGGGAGCGTTCACTCACCTTCAAGGAGTTTATGGAGCAGGTTTCCGATGCACGCGAGAAAGGGTGGGCGCTTGATGATGGCTATTTCAATGCGGGGACGGTGCTCGTTTCGACGCCAATCCTCGATCAAAATGGCCATGCGATCATGGCGGTGACGGCGAATATGTTTACCGGCCAGTACGATCCTAACAGGGCTGAGGCGATCATCCGAGATCTCAAGATTTTCTCGGGATATTTAGGGCGACTTGCGTCGCTTTGAAGAAGCTGTTGCTCGGCCGGTTGCCGCGTTCAGGAGGCCCGAAATTGTTTTGCTGAGGGGATTTCCCTGAGCAAGTGACAGTCATTTTTCTGCGGAAGTTGGATTTTAGGGCGCCTACATTGCCGAATCGGATTGATGACGTCCTCTTGAGCATCGAGCAGGCGAGTGCGTGCGATCTGCCTTACACCGCATTCCTGCCAAAGGACCTGAAGGTTCTCGTCAGTTTTGGCATTTCCGCATGCTTGCGATTGGAATATTGGGGCCGGTTAGGAGGCGGCGCCCCTCAGGCCTCTAAAGTGCGAAGGTGATTCATGTGTGGACGGCCCCCGTTGAGCAAGAAGATTCTGACAATGGCAATACTGAAGCGGTCAGGTTCATTCATGTGTTCGGCCTGTTTTTGTGCGGTCTCAGGCCGCTGGCCATGATGGTGTCGGTGGATCGGGCCCTCATCAAGCTGCCGCGCTGCGATGCGCGTTGAATCACTCAGGTTCTCCCGATCCCCGGCTTGACCGGATCTGCATCACTGATGTCGTTCTCTCCTGCCCAAACTGGATGTCATTTCGCGCGACCGTTGTTACCTTCGAGCCATTGACGGCGTCGCGCGGTAGTTTTCCTCACGCGCCATCACCGCCCAGGCGATCCGCGCTACCTTGTTGGCGACAGCGACTGTGACCAGCCGTGCCGGCTTACGCTCGAGCAACTGGTTCGCCCAGGTACTGACGGTCGTCGCTTTTCGCCGCGTGTATCGGATGACCGCCGTGGCGCCGACGACGAGGAGATGCCGCAAATAGCGATCTCCCATCTTCGAGATTCCTCCCATTCTGTCTTTGCCACCGGAGGAATGTTGTTTTGGAACAAGGCCGAGCCAAGCAGCGAATTGACGACCGGAGCGGAAGACTTTTGCGTCGACGACGGTGGCAGCGAGAGCGGTCGCCGTGATGAAGCCGATTCCGGGAATGGTTGAAAGCCGCCGGCAGACCTGGTTCGTGCGATACCACGCCAGAAGCTCGATCTCGATCTTCCGGATTTGCGCGCCAAGCCCCTCGATCGTTCGGGCGAGGAGGATAAGAACCTGTCGCGCCATCGCGGGGAGCGGCCCATCGCCCTTGTCAAGAGCTTCGATTAGACCACGGACATGGGCCCGGCCCTTCGGTGCGACGACGCCATACTCGGCCAGATGCGCCCGCATCGCGCTGATTTGCGCTGTGCGCTGCCGAACCAAGAGGTGGCGAGCCCGATGAAGCATCAGAATGCTCTGGGCATCCGCCGATTTGACAGCCACGAACCGCATTGTCGGTCGCGTCACCGCCTCGCAGATCGCTTCCGCGTCGGCCGCATCGTTCTTGTTGCGCTTGACGTAGGCCTTTACGTAAGCCGGCGGCATCAACTTGACCACATGCCCGAGTGCAATCAGCTCCCGCGCCCAATGGTGCGCCGTCGCGCAGGCCTCCATGCCGATGAGGCACGGCTGCATATCGCGAAGCAACGGGATAAGCTGATCGCGCCGAACTTTTCGACGGAGCACCGCGTTTCCTGCATTATCGACGCCGTGAACTTGAAAGACGTTCTTGGCGATATCCAATCCGATCGTGATAACTTGCATGCGGACGGTTCCTTCCCTCTGATGGTCCTTTGACAACGCCATCTTGGCACATTGCGATGCCGCTGGGTCGGGGGCCGTCCACCCCATCAAGCTGCCGGCAAGGGACAGCATCTCCACCTCAACACTGCGGAGAGACAGAAAGCATCCTTGCAGCACTGATAGCTAGTGGATGAAGCTATGATGCATGGCGCAGACGTCAGGACCGACGTTAGACACGCCGATACCACGGATTTGTCCCTTTTGACCAATTCGGCATGGCGCTGACACTATCTTCGATCGAGGTGCGGGGATCGATCCATGCGGTGGATGGGTCGTACATAGTCCGGCCGAGTCGAGTGTACGGTCGAGGGTCTTGAGCGATTTAGAATCGCCTGCGGCCCGTAGGTTCGGACGTGTCCATGCAGTTGAAGTCGAGGTTGGAGGACTCTAAGTCCGAAGCCCGCCGAATCTTAGTTTTCTCATTTCTGGTTCCTCCCGAAATCCGGATGCCTAGCTCAGCCGATCGATGAGCGTTGCGACCCCTGCGCAGCACGGAGCCTGCAAGCAGTAGCGTTGGCCGCGGCGTGCAGCAGCAGCCTCATCGCCCGCTGTTTGCTGGTGGATGGCCGAGTAACATTGCTCCGCAGTTGAAGCTGCGCTGTTCAGCAGCATCCGACTCGCGCGGGCAAATTCTGTCGACAGAAACATATTCTCTATTGAGATTATATGTGTTTCTGCTAGATAGGGATCGGACTGGTTACGTTATGGCCCGCCATACAAAAGGTATGAGTCATGCAGCGCTGGAGCTTATGGCCATGGCCGTTTTTCGATCCGCATCACCGCGAGATCGCAAAGCGCGCATCAGCCTGGCGCTCTCCCATTCGTGATGATGTTTCAGTATCTGAGATGCCCCAAGCCTGTCGCGAGATTGCGCGCTCGCTCGGCGCTGCGGGGCTGCTGGATCTTGTCGTGCCCGAGCCCGGCGGAAGAATCGATGTGCGGGCACTCTGTATCGCGCGGGAGGCGATCTCCTACCACTCGGCTCTTGCTGATTGCGTAATCGCCACGCAGGGAATAGGAACCGTCGCGCTCTGGCAGCAGGGGAGCGAGGCGCAGAAAGCGCGGTATCTCGCCCCCGCCCGTCAGGGCAAGGCCATAGCGGCATTCGCTCTGACCGAGCGTGGATCTGGCTCTGATGTGGCGAACCTCACCATGCGGGCGGACCGTGATGGTGACTCCTACATCCTGAACGGAGACAAAACCTTTATCTCCAATGCGCCTTTCGCCGACCACTATATTGTTGTCGCGCGGACTGGCGAAGGTCCGGGCGCAAAAGGGCTGTCGGCATTCATCGTCGATGTGGGGACAGCGGGTTTCATGGCGGGCGAACCCATTGAGATGATCGCGGCGCATCCTGTTGGGTCCCTAACCTTCACCGATTGCCGTATCCCTGGCGCCAACATTATCGGCGATCCAGGCCGGGGGTTCGGCATCGCCATGGCAACCTTCGACATTTTCCGCATCTCCGTGGGCGCGGCCGCGATCGGAATGGCGCGCCGCGCGCTAGACGAAACCGTGGAGCGGGTGAAGACACGAACGCTCTTCAATGCCGCTATGGCCGAAATCGCAGGCGTGCAGACAAAGCTTGCGGACATGTCCTGTGACCTCGATCTTGGCGCGCTCGCGGTTTACCGCGCCGCTTGGTCCAAGGATACGGCGGGCGGACGCTGCACGCGTGAAGCCTCAATGGCGAAGCTTGCGGGAACGGAAGCCGCAGGCCGCATCATCGATTCCGCCGTGCAAATTTTTGGAGGCCAGGGCGTAACCCGTGGCTCAGTGGTGGAGCGGCTGCAAAGAGGAGCACGGGCAACTCGCATCTACCACGGCGCCAGTGAGGTGCAGAAGATCGTCATTGGCCGTTCCCTTTTGTCGGAGTCAGAATCTAACACATGCAACGGTAACAGCAAAAATGAAGCAATAAAATCAGTATGATGGATGCATACTCAAATTTGCTTGCACGAACAAGCAAAGAGTGTTAGGCGCTATTAAGTTGCCGAACAAAAAATTGCGGCAAACCAAAATGGGAGAGAAGTCATGAACAGCATTGAAGACTTAACACTCGCTCTAGCTCGCGGGCGGATTGATCGCCGTACATTTATGTCAGGGGCTATCGCAATGGGGCTGTCAGTTGCCGCTGGCACCGGCGTGGCCAACGCAGTCGCGGCTGCAACTCCGAAGCGAGGCGGACATCTTCGGATTGGTTTGGGCAGCGGAGCGACTACAGATGACCTGGATCCAGGCACGATCAATAGCAATTTCAATCAGGTGTGGTCGTTCGGCTCCCTCCGCAATGCTTTGACGGTTGTTGCAGCGGACGGCAGCTTGAAACCAGATTTGGCATCGTCTTGGGAGACGTCAGACGCAAAGACTTGGCGTTTCGAAATCAGAAAGGGTGTCGAGTTTCACAATGGCAAGGCACTCGACCCTGCCGACGTAGTGGCTTCAATCAACCATCATCGTGGAAAGGACACCAAGTCAGGGGCGAAAGCTCTTTTGAAGCCGGTCGCAGACGTAAAGGCCGACGGGCAGTCGGTAGTCATAACGCTGGAAGCAGCAAACGCCGATTTCGCTTATATCCTTGCCGACTACCCCTTTGGCATTTGTCCCTCTAAGGATGGCATTGTCGACTGGGCTTCCGGCGTCGGAACGGGGCCCTATAAATTCGAAGCATACGAGCCGGGTGTCCGCGCTATTGGTGTTCGAAACGAAAAGTACTTCAAGGCCGACGCGGCATTCGCCGATTCGATCGAGCTTCTCACAATCCAAGACCCCACCGCTCGCGCGTCGGCGCTCATGACGAATTCCATTGATGTCATGGATCGTTGCGATCCAAAGATCGTGGCTGTGCTGAGCAAGAAGCCTGGGATCGCAATCACGGAGGTGGCGGGCAATCTTCACTACACGATGCCGATGGACACCACGGTGGCGCCATTCGACAACCTTGATGTCCGGTTGGCTCTAAAATATGCCATCGATCGTGAGGCCATTCTCAAATCTATCCTGCGTGGCCATGGTGTCCTTGGTAACGATCATCCCATCGGGCGGGCGAATCGTTACGTCAATACATCCTTGCCCCAACGTAGCCACGACCCGGATAAAGCACGTTTCCACCTGAAAAAAGCCGGCGCCGAAGGGCTTACGGTTTCTTTGTCGGCAGCAGACGAAGCTTTTGCCGGCGCGGTTGATGCCGCCGTCTTATTCGCTGAGCAGGCCAAACAGTCAGGGATCACGATCAACGTTATCCGTGAGCCAAACGATGGGTATTGGTCGAATGTATGGATGAAGAAACCGTGGTGCATGGCCTATTGGTCTGGCAATGTTACCGAAGACCTCATGTTCTCAAGCGGGTATTCAAAGACTTCGGCCTGGAATGATACGCGCTGGTCAAATGATCGGTTTGAGACGTTGCTGCTCGCCGCTCGTGCAGAACTCGATGATGCGAAGCGTCGAGCAATGTATTGGGAAATGCAACAGATTGTTTCAGACGACGGGGGTGTGATAGTCCCAGTCTTTGCGTCTTTCGTCGGAGCTCACTCGATCAAGGTCGGACATCCTGATGTCATTGCCAGCAACTTTGACTTGGATGGTGGTAAAATCGCAGAGCGCTGGTGGATAAATAGCTAAAGAGATTAGCTGGACCGCCTCGGTACTAAAATAGGCGGTCTCTCCTGCTCAAAGCGACGGCTCGCGGCGCACGGTCTGACTGACCATGCGCCGCTCAGAGAACCATCTGTCCATAGCGCTCTCGCGGCGCCAATTTCCATCACCTGACGCGCAAGAGCTGCGCTTAACCCAAATCGAAAGCTTATCAGAGGACTAGAAAATGGCACTGTCGGCCCGAAGAAAAGAAATTCAACAACGCGCTCGCGAGTTTACGGAGAGAGTTTTTTATCCGATGGAGCTCAATCTTGAAGAGACCGATAATCTGACAGTTGGGGATCACAAGCATATAAAGGAGCAAGTCCTCGCTTATAAGCTGAATGCGATCAATCATCCTGAGGAGGTTGGTGGACAAGGGTATAACATTTATGAGCAGTGTCTCGTGAATGAAGAAGTAGGAAAATCGACTGGTGGCTTGTGGAACCACGTCTGGCAGCCGCCGCTGTGCCTGCGTGAGGCAACCGAGCAGCAGAAGCAAACCTATCTAGTGCCTGCTTGTTCGGGCGACCTCTTCATTCCGTATTCTATCAGCGAGCCGACTGCCGGTTCCGATGCGGGTGGGGTCAGGACAAGTGCCGTTCTCGATGGGGACGATTATGTGATCAACGGCGAAAAGTTTTTTGCCAGCGGGTGTGAACGGGCCGATGTAGCGCTGTTGCACACCATCGTCGACGGTGATCCCAGCAAACCTACGGTCTTCATCATCGACCTCAAGACGCCTGGCTTCGAGATCGTAAGCGAGCCAAAGTTCATGACCCGCGGCGGACGCGGACACCCACATGTCCGATACACGAATGTTCGAGTCCCTGCCGACCGCATGCTCGGAAGCATTGGGCAAGGATTCGAGTTGACAAAAGACTGGTTCGTCGAGGCGCGGACCGCGATCGGCGCTCGTTGCGTCGGTGTCGCCAGCCGAGCACTAGCCCTGGCCACGGAATACGCAAAAGAGCGTCACCAGTTCGGCCGTCCAATTTTCGATTTCCAGGGAGTCGAGTTCATTCTTGCAGATATGGCCGCCCAAACGATGGCGGGGAAATGCATGGTGTACCGCGTTGCGGAAGAAATCGACAGCGGGCTTGATCGCACGATCGCCCACGCTCGCGTAAGTGCAGTCAAGTACTTTTGCTCTGAAATGGCTGGTAAGGTTGTCGACCAGGCGCTCCAGATCTTTGGTGGTCGCGGATACATAAGCTCAAATCCAGTTGAGCGTCTTTACCGAGATGTTCGAGCGGAACGTATCTGGGAAGGTACGTCTGAGATTCAGAAGGTCATCATGGGACGTCAACTTCGGAAGCGTGGCCCAGAAATCTTTTCCGAGCTGATGTAGGACGGAAATGTTGAACCCCTCTCGTCGCGACAATCTCAAGAAGTTCTTGAGTCCGAGACATATCGTTTATATCGGAGGCGACGCAATTCGCCCCGGTTTAAAGTATGCACAGCAGATCGGTTTCGTCGGTTCGCTGTGGGCAGTAAATCCCCGAGAAACTGAGATCGAAGGGGTGAAATGCTATCCGGACATTGCATCCCTGCCTGAAGCGCCAGATGCGACCTTCATCGCCGTCAATGCAAACAAGACGATTGAAGTAGTCGAGGCTTTGGCGAAAAGGGGAGCGGCTGGTGCGGTATGTCACGCCGCTGGATTTTCTGAGGTCGGGGCTGAAGGTGCTCTGCTGGAAAACAGACTTGCTGAGGCAGCTGGGGACATGGCGATAATCGGCCCCAACTGCACCGGGGCTGTGAACTTCTTCGACCGTGCCTCTATGACGCGAGGCAATTATGGCGAGGTGTCGCCTGATCGCGGCATTGCGATGATTGCGCAAAGCGGAACGGTCGCGCTCAACTTCATTGCCAGCGACCGCGGATTGAAGATCGGTTACTCGGTCAACGTCGGCAACCAGTCCGTCACGAGTATGGCGGATCTGGTCGACGTTATGCTCGACGATGAGCGGGTATCCGCGATCGGCATCTACATCGAGGGGCTGAAGGATGTCGCCTCCTTCGAAAAGGCAATTTTGCGGGCCCTTAAACAGGCCATACCAGTTGTCGTTCTCAAAGCCGGGACGTCGGATAAGGGCGCTGCAGCTGCCAGTTCGCACACGGGTGCTATGATCAGCCCGAACGATGTATTCGAAGCTTTCCTTGATCGTTTCGGTATAGTGCGCACTTCGTCGCTGTCGGAGTTCATCGAGACGCTGAAACTGTTTTCTTCGATTGAGAAGTTGCCTGGCGGAAAATTGGCCGTCATGACATTCTCTGGTGCGGACTCCAGCATTAGTGCGGACGTCGCCGAAAAAAATGGGGTCGAGCTCCCAAATCTAAGCGACCGTCAAAGTGCTTCTGTGCGAGAAAGACTATCGGCTTACACCGCACCGGCGAACCCCTTGGACATGGGCCTCACCCTGTGGGGAAACAAAGATCAGCAGACAGCCTGCTACCAAGCGATGCTATCTGAAGTCTTCGATTGCGGCATGCTCATTTCCAACCACCCCTTCGGTCTCCACCAGATCGAAGTGCGGCATTGGGATACCGCAATCGAAGCACTTATCGAAGCAAAGAACCGGACTGGCAAGCCGTTCGTGTATGCGTCCAATTTGCCTGAGGGACTTCCGGCTGCGCCGAGGGCTCGCCTGATGGAAGGGGGCATCCCCGCGCTTCAAGGTTTGGAGGATGCTTTCGCAGCTTTCGCTCATGCTGTCCGCTATCGAGAGCGCCGCGAAACCGTATTGGAAAGAGAGTCGATCTGGAACAATCGCATGCTGCCTTCCTCGACTGAGGGCGAAAGCACCACTGTCGTGGATGAGTGGAAAGGCAAGCAGTGGCTTCGAAGCATCGGCGTAAATGTTCCCGAGGGCATGCTTGTCGATCTGTCGGATCTTCCGACCGCTCTTGCATCAGTCAAGTTCCCTGTGGTGCTGAAGGCCGTCGGTGAGACGCTTACCCACAAAACAGAACTGTCTGCAGTTCGGCTGCATCTCTCCAGTTCAGAAGAGGTCATCGCTGCGGCGCAGGATATGTTCGCAAGAGTCCCTACCAATCCAACACAATTTATCGTCGAGGAGATGGTTTCAGGCGTTGTCGCGGAGTTGATCGTGGGGCTCAAACGCGATCCACAATTTGGCGTGGTGCTGATGCTCGGCAGCGGCGGTGTGCTGACGGAACTTCTCGAAGACACAGTCCAGCTCATACTTCCTGTCGAACCCGATGAAATCCGCGTGGCTCTTCAATCCACAAAAGCATTCAAGTTGCTCAGCGGTTATAGAGGCAAACCGGCTGGTGATCTCGAAGCCGCAGTCCAGGCGATAGCGAATATTGCAGCTGCTGCTCAGAACAATCCGATTGTTGCACTCGATGTCAATCCATTGATGGTCCGTTCGGTTGGCAATGGCGCCTTCGCGGTCGACTGTGTCCTTGAGATTTCCAGCTAAAGCGAAATAAACCGAATACGGGGCCGAACATAAGATGTGGTCGACCCTTTCGAGGCGCAGACAGTGAAATATTCTTGCTGAGCTTGAAGGTAGCAATGTTGCACGCCAGTCTCGGTACTAAGATTTAGGAGAGTGAAGTGTCTGAAGTTGTTTTGGAGAGACCAAGTGCAGGCATTCTGGTCGCCAGGATGCATCGCCCGGATGCCCGGAACGCGATGAATCTCGCTTTACGCGCGCAGCTTCTGCAAGCGTATTCCGAGGCTGACAGAGATCCGAAAATCAAAGTCCTCGTCTTGACCGGTGGGGACGAGGTGTTTGTTTCCGGCGCGGACATTAAGGAATTCGACGGCCTCAGTCCAATGGGTGAAATGCTTTCGAAATCCCAGGAGATGTGGCGCACGGTAAACCAGTTTCGCAAGCCGGTGATAGCTGCTGTGAACGGCGCAGCTATCGGCGGCGGTTGCGAACTCGCCTTGAGCGCTGATCTGATCATCGCTGGCGAGAATGCAAAATTTGGTCAGCTTGAGATTCGTTTGGGACTCATGCCCGGTGCTGGCGGCACTCAGCGTCTGGTTCGCTCCGTGGGCAAGTACCAGGCGATGCGTATCTCCCTGCTAGGTGAGATTATCCCCTCCGACGAGGCGCTGAGAATGGGCATGGTCAGCGAGGTCGTTCCTGACAACAAAGTCATGGAACGAGCGTTGGAGATTGCACGCAAGATCGCCGGCATGTCGCCGGTGGCGGTGATGCAGATCAAGGAGGTCATGCTTGCGGGCATGGATGTCTCCCTTGACACAGCTATGGCTCTGGAACGCAAGGCGTTTCAGTTGCTCTTTGCGACAGAGGATGCGCAGGAGGGAGTTCGAGCCTTTATTGAGAAGCGCAAGGCGGAGTTCAAGGGTAAATGAGCTCTTCGCTTCGTTTGGTCGGCATCATCGGCGCGGGGCTGATGGGGCGTGGAATAGCCCAGGCAATGGTTACGGGTGGGGCTCAGGTTCGGTTGTTCGATGCGAATGCTGATGCATGCGTCTCAGGCGTTGAAAACGTTTGCGAGATGCTTCAGCGGAGCGTGAGCAAAGGGCGTATTTCCCAGGAACAGTTTGCCGCGTGCAAGGAAAATCTGTCCGGTGTGGGCGATATAACTCAGCTCAGTGACTGCGATCTCATCATCGAAGCGATTGTCGAAGAGATCGGTGCCAAGAAGGCGTTGTTCTCGAAGCTCGACAGCCTAGTCAGTGACAAGTGCATTCTGGCTACTAACACGTCGTCTCTTTCAGTGACCGAGATTGCTTCCGCATGTGCGCGGCCCGAGCGTGTTGCGGGCCTCCATTTCTTCAATCCAGTGCCCGTACTCAAGCTGGTTGAGATCATCGCCGGTATCCGCACGGACAAGCAGATCAGCGACGCGCTATGTCGGCTCATCGACAGCATTGGCTATCAGCCAATCAGAGTGAAAGATACGCCCGGTTTCCTCGTAAACCACGCGGGGCGGGCCTTCACCTCAGAAGCGTTGCGCATTTTATCTGAGAGTGTCGCTGGCCACGCTGACATCGACAATCTGATGCGAGATGTTGCTGGCTTTCGAATGGGGCCGTTTGAACTCCTCGATTTGATAGGGCTCGACACTTCGTTGGCGGGAATGGAATCCGTCTACAGGCGGTTCTATGAAGAGCCGCGCCATCGCCCAATCCCAGAAGTGTCGTCCCGGGTTGCTGCTGGCCTTTTGGGGCGGAAGACCGGAGCGGGCTTCTATAAGTATCAGGGCGGTGAAAGGCAAAACCCTAACGAACCTGTCACACCTGTCGAGCTCCCGAAGGCCGTGTACCTCGGAGGACTTGATGAAGCGGCCAGAACGACCATCGCCGGAATGTTCAAGCAATTTGATCTAAGGATAGAGCGGGATCGTTTGTCTGGCAGCGACGGCCCTTCGCTTGTCGCCCCGTTGGGCGAGGATCTTACGACCACGGTGTTGAGGCATGACATGGATCCAAGCCGGACACTTGCCGTCGATACGCTGCTCGGCCTTGAAGGAAGGGTGACGCTCATGGCGTCTCCGCTGACTTCGAAGGCCAGCCGGGATGACGCAGCCGCTCTTTTTATCAAAGCGGGGCGAAATGTGACCGTCATCGCGGACAGCCCTGGTTTCATTGTCCAGCGCATACTTGCCTGCATCATCAATGTCGCATCCGAGATCGCTCAACTGGGCATTGCCGAGCCGGGCGATATTGATCGCGCCGTACAAGTTGCGCTGGGATATCCGTTTGGTCCCTTGGATATGGGCGACAAGCTGGGCGCCGACCGAGTCGTCAAAATCCTTGAGAGCCTCGTGAGTGCAACCGGTGACCCGCGGTATCGCCCGAGCCTCTGGCTAAGTCGTCGAGCGCGTCTCGGCGTGTCACTAATGACGTCAAACCTTGCTGCATAGGAGCCGAAATGGCTGACGCTTTTTTGTATAACGGACTTCGAACCCCATTTGGCCGCCATGGCGGCGGCTTGGCCCACGCGCGTCCTGATGATCTCCTGGCCGACTTGATTGGCCGGTTGATGAAAAGCACAGCCTTTGATCCAAATGACATCGAAGACGTAACGATTGGATGTACGAACCAGGCAGCCGAGGACAGCCGGAATATTGCTAGACGCTCAGCCTTGATGGCCGGCTTACCGATCTCGGTGGCTGGGCAAACAGTTAACCGCCTTTGCGGTAGCGGCCTTTCCGCTGTCATTGAGGCCGCCAACTCGGTTCTTGCGAACCGCGGCGATCTTTTCCTGGCAGGCGGCGTTGAGAGCATGACCCGCGCTCCATTCGTTATCCCCAAATCCGAGACTGCATTCGATCGATCAGCGACGATCTTTGATACGACGCTCGGCCCTAGATTCTCAAACCCACGCCAGGTCTCCGCATATGGCGATCATCAGATGCCTGAAACGGGAGACTTTGTTGCAAAAGAGGTGGGAATTGAGCGAGCAGATTCAGATCTGTTCGCGCTTAACAGTCAACAAAAATATGCTGCGGCAAAGTCCGCGGGATTCTTTGACGGTGAGGTATCGCCTGTTCTCGTGATAGATCGAAAGGGAAATCAGACTCAGGTTGCGGAGGATGAGCATCCGCGCCCTTCCGCGACGCTGGAAGGACTAGCAAAGCTCAGAAGCATTTATGAGGGTGGTGTTGTGACAGCCGGCAATGCATCCGGCGTAAACGATGGTGCTGCTGCCATTTTTGTCGGGTCAAAGGCCGCTGGTGAGAAATCCGGGATGAGGCCCTTGGCAAGGATCGTGTCCAGTGCCGTTGCCGGCGTCGAGCCGCGCCTTATGGGGCTGGGTCCGGTTCCAGCCGCCGAAAAAGCTCTTCAGCGCGTCGGCCTCACTCTTGATAAGATCGATGTTATTGAACTGAATGAGGCCTTTGCCTCGCAGGTGCTCGCTTGCTTGAAGCTGATGAAAATTTCAGCTGACGACAGCCGCATCAATGTCAATGGGGGCGCTATCGCGCTAGGACATCCTCTTGGCGCGAGTGGGACGAGGTTGGCTCTGACGGCAGCGAGACAGCTCGAGCGCTGTGGTGGAAGATACGCCCTGGTCACGATGTGCATCGGCGTTGGACAAGGCGTGGCGCTTGTCCTAGAGCGAGAGGTGAACTGACCAATGCTTAAGCAAAAGCCTTTCCGCAGAGAAAATGGGAAAGGTTCTCTGGTGCCCAAAAAGGGCAATACCAGAGATCAGTTGGTGGGCGCGATGCGAGACGCGCTCGCGAAATACGGTCCAGAGGCGCCCCTTTCGATCATTTGCAAGGCTGCGGGTATCTCGCCCGGAAACGTGCATTACCAGTTCGGTGGAAGAGACGCCCTTCTTGAAGAGGCGATCCGACTTCAGTACCGGGAATTGGCCGACGTAATGCGCCGGCATCGACCTGCTAATGGCGATCCTATCGCAACGTTACGGTCGTACATTGAAGCGAATTTTGACGCGGAATTTTATACTCCTGAAAATTGCGCGATATTCCGACACTTCTTGTCTCAGAGTCTGTTGAAAGATCGTTATCGAAGAATACAGCAGGTCCTTCACAGACGGTTTGTTACGAGCGTTTCAGCGGCTTTTCGTCCATTAGTCAAAGCGGACAGCAGGCAGACGGCGGCAGTTCTGTTTGTCTCAACGCTCAATGGCGTTTTTCTCCAAGGCGCCGACATTGAGGGTCGGATACCACCAGAAATGGCCAAGTCTCTGCTTTATTCCGCGCTCGACAGTCTGCTCCAGCACTACCGCGCCGACGCTGTTTCCAGGAGCGACCATTGAATAATCTCACGACGATGATCTTGAAGCGTCTGGCATTCGGCGTTCTGACGCTGTTCGTGATCTCAGGATTGATCTTTCTCGCGGTGCAAGCCCTGCCGGGGGACCTTACCCAGGCGATCTTGGGCCGGTCTGCAACGCCGGAGACGGTTGCCGCGTTCCGGCACGAACTCGGATTGGATCTGCCGCCGCACGTGCGGTATTTCCAATGGATCTCGGGCATCATAAAGGGGGATTTAGGGACGTCCCTTGCAAACAAAAGGCCGATCAGTGAGCTCATTGAGACGCGCCTCTACAACACAATGTTTCTTGCTTGTGCTGCGGCGCTTATTTCTATCCCAATTGCCGTCGGGCTTGGACTGATGGCAGCGTTATATCGTCAGAGCTATCTCGATAAGTTAATCTCGATATCGACATTGAGTCTGATATCGGTTCCTGAGTATTTCGTGGCCTATATCTTGGTTGCGTTGCTATCGGTGACGTTCCCCGTGTTTCCAAGTCTCGCGAGCGTCAGTCCGGACATGGGGCTGTGGGATAGACTCTATGTAATTGCGTTGCCAGTAATGACGCTGACATTTGTTGTAACTGCGCATATGATGCGGATGACACGCGCAGCAATCATCAATGTCCTGGGGAGTCCCTATATCGAGATGGCCCGCTTGAAGGGCATCAAGAAAGGACGGGTGATTCTCAACCACGCGCTGCCAAACGCATTGTCTCCAATTATCAACGTTGTGGTACTGAACCTTGCATACCTGTTGGTTGGTGTTGTGTTGATTGAAGTGGTGTTCGTCTATCCGGGCCTCGGCCAGTTGCTAGTCGATTCTGTTTCGAAGCGCGACTTGCCGGTAGTTCAAGCGATTAGCCTCATATTCGCAGCGATATTTGTTTTGTTAAATCTGATTGCTGACGTACTGGCGATAGTTACGAATCCGAAACATAGATATCCGAAGTAGGGCGGCGAAAGTGCGTACAGCGATCAACCTATTGAAGCATGTAAATTGGTCCGCACGGTTAGGATTGGCGGTTATTGTGATCAACGTGGCATGCGCGTTTTTTGCGCCATGGGTCGCGCCATACAGCGAAACGGAGGTTGTTGGTGACGTCTGGGAACCGGTGATGTGGTCGGCAGAGGCCGTACCCCATAATCCACCGGTGATCCTAGGGACGGATCAGCTTGGCCGGGACCTTTTTTCACGGCTGATGTACGGAGCACGAAACACCATTGGACTGGCACTGGTGACCACGGCGCTGGCATTCGGCGTGGGTGCGCTGCTTGGGTTCCTGGCGGCAACGATGAAGGGTTGGGTCGACATGTTGCTGAGCAGGGGAGTCGATATCCTAATGGCTTTCCCCACGCTGATCTTCGCGCTTGTGGTGCTATCGGTGATGGGGACATCGACAACCGTTCTTATTGTCGTTATCGCGCTGATCGGTGCGACGCGGGTCTATCGCATCAGCCGGGCCGTCGCGATGGACATCGAGGTGATGGAATATGTCGAATCCGCCCGCTTGCGGGGTGAGGGTCTGTGGTGGGTGATGAAAGACGAGATCCTGCCCAATGCACTGTCGCCGCTGGTTGCAGAGTTCGGCCTGCGGTTCTGCTTCGTGTTCCTTTTTATTAGCGCCCTGAGTTTTTTGGGGCTGGGACTGCAGCCGCCGACGGCGGACTGGGGTTCCATGGTGAGGGAGAACGCGGCGGCGATTTCGTTCGGCATCCTGACGCCATTAATCCCGGCTGCGGCGATAGCACTGTTGACAGTGGGCTTGAACCTCGTTGTCGACTGGTTCCTGCACAAGGCCTCCGGCATCAAGGACGTGCCATGAGCGATAACCAGCGGCTGTTGACGATAGATGGCCTCTTCATTGAGGGCTATCAAGACGAGCAATGGCGTCAGGTCGTTAAGGGCGTATCGTTGCATCTTGACCGGGGCCAGGTGCTGGGGCTGATTGGTGAATCGGGCGCTGGCAAGTCGATGATCGGCCTTGCGTCGATGGGCTATACCAAACCGGGTTGCCGAATTACGTCCGGCTCGATCGAATTCGACGGTGTGGAGCTGGTAGGCGCGGATCAGGAGACGCTCAGGAAGCTGCGGGGCACTCGGATCGCGTATGTCGCGCAAAGCGCGGCCGCTTCGTTCAACCCGGCCCACAAGCTAATCCACCAATTCGCCGAGACCGCAGTGCAGCAAGGCTTGATGAGCTATGCCGAGGCGGAGAAAAAGGCGAAGGAGTTGTTCAGGCGGCTCGATCTGCCCGATCCTGAGAACTTCGGCAACCGCTATCCGCACCAGGTCTCCGGTGGCCAATTGCAACGTTGCATGGTCGCCATGGCGATGGCCTGCAATCCGGACCTTATTATCTTTGACGAGCCAACGACGGCTTTGGATGTAACGACCCAGATCGAAGTTCTAGGCGCAATCAAGGAAGTCATCGGGGCGTACGGCACGGCGGCAATCTACATTACACATGATCTCGCGATCGTCGCGCAGATCGCGGACCGTATCATGGTTCTGCGCCATGGGGAGGAAGTCGAGACCGGCGATACGAGGGCGGTGATCAATAGTCCGAAGAAAGACTATACCCGAGCTCTTCTCGCCGTGCGCAAACACCGAGGCGAAACGGTCGACCACGGCCACCAGGATATCATCCTCGAAGTCCAAAATGTAACAGCGGCCTATGGCAACAAGTTTGTGGTGCTCGACGGCGTCAGCACGAAGATCGAGCGGGGCAAGACCGTCTCCGTGGTCGGGGAGTCCGGTTCGGGCAAATCCACACTCGCTCGCGTAATCACAGGCCTGTTGCCACCGATCGGCGGTGAAGTCCGCTTTCAGGGTCAGTTGATTCCGCCTGGCATGAAAGGGCGCGAAAAGGAGGTATTCCGGCGCATGCAGATGATCTATCAGATGGCGGATACCGCCCTGAACCCGAAGCACAGGGTTCGCAAGATCATTGGCCGCCCGCTGTCGTTCTACTTCGGGATGACAGGCAAGAAGCGCGAAGATCGTATCATCGAATTGCTTGATAAAATTGAACTAGGGGAAAAGTATCTTGACCGTTTCCCAGGCGATCTATCGGGCGGCGAGAAGCAACGTATCTGTATAGCCCGCGCCCTGGCGGCAGAGCCCGAACTGATCATCTGCGACGAGATCACGTCAGCGCTCGATCAACTGGTCGCGGGGGGCATCCTCAAGCTGTTGCAGAACCTACAGAATGAGCTTGCAGTCTCCTATCTTTTTATCACGCACGACCTGGATACCGTGAAAGCAATCTCCGACGAGATCGTCGTGATGCATCGGGGTAAGGTCGTTGAGCAGGGTCCGGCGCAGGCCATCCTCAATCCGCCCTACGAGCCCTATACCGACTTGCTCCTCTCGTCGGCACCGCAGATGGATCCTAGTTGGCTTCCAAAGGTCATGCAACACCGGAGAGAGCTTGCTGCGAAAGGCATCAACCTGCAGACGTGAGCCTGCATTCGTAACTGTAGCAAATTCTTGGTTTAGAAAAGGCACGCTTCTGAGATGAAATCGGATCCCTATGAGGTCGATTCACTGTCTGCTAGCGAAATAGCAGATCTTGTACGAAGCCGGAAAATTGGTGCTGTGGAGCTGATGGAGCACTATCTTGCGCGTATTGATGAAGCGAATCCAGCCATTAACGCTGTTGTTGATATCGATCGAGAAGAAGCCCTGAAGGCTGCGGAGGACGCTGACTCGGGCGCAGGCGTGGGAGGGCTACTGAAGGGTGTCCCTTATGCTGTCAAAGATTGTTTTGATGTGCGAGGCCTACGAACTACTCATGGCAGCGTTGGCTCTTTGAGCCAAATACCAAAAGCGGATAGCACGCATGTTAGCCGCCTCAGGGAAGAGGGAGCCATACCGTTTGTTAAGACCAATATGCCGCCGTTTGGCTTCGGTCAGCAGACGCTTAGCAGTGTCTTCGGCCTAACCCGCAACCCTTACAACCTTTCGAAAACAGTAACAGCAAGTTCTGGGGGAAGCGCTGCGGCTTTGGCTGCGCGGATGACGGTAATCGCTGATGCATCCGATATTGGGGGCTCGGCCCGTTGTCCCGCGGCAGCCTGTAATGTTGTTGGTTTTCGTCCGAGCCATGCTGTTATTCCGTGGCATCCTGCCTACGACCCTTACAGTGTAGCAAACTCAGTTGGGCTGATGGCGCGCACGATAAGTGACATTGCATTGATGCTTTTAATTTCAAGTGGAAGCCACAAATCGACCCCGACCACGAGTCGCAAGATCGATTGCTTTTCAGAACTGACCCCCCCCCCGGCAATTGCCGGCATTAAAGTTGCCTGGTCTTACTCCCCTGCTGGAACAAGTACTCATCCGATGATCGCGACGGTGCTAGATAATTGTCGCAATGTGTTCGAAGGCCTCGGATGTTTGGTGGAGGAAGCCTGCCCGGATCTAACCGACGCCCACGATGCGTACCGGATTCTGTGCGCCCTGGAAACCTGGAGTGGCGTGCGCGGGATCAAGGAGGCGAATGAGGAGGCGTTCACTCCAGAATTCGTGAATCATGTGTCGCGTATAACCAAGTATTCATCGGATGATATTGCTTTGGCGATGATGAAACGCACTAGAAGTTGGAAGCTGATGGCCGATTTTTTTAGTCGATTTGACGTTATGGTGTGGCCGGTCAATCCACAGCCGCTTTATGACGCTGAATTACCCGAGTCCGAAATTGATTTCGACTGGCGTCCACTTGAGATTTCGCCTCAGTTTGGGTTGCCCAGTGTGTCAGTTCCTGCAGGGTTCTCTTCAGATAGTCTTCCCGTTGGTATCCAAATTCTCGGCCGCCCCGGAGCCGATGAGCTTGTCCTAAGAGTTGCACGCGCGTTCGAAGCAGAAACGGAATACTGGAAGCAAGGACCACCCAGAATTGTCGGTGGAAAAGGATTGTCGCCTCCTCATTAGAGCTTCGGCAACTTCTTTGCAGCACGGGCTTTATTCATGCGGCATGATAAAGGCTATAATTCATAGTGTATTAGGTTGCTATGGACTTCAAGATGAGACCAGTAGGAGGAACGGGCTCCAGCGAATTTCAACATGATACGCAACAATGGAGGTTAAACTAGTATGGACAGCATTGTCATCGTCGGAGCCGCGCGTACGCCGGTCGGCTCCTTCAACGGCGCTTTCGCCAACACTCCGGCCCACGATCTAGGCGCGATCGCCATCAAGGCGGCGCTTGAGCGCGCCAAGGTCAGCGGCGAAGAAGTGGACGAGGTGATCCTCGGCCAGATCCTCACCGCGGGCCAAGGCCAGAATCCGGCCCGTCAGGCCGCCATGGCGGCGGGTGTCCCGCAGGAGAAGACCGCCTGGGGCCTCAACCAGCTCTGCGGCTCCGGCCTTCGCACGGTCGCCATCGGGATGCAGCAGATCGCCAACGGCGATGCCCGCGTGATCGTGGCGGGCGGACAGGAATCCATGTCGCTCGCTCCGCACGCGGCCCATATGCGCGCCGGCACCAAGATGGGCGACTTCAAGCTCGGGGACACCTTGCTCAAGGACGGTCTCATGGATGCCTTCAACGGCTATCACATGGGCAACACTGCCGAGAACGTCGCCCAGCGCTGGCAGCTCACCCGCGAGGAGCAGGACCAGTTCGCCACCGCCTCCCAGAACAAGGCCGAGGCCGCTCAGAAGGAAGGCCGTTTCAAGGACGAGATCACGCCCGTCACGATCACGAGCCGCAAGGGCGACATTGTGGTGGATCAGGACGAGTACATCCGCGCCGGCACCACCGTCGACGCGCTCGCTAAGCTCAGACCCGCCTTCTCGAAGGAGGGAACGGTGACGGCCGGCAACGCCTCGGGCATCAACGACGGCGCCGCCGCCGTGGTGCTCATGACGGAGTCGGAAGCGCAGAAGCGCGGCCTCACCCCGCTTGCCCGAATCGCCTCCTGGGCCACCGCCGGCGTCGACCCGGCCATCATGGGCACGGGCCCGATTCCCGCCTCCCGCAAGGCCCTCGATAAGGCGGGCTGGAAGGTAAGGGACCTCGAACTCGTGGAGGCGAACGAGGCCTTCGCCGCCCAGGCGCTTGCCGTCAACAGGAACATGGGCTGGGATCCGTCCATCGTGAACGTGAACGGCGGCGCGATCGCCATCGGCCACCCGATCGGGGCATCCGGCGCGCGCGTGCTCGTAACCTTGCTGCACGAAATGGGTCGCCGCAACGCGAAGAAGGGTCTTGCAACCCTGTGCATCGGCGGCGGCATGGGCGTCGCAATGTGCCTGGAGTCTCTATCAAAAATAGTCGACGACACCTGCAGTGCAGCAGGGCCTTTCACGAGCCAAGGGGTTGAGCGATGACTCGGTGGGTCTACACTTCGGAGACGGGAAGGCTGAAGGCCGGGCGGGGATGAAGAACCAACTCGGCCGCAAGGGCGCCAATCACGCCGAAAACCTTGGCCTGCCGGTGCCGCCCGGTTTCACCATCACCACGGAAGTCTGCGCCTATTACTACGACCAGGGCCCCTCGCACCCTGAGCGAGCTCAAGCGCCACGGCATAGAGCTGCACGAGTTCAACCCGATGCTCGGATTCCGCCGCTTGGCGGTGCGGATCGGGAGATCGCCGAGATGCAGGCGCGTGCCATCTTGCAGGCGGCGGTGGAGGCCGTCAAGACAAACGGTCGTCCGGTGGTGCCCAAGGTGATGGTGCCGCTCATGATGACGAAGCCAGAGCTATGATCTCGTGAAGTCGCACATCGTCGCCATGGCTGAGGCTGTGGCGAAAGAGAGCGGTGTGAGGGTTTCCAGACCTTTGTCGAGCCGGGATCCCTGGCCGAGCCCCTGTGGGGGCGCCGTCCGGCCGGGGCACTTCCCCGGTGTGGCCACGGTGGTTGCCAAGCTGTTCAACATCGTGCAGCCGGACTTCGCCTTCTTCGGCCAGAAGGATTTTCAACAACGTGCCGTGGAACGGCAGATGGTACAGGATCTCAAGTTAGCCGTGGAAATCATCAATGTGCCCACCGTACGAGAAGCTGACGGGCTCGGCATGAGCCAGGGGCTCTTTGCCGCTGAGAGTGCCTCCCGGCAGGGAGAGGGGGACACCCGGATGCTGGTGGAGTTTGCGCTGGAGCATATGGCGGACGTGGATCAGATCCAGTATCTGGAGCTGAGAGACCCGGCCACCCTTCCGCGTCTGACCGGGCCTATTACGCAGCCGGCGGTGTTGTGTGCGGCCGCCTATATCGGCGCCATCCGCCTGATCGACAATATGGTTCTCAACCCGTCCATGGAAATAGGCGTTGGACGGGGGCTGCTTTCGGCCATCGAAGGCACAGGCGAGCCACTCACCCTCAGGTCATGATGCGAGTAGGAACCCCGCTCCACGATACTCGAGCTATGGCCCAGGATCTCGACAAACGTCTGAGCAAGGGCACCACCGCCACCGCAACGCTTCAGGCATGGTGCGAGGAGCATAGCCTCTCGACCGGAGCCATCACGGTCATCTGTCACCACCAAGGAAACGCTGTGGCCCTTGGCCAGGACGTCCTGGAGGCTCTGAAGGTGTTGCCCGGCGAGCCGATCGTCTACCGGCGGGTGCAGCTCGTTCGTGCTGATGTCCCCCTAGTCGAAGCGGAGAACTGGTTCCTGCCGCAGCGCCTACTGCCGAGAATGAATGAGACCCTCGCAACGACAAAGCTGCCGTTCGGCCAGGTGATCGCTCCGCTTGCTCCCTCTCGACGCACCCTCTACAGGTGCTTTCCAAGCTATGCTTTGGACCAGGACGGACAACAGCCTCCTGAGGTGATCCTCGAGCATACAGCCGTGGTCATCAGCGAGGGTGGGGTGCCCCTGGCCCTCGTCAAAGAGCGGTTTCGCTCGGAACTCGTCTCGTTCTCCCTGCCAGGGGAGTGCGACAGCGGGGACATCAGCCGCCGATGAGCTTGACTAGCGTTGAAGAGGCCGAGAGATGATTGATAGCTCGTTTCTGATCGATCCCTATCCGTTCTATTCCAGCTGGCGCTCTCGTGGGCCATTGCATTGGAACGAAGATTTCTGCGACGGCGCCTGGCTCCTGACCGACTATGCGGACGTCGCCAGCGTGCTGCGCGATGCGCGCTATTCTGTTCGGCGGGCTGGAGGCTGGGCCAACAGCAGCGGACCCGGGGCAACGACGGAGCTCCGCGATTTCAAACGCATTTTCGCGCGCTCGCTGCTGTTCGTCGACGCCCCGCAGCATACCCGGTTGCGCAAAGTCATGAGCGCGGGCTTCGGGCCTCTGGCTATGTTGGCGCTGGCGCCGCAGATACAGGCCATTGTCGATGCCCTGCTGGATCGGATCACTGAGCTTGCCGAGACCGCTTCGCTCCACTTTGACTTCATGAGCGATTTTGCACGGCCGTTGCCGGCACTGGTCATGGCCGAGATGCTCGGGATCGACGCCTGCGATCGGGTCGAATTTGTCGCCTGGTCGGACGACATTGCCGAGTTCGTCGGCGCTCCGACGCCAACCATGGACATTGCGCTGCGGGCTCAAGCCGGTGCCGTCGCCATGAATGGTCATTTCCTCGAGCTCCTGCCGCAGCGCCGCGAGCATCCCGGCGATGACTTGATCAGCCAACTGCTGGCGGCCGAGGCAGGCGGCAGCATCATCAGCACCAAGGAGTTGCTGGCGCAGTGCTGCACGCTCCTGTTTGCCGGGCATGAGACGACGCGAAACCTCCTCGGTAACGGCATGCTGGCGCTGCTGCAGCACCCGGACCAATGGCGGAACGTCATCGAGACCCCGGCTCTGCTGCAGCCAGCATTGAAAGAGCTGCTGCGCTTCGACAGCCCGGTGCAGTACACCGGTCGGCGGTTGAAGGTGGACGTCGAGATGCATGGCCGAACCATGAAGAAGGGCGACTTGGTGATCCCGTTGATCGGCGCTGCTAACCGCGACCCCGCCAAGTTCACGGAGCCCGATGTGCTCGACATCAACAGGAACCAGGGAGCGCACTTGTCGTTCGGCCTTGGCCCGCATGTTTGCATCGGCGCAGCACTGACCTATCTGGAGGCGGAGATTGCCATGCGCACCGCCATGCGGCGACTACCAGGATTGGCATTGGCCGACGACACGCACGTCTGGGGCAACAACGCGGCCTATCGCAGTCTCGATACCCTGCCGCTGCGCTTCACCCCCCTTCGAGTTCCCGCGGGTCTGCCAGACCTCGCGGCCGCGAGTGCCTAAGTTCATGGCTGACGCCGGGCTCGATCTGCTGGAGGCGATCGGCAGCCGGCTCCGCCTGCTTGAGGCGCAAACCTGCTTCGCCGGCGACGTGTTGTTGACGAGCCGGAGGGGGCCGCTCCCCGCCATCGACTGCAGGTCTTATCGTCTTATCCGACTTTTGCCAGAAACGACTATCTAGGCCTCGCCAATCACCCGGTTCTACTCGCCGGCGTACGGAACGGACTCGATCGCTTCGGCATCGGCGCCGCTGCGTCGGTATTGATCACCGGTCACACCAGTCTGAATGGTAAGCGGTCACCAAGGCACCTTTCCGAAATAGTGCTCTATAGTAGGGCAGCCGTTGGTCCGTGCGGCGAATCCATGCGTCGTCTGCGCCAATCGGCCGAAATACTTGAAAGCGTCGGTTTTCTGGCCGAGCCCGCGTGTAAGGCATCGGTTCGCGATGACGAAATCAGCCGCCATGTGGCGCGCGGCGCGCACGCCGTGCTGCTACTCGACCGTGCAGGCTGGCACACCACCGCCAAGCTGAAGGTGCCGAAAAACATCACGCCGGTGCCGCTGCCGTCGCGAGCCCCGGAACTCAACTCGGTCGAGAACGTCTGGCAATATCTGCGCGCCAACCGGCTCTCCAACCTCGTCTTCGACGGCCACGACGCCATTTTTTCATCGACGCCGGCTGCGAGGCTTGGCAGAAGCTCATCGCCCAACCCGAAACAATCACATCAATCGGAAGCGAGAAGTGGGCTCACTTCGGTCGAGCTTCATGACCCTTGGTGTAATGTTGCCGCCGCCGCCGCCATATCAGCTTCGCAATGGTTCGCTGAAACGACCCGCAAGCGCCCGCTGGATGGTGGCCGACGTCTCTTCCTGACGGTGATGAGCGTCCAAAGCCTCGGCCAATTTGTCGAGTCTCAATCCGACGGTCTCGATCATCGGCATGTTCGCTTGGGCCAGACCTTGGAAGCGCGCCCGCAACGCGAGCTTCCTGCGCACCTGATGGGGCTGGAAAGAATCGAACTGGCGAGGTGTGATGGGGTCACCTAGGACGAGGTCGTCCCCGGCGACTGCCCCGTCCAGCAGATCTTTGCCAGCTTGCGTGCGGCATATAACCCCGTTGAAACCCGCATCCTCCTTGGTTGGATTGGCGCCCGGCCAGACATCGGTCGCGGCTATGTCGGACGCTTCTCCGAGGGCGTCAGGACAGAACTTGCAGCGTGTCTCGTAATCCCATCCAGCCTCCTCTTTCCAAAACTCTGCATAGGTGGTTTCGAACGCACTCCCGTCCCGCGTCTCCACGCGGGTTCGACCGGGGTTGCCAAACCCCCTATACCGGAAGAGCGTCAATTCCGACTCAAGGACCCCAAACTCGTTGAGTAGTGCGGTCGATTTGCCGAGCCGCGATTGACCGCCGCAGACCAGCGTGAGCCTCGCGACACAGACCCTGTCGACGCGATCGTCGACCTTCGATAGCCTGTGCACCGCCCCAAGGTCGCAAGGCTTCGCGATGATTGCGAATCGCTCCTCACGTTGAAGGGCATTTTCAAGTCCCGCGAGCGGAGCCACTGGTCCATAACGTGAGCCGGCATTGCGCTGGACTTCTTCAGCCGTCCTACTCATCACCCATCGGCTCCGCATGGGCATGTCCGGGTCCGGTCCGACATGGAGGATAAAATTCGTTTTTTTGGTTTTGAGCAGATGGCATCCGAGCGCGGTGAGCACACCTCCGCTGGACGATGCGAAACGGCGCTCTGCGTCGCCTGCCCACCCGTAGTTCATCGAGAAATACGAACCCCATATCAAATCTGTGTTGGGTGCATTGTCAGGCCGTAACTCTGCGATGATACCCGGACAAGCCGCCAAGATTTTGTCCTCTTCTTGTTTAGTGAACTTGTTGATGCTTGACGGACGGAGCCCCCCATATTCTGTCATCTGCATGGGGACTCGGCCGGTCGTAACGGCCTCACATAGTCCGCAGCCGATACAAAGCCCCGAGGAGACGACCTCCGCTACAGACGTCGCAGTTCGCCCGCTGTCAGGGAGGATGGTTTCGCTTTGCTGTTCCATCAGGCTCTGCCTCTCTGTGAACTTATCACCAAGCTTATTCGTGACAGCGGGGCCGATCTGCTGCATCACCAGGCCGGCTACGAACGAGCCGATCCTCACGCGGCCGCGAGTTCTGCCTCGTGACACAAGTCTTGGCTCTGTATGTTTGTGAGGAAGGAAGCGGTGCTCTCGTCGCAGATCGAGGGCACACAATCGACTCTTTCGGACCTACTCCGTTTCGAGACAGAGGCGCAGGACATCCAAGATGTCTCAAACTAAGTCGATGCCATGATGTATGACTTGGAGGGGCTACAAACAATCCGCCTTGTGCCGCAGAGGGATTACTTGGCGTCATGTCCATTGGACCAATTGGTCAGTAAACATTCCAACCACCCCACTATTAGGTATTCTTCTGCAATTTGGCCCCTTCGGGAGGCTTGTATTGGGGAGCCGCACTGACAGCGCCGTAACAAACCTTCTCACCCTTGTAGTTGGCCAGGGCCTGCAGCAAATCGGGTAGAAGGTGCTCCTTCAACTCGGCCGAGACAGGCTCCGGACCGCCCAGCGACCTTAGTGTCAGCTCAAGTAACTCGATCGCGCGATTTTCGTTGCCGTTCTCATGATAGTACCGGGCGACCGCTGGATAAGACCGGAACTTAGGGCGATCGCCCTGCGTGGGATTCAGTGCAAGGATGTGCTCGGACAGCTCCTTGCCCATCGCGAAACGCTCAGCAGAGGGGAAGAACGAATGGTCGTTAGCCGGATGGAAGAGTTGGTCTAGCGCCGCAATCATCCAATCCTCGGAGTTTCTGTCGATCGCGTCGCGGACCAATTGGCGCATGAGGGGCAAGCCGGTCCGCATGTCCTGCATCTTGTGCAGCACCAGGTGATGAGCCAGGCGGAAATTGAGTTCGTACGGCATCAAGGCAATGCCCTCTTCGATTGCGGAGAGCGCCGTCTTCCAATTTTCCAACTTCACTGCCGCCCAGAATCTGTCGTTGATCGGCTTTTTCAACGCTTGTTCGCGCGCCATGGGTTCGCTTCTGGCAATCCGCTGCGTATCGGCGGCTTTGGCTTTGTCGCTGGTGCGCCAGCTGCCGTTGAGCACTTCCGGCAAAACCCCATCGAGTTGGCTCGGATGGCCAATAAAGGCGATGTGGCCGTCTCGGTCGATCACGAACGAGGTCGGAATCCCGACAGCAAAGCTGGGTTCCCTCCAAAGCTTGCTCATTTCACCTGCGAAGTCGAACGCGATCCGATAGTTCAGATCCGGGCAGTTTTCGGTCAGCCACGCGTCCAATTTGGTCCGAGCCTCAATGGCTGTTGGAGTGTCTTCATCGGCCGCGACTCCGACGACCTCAAGTCCACTTTCCTTGTAGTTGTTCTGGAGCTGCATCAGATGAAGCATCTCGGCCGCACATGGTCGGCACCAAGTGGCCCAAAATTCGACAATGTACACTTTGCCTGATTGGAAATACGTAATGGGCTCGCCACGCAGCCAGTTCTCCACTTTGATCGAAGGAGCCGGTGACTCCATTCGCAAAACCATGCTGCTCTCCAAAGCTGTTGCCGCAGGTGCGAAACTTCTTCCGCGAGCCTCTCGGAGAGGCCACCAGGCTTCAAGAAGGGACAGCTCTCTTCTCGCGCATCTGCATGCAGTCGGCCTTCCCTTGATGTTGCCTGGTGTCTCAATCAGCAACGTTCATTCAGCAAAGGCCGTGCCATCGCGCTCGCCGCGCAGCAGGCGCACGATTTCACGTTGGAAAAGCGCCTTCTATCAAGATGAGCCGGTTGTCCTGAAGCCGACATGTGCCTGTCGCTGTCAGGTTTTGGACAGGCAGCACCGCTTTGCGCCAAAGAAAGAAAGCCGGGAGGACATCGAATTAGATGGAGGGCGAGCAGAGGGACGTTATGACGGCCTCTGCGCCCGCCGAGCCTGTCGTCGTCGCCCCCTCTACGCCACCTGGCTCGCTCTCATTGGGTCCGGTGCAAGGCCCGCAGGGGAGCTCGTCTTTCGATTGTATAGGATCGCTCTCAGCCGACCGCCGCATTGGCACTGCCCTCTTGCCGCCCTGCTGGAGGTCATAACCTGAAAATTCGCGCGGTTGGCGGATATGGCACAAGTCATTGAAATAACGTAGGAGTTTGTTTTTATCCCGCGTCCGGCGGGCAGGGCTCAGGTCGACAAAACCATTCTAGACTTCGGCATTTCGCCAGGGGATGCATCGGTCGTCGGCCCGGAACCTCAGGGTTTCGTGAGACCCTAGAGGCATCGAAAAGGGTAAAGACCTTGATAGCAGCGTCAGAGGCGGTCCGCTGCGCAAGCAGGCGCGACCTCCCGCTCTTTGAGCTTCTCCTTCGGCAACACTTTGTTGACGAGCCCCCAGGGAGGTGCCTCGTGGACATCCATCCATCCACCGGCCGGTGGGTAGGAGGTCCATGGCAACCTGATATAGGATGTGACAATCATCGTCTGGCGTGGGGCTGACTAATTCTCCGCCAAGCGTGGGGTGTCAATTCGGCGCAGCAGCTGAAAACAAATCTCCTATTAACATCAAAAGTAACTTGCGGAATAGGGATATCGATTCTGATCTTGTCGGTTTGGATAAAGGTGGGTGACAGCAACTTGCCCGTACTGCCGACCTTGTCGGTCAAATTTTGACCCCTCAGCTTTGTCGATGCTTCAAGTTTTGTCCATTCAATTAGGCATTCTCTCCTGGTTAGAAACCGTCTGCCAAAAAAATATGAGAATTCCTCTATATCTATGGCGCGATCCCATCTCTCACAGTCACAGCCAACCAGACAATTTCTAGAGGCGATGCAGCCGGCCAAACCGATCGTGTGAGTTATGTTGAAGTGGAAGCAAGCGTCGAGTGAGTCAAAGTATGGTTTTCCCGAATTTGGATCGTAAGCAATACGCATCGCACTGACATCGTGGCCGAGGGCCCTTCCGGCATGATGCAGAGCTGCTCTTCCCGCGATAAACTCTGCTCGTGAAAGGGGACTTCGAAGCCTCGAAAGGCGATCTTTATCATCTTCGCCAAGGAAACTCCGACAGGGATGATTTTCTGTCGAAGACCATTCCTCGAACGCAATCACCACGGCGCCCAATCGCAGAACGGCCGGGAGCCGGAAATTTAGCGATGGAAGAGGCTCTATCTCAGTAGACAAGTTTCTCTTCAACGACGTTCTCGGCGGCCGGGCCGACTTCAGGCCGTCATAAAGTCCTGATCGCGGATCGGAAGCGGTCAAAACCATCCTCGAGAGGTACGGCGGGCCGATATACGGAGAGATGGAGCTCGGCACTCCGGCAGTGACAAATGCTGGGTCTTCTTTAACTGGGCCCATCTTGTCAGAGCCAGGGGGCGAGGCAGCGTTCTTATGATCGGCGATGTGTCCCCATGTCATGATCGTTTCAATCCCGAAAAGCCTATCTGCTAGCCAGATTTGCTCGTTTCGATACGGATTAGAAATCGAGGAAAAAGCCCTGGCGCCTACTAACAAGCTAATAGGCGCCCGCGAGCTGAGCTTAGGCAACTACCAACGTTGATAGTTGCCTTGAGAGGGTGCCTTGACCCAATCTTGGCGTACTCCCGGCTCAAACAGAGGGATATTCAAATGATAGTTCGCAAGCTTGAGGATATCGAAGGGACCGAGCGTGACCTCCCCTGGGGCAACGGAAGGAGCCGTCGGTTCCTGATCAAAGCCGACGGCGTTCCCTATTCCCTGACCGACACGATCGTGAAGGCCGGAACCTCGTCCTTCCTGCAATACCGCAATCACGTCGAGACCTGCTACTGTATAGCCGGGAAGGGGCGCGTTCGCGATGACATCACTGGCGAGGAGCATCCTGTCGTCCCGGGGACAATGTATGCACTGGATAAGAACGACGCCCACCACCTGATCGCCGACGAGGAAGACCTCCGTCTGGTCTGCGTTTTCCTTCCATCTCTCAACGGGGATGAGGTCCACGACATCGCGTCTAAAGAACTCTCGTCGGCCTATTGAGAGCAGAAGCCCCGGGGCATCATGATAGACACGACCTCGAACGGACATCCGTTGTCTGCCGCGCCCTGCCGCACCGTGTCGCAGGAATTCATGGAGTGCGCGCGAAAGTTTCCACAAATGATCGCGGTCCAGTGCGGCGACGAACGGATCACCTACGAAGAGCTGTTGCGTCATGCATCGCATGTGTCGCGACAGCTTGAAATGCGCGGTGTTGGCGTCGCGGATGTCATCTTGATGAACCCCTCGCGTCACGTCGATACCGTGATCATCATCCTCGGGATCATGCTTCGCGGGGCGACGGTGTGCCCGCTCGACCTTTTGGCGAGCGATGCGAGAATCCGCAACATTTTGAGGGCCTCAAGGGCCAGATCTATCGTTGCTACTGCCAAGACCCCCTTAGGGCCGACCGTTCCGCGGCTCCTGCAGTCCTTCGGCGTCGAGACGATTCGTGTGAGGCGGGCCGGAAAAAAAATTTCGAGGGTTGAAAACCTCTCCACTCCCGAAACGGGCTGCTACCTGCTTTTTACCTCCGGCACGACGGGAACGCCCAAGGGCGTGCTCATGTCGAACCGTGGGCTTGCGAACCTGGTTCAATGGGACATCGTCTTCAGGGGATGCGAACCTGGCAGGGTCCATTTGCAATTCGCCTCCTTCCACTTCGACATCGCGTTTCACGAACTGTTCTCCGCGATCAGTTCGGGAGGAACAGCGGTTCTGGCAACACAGCAGCAACGACTAGATGCCGGCCTGCTCCTGGAGCTCCTATCGTCATCCCGGATCCAAAAGGCATATCTGCCATACAGTGTACTGAATCAGTTGGCGTTGGCAGCGCCTGCATTCGCGGAAGAGATTTATCTCAATGACGTCACCACGGCCGGCGAACCCCTGAAGATCACTGGGGCTATCAGGTCATTCTTCCGACTCATCGGCGCCGCGCTCTACAACAACTACGGCTCAACAGAGGTGCAGGATGTGACATCTCTGGAACTCGCGGGAGATCCCGAACAATGGCCGGATCTGCCATCGATTGGCCTCCCCATCGCAGGAATGAACGTGGGCGTCCTCACGTCGAAAGGAATATCATCTGATCCAGGCTCTGAGGGGCGCATTGTTGTCAAAGGGTGTCAAGTTGCCATGGGATACATGCAGCCCGACACCAACGATCTAGTGCCCCTACCTTCAGCCTCGACAGGTGTGGCAGATGAATACCTCACCGGAGATCTCGGCGTCATCCTCCCCGACGGCAGCATCGCAATCACAGGACGGATCGACCGGCAGGTGAAAATCCGCGGCAAACGAGTCGATGTCGCAGCCGTTGAAACGACGATGGAGCGTTCTCGATATGTGAACCAGGCTGCCGTCGTGGCAGTCGAGGTCAGTGGGCGAACGCAACTCGCGGCCTTCGTAACAGTGGCAGAAGACCCGAAGTGTGATGTGCTCGAGCAGGACATCCGAACACTGATCACTGATGCATTGGATGCCACGGCCGTTCCCTACCGCATCCACACACTCTCAGTATTTCCGGAAACATCGACAGGCAAGGTGGATCGTCGAGCGCTAGAGGCAATGGCGGCCTCCGCTGTTGCCGCAGCGGCTCGCGTTCAGCCGCAAGATATTCAGCAGCACGTATCTGAAATCTGGAATGACGTCCTTCCCGGAGGAAAGGATCGAAGCTTCAGGGCGGCCGGCGGCGACTCGCTGAGTGCGATGCAACTGGTGACACGATTGAAGCAGGAATTGCACATCGACATTTCTGTGTCCGCTATTTCCGATGAGACCACTTTGCAATCGATCCTCAAGGCTTCGGCATTCCGCGCCACCAGCAGCGAGAACGAAGTGGCATCGACATCCGCGACGCCCTCTCCACGAAAGTCCGTCGCGATCATTGGCATGGCAGGCCGCTTCCCCGGCGCCGATTCCGTAAATGCTCTGTGGGAAGGCCTTATCAGCAATCAAATTTTTATTTCGGAATCCAAGAACGACCCACCGGCTCTGTCTTCCTGCGAAAACTTTGTGAGGAGGGGCGGTTTCCTTGATCACCACGACCATTTTGACGCCGAGTTCTTCGGCATCAGTGATCGCGAAGCTTCGCTGATGGACCCGCAGCATCGGGTCTTCCTTGAGTGCTCCTGGCACGCTCTGGAAAATGCCGGCTATGCGCCGACGGCGGTTCCTTACCGGACCGGTGTCTATTCGGCGAGCGGCGCGAGCACATATCTAATCAACAGCATACTGCCGTCAGTCATGCATGCAGACGATGGGCCCTTTCTGAGCCATCGTCTTATTCGGAACGTGGGAGAAATTCTCATCGAACAAGGCAACTCTCCAGAGCATGTTTCGATGAGGGTATCGCACAAACTCAACCTGACAGGTCCCAGTCTCACGATAGGTTCCGCCTGCTCCGGGGGGTTGGTTGCTGTTCACCATGCCGTCCAGGCGATCCGCGCAGGAGAGGCCGAAATGGCAGTTGCCGGCGGCGTGTCAATTTCCACTCCGCAGCATATCGGCTATTTTGCTCATGACGGTATAATCCTTTCGCCGACTGGCTGTTGCAGACCCTTCGATGCCGCGGCCGACGGAGCTCTGTTCGGGAACGGATGCGCGGTTCTCGTCCTCAAAGATTATGATCTCGCGGTCCACGATAACGATCAGATTATCGCTACCATTGTTGGGTCAGCGGTCAACAACGACGGCGCTCGCAAACTGAGCTATACTGGACCAAGCGTGGAGGGTCAGATCGATGTCATCAACGCAGCTCTGTATGATGCCGGTCTCACCGCTTTCGACATTGATTACGTTGAGGCCCATGGGACAGGTACACCTGTCGGAGACTCGATTGAGATCACAGCTCTGGCGGCAACATATGGTGCTGCCGCGGTCGTCGAACAATGCCTTGTTGGATCCCTGAAGGCGAACATTGGCCATCTTGACGAGGCGGCAGGTGCAGCGGGCCTTCTGAAAGCAGCTCTGTGTGTTCACCGGGGCAGGATTCCAGCCATCCCGACGTTCCGGAGTGCAAACAAGCGTGTGCCGCTACAGGGAACCCGCCTGAGAATTGCCAGTGGACAGGCCCAGGATTGGAATTGTCCGTCGAAGAGACCCAGGCGAGCAGCGGTCAGTTCGTTGGGAATAGGAGGGACCAATTGTCACATGATTCTCGAGGGTGGTTACCCCCGTGGCGGGCAGGCACAGGAACCTCTTCAGCAAAATGAACTCTTTGTGCTATCGGCGGGTAGCCCCGAGCAGTTGATCAATCTGTGTCAGGAGGTCTATGACCTCCTTGCGGTCTCCGGCGAAAATCTCGGATTGCGGGATATTTGCATGACCTGCTGCGTTGGCCGCCGGCCAGAACGGTTTCGGGTTGGTTGGACAGTGTCAAGCAAGGCCGATTTGTCCCGACTTCTCAACGACGTCATCACAGGGGTGTTGTCCCCCTCCGACAGCCTGGCCCCGAAAAAGATCGTTGGTCTCTTCACTGGTCAGGGATGCCAATGGACAGGCATGGGGAAAGAGCTCTCCGCTGCGTTTCCGGCCTTCCGAGAGGCGATGGAGGATTGCTTTGAGTGCATACGGAGCAGTCATGGGATCGACCTCAAGCAGGTGATCGACGAAACACCTGCCAATGATGCAAGACTGAATCGTACCCAGTTCACGCAGCCAGCGATCTTCACGTTCGAGTACGCGATGACCTGCCTTCTTCGTTCCTTTGGGGTGCAATTTGCGGAGGTCGCGGGTCATAGCTTTGGGGAGGTTGCGGCGCTGGTCGCCGCCGGTGCGCTATCCCTGGAAGATGCGTGCCTCCTTGTTGCCGAGAGAGGACGGCTTTCCGCGGAACTTCCATCCGGATCGGGCGCGATGGCCGCAGCCATGGGGAACGCGGAAGATGTTGCCGTTCTTGTTTCCGAGCTGAGCGATGGTGTCACCGTCGCGGCGTTCAACTCGCCGAACGCGGTCGTACTATCCGGTCAAGCCGACCTCGTGGCAGGGCTCGTTGCCGCTGGAGAAGTCTCGGGCTGTACGATCACTCCACTGCCAATATCGCATGCGTTCCACTCAGAGCAAATGCGTCCCATCGTTGATGAATACAGATCCGTCATCGCGAACCTGCGCTTCACCGACCCAATGATCCCCATTGTCTCTTCGGTAAAAGGTACTCCTATTCAGCGAAACCTGGACTGGGTCGAGTATTTCACGGACCAACTCGTCGGACCGGTGCGGTTCCACGATGCGCTTCAGTATATGCTTGACGACAGATCGAAGGTATTTATCGAGCTCGGACCAAAACCCATGCTTCTCGGGCTCGGCATGGAGAATGACCCATGCGAGGGGAGAGCGTGGATTGCTTCTTGCCGCAGCTCCGACGAGTTGGGAACGTTTCTCAGAGCCCTTGCCGAGCTATTTATGCTTGGCATCGATCCCCAATTCGACAACCTCGCTCCTCGCGCTCCATGGCGCCGCGTCTCCCTGCCGACCTATCCATTTCGCAGGAAGCAATACCTATGTGCGCCACCGGCGGTCTCTTTAGGAGACCAGACAATTCAGCAAGTATTTACGGATACAAACGCCAAGCTAATCAGCCGACACCGCAAAGCAATCCGGAAGGTCTGGTTCGGCGAACACATGGTTGATGGAGTGCGCGTCGTTCCGGGCACATACCTACTCGATATGGTTGCCGAAGCGTCCTCGGTAGCATTGGGGACATCATGCGTTGAGATATTGAACTTCCGCATCCACTCGATGGTTTCCGCAGATGTTACGCACGGAGCCATCCTGGAAATCGATCTGATACAGGGTCCGAATCAATCCGAACTCAGGATCGAAATGAAGCAGCTTGCGCCGACAGGCGAGGATCAAGCCATCCGGGTAGTCTCGGCCCGCGTCAAAAGAGGCACGCTGGCAGCCTGCGCCGCAGTTTCTCCGGAGGAGGGGTTATGTGAGGTATTGCCGGAGCATGTGTATCAGCGCTACGAGGCGCAAGGGGTTTTCCTCGGTCCGGCATTCAAATCTATCGCCTTTGTGTCCGCCGGGAAGACATCTGGCACCTCACAGTGTCATCTCCCCCTGAGCCTTCGGGACGATGGCGAGTATTTCGGAGCCCACCCAGTCCTGATTGATTCAGCTCTTCAGGTCATCGAAGCGGTCTTCCGTGATGGTCATGTGGGAGGGGCCTTCGTCCCCGTAGGGATTGATCGTGTTGTCATGTTCCAGGAGGCGGCCACTACGACCTTATGTGATGTGAAGAACTGCAGGCGAAGTGATGGCGAGAGCCTGTTCGACTTCACCATTAGGAATTTAGCCGGCCATGTCGTCATGGACGGAATAGGCTTCCGGCAGATTGAGATCGAACGCGCGAAGGGTGGCGATTATGATCATAGCGGGCCGGGCGCTGAGGGGCGCCTAACCATTCGCGAGGAGGTGCTCGTCCCTCGCGACCTCCCAACAGCAGGTTCGGTCAGACGGATGCGCGGCGCAGTTGCTTCGTTTCTTTCCAACGATATTCAGGATGCGCCTCTGGATTTGCCAATAGTCGGCCTTTGGCAAGCGCGAGACCCCGCAGAAATTGCTAGGGATCTTGTGAATGTCGACTACCTTGTCATTCCGGTCGATATATTTCTGCCCTCGGCTGCCCATGCAGGGCAGGAGCTAGAATGTGCCATAGCCAGTATGTCGTCGCTCTTCGCAAGAGTGGCTGGTGCCTTCGATCTTGGTACAAACATCCCAATCATCATGGTCTCCCGCAAGGATTGCGCGAATGGAACGTCGGTAGGTATCGCAGAGGCTGCTTTCAGCTTCGCCAGGTCATTTGCTGCGGAAACAGCTTGCCCGCGCCTGCTGTGCATTCAGGTCGGGCATGTCGACCCAAAATCGCTACCTGACCTCATCTCCAGGGAGCTAGATTGCAGTCTGGAAGATACCGCCGATGTGGTGGTCTATGATGGAAAGCAGCGAGCTGTCGCTCAACCGCAGGAGATTCCATTTGCGTTGGAATTCCCTCATCGACTAGACGGTACCGCTTCCTACCTCGTAACTGGGGGGCTCGGCAGCATCGGGCCTTTGATGCTCCAAGCGTTGAGCGAATATGGAGCGAAGCACATCGATGTACTTTCGCGCAGCGTTCCGACTGAAGAACGTCTTGAGGCGATCAAAGGCGTGGGGGCAGCCGGTTGCTCGGTTCGAGTTCATACCGTGGATGTCTCGAACCGTGAGGCGCTCGCCTTATGCCTAGAACAGATCCAAGCAGAACGCCCGATCAGAGGCATCATTCATGCTGCGGGCAGCGTTGCGGACGGAATAATCAGCTCAATCAATCACGACGATATAGCGCGCGTGGTGCCGCCAAAGGCGGGTGGGGCAGCCAATCTTCATGCATTCTTTAGTAAGCCGGGGCTTCTTGATTTCTTCATTCTGTGTTCGTCGACTGCTTCTTCTCGAGGGGAGGCGGGGCAGGCGTTGCATGCCGCGGCCTGCGGCTTCTTGGATGGCCTCAGCCGGTACAGGAACGAGATCGGACTCACGGCGACATCTGTCAATTGGGGTGTGTGGAAGAATTCCGCTGCATTTGCCGACAACGCGGAGTTGACACAGAGGTATTTCGAACGCGGTGATGCGGGACTTTCGAACGAGCAGGGCGCTGCAGCACTTGGGGTGGCTATTGCCCGGAAACCATCTCGCATGGAGGCGTTGAATGTTTCCGCAGGTATAGGTCCTGACTTCGGAAAGACCAATGCAAACCATGCGATCACATCGCAGCCCGCTGATCATCTGACAGATCAAGGTCAAAGCGAAGCCGACGTTCTGCGCGTCGTTACGCAGCGGGTTGCCGCGCTTCTTGGAAGGCGGGATGCTGCAACCATCGATCCGGATCTCGAATGGCGTGACCTCGGCCTGGATTCTTTGCTCCTGATCGAACTGCGAAACGACTTGCGGAAACGTTTCGGGACGTCTGTCTCGTCGACAATAATCATGAGCAGCGGAACCTCGCGTCGTCTCTCGGTGGAGATTTCCCAGGCTGCCAGCCGTCCCCGTTCCAAGCCGGAGCCTTGGTCCCTCAAAGACACACGGCTTCTTCTCATTCCTGGCATTACGGGAGAGCCGATGGATTTCGCGGGGCTTGTTCCGCTGCTGGGGAATATTCCATTCGACATACTCGAATATCCAAAGGGTATCGATCCCTGGCGAAATTCACTTAAGCCACAAGATATCATCGCCCCCATGACAGCCCGTGCCAAGGATGCAGCAGGAGACAAAAGAGTGGTGCTGCTCGGTTATTCCTTCGGGGGGAAAATAGCCAACGAGGTTGGCATCGAGCTTCATCGGCAAGGGGTCGAGGTTAGTCGCGTGTTGATCTTGGATATCCCCGCTAGCGCATCCCCACGAGTGTCGGTGGAGGGCGTTGGTCGGCTGCTGGATCAGGAGACGTTCAACGTGATGCTGTCAGCAAACCCCACTGAGGCGTTCAAGGCGTTGGATCTTGCATGTCATGGCGAAACGCTAGAAGTGAGTTTTAGGTGCAGCGCTTCCATCTACTGGGCAAACGCCATAATCGCGTCGCAGCTCGAGGCAAGCAAGACGCCCATCCCTGTCACCCTCGTTAGGGCAAGAACAGTAGGAGCACTTGGCAGCCTGTTACCGGGAGAGGATGTGTCATCCGCTGATCCGACATGGGGGTGGAACCAAGTAGGAGGCAACATCGAAGTTCATGTCATCGATGGAGACCACTTCAGCATTATGCGCCGAGACAACGTCTCCCAAATAGCCGACATCATAAGGCGCATATTCCATGTCGGTTAGAGGGCCTTGCATCGTCGTTGCAGATCCCGCACAGCAAGATCGCCAACCTGCTCGCTCGGTCCGCCCTCGCGGCCGTGCAGCCGATCTTCACCTGCAATCGTGATCGGCACAAACTGCAGCTCTGACGTCCCCTTGCTTGCACCCTTTCCGTCTCACCAGCCCGGCCTGCTGCCGCCACGCCGAAAGGAAGCCGCGATTGATCCCCCAGCGCCGCGCGACCGCCGAGATGTTGGCACCCGGCTCCGCGCTTTGCGACTTGCCGGAACGACGCGCGCCTTGTCCGCCGGCCCGTAGTCACCTCGACGCGACGATAGTCAGCGGCTATGTCTGATGCACGGCAAAAGCGTCGCTCTAATTCATCCGCCTGCGCTCCTCGCAAACCAGGCGGCAAATCTCCGCGACACAACTCTATCCCGCAAGGTGCCACGCTCGTGACGCTTACGAACGATCCGGCGATGCCGGCGGTGGCAACCGGTGTAGCTCTATAGCCACAGAAACCTGCGATCAGCCTTACGTGCCGTTCGGGTCGTTGTATCGCGGCCTGTATCAAGCCACCAGAGATGGTAGCTCCAAAAACATGTCAACATACTATATTTCTAAGCCTGTCAGCGACTAAGGAAAACGAAAATGCCTCTTGAACTACCGTTCATATTCGACGGGACAGCCAATGATGCGTCCGTCTCATCATTGATACATATCATCGCCTCCCTACTTAGCTCTTCCCGATGCAGAACGACCATTCTCCGTAAGGCATTTGTATCATTTGTGCCGGATTCCATCCACTAGTGCCAGCCGAGCGCATTGAGGAGCGGTCCAATAGGGGCCGACACTCTAATCGCCATTGGATGAAAGTTCAGTGACAAGCCGTATGAATGGTTTCAGAATAATGTCGTGGAAATACGTCTCAATTCTCGGCGCATGTATCAGCACGTATCGACGGGTATGACACTGACACTGGATTTGCTCCATTCAATCTCGACTTCCGGGGAGCCATGACATGAACGAGCGTCTTTCTACGACGCCTAAGTTCACCCAGACGGAGTTTTCGGAGGGTTTATTGTGTATAGTGACAGGATAGCAGGCATATGACGGATCGTGAACAGGTTGAACAGATAAGGACGAAGCTCAAACTCAGCCAACAGTACACTTTCCCGCTGCATATGCAGGAATTTGGACTGGATTTGATCGTATACGAAAGCGTCCTTTCGCCAAAAGATTTCCACAGTTGGCGTTGGTATACAGAGAATTTCCCCCCCGTTGCCGGGAAAAGAATCCTGGAGATCGGCTGCGGTTTCGGCCTCCCAGGACTGTACCTCGCGAAACACGGTGCGCTGTCGTTAGTAGCCTGTGATATAAATCCTAAGGCGGTCGCGAACACGCTAGAAAATGCTGCAAGAAACGGTATTGAGAACGTCGACGTAATCGAAAGTGACGTTTTTTGCAATATTCCGCCCCATCGAAAATTCGACTATATATTTTGGAACCATCCATCGATATTAACGTCAGATGATTACGAATACAGGGATAATCTCGAACGGGCTGCTATCGACCCGGGTTATAGATTGCTCGGACGTTTTCTATCAGAAGGGCCAGAATTTCTCACAGAGTCCGGCAGCATACTCTTGGGATTCGCAAGTAATGCACGTGATGATCTCCTTTTGGAATTCATTAACGCAAACGATCTAACCGCCACGTTTCTCGCGGCCGGCAACTACCCTCAGATGAAGCAGGTTAACAGGATGTTCTCCATTCGCAAACGGGGTCCAATCGCATGACATTCTTGTATAGATCCGCTTTGCCTACGTAGGTGGCACATCTCGCGAGGACGCGCGCGCTGTGACATGGAGTAATCAGTATGAAAAACGATCCGGCTTATCGTCCTTTGGATCCCAGTCAAATCGCGAGATATGCGGACGTTGCGACGTTCATGCGCACTCGGCGGATGTCTGTTGGTCCAGGTGTGGATATCGCACTTGTTGGTGTTCCTTATGACCTCGGAACGAACATGAGGCCGGGATCGAGGTTCGGACCGGCCGCGGTTCGGGAAGCGTCACGGGTTCTCCGGCCCTTTAATCCTGCGACTAAGATCGACCCGTTTTCTCTAGTGAATGTCGCCGATGTCGGGGACGCATCCGTCCACTCGTACGAGCGCCTTAAGAGCATCGATCTTATCCAGGCTACATTCGACGAGATCCATAGCGTAGGCGCGTGGCCGCTGGCGCTTGGTGGCGATCACACGATTCCATTGCCGATCCTCCGGGCGATCGCGAAGGATCGGCCCGTGGGTGTGGTTCAGTTCGACGCCCACTCAGACACACTCGATGAAGCGTTGGGCACAAAAATCAATCATATGACCACATTCAGACGCGCGGTCGAAGAAGGGTTGGTGGACCCCACGCGTATGATCCAGATCGGCTTACGGGGCACCCAACACAGCGAAAATGACACAGCCTTCGGCCACGAAGTCGGAATGCGTGTGATCACCATCGACGAATATGAAGACTTGGGGCGCGCCAGAGTAATTGAGGAAATAGGCCAGATCCTGGGGGACGGCCCGACCTATGTATCGTTCGACATCGACTGCCTCGACGCGGGCTGCGCCATGGGAACCGGTGTGCCGGAAATCGGCGGGCTCTCTCCACGGGACGCCCAAGTGATTATTCGCTCGCTCACAGCCCGACAGATCATCGGGGCCGACATATGTGAAATCGCCCCGATGTACGACCCCTCCGGGCACACTCAACTGGTAGCCGCACATCTAATGTTTGAACTACTCTGCGTCATGGCAGCAGCAAAACAAAACTGTAAGTAAAGGCAGCAATGGACCTGCTAGTGTCGAGATTAATGAGATTCAGCGCCGAGCGCGATGGGAAAGAGAGACCCGTGTGGTGGGTTTGAATAAAATGGGGCCTATAAATGGAAGTAACGGCTGTGGAACGGCCCCCTTCTCTGCGGCAGGGCCTAGGCGCGCTTTTTGCTTGGCACATAGAAGGTGGGCACAATTGTGTAGCCTTCGTCTACGGCGCATGGCAGTTCGGGCAAGCTTGCCGCGATCCCAATTTCCTCGAGCGTGCATCTCGCCGTTCCCGCTCCCGAACAAAGCGACGCGCCAGTCGAAAAGATTCCGGACGCAATACCCGCCGGAGCAAGCCGAAGGCCCATTTTCGCCTACCTGCTCCACACCGAGGATTTCATGTGTGACCGTATTGCGCTTCACGATCAGCCAGGATCGGCCGCCCTGTTCATGGAACCACAGTTCCCGGTGCACGCCTGCCGGGTTGTCGCGCAGGAAGACATAGCCGCAGAAGGCGGCCTCGGCGTTGCGCGCACCCGGGCTGGACGGTCTATCAGCCGCGCTTCGTCGAAATAGGTGAATTCCTGTGCGTCGCGCGAGCCCAGAGATTAGCATAGCCCGGCTTCAGTGGAGATTCGGCTGCGCGCCGGCGCCGCGCTCGTCGATCACATGGCCCCGAGCGAAGCGGTCGAACCGGTATGCGCCGGCGGTCTTGTGAGATGCGCCGGTGGCAAGAAGGGGGGCGAGGCACAGCATAGCCGCTGGTGGTGTCGCCTTGAAGCCGCCACAGCACCAGCCGCAGTTGAGCGGCAACCGGCCGGTTTCGGGATCGGCGGCGTCATATTTCCAAGGCCGGTCGGAGGAGTAGCGAGCAGCTTCCAGATCGCGGCTGAGGGCGCGCCTATGGCAAAACTCATGTCGCACCGGGATTTGGCCCATCCGCAGTTCGAACGGATATGCGACGCAGGACGTCGCGGGCCTGGTCACGGCAATCGGCTGCCTGTGCTTCGGCTTGGGCGGCGGCAGCAATCGCGCCGGGCTCGACGACACGCAGGAGTGCTTCTTCAATCGCATCATCCACCGCCGAAGGCGATGCAGCGCGACTCGCTATTGTGGAGCAGGTCCAGCCAACAGGAATAGCGCGGAATGTTGTGCTTGGCGCCCGTATATTACACGTGAGCTTGCGGCCACAGCGTCGGCAGCTGACAAATCCGGGCCAGCAATGTATCGCCATGCTTGGGGCTCCATGCCCTGCCAGTGGTCACATTGTCGGTCAGCTTCTTGCGGATCGCCTCAGCCCATTCCCAACTGACATGGCCTTCATGGGTGCCCAGGATCGATACAAGCCATTCCTCGCACCGTTGGCGCCGCCTTAGATCGGATTCACGAATATCCGGTGGATGGTCGCCATAACTCGGCTTGCGCCGGACACGTCGTCATTGTTGCCGCCTGGCAGGCAAGTCCAGCCCATGCTCGAGTAACCACATCATGGCCTACGGGCGCTGCCGAGGTCGGCAACCTTGTCGACCACAAGAGTGATATCGTCCTCCACGCGGCGATCAGGATCCTGCTCGAGCCGACTGCCAACCTCATCGTTCCGGATCGCGACATTGGCCCAGCGTTGCCGTGAAGGCGATCGGGCTCTCCGTGTGCGATTGCTGGAAAAATGCGCGCGGAAGATCGCATCGGTGGCATGCGTTACCGCAAGCGCCAGCCAGCCGCCCGTCAGTCCCTTCGAAGTGCACAAGATATCGGGCGTGATCGCTGCCTGCTCGCCGGCGAACATGGTGCCGGTGCGGCCCCAACCAATGCTGGCCTTTCTCGGCCGCGATACCCATCGCGTCGCCCTTGCCAATTCCCGGCTCGCCAGCATGGCCGACGGCAGGGTGTTATTCCGTTATTCCGCTGTGAGCCTTTAATAGGTTGTCCATCCGGGAAAGCTGAGGTTTGTCAAAGCTTCAGTGATTTCGGAGAAACCGGAGAATATCCATAAGATGGCCCGGGCTGACACCGCGCGGTCAAGAGCGAATTGTAAGGCAGGTCGAGAGCGGACACCTATGCTTGCGAAGGTTACTGACCTGGCGGCGCCGCCGCTCCCTCCCAAACCGGACGGCATTCCATCGCCACCATCATGACTAGGCTCGCCCACATCCTGGCGCGACGCTGCCACGATGTCCATGCTGCCGACGCCATTTATAACACAGCAAGACTAGAAGAGTGCGACGTACAGAAGCCGTCCTGGAAGGCGATGTGTGTTGCGTGCGCGACATCATAATGTTCGAAGGCTCCTCGTTGCGCTCGTATGTAAACCATTGAGTTAATTTGGAGAACCTCGCCTTTATGGCTCTCTGCTCAGCTTGGCACGAGTTTTGAAATCACCTCGGAAGGCGTTAGAAGCTGGCGAGGAGATTATATCGTGAGTCACCATGATCGATCGAACGAAAAAGAGAATGAGCATGGCAGGTCTGCATCAAACAGCAAGTACAGAGCGCGGCCGAACGCATGGGTCGAAGGACGGTTCACGGCAACCTACAATCGCACGTTGCCGCATACCTATCTTCGGTTGTGCTTGGCGAAGGACTATATGATCCCAGGCCGGGCCAAACCGGTCTTCGAAAGGGTCTTCGCCGATTATCGACGTGTTCGAAACAAGACGAGGTTGAAAATCATCGATGTCGGTTGCTCCTATGGTATCAACGCTGCCTTACTGCGAACAGATCTCGGTCTCGACGATCTGTATGCTGCTTATCTCGGCCCCAGGGGATCGCTGTCGTGCCGACAGAAAGCCGAGCATCGCACCTTTTTCGATCAGCGCCTCCGTGACGACATCCAGTTCGTCGGCGTGGATCCATCATTTCGGGCTGTTCACTATGCGCTTGACATGGGCCTGCTAGAGGCTGGGATCACGGCCGATCTGGAAACCCGTGACTTGACACTCAACGAACGTGGTGCACTCGCAGATGCGGATATCCTCATCAGCACAGGCTGCGTGGGTTACGCTACTGCGGCAACTTTTGCACGCGTCTATGAGGCTTCGGCGGGCTCACGCCCGTGGGTCGTCGCCTTCGCAAGGCACCCCTTCAGTTATGATGACATCGCGGCGGCCCTTCGGGATTTCTCGCTGGAAACCAGGCTCGCAGAGCGGTTCAGACAACGCCAATCCCGCTTCTCCACACCGACGGAACGGCGGGCCATCCTGAAGGCTATGGCCGAACTCGGCATGGAGGATCGCCTAGAGCGCACGACCGGCTATATCTACGCGTCCTGCTACATCTCCGCACCGCCAGGCGAAGTGCTCTGAGCCATGTGGTGGACGGATGAGCAGGCTAATCTTCTGGACAAGCCAGCTGCTCACTGTAGGGCGATAGTCAGGAACATACTGACGTTATTTAAGTTGGAACCTTATAATTGAATAGAAGCGGCACACGGTGCCGTTTTGTCCATTTATTTAGTTCGGCATATTCTTGCAGGTTCACGCCCGTCTCCCCTCGAACCTGATCGGTTATACAATCGATTAAGCAGCCGTCCAGTCCTCGACTTATCCTCGGGGTCAAATCGACCAACGGACAGTCCGTTCGGAGACGGAAGTTAGGTTCAGATGTCAACGATTCCAAGTTTCAATGCTTTTACAACCGCAGCCGTTCTGCTGCTACAATTCAATTTGTTCATAGCCTTTTTAATATGGAAGTTGACAGTGTTTTCGGAAATGCCGAGTATTTTTCCTATTATAAAGGAGGATTTACCCCTCGAAACCCAGATAATACACTCATTTTCTCTTGGAGACAGACAAGTCACGTCTTGGCCAGCGCCCCACGACGCCCCATATTTGTCAATTAAAAGCTGGAAATTAAATGCAGACAACTCCAAGTATTTTACAATTTTGCTAGGCATGTCGTAACTCGAGCTTTGAGCAAAGCTCATCATGGCCAACTTTCCGTTGGGCCCGTGCAATGGAACCGTAACGCCGGCCCTCAGGCCAAACATGGCAGCCTCGTCGAAAATACGTCGTTCATCTTCAGTGGTGGTAGCATCATCGTAAACGTCCTTCCAATGAAGGGCACCAAGTCGCTGTCGGATTTTCTTGATGATGGGATCTATCTTGTAATACCCCATGTCGAAATATCGTTTCTGCCATTCGTTAGGGTAATTTAGCATAGCCGTTGGATCGCGGCAGAGCTGCTCTAAGATTTCTTGGTCGGATGTAAGAGGGCGGTAAGCGATCCAAGGGCAGTTGAGCTTCTGCGCAAAAGCAACCAGCAGATCGAAGATTTCTTGAGGTTGAGCAACACCATTAGTCTGGTCGAGATATCGACAGAATTCAACCCCGGCACCTTCTTTAGCGGTGTTCGGTAAAGGCATTGTTGAGGCACAAGAAAACCGTTCGGGCACTCTATTTCGGCGCTCCAACTACATTGGTTGTGGCTCCCTGCGAGCGATCAAACGACCGTCTCTCGGTGGAAAGGTCGCAATGTTTTGTCAACGCCAACAAAGCGGTCGCTGGAAGATGTTTTGTGCGCAATCGGTCGGCATTCTTTCCGCCGCCCAACGAGGGGGAGTTCAAAAGTCGTGCCAAATCCACAGATTGGTTGTCAGCCCGTATTGTCTCGTTTTATCAATGACATAAATGAATGCCGTTGATTTTATCAAACACATCGCTGTCCAACAATCGACAATCCCGACAAAGTTAGTAACCGGTATGACGGTGCCATCCGGTCCCCGCCGGAGATGAGCGATTTTCGGCGTATGGTGGGACCATCCGGGACAGCCGAGAGCACGCCAAGTGCCGAGCAGGGGGCACCTAAGAGTCCTCCCAGTGGATTACTGCTGGTAAAGCTGCGACTCACGGTCCTTCGCCAGTGCGCGCAACAGCTCGAGAACTACGACGAGCAGGCCGGACAGGACCTGCTTGAAGCCCTACCCAGGATCAATGCGTCTTGCGTGATCCTCGTATCGTGAGGGGCGTCATCCCTTTGCCCAGCCTAAGAGAATCAAGCCGAGCCATCCCCATTTTTGGTACCGAGGAAAGGAGGAGGTCGGTACAGGCATCGAAAGGCGGTTGCAGCACAGCAGTTTTCGACCCGTAGCGGACGAAGTCGCCTCTATACAAACGGCGATCGAATCGGCGATCGACTTCACCGTGGCGAGGTCATGGGTGATGAACAGATAGGCGACGTTTTCTTCCTTCTGCAGCTCGAGCAGCAGCTTCAGGATGCCATTGGCGACCAGCGGGTCGAGTGCCGAGGACCTCGTCGCAGATGATCAGCTTCGGCTTGGCGGCGAGCAAGCGGGCGATGCAGACGCGCTGCTTCTGGCCGCCGGAAAGCTCGACAAAGCCCTTGCCCATCTCGATCTCGTCGAGCAGTTCGGCGACGCGCTTGTCGCGTTCCCTGCCGCGCATGCCGAAATAGAATTCGAGCGGCCGGCCGATGATCGTGCCGACGGTCTGGCGCGGGTTCATCGCCACGTCGGCCATCTGGTAGATCATCTGCAGCTGGCGCAGATCTTCCTTCGGCCGGTCGGCAGCGCGCACTGGAATCAGGCTGGAGCGAGGATGAGACAGTCTACGCGCTCCTCGAACTCGCCGGCGCGCGCCTCAAGGGGCAGCTTCCGATTCCGGCGGTAGTCGATGGAGATGGCACTCCCTGAACAGCTAATTCAGCCATATTGCCAAAAATAGCTGTTTCACCTATTTTAGGGGTAAAGATGGAGAGCTAGGATGACCAGCTTTACGCTAACCGACCTCGGAAACAAATCTGGCGAGGTGGTAGAGGCGGCATACCGAGGGCCTGTTGAGATCACAAAGCGCGGCAAGCGCAAATTTGTGCTTCTGACCGTTGAGCAATTCGACCGATTGGCGGGACGAAGCGCACAACGGGCGTATCGTGTCGAAGACCTCAAGGGAGCCGAGCGTGATGAAATTCTCGCTGGCCTGGACGCCGTCACCTTGAGGGATAGCGGAGAATGACCGAGCCTGAACACGGCCACGTCATTCTCTATTCCTATCTGTGGGCGCGAGAATTCGATCGCGGTGAAGACAGTGGCCGAAAGGCTCGGCCAACTTGTGTGATGGTAATCGTCGCAGGCAAGGATGGCCGCACGCGGCCTCTGCTTTTTCCCATCACGACTAAGGCTCCGGGACCTGACCGGCGTTGCGTCGAGGTCCCGGAGACTGAGGCGAAGAGGGCGAAGCTCTATACGCCGGCCTGGGGCATCGTGGACGAATTCAATGTCGATGACCTCACGACCTCATGGGCTTTGGAGTCCACCGTTCCGGTAGGCCAGTTCACGCGACGTTTCATGGCGAAGGTTGCGGCCGAGGCAGCGGCCGCCATTCGGGCCAAAAACATTCGCAGCATACCGCGGCAATGATTATCGCATTGCTCGCTGAAATCCTCACTTGAATGGGGTTCTTTGCACGGACGCCACTATCGCGGCGGCATCGTCGGTACAGCAAGAACGGTTCCTGCCCTGGACTAGACCTTGATGAAGCTGGCATAAGTTGGCCGCAAGTACTGTAGTCATGAATCCGCGAGGTTTCGTGGCGAGTGACGTGGCTCCTGTGCGGAGCCCATTTCCCGCTCTTTCGGCTTAATTCCCTTGTTCCAGCCCTGACCTTGCCGATCAACCCGCTGCGGGGTCGGACTACGCAAAGCGTGCCGTCGCTCAAGGCTTCGCCATCGCGATGATCGCGGTCCCGGCTGGACCCGACGGGCGCCTGTCGAGCGGGGAATGGTCCCCGCAAACACGGGAGCCAAACACATGTCGCACGAACTCAGCCTCGCTCAGAGCCACGCCTGGAACCTCGCTCGCACCCTGATGACGCCGGTCATCCTGTTCAAGGTCGATGACAACGAGTACGGCGTTCTTCCTGCCGAAGACCTCGACGGCGACGAAGTCGAGGCGATCGCTGAATACTGCCCATACACAGGCGGTCGGCCGGTTCATTGAACCGGCCCTCTATGCCACGGCGTGCCGCTTGCGAGCGGCAGGCCGCAAGGGAGGCTGCGCCGCGGCGGAAGCCGCGCCCTTGCGCCCTTTGCTCTTCGCGGCGGTCGCGGCGTGTTCCGCTAATTGTGCGGAATTGATAGACTTGGAAAAAGGCCGGCAGCAGCTGCCAGGAGAGAAGAATGGAAAAGGCGGATATAGAGGAGCTGCGCGGCCGGGTCGGCTGTGCGGCGGTATTGGAGACGGGCGGCTTTGCGGTCGACCTCAAGGAAAGCACCCGCAAAGCGGTCAAATACCGCCGTGGCGACGATATCATCATCGTCATCCATGACGGCAAGGGTTGGTTCGATCCGTTGTCGGATGCAAAGGGCGATGTCTATTCGCTGGTCCAGCATCTGGACGGCGGCGATTTCGTGGAAGCCTTCGTGCGGGTTGCGTCGCTTGTGGGATTGGTGCCGAGCGAGCCCGAATGGAAACGGCAGTCCCGGGAGACCGAACCCGACCAGTCCATCCTGCAACGATGGGTGGCGCGACGCAAGCCGTGGCGCGGGTCGGCGACCTGGCGCTATCTGCGCGATGAGCGGCACATTCTCGAACAGGTCATCGCGACAGCGACCGCTCAGAACGTTCTGAGGGAAGGCCCGCGCGGCAGCATGTGGGCCGCCCACAGCGACGCGGCCGGTATCGTCACTGGCTGGGAGGAGCGCGGCCCGCAATGGCGGGGTTTTGCGGCCGGAGGCGGCAAGATGTTGTTCCGGTTGGGGACGACGATGACAGCCACGCGCATCTGCGTCACCGAAGCGGCGATCGACGCCATGAGCCTGGCCGCGATCGAACGGATCCGGCGCGATACGCTGTATGCCAGCACTGGCGGCGGCTGGTCGCCGGCGACGGACACGGCTCTTCGCCTGTTGGGGGCAAGGCCGAACACGCGGCTTGTGGCGGCCACCGACGCCAACCCGCAAGGCGAGGCGTTCGTGTCGAGGCTGCGTGAGCTTGCCGGCGAGCTCGCCTGCGACTTTGAGCGGCTGAAGCCGCGCGCCGAAGACTGGAACGCGATGCTGCAGGACGCGGCACCCGCCTGACGGCGCCGATCACTCAACCGCCGGCGCAAGATTGAAGATCGCTGCCAGCGCTTTGCCAATGACCATGTCAACTCGAAAGTCTGCGCCACGCGGGCATGACAGCCGGTTCGCACCGCCAAATTGGAGAGGAAGAGAGAGAGAAAAGGAAAGGAAACCGGGTTGCCGCATGCCCGCCGGTCGCGTGCAAGGGTTAAGCTTCGCCCGGCTGCGCCGGCCCTTGACCCGCCCGGACGGAGAGGCGGCCGCTGGGAAGGGGTCATGAAGGGCTGAAGATGATGGGCATCCACCAGGGTGCTGCGCGCTCAGGCCCGACGAGGCTGAAGGAGCCCGCCGATGAACCCCTTTTCTCCCATCCGTAAAGTCTACCAGGGCATTGCCGACCGCCGGCAGATGTTCCGTTTGTTCGACCGCCATGCGCAGCGCCCGAACCGGGATCACGTCGATGCCGGATCTCTTTATCTCGGGGAGTGGTTTGGAGTCGGCCGCGCCGAGCACGACTACATGCTGGAAATTCTGCCACCGCTCTGGATGCGAGGCGAGATGTTCGCGCTACGCGAGTTTCTTACCGATAGCATCACCAGCGTCTTCTACACACTGCGCATCGACGGCGGAACGCGTTACTATCATGCCTATTGCGATCTGAATGTGGCGCGATCGCCTGCCGAAACGCGCGATGCCATCGTCGAGCGCGAGTCCTGGCCGGTGAAGGCGATGACGCGCGAAGAGCGGTTGGAGCATATCTGGAGCGCCACGCACGACGATTACCGTGGCTATGCCGGGGACCGCTGGCTGCCGGAGCATCGCGGCAAGCGCACGGTGCTCTGTTATGGCGGCCGGCAGGGCACCACGCTGAAGTTGCTCGACGAACTCACCGATGATGAGATCGCGTCCAAGCTGCCGGTGCATCTGCGCCATCTCCCGATCCAGGCGGCTGCGTGAGGTGGGGCGATGTTTACCTTTCCCATCCTTGCCGTCCGCAAGGTGATCGATCGCGGCATTGCCGATGCCGCCGCCAATGGAGGCTTCCGCAATCCCTACTATGGGACGAGGCCCGGTGAGGGCGAACGGCCCGGCCTCTGGTTGGTCGGCGACGAGGGCGTCTACATCATGTCCAACGGCAAACTCGCCGAGGGCGCCCGTGCGCTCGTCGCCTATTCGGAGCAATGCCACCCTGTCGGCAATCCCGACTGGTGGGACTACAAGCGCCGGCATTTCGGCGGTGACGACGGCATCGAATTCATCGACGCCGAGCAACTGATCCCGCTGTTCGATCGCAACCTTCGCTGCACGCATCTCAACGTGCAGCTCACCGAGACCGAAGTCTCGCTCTCGCTGATCGCCCGCTAACCCCAGCCAACCCGCCAGCCTTTCACGCGGCCGCCAACGGCGTCCGCGTGCTCGCGCTTGCCCTCAAATCCAAGGAGATTTTTCATGGCCCATGACGACCCCTTTACCATCGACCTGTTCGGCAGCACGGCCATTTCGTCCGGACTTGGCCTTGGCGTCACCGCCTTCGCGGCTGACTTCGGGCCGGGCGATGACGATGATCCCAATTCTTCCGCGCCTTCGCCGGTCACGCCGGCGGTTGCAGCCATGCAACCGACGTCGAAGCCTCGACGGGGTCATGGACTGAACTTTCATCTTGCCGGCGATCGTGGGCTGGCCCGTGGCTGGAAGGATCGGGCCGGCGACAACATCGCTTCGATCCGGCTCGCCGCCGAGATCGAGGCCGATGAGCGCTCTGCCACGCGCGAGGAGCAGGAGCGGCTGATCCGGTTCACCGGCTTCGGCGCGTCCGACCTTGCCAATGGCGTCTTCCGCCGCCCCGGCGAGAGCGAATTTCGCAAAGGCTGGGGCGAGATTGGCTCGGACCTGGAAGATGCCGTCGGCGAGATCGACTATGCCTCGCTCGCGCGCTGCACCCAATATGCCCACTTCACCCCGGAGTTCATCATCCGGGCGATCTGGTCAGGCCTCCAGCGTCTCGGATGGCGCGGCGGGCGGGTTCTTGAACCAGGCGTCGGAACCGGCCTGTTTCCGGCACTGATGCCGCAGTCCTTGCGCGGCGTCTCCCACGTCACCGGGATCGAAATCGATCCCGTCACCGCGCGCATCGCCCGGCTGTTGCAGCCGCAAGCGCGGATCATAGCCGGCGATTTCGCCCGTACCGGCCTGCCGGCACATTTCGATCTTGCGATCGGCAATCCGCCGTTCTCAGATCGCACCGTGCGCTCCGACCGGGCATATCGGTCGATGGGATTACGGCTGCATGACTACTTCATTGCCCGGTCGGTCGATCTGCTGAAGCCGGGGGCTCTTGCCGCCTTCGTCACCAGTTCGGGCACGATGGACAAGGCAGACAGCACCGCGCGCCAGCACATTGCGAAGTCGGCCGATCTGATTGCCGCGATGCGCTTGCCCGAAGGCAGTTTCCTGGCCGACGCTGGCACTGATGTCGTGGTCGACATTTTGTTTTTCCGTAAGCGTAAGCTCGGCGAGCCAGAGGGCGACCTGTCATGGCTCGACACCGAGGAAGTCCGGGGAGCAACCGCAGATGAGAGCGCCATCCGCGTCAACCGATGGTTGGCGCGGCATCCGGATTCCGTGCTCGGTACGCATGCCACTGTCTCGGGGCCTTACGGCGAGGCCTATTCCTGCCTGCCCCATCCCGGTGCCGATCTGGAGCGGGCGATCACCGCAGCGATCTCGCTGCTTCCCGAAGCCATTTATAACGGCGAGCCGGCGGAGATTAATGATGAGATTGATCACGACGCCGAGCCCAGTGCCGACCCCGTCGATGCCTTGCCGGAAGGCGCCGGCGTGCGCGAGGGCAGTTTCTTCGTCGCAAAAAATGCCGCCCTCGTCCAGATGATCGATGGCGTTGCCGTGACCATCACGGTGCGCAAGGGCAGGGCGAGCGAGGGCGTGCCGGAAAGGCATGCGCGGATCATCCGCAAATTGATCCCCATCCGTGATGCCGTGCGTGAAGTCCTGAAGGCCCAGGAGTTCGACCGGCCCTGGAAGTCGGCCCAGGTCAAGCTGCGCATCGCATGGTCGAATTTTGTGCGCGGCTTCGGCCCCATAAACACGACCGTCGTTTCCACCAGCGAGGACGCAGAGACCGGCGAGGTCCGCGAAGTGCATCGCCGGCCAAACCTGCAGCCCTTTCTCGACGATCCCGATTGCTGGCTGGTCGCCTCCATCGAGGACTACGATCTAGAAACCAACACCGCCCGGCCGGGTCCGATTTTCACCGAGCGCGTCATCGCGCCGCCCGCGGCACCCATCATCACAAGTGCTGCCGATGCGCTTGCCGTCGTGCTCAACGATCGCGGCGATGTCGACGTCGATCACATCGCCGAATTGCTGCACGCCGATGCCGAAGCCGTCATCACCGAACTCGGCGACGCCATCTACCGCGATCCGGAGACCGGTTCGTGGCAAACGGCCGACGCCTATCTCTCCGGTCAGGTCCGCGACAAGTTGAAGGCCGCGGAAGCCGCAGCCGCACTCGACCCCATTTTCGAGCGCAATGTCCGCGCCCTGGTCGAGGTTCAGCCGGCCGATCTTCGGCCTTCCGATATTACGGCCCGTCTTGGCGCACCATGGATACCCGCCGCCGATGTTGTCGCCTTCATCAAGGAGACGATGGGTGCCGAGATCAGGATCCATCATATGCCGGAGCTGGCATCGTGGACCGTCGAGGCGCGGCAATTGGGATGGACGGCGGCCGGCACGTCCGAATGGGGCACCGATCGCCGTCATGCCGGCGAGCTCCTAGCCGACGCGCTGAACAGCCGGGTGCCGCAGATCTTCGATACGGCGAAAGAGGGCCCTGCTGAAAAGCGCGTGCTCAATGTCGTGGATACGGAAGCCGCCAAGGAAAAGCTGCAGAAGATCAAGACCGCTTTCCAGAACTGGATCTGGTCCGATCCCGAGCGGACCGACCGGCTGGCGCGGGTCTACAATGACCGCTTCAACAACATCGCTCCCCGAAGATTCGACGGGGATCACCTGCAGCTTTCAGGCGCCTCCGGCGCCTTTTCTCTTTATGGACACCAGAAGCGCGGTATCTGGCGTATCGTCTCGGCCGGCTCGACCTACCTCGCCCACGCCGTGGGCGCCGGCAAGACCATGACGATTGCCGCGGCCGTCATGGAGCAGCGCCGGCTTGGCCTGATCGCCAAGGCCATGTTGGTCGTTCCCGGCCATTGCCTTGCACAGATGGCCCGCGAATTCCTGGCGCTCTACCCGACCGCGCGAATCCTCGTCGCCGATGAGACGAATTTTTCTTTAGCCAAGCGACATCGCTTCCTGTCGCGTGCGGCGACGGCGACCTGGGATGCGATCATCATCACCCACAGCGCCTTCCGCTTCATCGGCGTGCCGTCGGCATTCGAGCAACAGATGATCCAGGACGAACTGGAACTCTACGAGACGCAGCTGACCAAGGTCGAGAGCGACGACCGCGTTTCGCGCAAGCGTCTCGAGCGGCTGAAGGAGGGGCTCAGGGAACGGCTGGAGGCGTTGGCGACCCGCAAGGACGACCTGCTTACCATCTCCGAGATCGGCGTCGACCAGATCATCGCCGACGAAGCGCAGGAGTTCAGGAAGCTTTCCTTCGCGACCAACATGTCGACGCTCAAGGGCGTCGATCCGAACGGCTCGCAGCGGGCCTGGGACCTTTATGTCAAATCCCGGTTCGTCGAGACGAAGAATCCGGGCCGGGCGCTCGTGCTGGCCTCCGGCACGCCGATCACCAACACGCTTGGCGAGATGTTCTCGGTGCAGCGTTATCTCGGTTACGAGGCGCTGCTTCAGCGCGGCCTGCACGAGTTCGACGCCTGGGCTTCGACCTTCGGCGACGTCACGACTGAACTCGAATTGCAGCCATCCGGCAAATACAAGCCGGTGACGCGCTTCGCCACCTTCGTCAACGTGCCGGAGCTGATCGCCATGTTCCGCTCCTTCGCGGATGTGGTGATGCCGCAAGATCTTCGGGACTATGTGAAGGTGCCGGCGCTTTCCAGCGGCGCACGTCAGATCATCACCGCCAAGCCGTCCGCGGCCTTCAAGCGTTACCAGATGGTGCTCGACGCCCGCATCAAGGCCATCGAGGAACGCGACCGTCCGGCAGAACCTGGTGACGACATCCTGCTGTCGGTCATCACCGATGGCCGGCACGCTGCGATCGACCTGCGCCTGGTCGATCCGGACGATGACAATGAGCCGGACAACAAACTCAACGCCCTGATCGGCAATGCCTTCCGCATTTGGCAAGAAACAGCGCAAAGCAGCTATGTCCGCGCCGACGGCAAGCCGTTCGAGCTTGCGGGCGCAGCGCAGATGATTTTTTCCGATCTCGGCACCATCAGCGTCGAGAAGACCAGAGGCTTCTCGGCCTATCGTTGGATCAGGGACGAGCTGGTCCGCAGGGGCGTTCCGGCACCGGAAATTGCCTTCATGCAGGATTTCAGGAAGTCAGAGGCCAAGCAGCGCCTGTTCGGCGACGTGCGGGCCGGAAAAATCCGGTTCCTGATCGGCTCCTCCGACACGATGGGCACCGGCGTCAACGCGCAACTCCGCCTCAAGGCGCTGCATCATCTCGATGTGCCGTGGCTTCCCTCCCAGATCGAGCAGCGCGAAGGTCGTATCCTGCGGCAGGGCAACCAGCACGATGTCATCGATATCTTCGCCTACGCCACGGAGGGATCGATGGACGCCCAGATGTGGCAGAACAACGAGCGCAAGGCCCGGTTCATCGCGGCCGCCCTGTCCGGTGACACGTCCATTCGGCGGCTGGAGGATATGGGTGAGGGGCAGGCCAACCAGTTCGCGATGGCCAAGGCGATCGCCTCGGGCGATCCGCGTCTGATGCAGAAGGCAGGTCTGGAGGCAGACATTGCCCGTCTGGAGCGCCTTCGCGCGGCCCACATCGATGATGAGCACGCCGTTCGACGGCAGATCCGCGATGCCGAGCGCGATATCGAATATTCGACCCGGCGCATCGGCGAGGTCGGACAGGATATCGAGCGCCTCGTGCCGACGACCGGCGATCGGTTCAGCATGGTGGTCGGGGGCGAGGCGTTCACGGAGCGCAAACTCGCCGGTCGTGCGCTGATGAAGGAAATCCTGACCCTCGTGCAGCAGAGCCAAGAAGGCAAAACCTCAATCGCCTCTATAGGCGCGTTCGATTTCCAATATTCCGGCGAGCGTTTCGGCAAGGACGGCTACCACTATGCCACCATGCTGATGCGCACCGGCGTCGATCATGAGATTGAGCTCGCGGTCACCACCACGCCGCTTGGTGCGATTTCTCGCCTCGAGCATGCCTTGGCCGGCTTCGAGGGCGAGCAGGTACAATACCGCCAGCGTCTTGAGGATGCCGAGCGCAGGCTCATCTCCTATCGGTCGCGTCAGGGCGGCGAGTTCGGATTCTCTGGTGAACTGGCCGAGAAGCGCCGGCAGCTTGCGGAAATCGAAACCGATCTCGCGTCCTCGACTGATGGCCGGGATCAGCGTGCAGCCGCATAGCAGGCTCGATACAGGCTGCCGATCATTGTCAGCCATTATCCGGGGGCAAAGGTTCGAGGCCGCTCGGGTGCAGGCGATGCAGGAGGTGCGCCGAACTGCTTACCCATGTTGATGCCACGTTTCGGTCATGCTCGGCTCCGGCCAGCCGGACCACATGACGTGACGTCAAGAATCAGCTAACTGGATCATCGCGGCGGACCTGATTGGACCGTCCGGCCGGCGCCTGCCAGAGCCCCCCGCAAAAGCGGGCGCCGGCCTTTTAGCGCTTGAAAGGCGAGCAGTCATATTGTTTCGTCTTGTCCCCATCCAGACACGAGGCAGTTGCGATGGACGACACCAAAGGCGGCGCAAACCACACGTCCGTTGAGATAGTCGAGGCCATGGGCGAGTGGTTCGTCCGTGTTGTTGGGAACCGCGAAGAACTTACCCGATCATTCGACCTAGAATCGGTCGCCCTTGCCTTCGCGGAAGGCCAGCGGATGACGTAACCGCTTTGGTTCCGTGCTTGTCCGTTGGACGTTCCGTTATTTTAGCCAATCGGCATGTAATCGGCCCGTCACTTAGATGGCTGACGGGCAGCCTTTTTTATCGGTCTCCAGCTTAGTCGCGGCCAAAAAGAACGCGTCATTTCGGCGTCGCTCTTTGCCCAGCGCCGCAAAGCCGGCCGCCATCATTGGCTCAGAATAGATCAGGCCCGGTTGCGTACTGGACAGTGCTCAAATAGAGATGGGACAAATCTGACGAAAGGACCGACACATTGACAGAAGAATCCGACCACCTCCCCGCCGAACTAGCCGAGCTTACTGCGGAGATTGTATCCGCCTACGTAAGTAAGAACCCTGTACCGGCTACCGGCCTGCCTGAACTAATCGCATCCGTGCACAAGTCTCTGTCCGGGCTTGGTACGCCGATCGCGCCTGTCGTCGAGCCGCAAACTCCCGCGGTCAACCCGAAGAAATCAGTGACGCCAGACTTCATTATCTGCCTCGAAGACGGCAAGAAGTTCAAATCCCTGAAGCGGCACCTTAGCACGGACTTCGGTCTGACGCCGGACGCCTATCGCGAGAAGTGGGGCTTGCCGCGCGACTATCCGATGACGGCCCCGAATTACGCCGCTCAGCGCTCGCAACTGGCGAAGTCCATCGGGCTTGGCCGCAAGGCTGAACCCGTCGCAGCAGCCAAGAAGGCACCTGCGAAGCGGAAAGCCAAAGCGTCCGCACCACCTGACGCTACGTAACGACCCAGCTATGTCAAGGCGCGGCGGATCCCAATCCCGCCCGTGGCCGGTGCCATTCGGATAAGCTTCGGCGAGGGCGCCGGCCTTTGTTCTTAGCGTGGCGGAACTCGCCGGGCGAAGAAACCCCAACCACCTCAAGCCCGGCGAGCCTACACCTGATCAAAGTGGGCGATCAGGACCGGGATCAACCGGCACCACGTCCCAAGCAAGAGCAATGCCAGCACTTTGGTCCCGAAATGGGACAATACCCGGGGTCCCACGTTAGCAGCCGGGTTTCTCCTCAGAAACAACAAACATAGAACAATGGTGGGCTGTCGCCACGGGAGCCGCCGCGCCGAGACAGAGAACCGTCCAACGGCCCCCGAGCGCTGATTGATGTCCACAAGATAGCATACGCTGCATTCGGCAAGGCGCTCAACAAAGTGGGCGAAAACAGCCGTGACCATGATAGAGCGAGCCGGGTTGAGGAAATGGCGCGGCTGGCCATCTGCGCCTATCCTGCGATCAGGGAAAGCAATGATTGGCTAAGGCCCGATATCTTTTAGAGTTCGAGGCGCGCGGCTTCGCTCAACTACGTGGAAGGGTTGAGATGGACTGCCTGTTAGCCTCCATCAGATGGTTCGGAGTTGCCGCTCGACGTCTTCCGGAACGTTTGGCCTGCACGAGTTCGTAGCTGACCTCCTGACCATAAATGGGTGACTTCACGGCGCGACAGCTTCGAGCCGAAGGGCTCCTTGCGGCGTCCGTAGGTTCAAAGACGTTAACCTCCAGTTTGCCGTGCAAAATTTTCCGCTTATCTCCATACCCCGGTCTACGTCGCAGGGATGAGGAAAGGAAAACGGAGGAGGAATAAAACCCGCTCGCAGATCGGGCAGGCCGCTGACGCTGGCGCTCAACCGCGCCGCTCGCGATCCCGGCCGCGTCGTCCTGCGCAGGGCCCAAGAGCCCCGCTCGGCCAGCCGGGCAGGGATGCTCGGCCGCAATTGCACCGGCCCGTCCGCTCCGCAGGCCGGGGGAAGTCTTCGGGAAGAAGACGAGGAAGGACACAGCGAACGAACGGCGGTGTCCGCAAACCACTTGAAGGAGCATCTCCATGGAACTGACGTTTGTCGATCCGCGTGCGCTGAAGGATAACCCTGACAAGGCGCGACGCTCGAAGTCCAGTCCGCAGGCCGACGCGCTGCTGCTGGCTACCATTCGCGCCGTCGGCATCGTGCAGCCGCCTGTCGTGGCGCTGGAGACGGAAGGCGGCAATGGCTACGTCATCGATGCCGGCCATCGCCGGGTGAAGCAGGCGATCGCGGCCGGTCTGGAAGAAATCGCCGTCCTGGTGATCGAGAGGGCCGAGGATGGTGGCGCAATGCGGTCGCTGGCCGAGACGCTGGCGCACGAACAGCTCAATCCCGTCGACCAATGGCGAGCGATCGAACGTTTGGTTGCACTGGGCTGGACCGAGGAAGCCATCGCTGTCGCTTTGGCGCTTCCCGTCCGCCAGATCAGGAAGCTGCGCCTGCTCGCCAACGTTCTGCCGGCAATGCTCGATCAGATGGCCAAGGGCGACATGCCCAACGAGCAGCAGCTGCGCACCATCGCGTCGGCTTCGCTTGATGAGCAGAAGGAGGTCTGGAAGAAGCACAAGCCGTCCAAGACCGATCCGCAGGTGTCGTGGTGGAGCGTGGCGCAGGGCTTGACGAAGCGCCGCATGTACGCGCGCGACGCCAGCTTCGGTGACGAACTCGCCCAGGCCTACGGCATTGCCTGGGTCGAGGACCTGTTTGCTCCGGCCGACCAGGACAGCCGCTATACGACGGATGTCGAGGCCTTCCTTGGCGCGCAGCAGGAGTGGATGGCAAACACTGTGCCCAAGCGTGGCGCGATCGTGGAAGCCGGTCAGTGGGGCGAGCCGAAGCTGCCGCCCAAGGCCGAGCGTGTGTACGGTAAGTCGTCGAAGTCCGATCACACCGCCATGTATCTCGACCGCGACGGCAAGGTGCAGTCGGTTGCGTACCGCATGCCGGCGGCCAAAAAGCCCAAGGGCAAGAATGGCGCTGACGTCGAGGCCGATGGCGATGATATCGTCGTTACGGCAAAGCCGCGTCCGGACGTAACGCGCAAAGGCATGGAGATGATCGGCGACCTGCGTACCGACGCGCTGCACGAGGCGCTGTCTCGCGCACCGATCGGGGACGACACGCTGATGGCGCTGCTCGTTCTCGCCTTCGCCGGCCAGAATGTGACAGTGGCATCTAGCGCCCGCGACATCTCCTATTACGGGGCCACAGGCCTCGGCGAACATGCCGCGCGCCTGTTCGACCAGGACGGCAAGCTCAAGTTCGACATCGACACGCTGCGCATTGCCGTGCGGTCCTTGCTGACAGACGTTTTGTCCTGCAGGGAGAATCGCTCGGACAGCGGGGTTGTCGCCCGTGTCGCCGGCGACGTCATCGCCGCCGACAACTTCCTGGCCAACATGGGGACGGAGGATTTCCTGTCATGCCTGTCGCGGCCGGCCTTGGAAGCCGCCTGCGCGGATACATCCGTCCTGCCCCGTCAGAAGGTCAAGGACACCCGTGCGGCCCTGGTCGAGCATTTCAAGGAAGGCCGCTTCGTCCACCCGTCGGCGCTGTTTGCGCCCACTCCCGAAAAGCTGACCTCCTGGCTGAAGAAGAACGAGGCCAGAAAACAGCCTGACGACGACACGCCGCAGCACCAGGACGAGCTCGACGGCGATGCGGTTGTTGAGCCCGCGCATGACAACGTCGGCGAGGATTCCGCTCCGCGGGAGGAGGACCTCGCGGACGAACAGATCGAGCCTTACAAGGTGGCCGCCGAGTAGGCGGCTCAGCCTACCTTTCCCTCAGAACGATCATTCCGCCGCCGGCACATCACCGGCGGCGGTTCTGTTTCCACCATGAGCAACACGGAGACCATCATGTCGGCTCAATTGATCTATGACCTCGTTCCCCTCGGTTCGATCGTGACTTATTCCGACGGATCCCCACGCCCGCCAGAGCGGCATCGCAAGAAGGTCGCAGCCTGGGAAAATCGCAACGGTGGCGGCCGCCTGATCCGCAAACAGGCCGAGACCCGCGTCGGCAGTACGACGCTGCCCGCCTCGATCACCCTGCACAAGGGTGACTATGGCAGTCAAGGAACCATTGTGTTGCGCGTCCACCAGACGTTTTCGGTGAACAACGACCTGAAGTTTTCGATTAACGAGCGGCCCGCCATCGGCACGGTTCTCGTTCTCGACCGCGCCGGCGACGATGCGGAGCTTGTCCATCTTGCCGCCAATCGCACAGCCGCCGAGGAATGGCTTAGCCGCCACGGCTATCCCAACGCCGTGTTGCAGCAAGTCACGGCCGACACAGTAGCGGCGGATGCCGTAGAGGGGAGGACGGCAGCATGACTGCGCGAACTTCTGAAACCCATGACGTCGAAACCCCCGGGTTTCCGGGAGTTTCTTTTGGCCGAAGCGCCGACGGGCTTTGCGTTGCCCTTGTCGGTGAGCACGCCTTCGCCATGGCTCCAGCCCGCGACGGCCGGCACTATCTTGTCACGGGCTGGCGTATCCGCCGGCCCATGGCCGAATGGACGCGCAGCGATTTCTACGGCCATGCCGGTGAGCTTGCCGACAAGGCGGCGTTTCGCGCGCATGTCGAGGAGAACGCCCTCCACCAGCGGCAGCGCGCAGCGCTCGGACGTCGCGAGATATACTCCCGCGCCCACACGCCATGGGGAACTTCGCAGGGAGCGACCGTCTATGCCGAGGCGTCGTGGCTCACTCGACGGCAGGCCATGGCGGGTTCCATCTGTCGGCGGAGCGAAATCACAAAGTCCATGACATGCTCCGCTCCTATGGCGGCTGGTATGAAGAGGATTGCCATTGGGCGGCCGTCGCCCAGGCTTTTCCCCAACTCTTCACAGACTTCGAGAAGGCTTGTGCGGAAAAGTCGATCCGCGACTGGTATCCTGACGCCTGGGAGGCGATCCACGGGAGGGTGCTCGAACCCGGCCAATCCGCGAAAAAGGACGAGCGGGCATTTTTCGAGAAGCATGCCGATGACTGGGTCGTGGTGTCGGCGATCCGTTGCGAGCACCAGGCCGAGTTCACCGAAATTATCGCGACCCCTGGCGGCAAGCGCGGACCGGGCACGGAGGCACGTCGCTTTCTCGTTGCGACTGACGAATATCATGTCGGCCGCTTTGGATTCGTCATCGATGTTGCACGCCACCGTGTCTATGGCGGGCCATCAAGCTTCATGGATTGGCAGCGGAGGGACGCATAATGTCTGTCCGCGATCACCGCGCAGCTCTTCGCATGGATCACCGTGCCCTTCTTCACGGTCTGGCCGGCACCCTTGACCTCGAGGTTCTTGACGAGGACGACGGAGTCGCCGTCGGCCAGCATGGTGCCGGCGGCGTCGCGCACTTCGATGCTTCCGGCAGAAGCGTTGATGTCAGCCATTTCGAGGCTGGTCGCCATTCCCCTGTCGTATCGTCATAGACGTGGTCGTCGTTGTGATCGGTCATCGCTGCCCTCGCCTCGGGATTGAATACGGTGCGCTGTTAGTCTGATGTGGCAGCAGGCCAAAGATCTGATCCGCAGCGGCGGACCGGCGCAGCTCATCTATACCAGCAGCAGCCGGCGTTCAAACCGCGAACGCCCAGCGTCATTGGGCAGGCGGTGCGATGGCATGGCAGCGCGGGGCGACCGGGTGCTTATCCTTCCCGCATGCCGGTATCCGTGCCATCCCCTTGCCGGTCTTCCCGGCGGGTTTGCTGCGGTCTGAACCGGCGGCTGTCCGCTTCAAGGCCGCTATCGCGCCGCGAAGCGGCCGGAACCCGCCGATCTCGGCAAGGCTGGCCCGCGTCCCGCGCAAGGCCAGTGAAGAACTGGCCCCGCTTGTCCGCAAGCCAACCTCGCTCGCCTGGCAGGCTCAGGACCCTGAAGCGTCCAGCTTCCGCCGGTTCCTTTTGACCGCACCCGCAGGGAAAACTGGCAAGGGCCGGAACACCTGAAGGGCATCGCTAGAAAGGAAAGTTCAATGTCCAGTTCAACCCGCTCCACCAAGACCAAGGCCCGCGTCGTCCAGCTCCGCAAGGGCACAACCCTCGAAATGGTCCGGCTCTGCTGCCCGGATGGCCACCAGGCCACCCTCATTTCCGAAAGCTTCGGCCTCTCCGTCCTCGACAGCGACGGCATTCGTGAATTCCATGAGCGCAGCCTGATCGAAAGCGCCGATACGCTCTCCGAGGGCCTTTCCGAAAAGGCCATGCAGATCCACCTGCAAAGGATCGTCGGCTCCCATGTCGGTTCGGCTTATGGAGCAGGCCAGTTCTACTCGAAAGCCGTCACCGAGGCGAAGGACGCTACGGCCAAGCTCGCCAATGACACCCGCGACGAAGACATTGACGGTCCGGTCGGCTTCGACAGCAAGGCCCAGCGCAAGCGCGAATTCGCCGCCGAAATGGGCCTGCAGGCACATGCGCTGCGCATGGCGGCCGAGGGCGCCGTGGCAGCCTACGAGCACGTCGTTGGTGAAGGCTGGAAGCCTTACGAACGCCAGACCGAGAATCCCGGCCAGGGCGTCAGCCGGCAGGCGGCCGACCTCCAGATGGCGGCCCTGGGCTGACACTCTTCGGGCGGAACTTCGGTTCCGCCCCATCCCATAGGCTGGCTCCCTACGGGGCGCCGGCCTGCTTGCGTGTCGCAATGTATTCCACTCCAGATCCTTGAAAGGGAAGGAAATCCCTTTGGTTTGGCCGCGCCGATCGCGGCCG
>NZ_SMYZ01000138.1 GCF_004919685.1 Mesorhizobium norvegicum | reverse complement strand
GGGGGAGATTGGCAGCTTCCACTTAGCCCTTCTTCCTGGTCATGAAGGCCGTCAGCGCAGCGCGCGCCTCATCGGACTTCAGCCGCTCACGAAAATGTTCGCTTTCCTCGCCGATGCGGGCGACGAGATCGTCGCGCGAGCCGCGCATCAGGTCGCGGGCGATCTTCAGCGCTTGCGGCGGCTTGGCCGCGATCTGGCCCGCCGCCGCCAGCACCGAGGCTTCAAGTGCTGCTTCCTCGACCACCTCGTAGATCAGGCCGGCGGCCTTCGCGCGCTCGGCCGAAAAACCTTCGCCGAGGGCGAGCAGCGCGAACGCAGCTTGCTGTCCCAGGATGCGCGGCGCCAGAAGGCTGGATCCCGCCTCGGGCACCAGGCCGAGATCGACGAACGGCGTCCTGAACACGGTGCGCGGCGTGGCGAAAGTCAGGTCGCAATGCAGGTTGAGCGTCGTGCCGATGCCGACCGCAATGCCGTCGACGCCGGAGACGATGGGTTTTTCGACCTTGGCCAGCGCCATCAGGAAATCCCAGACCTCGGTGCCGCCGTCGCCGCCCGTCGCTATGGCCATGAAATCGGCAAGGTCGTTGCCGGAGGAGAAGGCGCCGGGCACGCCGAGAAAGACGTGGACGCGGATCGCAGGATCGGCGTCACCCTCGGCAAGAGCAGCCGACATTTTCGCATACATGGCGCGCGTCAGCGCGTTCTTCTTGTCCGGCCGGTTCATGCGGATGATCTGGATGGCGCCCTGGCGCTCGACGAGGATGTGGTCTGTCACGGTTTTTTCCTTGTGAACGTCAGGCGGAAATCAGCGTTTTGCCGGCAGCGGCGAGGCTTTCGGCGCCATCGACAACGCGCGCCTTCAAGGCACTGACCTCGCCGAGCAGGTTTTCGGCGAAGAAGCGGCAAAGGGGAATACGGCCTTGATCGGCAAGCGCGCCCTGCGCCAGATAGGCGCCGCCGGCGGCAAGCGAGATCAGCCTGAGATAAGGCGTCGCACCCGCCAGCGCCTCGTCCGGCCGGCCGTCGGCTGCCAGTTTCTGCAGGAAACGGGTCGCTTGCGTCAGATCGCCAAACGCTGAGTCGAGAGCATCGGCGGTGCGGCCGAAGCCTTGCAGATTCGAAGTTCGCACCGCTCCGGCCACATCAGCCAGTTCGCCGATAAAGCCATGCACATGGTCGCCGCCGCCAAGCGGCAATTTGCGCATCACCAGATCAATGGCCTGGATGCCGTTGGTGCCTTCGTAGATCGGCGCGATGCGTGCATCGCGGTAGAAGGCGGCCGCGCCCGTCTCTTCGATGAAGCCCATGCCGCCATGCACCTGGACGCCGAGCGAGGCAACCTCGACGCCTACATCCGTCGAAAAAGCCTTGGCCAGCGGCGTCAGCAGATTGGCGCGGTCACGCCAATGCGCTCCCTCGTCGCCGGCCGATAGGCGGGCCAGGTCGATGGCATAGGCACAAGAATAGCTGATCGCCCGCGCGGTCTGCGTCAGCGCCTTCATGGTCAGGAGATTGCGCTGCACGTCGGGATGATGGACAATCGGCGCCATGCCGGCACCAGCGTAGCTTGCCGCCTTGCCCTGCCGGCGGTCGTTGGCATAGGCAATCGCCTTCTGCGTTGCGGCCTCGGCGACCGCGACCCCCTGCATGCCGACACAAAGCCGCGCATTGTTCATCATCGTGAACATGCAGGCGAGGCCCTTGTTCTCCTCGCCGATCAGCCAGCCGATGGCGCCCGGCTTGGCGCCCTGGAAACCATCGCCATAGATCATGGTGCAGGTCGGCGAGGCATGGATGCCGAGCTTGTGCTCCAGGCCGGAACAGAAGACGTCGTTGCGCGCGCCCGGCGAGCCATCGTCGCCGACCAGGAATTTCGGCACCAAAAACAGCGAGATGCCGCGCGTGCCGGCCGGCGCATCGGGCAGCCGCGCCAGAACCAGGTGGATGATGTTGTCGGTAAAATCGTGCTCGCCATAGGTGATGAAGATTTTTTGACCGAAGATGCGGTAGCTGCCGTCACCAGCAGGCTCGGCGCGGGCGCGCAAGGCGGCGAGGTCCGAACCGGCTTGCGGCTCGGTCAGGTTCATCGTACCCATCCACTCGCCCGACACGAGCTTTTCGAGATATTTCGCCTTGAGGTCTTCGGAGGCGTGTTTGTCGAGCGCCTCGACCGCGCCCATGGTCAGCGTCGGGCCGATGCCGAAGGCCATGGCGGCGGAATTCCACATTTCGAGCGCGGCGACGCCAAGCATGGTCGGCAGCGCCTGGCCGCCATAGGCTTCAGGCCCGGAGAGCGCGTTCCAGCCGCCATCGATCCAGCGGCGATAGAGTTCCTTCCAGCCGGGCGGCGTGGTGACGGCTGCGCCCTTCAGCACGGCACCTTGCTGATCGCCGATCTTGTAGAGCGGTGCGACCTCCTCGGTGGCGAAGCGGCCGGCCTCGCCCAGAACGGCATCGACCAGATCCTCGCCGAGATCGCCGAACCTGCCGGCATCGAGCGCCGATTTCATGCCGGCCACGTGCTTGAGCGTGAACGCGATATCCTCGACCGGTGCCCGATACATGCCGCTCACTCCTCCTGATGCATCGGCCCCTGCCAACCCTAGAGCCGGTGCCGCTGCAAAACCATCCGCTCTTTGAGCGGTCTCCCATCTTCTTTTTACGTAAACGTCAAATTTTGTCACGCGGATTTTGCAATCGCGGCGGCGCGTATTAGATTCAATCGGCGCCGGATCAAATCAACCGGCGACAGATCAGAACCAGCAGACCGGAACCCGTGCCATGCTTGCCAGACCCGACGCCTATCGCTGCATCGAATGTGGCCTACCCTATCGAGCGGAGGGGTTCTGCTACCATGAGGGCAGACTGGAACACGGTGCCGCCTACTGGTCGGATCGCGGCATATTGTGCTCGCCGCAATGCTCCCTCGCCCACCACCGCAAACGCGCCGCCGAGGGCACGCTGCGGCGAGAGCCGGCGCCGGACCCGTTTGGATTCTAGCCGCTGATGCGACGCCAGCTTTCCTGACGCCGGCCCCCGAAAGCAAATCCTTAACCATAGCGGTTCAGCATCTACCTTTGATCAACGGGGATTCCCTGTTTGAAAAGGACGGCGCGGCTCCTTCGCCGCACGGCGCTTCTCGCACTCGCGGCGACGATGGCGCTGTCGACGGCGGCAAAGGCTTCGGATTTTTCCGAACCTTGGAAGAACGCTGACCGCGCCCTGGTCGTCGATGCCTACGAATACAATTCCATCGACTGGGCTCAGCTCGCCACCGACAAGCGGGTCGTCGGCTTCATCAACAAGGCCTCCGACGGTATGCCGCCACCCTATTTCTGTCTGGGTGGCGAAACCGAGGTGAAGCTCTGCAAGGCACTGTGGAAACGCCATGCGGTGACGCGCGAGCTGTTCCAGACGCGCAGGGTCGTGGCCAAGGCACTCGGCTTGAAATGGGGCGCCTATCACCTCGCCCGCCCCGGCAACCCGGTCGAACAGGCCAATAATTTCCTCGATTTCGCCGAGCCCGCGCCCGACGATCTCATGGCTCTCGACATCGAGGGCAACGATCCCTCGCAATGGATGTCGCTCGACGATGCCGAGGAGTTCGTGCGCCAGGTGCATCGGCGCATCGGCCGTTTCCCGGTGCTCTACACCAACGGCAAGACCGCCCAGTACATTGCCGACAACAGCTACCGATACCGGCTCCTGTCGCGGTTGCCGCTCTGGTATGCCCGCTACAAGTCCGACATCGACGTGCACTTTCCCATGGGCAACTGGCAGGGCTACGCGCTGTGGCAGTTTTCGGCGCAAGCCAATTGCGGCCGGTTCCACTGCCCTTACAGGGTCGCCGGCACGCCCAAGGACATCGACGTCAATGTCGCACCGATGGATGCCGCCACGCTGCGTGCGCAATGGCCGTTCGGTGGGCTCATCGACGTGCCGCCCGACTATCTCGCCTCGATACCGCTGCCGGTCTCGCGCGAAGCCGGCCTCGCCGGCAATGTCACCATCACCTACGCCTCGGTGGCGGCGCCGCCGACCTTCGAGGAAATGGTTGTGGCGTTGGGCACGCGCTGGACGACATTTCGCGACGGCTTCCGCATGCCTGTCGTGAAGACGGTGCCGCGACGGCCGAGCTTCGGCATTGTCCAGTATGTCGCCTGGAAGCGGACCGAACAGCGTTCGCCCGCACAACTCGACGCTGCCTTTGCCGCAGCCGATCCACTCAGCACCGCTTCAACAACGCTCGACCGCGGCCAGCGCTGACATCAGCTGCTTTCGACCTGCCTGAATAGATGGCGGAGGCAGAAGTACCTAGCGCATGCAGCCGACTCACAAAAGCCGCACTCTCGTCAGCCACCGCACCCATAGAAGCAAAAGACAGCAATATGCTGTCGTCTTGCAAGTTACAGGGTCTTAACGGCTCTGCGCCAAAGTGTTTCTATGAAACTTCCTTTTTTTGGCCGCAAACCATCATCGTCAGCACAAACAACTCCTTCTCCGCCAGCAGGTGACGGAAATGGCGAAGCTCATCCTGGGCATCGCGCCGTGCTCGATCACCTGCGCAGGACCGAAGGTGAGCAGCCTCTTGCACGTCCACAACTCGTCGGGCGTTTGCTGTTCGATATGATCTGCAAAATCGTCGCCAATGGTGGTCGCGGCGTGCGCATAGAAGATCTCCTTGCGATCCTCGCCTCGACCGGCGGTTTCTCATGCCTCGTGGCCGCATTGAGCGAAGTCGACCGGAGCCCGCTAGACGGCACCAGCCTGGCAATAGTGACCGGGAAGGACGGCCATCACTACTTCTTCGGTGATCTCCCCAACCGTTATCTGATTGAAAGCGAATTCGCATTGCTGAGTTTGGCCTTGGGGGCGGCGCGGGCCTTTGGCGGCAGTGTCTCGTTGGATATGGTGCATCAAACCATGCGCCACGTCGCGGGCACGGTGGTAGGTGGTGAGGGTTTCGGGCAGCCGCAGCTTACCGCGGAACACCGCCCCGGCGATCTCCCATTCAACTACGTCAGATTCCTGTGGCCAAGAGTCCTCGAAGGGCTAAAGCTATACGAAGTGCCGCCAACGCAGGCGCCTGTCGCGATCGGCTTTGCACTTCAGCGTGCGATCGAGGCAGGCAAGGATGCTATCGATCCGACGTTGGCGGCGCGAATCGCGATCGAGTGCGCCGTTCCAATGGCCAAGGTCGATCCGAAGCGAATTGCGTCTCCGGAGGCTTCATGATGATGGCCTATAGCCCGTAGCGCACGATCAGCACCAATCAGGCGCCAGTCTTCTCGCGCGCCACGGCCTGCCAGCCGATGTCGCGGCGGCAGAAACCGTCAGGCCAGTCGATGAGGTCGAGCGCGGCATAGGCCCGCGCCTGCGCCTCGCCGACCGTGGCGCCTGATGCCGTGACGTTGAGGACGCGGCCGCCATTGGCGACCAGCGCGCCGCCGTTGATGGCGGTGCCCGCGTGGAAGATCTGGACACCGTCGCTCGCCGCGTCTTCGACGCCGCGGATGACCGATCCCTTTTCCGGCGTGCCGGGATAGCCCCTGGCCGCCATCACCACGGTGAGTGCGGCCTCGTCGCGCCAGCGCACGGACATATGCGCAAGTTGGCCGTCGGTTGCCGCGTTGAGCAGGACCAGCAGATCGTCCTTCAGCCGCATCATCAGCACCTGGCATTCCGGGTCGCCGAAACGGGTGTTGTATTCGATCAGCTTCGGGCCCTTGTCCGTGATCATCAGCCCGGCGAACAGCACGCCGGAGAACGGCGCGCCAAGTTCTGCCATGCCGCGCATGGTTGGCTCGATGATCTCGCGCATGGTGCGCTCGACCAGTTCCGGCGTCATCACCGGGGCCGGCGAATAGGCGCCCATGCCGCCGGTGTTGGGGCCGGTGTCGCCGTCGCCGACGCGCTTGTGATCCTGCGCGGTGCCGAAGGGAAGTGCTGTGGTGCCGTCGCAGAGGCAGAAGAAACTCGCCTCCTCGCCGGTCATGAATTCCTCGACCACAACTTCCGCGCCTGCAGCACCGAAGGAACCATCGAAACAGGCATCGAGTGCGGCCTGTGCTTCGCCGAGCGTCATGGCAACGGTGACGCCCTTGCCGGCAGCGAGCCCGTCGGCCTTGATGACGATCGGTGCGCCCGTCTTTTCGAGATAGGCTTTGGCGGAGGCCAGATTACTGAACCGGCCATAGGCGGCGGTCGGGATGTTGTAGCGGGCGCAAAGGTCCTTGGTGAAACCCTTCGAGCCTTCCAGCTGCGCGGCGGCCTTGGAGGGTCCGAAGACGCGAATGCCTTGCGCGCGCAGATCGTCGGCAATGCCGGCGACTAGCGGCCCTTCCGGGCCAACGACGACGAGGTCGATTTTCTTCTCGTGGCAGAACGCGGCTACAGCGGCATGGTCGGCGATGTCCAGCTTCACCAGTTCGGCCTCGCCGCCGATGCCCGGATTGCCGGGAGCGGCATAAAGCCTGGTCAGCAACGGCGATGCGGCGATCTTCCAGGCGAGCGCATGTTCGCGGCCGCCGGAGCCGAGAAGAAGAACGTTCATGGCCACCTCTTGATGCCGACAATCCTGCAGAGACTGTTTCGAAATTCGCTCTGGCGAGTCATATGATGGTGGTTTCGAGAACCGTAGCGCAGCGGACATTTGGGTCCGTGAGCAACGGAAGCGCAGAAAACGCCATCAGATGGCCGACAGAGTAGAATTTCCAAACAGTCTCTCAGAGAACCCGCTATTGCTCTCTGCGGGACGGGTCAAGGCATCCGGGCACTTTGATCGGAATTGCGCACGGGAACGTTATCCCCGGCAGAATATGGGCGCCGAATTCCGGCGCCCATATTCTGGCCCGCTTCAGCCCTGGTAGACCACTGGAAACCAGTCCTCGCGCAATCTCTGTCCCGGCTGCATGCCGTGGCCATGATAGGGCGGCGAGGTGCGCCCCGGCCGCTCGATATAGCGCGCATCGTCACCGACCCAGCGCAGCGACAGCGCCCGGCGCCGCGCCGCGGTCAGATTGCCGCGCGCGCCGTGCGCGGTCCTGAAGTCGAACAGGATGGCGTCGCCCGGCTCCATTTCCCACTCGAGCACCTTCATCGACGGGTCCTGGTCGGGATCGGGCACCGGCAGATAGTCGCCCTCGCCGGCGTAGAAATTGCTGTCGTCGAGCCAGCGCACAGGCAGGATCATCTTGTCCCATTTGTGCGAACCGGCGATCAGCCGCAGTGTCGCTTCCTTCACCGGGTCGATGGGTATCCAGAAGCTCACGGTCTGCTGGCCATCGACGAAGTAGTAGGGGATGTCCTGATGCCAGGGCGTCGGCTTCTGCGTGCCGGGTTCCTTGACCAGCACATGATCGTGGAAGAACTGCGCGGTGCGCGACTGCATCACCGCCGCCGCCAGTTCGGCGGCGGGCGAGTCCCGCACCACGCTGACGAATTCGGGAATGCGCTCCCAGTTGCAGTAGTCGTCGAAGAAACTGCCGCGACCGTTGGCTATGTCGGACGCGGTTTCGCTGCGGTTCTGCATGTTGCGCTCGATGCCGGCGGCAATCGTGTCGACCCAGCCCTTGAAGGCGCCGCGAATGCAGACAGCACCGTCACGCTGGTAGTCGGCGATCGTCTTTGCGTCGATGACCTGGGTATCGGTGTCAGAAGCCATGATGTTCTCCTCTTGGAATGACCGACTATCGCAACCCGCTTTCATTCAGTAAAATAATAACTTTCCATTTCTCACATAGGGTATGCCTATGAATGTGACCCTCACGCAGTTGCGCTACCTGGTTGCCGTGGCGCGCTATGGCAGCGTCACTGGCGCGGCAAAAATGCTGAACGTCTCGCAGCCTTCGATTTCGGTGGCCATCGATGCCGTCGAAAAGAATTTCGGCCAGAAACTGTTCGTCCGCCAGCGGGGAAGCGGCGTGTCGCCGACATCGTTCGGCCGCGCCGTGGTGGCCAAGGCAAGACAGGTTCTCACCGAGACGGACGAACTCGTCGGCCTGGGTTCAAGCAAATCGGCCGTCGGTGGCGAACTGGTGCTGGGATGCTTCGAGGACCTGGCGCCGTTCTTCGCGCCGGCCCTGCTGCGCGCCTTCTCCGAACGCTATCCAGCCGTCAAGGTCGTCGTTCGCGACGAGACGTTCGAGACGCTTGGGCGGCGGCTCGCCGATGCGGCCATCGATCTTGGCCTCACCTATGACCTCAGCCTGCCGACGCATTTCGCCCGCATCCTGCTGCGCGAACTTCGCCCGCATGCGCTGTTGCCGGCAGGCCATGCCCTGGCGGATCGCCCATCGGTCAGCCTTGCCGATCTGGCCGCCTATCCGCTGATCACCACCGACCAGCCACACAGCTGGCAGCACATGCTCGACCTGTTCCGCAGCCGCGGCCTTTCGCCGGTGGCCGATACGACGACAAGCTCGTTCGAACTGCAGCGCAGCATGGTCGCCAACGGCTTCGGCGTTGCGGTCAGCTACACCCGCCCGCACGGTGACCGCAGCTATGACGGGCTGCCGCTCATCTGCAAGCCGCTGTCGGATCCGCTGCCCATGCAACGGATCCTGCTCACCTATGACACGCATCAGCGTGTGTCGAATGCGGCGCTGTCCTTCATCGACGTGGCCAAGGGTTGGTTCGCCTCGCACGACATCTTCGCATCATGAACCGGTCCGCCGGCGAGACTGCTTGACGGCCTTCGAGTCTGCTGCCAATCCAGCACCATGGAACCTATCCAGTCGAAAGCGGCCCAGGGCCGTGTCGCCGATGCGCCGAACGGCCACTGGGTCTATCGCGTGCTGCCGCGCTCGATATGGCCCTATGCGCAGCTTGCCCGGTGGGACAGGCCGATCGGCTGGCAGTTGCTGCTGTGGCCCTGCTGGTGGTCGGCTGCCCTTGCAGCGAGCGCCTATCCGCGTTCCGGCGATCCGCTGCTCTCGTTGCTGCCGGCGCCCTGGTATCTCGTGCTGTTCCTGGCCGGCGCCATCGCCATGCGCGGCGCCGGCTGCACCTACAACGACCTCGTCGACGAGGACATCGACAACCAGGTCGAGCGCACGCGCTCGCGGCCACTGCCGTCCGGCAAGGCGACGCGCCGGCGGGCCTGGCTGTTTGTTGCCCTGCAGGCCCTGGTCGGTCTCGTGGTGCTCATCCAGTTCAACAGCTTCGCCATCCTGCTCGGCATCTGCTCATTGGCGGTTATAGCCATCTATCCGTTCATGAAGCGGATAACCAACTGGCCGCAACTGGTGCTCGGCCTTGCCTTTTCCTGGGGCGCGCTAATGGGATGGGCGGTCGAGTTCGGCGATCTCGATGGGCCTGCCGTGATGCTCTATATCGGCTCGATCCTGTGGGTGATCGGCTACGACACGATCTATGCGCATCAGGACAAGGAAGATGACGCCATTGTCGGCGTCCGCTCGACGGCACGCCTGTTCGGCGACAACACCAAATCGTGGCTGGCAGGGCTCTATGGCGGCGCGCTGATCTGCTTTGCCATCGCCTTCGCGTCGGCGCAGGCTCCGGTGGTGGCCCTGGCCGGACTGATCGCCGCCGGCGCGCATATGGCCCGGCAGATCGCCGTGTTGGATATCGACAATCCGGACCAATGCCTGCGCCTGTTCAGGTCGAACAACCAGGTCGGCTGGCTGATCTTCCTGGGCCTGATCGGCGGTGCTGTCTGGGTGGCGCTGAAGCCGCTGGTTTAGTCTCCTTCTCCCCGTCACTATACGGGGAGAAGGAGACTAAA
>NZ_SMYZ01000137.1 GCF_004919685.1 Mesorhizobium norvegicum | reverse complement strand
CCGCCTCGGCCGAGGCGGGCGCTACGGAGGTGCAACGCAGGCTCACCCGCTCGATCGGTGTCGAAATGCTAATCGTGCTGGCCGTCTTCGGCGTTGCCGCGGGCTGGCGCTTCACACCGCCGCCGCGGGCTCTGGCGATCGCGGCGGCGCAGCCGGTTTCGGTTCACATCCACGCGCTGCAGGCGATGGCCGATCTCAGCATCACGCCGGGCCATGCCGGCCCTGTCACCGCCTCGATGATCATCATGACCGGTGATTTCGGCCCGCTCGATGCCAAGGAGGTGACGCTGGTGCTGTCGAAGCCCGAGTCCGGCATCGAGCCGCTGAAGCGTGCGGCGACGAAGCCCGGCGACGGCAGCTGGCGTGTCGACAACCTCATCATCCCGGTGCCCGGCCGATGGACAGTGCGCATCGACATCCTGGTCTCGGACTTCGAGATGGTGAAGATCGAGGCGCCTGTCGACATCCGCGCCGAATAAGCTGCGGGTCGCCTTGTGCGGTTCATTGGTTTTTACTAATGCATTGAGATGTTCGGGATCGGGCCGATGCTGCTGAACGGCGACTGGGGCTGTGTCCATGAAGGACAGGAAACTCCCTTGAAGATCGAGGCTTTCGCGTTCACACGCTACAATGCAGTCGACGACAAGGTGCTGGTATAGTGTCCAACGTTATCCCTGACGGTGCGCCACAGATGTCGTTCGCGAGCCGGTTTATACTGAAAATAGGTTGCGGTCTTCTGGTCTTTTCCCTTGTCTGCGGATGCGATCTCACAGGTAAATCAAGTGCCGCGTCGACTTTGACCCGTGAGGAGCGTCTGAAGGTTGCCGCGGACGCCTACTACAATAACCAATGTGAAAAGCAGTGGGCGCTGCTTTGGCCAATGGCGCGAGAAGGCGATGGTGAAGCGCTTTCAGAGCTTGCCTCTGACTTTGGGGGAAGGCTCGAGATCCCTGCCTCGGATTCGGATACGAAAGTTGATCCGGGAGTTAGGTCATTTGCCAACGTGCTTGTCACGACGATCTACGCTGCGGCAGCGTCAAAATATCCTGACAAGCGCAATCTCTACTACATCTTTGATCCTGCTAGATGGAACAAGGGCGATGTAACAGTGGTGTCCATTCGCTCCGGTCGGATAATTTATAGCTCAATCAAGGCTCCCCCGCCAATTTCAATAACAAAGTTGGAAAATTGCCTTTCTCAGGCAAACGCCTCGAACGTTGGTGACAGATGCGTCGCTCAGGCTATCAAATTGGGGCTCATTCCGAGCTTTTCCGAATACAGCAAAGCCATGGACGCTGTCCCGACCACGTACCGCCCGAACCACTGCCTTCGTCGTCCTTGGTAAGAGGATAGCACCCAATGACAGAACGTCACTTGACCCCCGTCGCCAGTGGGCCAACGCAATCTCGTCGACTCGGCCTGACGTGAATCTCACACAGCGTGGACGCAACACAATTCGGCGAGGCGGTTGACGCAACCCGAAAGGCCCGTCAATCATCCCGGCAAAATCGCGGGCTCCAACCAACAAGATCCGAAAGCAGGGAAGAAACGATGGAAAAAGCCGAAATCGGCCTGATCGGCCTTGGCACGATGGGCTCCAACCTGGCGCTCAATATTGCCGAGCATGGGCATCGCATCGCCGTCTTCAACCGCACCAGGGCGCGCACCGACGCTTTCGTCGAGAATGCCGGCGCGCTCAGGGATATGGTTGTGCCCTGCTACAGCCTGGAGGAGCTTGCCGCCGCGATCCGGCCACCACGTCCGATCATCATCATGGTGCTGGCCGGCAAGCCGGTCGACGAACAGATCGCGGCTCTGCGCGGCGTGCTGTCGGCCAACGACATCGTCATCGACGCCGGCAACGCCAATTTCCGCGACACGATGCGGCGCTTCTCCGAGCTTTCCGGCTCGGGTCTCACCTTCATCGGCATGGGCGTGTCCGGTGGCGAAGAGGGCGCGCGCCACGGGCCGTCGATCATGGTCGGCGGCACGGAGGATTCGTGGAAGCGTGTCGAGAAAGTGCTGACCGCCATCTCCGCCAAGTTCAAGGACGAACCCTGCGCGGCGTGGCTCGGCACCGACGGCGCCGGCCATTTCGTCAAGACCATCCACAATGGCATCGAATATGCCGACATGCAGATGATCGCCGAAATCTACGGCATCCTGCGCGACGGACTCGGCATGGGCCCGAAAGAGATCGGCACGGTGTTTTCCAACTGGAACAAGGGCCGGCTCAACTCCTACCTGATCGAGATCACTGCCAAGGTGCTGGCCGCCGACGATCCGAAGACCGGCAAGCCGGTGGTCGACATCATCCTCGACCGCGCCGGCCAGAAAGGCACCGGCAAATGGTCTGTTATCGAGGCGCAGCAGCTCGGCATTCCGGCGACCGCGATCGAGGCGGCGGTGGCGGCGCGGGTTCTGTCGTCGATCAAGGACGAGCGGCTGGCGGCGGAAAAGGCCTATGGCAACGCCGGCGTGACCAAGATTTCCGGCGACAAAGACGCGTTGCTGCATGATCTCGAACTGGCGCTGTTCGCCGGCAAGATCGCCGCTTATGCGCAGGGTTTTGCGGTGATGAGCGGCGCCTCCAAGGAATTCAACTGGAACCTGCCGATGCCGACCATCGCCAGGATCTGGCGCGCCGGCTGCATCATCCGCTCGCAAATGCTCGACACCATGGCGGAGGCCTTCAGCAAGGGCGGCGCCTCGACCAACCTTCTGATGGCACCGGCCTTTATCGCGTTGATGCAGGAGGCGCATCCGTCGCTGCGGCGTGTCGTGGCAAGGGCATCGGAGGCCGGTTCGCCGGTGCCGGCGCTGTCTTCCGCACTTGCCTATTTCGACAGCTACCGCCAGGGCCGTGGCACCTCGAACCTGATCCAGGCGCAGCGCGATTTCTTCGGCGCGCACGGTTTCGAACGCATCGACGGACAGGGTGCATTTCACGGGCCGTGGGGCAGTGGCGCGGCTGGCTAGCAAAGCCAGCTCATAAGCCATGCTTTAAGCGGGCACTGGCTGGTTCAGTGCCTGGACGCCGTTGGCCACGACCAGGCTCTGCAACGAGCCCGGTGCCGCGCCGCCGATCCAGCCGAGTACGGAACGGGCAAGCTCGGAGCCGGCCAGCCGGAAGTTTTCGTTGACGACCAGCAATTCCGGCCGGAACAGGTGCAGCAGGTCCGACGACTGCTTGGACACCACATCGACGTCGCGACCGAGCTTGAGGCCGGCATCCTCGATGCCGGCGACGATGGCTAGTGTCGCGGCAGCCGCGCTGCTGACGAAGCCGTCCGGCCTGACGTCGCGGCGCATCACCTGCGCGGTCCTCATCCTGATCTGCTCGATCGTATTGTCGATCGAAACGGTGTTGAACGGAATTTCGCTCGCACCGACCTCGCTCAGCGCATCGGCAAAGCCGTTCAGCGTATGGCTGTAATAGGTCAGTCCGGGCGGCGGCGACAGAAGCGCCAGCCTGCGCCGGCCCATGCTCGCCAGGCGGCGCACGGCTTCCATCGCGAAAGCATGGTTGTCGAAGTCATGGTAGGGGTGGACGAGACCCATGTCGGTGCGGCCATGCGTGGCAAAAGGCATGCCGTGTTCCAGCAGGTAGCGGGCACGCGGATCGTTCGGCTGGGTGCGCGAGATGATGACGCCGTCGGCCGAGCCGGTCTCGACGAGATAGCGGATCGGCTCCATCGGATCCTGAGAACGGGAATAGGGCGTGACGATCAGGTGATAGGGCGTTTCGGCGAGCACTTCCGAAACGCCGTAGATGATGTCCGAGACGAAGCTCATGATCTCGCGATCGGTGTTGAGCACCAGGCTGATGACATTGGTCCTGCCGGTGCGCAGGCGTACGCCGGCGCGGTTCGGTCGGTAGCCGATCTGCTTGGCCACCAGTTGCACCCGGCGCCTGGTTTCGGCGCCGATTTCCGGGGCATCCTTCAAGGCGCGCGACACGGTGGTGACGCCGAGCCCGGTCATGAAGGCGAGCGTCTTCAACGTCGGCCGCCCTTGCGCCGAGGTCTCCTCGTTCTTGTCCGTACGCTGTCTGTCCATTCGTCCCGCCCGTCAGGCGCATAGCAGCCGCAGGCCGGGTCGGCAATCGCCGCCATTGCAATACGATATGCGCTTCAGCCCCGGCAAAGTCTCAATATACTGAAACGTTACAGATTGCCAATATCGCCACCGCGAAGCGCCCCAGTCCGTGGTTTTGGCGAGGGGTTTCGCGGCCAACAGGGCCGTGCAACCAAACCCTACCCTGACAGGTTTCTTGCGCTGCAGCATGGTTTTGCAGCGCGACAACGATGTCCGTGCCATGCCTGCCAGTTTTCGCGCAAGGAATTTGTTCGCGCCTCGAAAAAATATCGGACCGCCTTTGCCCGAGGGGTTGCGCAGCCCACGCAATTGCCGTATCGAAAATCTGTAACGTTTCAGATTCTGGGAGGAGCCGAAATGCGATACAAACTTTTGACCGCTGCGCTGGCAGCGACGGTTGCGCTGCAATTTGCCGGTCCGGCCGCCGCGACGGACCTGGAAGTCACCCATTGGTGGACGTCGGGCGGCGAGGCGGCGGCGGTTGCGGAACTTGCCAAGGCATTCGATGCGACCGGCAATCACTGGGTGGACGGCGCCATTGCCGGCTCGGGCGGCACGGCGCGGCCGATCATGATCAGCCGCATCACCGGTGGCGATCCGATGGGCGCCACGCAATTCAACCATGGCCGGCAGGCGGAAGAGCTGGTGCAGGCCGGCCTGATGCGCGACCTCACCGACGTCGCCACCAAGGGCAAGTGGACGGAAGTCGTCCGGCCGAAGAGCCTGCTCGACAGCTGCACCATCGACGGCAAGATCTATTGCGTGCCCGTCAACATCCATTCCTGGCAGTGGCTGTGGCTGTCCAACGAGGCCTTCGAGAAGGCCGGCGTGCCGATGCCGAAGGACTGGAATGAATTCGTGGCGGCAGCGCCCGCGCTGGAAAAGGCCGGCATCATCCCGCTCGCCGTCGGCGGACAGGCCTGGCAGTCCTCCGGCGCCTTCGACGTGCTGCTTGCGGCAGTGGGCGGCACGGATACGTTCCTCAAGGTCTACAAGGACAAGGATGCCAAGTTCGCCGCCGGGCCCGAAGTCGCCAAGGTCTTCAAGGCCGCGGACGATGCCCGCAAGATGGCGAAGAACACCAATGTGCAGGACTGGAACCAGGCGACCAACCTGGTCATCACCGGCAAAGCCGGCGGCCAGATCATGGGCGATTGGGCGCAAGGCGAGTTCCAGGTTGCCGGCAAGACCGCCGGCAAGGATTATACCTGCCTGCCAGGCCTTGGGCTTAACGAAGTCATCGCCACCGGCGGCGACGCCTTCTACTTCCCGGTGCTCAAGGATGCCGACAAGTCCAAGGCGCAGGATGTGCTGGCCGAGACGCTGCTCGATCCCAAGACGCAGGTCGCCTTCAACCTCAAGAAGGGTTCCCTGCCGGTGCGCGGCGACGTCGATCTCAATGCGGCGAACGACTGCATGAAGAAGGGCCTCGCCATCCTTGCCAAGGGCGCCGTCATACCGTGGACGGACCAGCTGCTTTCGCAGGACAGCCAGAAGCAAAAGGAAGATCTCTTCGCCGAGTTCTTCGCCAAGCCGGAACTGACCGTCGAAGAGGCGCAGAAGCGCTTCGCCGACCTCATCGCTTCGGCAGACTGACGTTGGAGGCGACCCACCTTGTTCCCGGCCTTGCGAATGCAGGGCCGGGAACGCACCGCCCTTACCCAGCCGGCTGACGAGATGAGCAAGAGCGAACGCCCCAATCCGCTGTTCCGCAACCTCAATGCGAAGGTCGCGTCGATCCCGATGATCCTCACCGCGATGGTGGTTTTCGTCGGCGGCACCGTTTGGACGGTGCTCTATTCCTTCACCAATTCGAAGCTCTTGCCGCGGCTGAATTTCGTCGGGCTCGACCAGTACTACCGGCTGTGGGCGACGCCGCGCTGGCTGATCTCGATCGAGAATCTATTGATCTACGGCGTGATCTCGCTGGTGTTCTCGCTGGTCATCGGCTTCCTGCTTGCCGCGCTTCTCGACCAGAAGATCCGCTTCGAGGACACGTTCCGCACCATCTTCCTTTATCCGTTCGCGCTTTCCTTCATCGTCACCGGCCTGGTCTGGCAGTGGCTGCTCAATCCCGATTTCGGCATCCAGCACGTGGTGCGGGACCTCGGCTGGACGAGCTTCAGCTTCGACCCGCTCTACAATTCCAGCATCGTCATCTACGGCATATCGATCGCAGCACTGTGGCAAGGCACAGGGCTCATCATGTGCCTGATGCTGGCCGGCCTGCGCGGCATCGACGAGGACATCTGGAAGGCGGCGCGGGTGGATGGGATACCGATGTGGAAGACCTATCTGTTCATCGTCATCCCGATGATGCGGCCAGTCTTCATCACCACGCTGGTCATCATCGCGTCGGGCATCGTCAAGGTCTATGACCTCGTCGTGGCCCAGACCAGCGGCGGCCCGGGCATCGCTTCCGAAGTGCCGGCCAAATACGTCTACGACTATATGTTCTTCGCTCAGAACCTCGGCCAGGGTTTTGCCGCCTCGACCATGATGCTGCTCTCGGTGGCGATCGTCATCGTGCCGTGGGCCTATCTCGAATTCGGGCGGCGCAAATGAGCATGGCAAACACCACGGTTCAAACAAGCACTGCCGCCGGCGCGCGCCAGGACGTCACCGAGCCTTATGGCCCGAAACCGCGCCGCATGTTTTCGCGCCGCAACATCTTCCTCTACGGCACCCTGATCGTGGTGGCGCTCTATTATCTGCTGCCGCTCTACGTGATGGTCGTCACGTCGCTCAAGGGCATGCCCGAGATACGGCTTGGCAACATCTTCTCGCCGCCGCTCGAAATCACCTTCGAGCCGTGGGTCAAGGCGTGGGCGACAGCCTGCACTGGTCTCAACTGCGACGGGCTTTCGCGCGGCTTCTGGAATTCGGTGCGCATCACCGTGCCGTCGGTGCTGCTGTCGATCGCCATCGCCTCGGTGAACGGTTATGCGCTCGCCAACTGGCGCTTCAAGGGCGCCGACACCTTTTTCGTCATACTGATCGTCGGTGCCTTTATTCCCTACCAGGTGATGATCTATCCGATCGTCATCATCCTGCGCGAGATCGGCCTCTATGGTAGTCTCAGCGGCCTGGTGATCGTCCATTCCATTTTCGGCATGCCGATCCTGACGCTGCTGTTCCGCAATTATTTCTCCTCGATGCCGGAAGAGCTGTTCCGGGCGGCGCGTGTCGACGGCGCCGGCTTCTGGGGCATCTTCCTGCGCATCATGCTGCCGATGTCGCTGCCGATCTTCGTCGTCGCCATCATCCTGCAGGTGACCGGCATCTGGAACGACTTCCTGTTCGGCGTCGTCTACACCCGCCCCGACACCTATCCGATGACGGTGCAGCTCAACAACATCGTCAACTCGGTGCAAGGCGTGAAGGAGTACAACGTCAACATGGCCGCCACCATCCTGACCGGGCTTGTGCCGCTCATCGTCTACTTCATTTCCGGCAAGCTTTTCGTGCGCGGCATCGCCGCCGGTGCGGTGAAGGGGTGATGGCGATGACGGCAGCCAACGGCACCAGTGTTTCGATCCAGGATCTGTCGCTCAATTTCGGCGTGATTTCGGTGCTGCAGACCCTCAATCTCGATGTAGCCGAGGGCGAGTTCATCGTGCTGCTCGGCCCTTCCGGCTGCGGCAAGTCGACCTTGCTCAACTGCATCGCCGGCCTGCTCGACATCTCCGAAGGCCGCATCTTCATCAAAGGCAAGAACGTCACCTGGGAAGAGCCCAAGGACCGCGGCATCGGCATGGTCTTCCAATCCTACGCGCTCTATCCGCAGATGACGGTGGAGAAGAACCTGTCCTTCGGCCTGCGCGTTGCCGGCATACCCAAGGACGAGATCGGCAAGCGCATCGCGCGGGCGGCCGAGATACTGCAGATCGAGCCGCTGCTGCAGCGCAAACCAGCGGCGCTCTCCGGCGGCCAGCGCCAGCGCGTGGCGATCGGACGGGCGCTGGTTCGCGACGTCGACGTCTTCCTGTTCGACGAGCCGCTGTCCAATCTCGATGCCAAGCTGCGCGCCGAACTGCGCGTCGAGATCAAGCTGCTGCATCGCAAGCTGCAGAACACCATGATCTACGTCACCCACGACCAGATCGAGGCGATGACGCTGGCCGACCGCATCGCGGTGATGAAGGGCGGCGTCATCCAGCAGCTCGATGCGCCTCAAACTATCTACAACCGCCCGGTCAACCGCTTCGTCGCCGGCTTCCTCGGCTCACCGGCAATGAATTTCATCGATGGCCACCTGGAGAACGCGGACGGTGGGTGGCGTTTCGTGGCCGATGCTCTCAAGATTCCGCTCGGCACTTATGATTTTGCCGGGCCTCCGGTTGCCGGACCCGTCTCATTCGGTATCCGGCCCGAGCATGTCAGCCTGAACAGTGGCACCGGCTGGCCGTTCTCGACAGATGCCAAGGTCGAGGTGGTCGAACCGATGGGCTCCGACACGCTGGTCTGGCTGAAGCTTGCCCAGCAGAATTTCAGCGTCCGGGTGACCTCGGAACGCACGCCCAAGAACGATGAGGCGGTGACGCTCGGCTTCGATCCGATGCGCGCTTCGCTTTTCGACACCGCAACCGGCACCCGCATCTAGCTTCCGAGAACCAACCTTCCAAAGACAATCCCCCAAGCAAAACGGACAGAGACGATGAACTGGTCATTCCAACTTTACAGCGCCCGCAATTTCCTGCCCTGGGAAGGCGTGCTCGCCACGCTCGGCAAGCTCGGCTACACCCAGGTCGAAGGCTTCGGCGGCGTCTATGATGATCCCAAGGCCTTCCGCATTGAGCTCGACAAGAACGGGCTCGCCATGCCGACCGGGCATTTCTCGATCGATGCGCTCGAGAACGATTTCGACGGCGTGCGCAAGATCGCCGAAGCCCTCGGCATCAAGCTGCTGATCTGCCCCTATCTGTTGGCGGAGCAAAGGCCATCCGACACCGCCGGCTGGCGCGGCTTTGGCGAGCGCCTGGCCAAGGTCGGCGAGGCCGCGAAGAAGGCCGGCTACGGCTTTGCCTGGCACAACCATGATTTCGAGTTCAAGAAACTCGCCGACGGATCGGTGCCGCAGGATCACATCCTGTCTTCCGCGCCTGACATCGGCTGGGAGATGGACGTCGCCTGGGTGGTGCGCGGCGGCGGTGATCCGCTGCCCTGGATCGAGAAATACGGCAAGCGCATCAGCGCCGTCCATGTCAAGGACATGGCCAAACCGGGTGAGGGGCTGGACGAAGACGGCTGGTCGGATGTCGGCCACGGCACCATCGACTGGGCCGGCCTGATCAAGGCGCTGCGCGCCAAGAGTGCTGCCCAATACTACGTCATGGAACAGGACAACCCCAACGACATCGAGCGCTTCGCCCGCCGCTCGATCGCAGCCGTCAAGACCTACTAGGAGCAATCAGCATGGCAAAGAAACTTGGCATCGGCGTCATCGGCTGCGGCAACATCTCGAAAGCATATTTCTCGCTGGCGCCGCTGTTTCGCGGCATCGAGATGCGTGCCTGCGCCGACATCAACATGGAAGCGGCGAAGGCGCGGGCGAAGGAGTTCAAACTGCGCGCCGAGACTGTCGAGGGGCTGCTGAAGGCCGACGATATCGACATCATCGTCAACCTCACCATTCCGGCGGTGCACTACGAAGTATCGAAGCAGGTGCTCGACGCCGGCAAGCATGTCTATTCGGAAAAGCCGTTCGTGCTGTCGGTCAAGGAAGGGCTCGACCTGAAGAAACGCGCCGAGGCGAAAGGCCTTCGCGTCGGCTCGGCGCCCGACACCTTCCTTGGCGGTGCGCATCAACTGGTCCGCGACCTGATCGACACCGGCAAGCTCGGCAAGATCACCAGCGGCACCTGCCATGTGATGAGCCACGGCATGGAGCACTGGCACCCCAACCCGGATTTCTTCTTCCAGCCGGGCGCCGGTCCGGTGCTCGACATCGGACCGTACTACATCACCAATCTGATCCAGTTGATCGGGCCGGTGAAGCAGGTCGCGGCCTTCGCGACGACACCGGCCAAGGAACGGACGATTTCATCAAAACCGCGCGCCGGAGAAAAGATTCCGGTCGCGACACCCACAACCATCCATGGCCTGCTGGAGTTCGAGAATGGCGCCGTAATCACGCTCAACACCAGCTGGGACGTCTGGACCCATGGTCACGCGCCGATGGAACTTTATGGCGAGACGGGCACGGTGTTCGTGCCGGATCCGAATTTCTTTGGCGGCGACGTGCGCTTCACGCAAGACAGCAAGCCGGTCAAGAAGCTGCCGAAATGGAAGCACCCGTTCGGTGTCCCCAATGAAATGCATGGACAAGGCATGATGGCCAACTACCGCACCGCTGGTCTCGCGGACATGGCGGTGGCGATCGCGGAAGGCCGGCCGCACCGCTGCTCGATGGAACTGGCGCTTCACGCCGTCGACGTGATGACCGGCCTGTTGCGCTCCGGCGAAACCGGCAAGTTCGTCGCCATGCAGACCACCTGCGAACGGCCGGCAGCACTTGGCGTCAAGGAAGCCAAAGAGCTTTTGGCAAAGAAGAAGTAGTCCGTGCACCTCAACCCTCTCCCCGTTCCGACGGGGAGAGGGTAAGGGTGAAGGGCAGAGCCGACTCGCCGCGTTGCCGCGATGCCTGGCTCGCTTCCATTTGAGGATTTCCGATGCCCTATAGTCCCGCCGAAAACCGCTACGAGAAAATGATCTACAACCGCTGTGGCCGCTCCGGCCTGAAGCTGCCGGCGATCTCGCTGGGCCTATGGCACAATTTCGGCAACGACACGCCGCACAAGACCAAGCAGGCGATCGCGCGCAAGGCCTTTGATCTCGGCATCACGCATTTCGACCTCGCCAACAATTACGGTCCGCCGCCTGGCTCGGCCGAGACCGCTTTTGGCGAGATCCTGCGCACCGACTTCGCCGCCTACCGCGACGAGCTGATCATCTCGACCAAGGCCGGCTACGAGATGTGGGCCGGGCCTTACGGCGAATGGGGCGGGCGCAAATACATGCTTGCCAGCCTCGACCAGAGCCTGAAGCGGATGGGTCTCGACTATGTCGACATCTTCTATTCGCATCGCTTCGATCCTGACACGCCGCCGGAAGAAACCATGGGCGCGCTCGATCATGCCGTGCGCTCGGGCAAGGCGCTCTATGCCGGTATCTCGTCCTACAATTCGCAGCGCACGCGCGAGGCCGCCGATATCTTGAAGCAGCTTGGCACGCCTTGCGTCATCCACCAGCCGAGCTATTCGATGCTGAACCGCTGGGTGGAGGAAGACGGCCTGCTCGACACGCTCGAAGGGCTCGGCGTCGGCTCCATCGTGTTCTCGCCGCTGGCGCAAGGCATGCTGACCAACAAGTATCTCGGCGGCATTCCCGACGGCAGCCGGGCCTCCCAGGGCAAGTCGCTGAAGACAGCGTTCATCAACGACAAGACCATCGCCAACATCAAGGCGCTCGACGCCATCGCCAGCAAGCGCGGGCAGACGCTGGCGCAGATGGCGCTGGCCTGGGTGCTGCGCAAGGGCAGGGTGACCTCGGCGCTGATCGGCGCCAGCCGGCCGGAGCAGGTCGAGGACTGCGTTGGCGCGCTCAAGGTGCTCGACTTCAGCGATGCCGAGCTCGCCGAGATCGACACCTATGCGCGCGAGTCCGACATCAATCTGTGGGCGGCTTCGGCCGAGCGCAAAGGCCCGCCAAGGAAATAAGCCCGCTCAATAAGCCGGCAAAACAAAAACGGCGGGGGACCCCGCCGTTTTTCATGTGAAGGCGAAGCGGCCGTGGTTCAGGGCGTCTTCGGCTTCTGCGCCGTGCCCAGTCCCGGCTTGGGTTTGGCAGGCGCCGGAGCAGAGGTTTTCATCTTCGCCTCGATCCAGCCGGCGTAGTTGGCCAGCCGCGTGTAGATGCCGTAGGCGTCCTTGTGACCGCAGGCCGCACTGCCGTCCGCCGGGCCTTCGCCCCAGCTGACGACGCCGACCTGAACCGGGCCGTTGGCGCCGGTCATGAACAGCGGGCCGCCACTGTCGCCGTTGCAGGCATCGCGCACGCCGCTGGTGGTGCCGGCGCAGATCATGTTGCCGGTCAGCGGGTCGGTCATGTCGGCGGCAATCGCATTGGCGGCCGCGTCGATGCCTTTTTCCGAATAGCGCATACGGTGGGACAGATCGCCAAGTGCTGCCTTCAGATCATGCGCATAGATGGCCTTGATGCCGCTGTTGCAAGCGGTGTTCGGCTGGAGATCAAGGTCGGCAACCATCAGCGTGGTCGGGAAGGTGCCATCCTGCATCTTGCCCCAGCCGGTGACCGTCGTCTTGCCGGTGTCGGGCGTTGCGTCATGGGTGACCTTGATGGTCGGCGCATCGGTCGGCTCGGCAAGCCGGAGCAGGCCGAGATCATTGTCGAGCGTTTGCTCGCTGTAGCCTTCGTTGACGATGACCTCCACCACCTTGTGGCGCTTGCCCTCGCTGAGATCGGTGGCGCCGGTCAGCACGGTGACGCTCTTCGGCGAAATCGGCTGGCCCTTGTCGTTGAGGCAGTGTGCTGCCGTCAGCACCCATTGCGGGGCGATCAGGCTGCCGCCGCAGAACTGGGCATTGGCCTGCGAGGCCGGGTTCTCGTCCAGCCGGTCGGTGGTGAGCAGCGCGACCTGGAACGGATAGGCGCCCTTTTCGGCCTGGTTGCCGCCATAGACGCGATCGGCGCCGTCGGGGTTCTCCGCAGCGGCCTTTGCCCTGGCTTCCGTCACGCGCTTCATTGGCGAGACTGCCGCCTCCGGTCGGGCGGCGCCTTCATCCGCCTGGGCAGTGTTGGCGGCCGCAAGGGCTGCAGCGATGCCGAGCAAAGACGCGGCGGCGATCGGCCTGAACCGATGGATGATGTGCACCTGAAATCCTCCTGAGACACGTTCCCGAACGAGCCAGCCCCGGCGCATGATCAACGAAACAGTCGCCAGCAAGCAGGCGTTGCTTCGCGGATCGCGTTCCCGTGCGGAACCCACTCAAAACCCTATAGCCCCCCACGGGCTACGTGGAAGCGATTTGTCATTCCAATGTTGTATTAATTTAGGCAGTATATCCGCGCGGATGTCTTTGGCGGGGGTCTTCGACAGACCGCATGGGGTGATGATCAGGTTCAGGCGCCGGTAACCAAACTCATTTTTCGGCTTCACCACGATCTCGACAATATTTCTGTATTTTGATCCAGTCCTTGCTGACTTTTGGGAGAGTCTCACCATGACAAAACTGACAAACGCACTCATTGCGTCCGCATTGCTTTCCACTGCAATGTGGGCGGTCCCGGTTTTCGCCGCCGATCCTGGCTCCGCCAGTGCCGGCAATGGCGAAAGCATGCGGGACGCGACTTCAGGCGACTACAAGCCCGGGCGGGCAAAGCCAATCGCACCACCGCAACTGACTGACGAAGACAATCGCGCCGCGCCGATTACCGACGAGGCAGCGGCTGTCAAATCCTATGGCATCGTTGGGCGTTCCGCCGATGGCAAGGAGATCAAGATCGAGCCGAGCGAAGCGCTTCGGGACCTCATCATCAAGGAACTGAACGCGCCGGCCAATGGAACCGAAGGTGGTCCGCGCAAGACCGAAGATCCTGACCTCGGCGAAGGCGAAGCCGGCCGTCAGGTTTTCGGCACCGACGATCGCGAGCAGGTCAAGAACACCAAGACCTATCCGTTCTCGGCGATCGGCTATCTCGAAGCCAAGTCGCCGAAGACGGGTAGCTTTGGCAGCTGTTCGGCAACGCTGATCGGCCCGCGCACGGTGCTCACCGCGGCGCACTGCCTCTACAGCCATGAAGACAAGGACTGGCTCTCCGACTATCTGTTCGTGCCGGGTCTCAACGGCAGCACAGCCGACGACGCACCGTTCGGCGCCTTCACCTTCGAAAGCGCCTATGTGCTGCAAGGCTTCATCGACAACTACCAGGGCTACTATGGTTCGGTCCTCCTGTGGGATCTCGGCATCGTCACGCTGAAGCAGGACGTCGGCACCAACCTCGGCTGGCTGGGCTATGCCAACTATGACGATCTCGGCGACTTCATCGCCAATCTCGTCGGCTATCCCGGTGACAAGCCGATGGGCACGATGTGGAAGGCAAGCTGCGAAGTGCATGCCGAAAACATTGCCCCGGAATATTTCCAGTATGACTGCGATACGTTCCCGGGGTCGAGCGGCAGCTCGGTCTATGCCTACGACAACAAGGCCAAGCAGCGCATCATCACCGGTGTCAACGTGGCGGAAAGCCCCGACGCGAACACCGCCGTGCGCCTGAACGCTGCCAACGTCCAGTGGATCAACAGCCTGTATAAATAGACGCTGCGCATTCGCGGTGGAGACAGAGGCGGCGGAGCAATCCCGCCGCCTTTTTCGTGCCGATGCTTGCAGTGCTGCTTCTCTTGCACGAGGCTGGCTCGCCGACTACGCTTGATCCGCCAGGGGGTTGGGCATCCAAAGGGGTTTTTGGGATGGCGCGGGCAAAGGCAGTGTTCGGGATCGCGGCCGCATCGATGCTGGTCGCGTTGATGCTTTCGCCCGCCTTCGCCGATCCGGCCACTGCACCCGCCGATGGTGCCTGGGCGGAACGGGTGCAGATCCTCTATCAGGCGGACACGCGCTCGGTGCTGCGCAGGACGGTCCGGGCGTGGGACTTCCATCCGGAAAGGAATCTCGACTTCATCTGGGAGCCGGCGGCGGGCCAGTCGCCTGACCGGACGATTGCCGAAGACGGCACCATCAACGGCAAGGGCAGGCTGGTGTGGCGGGTGCGTGGCTCGGCGAGCTATGATCCCAAAACCATCTATTCCAGCTATTTCGGTGACATCAGGAACGGCCGGCCCGACGGGCAAGGCCGGCTCGAGCTGCGCTCGGGCGAAGTTTTCGACGGGCATTGGCTTGCCGGGGAACTCAACGGAAAGGGCATCCATGTCGACGCCGACGGCAACCGCTATGAGGGTAGCTTCGTCGCCGGCGTGCCGAACGGCGAGGGGCGGCTGCTGTCAAAGACGGGGGAGATTTTTGCCGGCTCATTTGTCGACGGGTTGAAGAACGGCAAGGGCCGCACCCGGCTTGCCGGCGGCACTGTCTACGACTCGCAATGGGCAATGGGCAAGGAGGTCGGCGGCTCGCGCCCCGACGTGCTGGCCGATGCCAGGGTCGGCGGGCTCCTCAAGGCGCAGACCGGTGGCGGCGACGCGGACAAGGTCGAGATCGGCGTCGCGGTCGACCAGCGCATGACCCAGCAGTCCGACATGCAGTACCAGCATCTGGTGCGTGACGAGGACATCGCGATCTATCCGCAGTCCGACCAGTACAATGACAGCTGGAACGGCACCGGCCAGGTCGCCACCGGCAATGTCTATGAAGGCATGGACTGGGAGAATGCGCCGGCCTTTGCCGAAGTCGATCTCAAGACCTCCGACCGATCCAAGGTCAAGCTCGACAGCCTGGAGATGAAGGTCGCCGCCAGCGATGCCTATCGCAAGCCGATGCTATCGATATCGGAGCATTTCGGCTGCGTCGGCTTCCGGCCGGATTTCTCGATCGTCAACAATGGCTGGGGCGACGCCAAGGACATGAAGATGTCGATCCAGTTCACCATGGTGGACGACGAGGGCAACCCGACCGGTGATCCCAGCCGCATGTACAGCAAGGACGTCGGCAGTTTCGGCGACGGCGTCGACGTGTCGGTCAAGAGCGTGCTCACTGAGGCCGGCGTCGACACGGCCAGCCTGGAAACGGGGCGTTTTCCTTGTCCCTCGGTGGACAGTCTCAATGTCTGCCGCAGCCAGCTGACCAACAAGATCAAGTTCGGCGAGGTCGGCGACTATCTCGGCAACATGCAACAGGCGATGACGCTGAATGCGATCGGCAAGTTCGATTATTCCTGGGCGGATGACGAAGGTCACGTCTACCAGCAGAGCGAGCCGTTCCGCGCCTCCATCACCATGGCGGTCTTCGAGACGCCGGAATCGATGGCCGAATGCGGCGACGGCGGCGGCGGTACGCCGGAGGCGATGCGCTACCAGAACATCGAGTTCCCGATCGGCAAGCACGACTACACCATCGCCATGCCGGTGCGCGGCAACAAGAAGATCAGCGCCTATACAACGCGGCTGAAGATGTGGTCGTCGATGTCGTCGATCCATAGCTTCAGCATTGCCGCGCATTTTGCCGACGGCAGCGTGCGCGAGAGCAAGCCGGTGACCTTCTTCTATTTCCGGCCGAAGCAGTCGCTGTTCGAGACCAAGACCGAGCCGGCGGCCTGCTATCTGCCGCGCGACATGGTCGGCTGCGGTTAGGGTGCGCAGATATTCAGGTGAGCCCGGCCTGCAAACGGCGGCTTCCTACGCTTCCCCGTTCTACCGCG
>NZ_SMYZ01000136.1 GCF_004919685.1 Mesorhizobium norvegicum | reverse complement strand
ATCACCGCATCCGGATGCGGCACGACGATCAAGGACTACGGCTTCATGCTGCGGCTGGATCCGGCCTATGCCGACAAGGCCGCGCGCGTGTCGGCACTGGCCAAGGACATCACCGAATATCTGGCGGGCATCGAGCTGCCCGAACCGGTGCGCAAACCGGGCACGGTGGTCGCCTATCACTCGGCCTGCTCGATGCAGCACGGCCAGAAGATCATCCGCCAGCCGAAGGAACTGTTGGCCAAGGCCGGCTTCATCGTGCGCGAGCCGCGCGAAGGGCATCTCTGCTGCGGTTCGGCCGGCACCTACAACATCCTGCAGTCCGACATTTCGGCCAAGCTGCGTGATCGCAAGGTGAAAAACATCGAGGCGACGGGTGCTTCGATCGTCGCCACCGGC
>NZ_SMYZ01000135.1 GCF_004919685.1 Mesorhizobium norvegicum | reverse complement strand
CCTCAAACAGTCGGGAGCCGGCGGGCGACGCGACACCTACGGATCCGCGCTCTCGGCGCAAGGGCAGGTCGCAGGGGCGGCCAGCTACTAACGCGAGCTGGCAGCTCATCGAATACATCGGCCTGCCCGCACTTGGCGTGCTCCCGGGTGCCCCTGTCCCGGATGGTCGCACCATACGCCGAAAATCACTCATCTCCAGCGGCGATTGGATGGCACCGTCATTATCATATCGGTTACTAACAGCGACAACTGCGAGCTCGGCATCTTCTCCGCCATCGAGGCCGCCGCCGGCCTTTTCGAGAACCATCCGCATTCCTCTGTCTTTCCAGGAGACGGCGTGGACACCATGCCGTTCCTCACCGAACCCGCCTCCTAGCCCTTCGCCTGTGTAGTATACGTCACGCTCCCGTTTGGCTTCGACCTGAAGGATTACGGCGCCCCCTTCGCAGAGAAGATCGGGTTGTTCGTGGCGCGAGCAGCGAAGCCGAAGGAGCTTGTCTGGGTTCGGGTGCTGGCATGTCGATATTACGACCGTGTGCCCTTCGACAAGCTTGGTGGCTTCTTCAACCAGCATCTCGCCGCGGAGATCGAATCGTTATCTGCGCCGCAAAGTGCGGCCGGTGAGCGGCTTGGCCCTGCGTTCGAGTTGGCCACGTCTCGCTGGGATCGAGCATGTAAATAGCTTACGCAGCAACGGTGCGATCACACTGGAGCAACGGCATCAGGAAACCGCCATCCTTATGCGCCCCGACACCCTGGTCGCCATCGGTCGCATCGCGGGGGGCACTGTGGCCGAGGGCTGGCGAGTCTGCCAAGGCGAGCAACGATAGGCGATGCCGGCAGACATTACGTTGCGGCACTTGATATTGCAGTGCAGCAAGCGTAGAGCACCGCGCGCTTACCGGAGTGTCGCCCATGGCCCTTACCAATACTGGTAGTGAGGCAGAACCCGTCGAACAATCGAGCCATTCTGAGATTGAACAGCACAGCACCAAGGTTCTGATGCTGGGGGCACTCGGTGTCGTTTACGGCGATATCGGCACGAGCCCGATCTATGCATTCCGCGAAGCGTTGCATGCATCAGCCGGTGGCAACGTCGCCAACCGTGGCGACATCCTCGGCGTGCTGTCGCTGATCATCTGGTCGCTGACGATCACCGTGACGATCAAATACATCATGTTCGTGCTCCGCGCCGACAATCGAGGCGAGGGCGGAGTGCTGTCGCTTGTCGCGCTGGCGCGCAACAGTTTCCCGACCCGCTCGGCGGTGATCCTCGGCATCGGCATCGTCGGCGCGGCGCTTTTTTTCGGCGACGCAGTGATTACGCCGGCAATCTCGGTACTGTCGGCGGTCGAAGGTATGAATGTCGTCACGCCGACATTCCAGCCCTATGTGGTGCCGCTGACACTGGCCATCCTGGCGATTGTGTTTGCGGTACAGCGGTTTGGCACCGGCGGCGTAGGATTGGTGTTCGGGCCCGCTACCGCGCTGTGGTTCCTGGCCATCGGCCTTTCTGGCCTCAACCACATCATGGACGACCCGGAAATCCTGCTGGCCATCAGCCCGCATTACATCGTGTCGTTCCTGGTCAACTCGCCCGAAGTCGCCTTCGTCACGGTTGGTGCGGTTTTTCTCGCCGTCACCGGCGCTGAGGCGCTCTATGCCGACCTCGGCCATTTCGGGCGCAAGCCGATCGTGCTTGCCTGGCTGGCAATCGTGTTTCCTTGCCTGTTGCTCAACTATGTCGGGCAAGGTGCCTTCGTGCTGGCGAATGGCGGTGTCGTCGGTCATCCCTTCTTCGAGATGAACGAAGGCTGGATGCTTATCCCGATGGTGGTGCTGGCGACGGCGGCGACTGTGATCGCCAGCCAGGCGGTGATCTCCGGCGCCTTCTCGCTGACCAGACAAGCGGTGCAGCTCAACATGCTGCCGCGTTTCGTGATCCTGCATACGTCGGAAAAACAGTCGGGCCAAATCTACCTGCCGCGCGTCAACCTGCTGCTGGCGCTGGTGGTGATGCTGCTGGTGGTCGGCTTCGGTGAATCGAGCAGACTGGCCTCGGCCTACGGTATTTCGGTAACCGGCAACATGCTGGTGACGAACATACTGCTTTTTATTGTGATGACGCGCATCTGGAAGTGGCCGGTCGGCGTCGCGGTCTCCTTGATGGCGTTGTTCGCCTTCGTCGATACCGGCTTCTTTGCGGCCAACATAGTCAAGGTGTTTGAAGGGGGCTGGTCCTCGCTTGCCATTGCCGCAGTTATTGTGCTCACCATGTGGACCTGGATCCGCGGCACCCGCTATTTGTTCGAAAAGACGCGCCGGAACGAGATCCCGCTGGATTTCCTTGCCGGCAATCTGCTGAAGAAGAAGCCGCATCTGGTGTCGGGCACTGCGGTGTTCCTGACCAGCGATCCGCTCAGCGCGCCGACCGCGCTGATGCACAGCCTGAAGCACTACAAGGTGCTGCACGAGCAGAACGTCATCCTTTCGGTGGTGACGGCGCCGCAGCCGGTGGTGCCGGACAGCGACCGGGTCAAGATGGAGACGGTCAACGAGCTGTTCATGCGGGTGACGCTGACCTTCGGCTATATGGAACAGCCCAACATTCCGCGTGCGCTGGCGATCTGCCGCAAGCAGGGCTGGAAGTTTGATATCATGACCACGTCCTTCTTCCTGTCGCGGCGCTCGCTCAAGGCGTCGCCCTATTCCGGCATGCCGGTGTGGCAGGACAAGCTGTTCATCGGACTGGCGCGCACGGCAGCCGATGCGACGGAGTATTTCCAGATCCCGACCGGACGTGTGGTCGAGATCGGGACGCAGGTGGCCGTTTAGGCATGTCCGGTTGAGCAGAATCAATTGGCATTTTCCGAGCCGGTGAATGCCTGACCGGGCGGAGGCCACGATGCTTGCGCCCAACTGGGGTCGTGTTCCAGGCCCGAAGCTTCCGGCCCCAAAGCCGTCCCTTTACGCCTGCGATCATTCCCGTTCCCCATTGTCTTGCCGACCCACCAGTCGAGATGCACTGAAACGACCTCGCCGGGCAGCAACTTATTCATTTGAACGTAATCGATGTGCCGCAAGTCCGACCTTCAATCTTTCAGTTCACAGGCAAGCGTTACCAAAATCGGCGTGCCGCCTAACCGGCGCCGCATCGTGACCTGTCAGGAAGCCATGCAGGCGCGAGACAGAAGCTGGCTCGAGGCCGCCGGCCTGGTGCTGGTCCGGCAGCGGCCGGGCTCGGCCAGAGGCTTCATGTTCCTCACCATGGAGGATGAGACGGGCGCGGCAAACATCGTCGTCTGGGTCAAGATCTTCGAGAAATTCCGACGCGCGCTTCTCTCGTCGGCCATGCTCGGCGTACGCGGTCGTATCCAGCGAGAAGGGGAGGTGGTGCATCTCGTCGCCCACACCTGCCGCTGAATGTGACAGGCCAGGATGAAGCGGCGCAGGTTCGCGCCCAGCCGCCAACAATCCCCGCCGGCAGCGGCGCCACGAGCCTCTCGCCGCTCGGTGTCACCCAGCACTCCCGGCGATAGCGCATCACATCCGACAGAACCAGATCGCGCACCAGGATCGTCTCGTATCCCTTGAAGCGTGAGCCCGCAGGAGCGCTCACCGCAACCGTCACCTCGCGGCTCACGCGACCGCCGTCGCGCTTTGCGCCGCGACGGCGTCGCTTCCCCTTGCCAGATGCCGGCTGCGTTGCCCATTCCGACGGCTTGGTCGGCTTGGTCGGCTTGTCCGGAGGGCGATCCATGAGGGTCTGGATCTCGGCGCGCAGCGCCTGGTTCTCGATCTCAAGGCTCTCGACCCGGCCTTGAAGACCGCGCACTATGCCGATCAGCGCAGCAAACGGCCCGCGGAGCTGAGCAAGCGACAGGCCTTCAAGCGAATCAGTCGGTGGTAGCGTCCGCAAAATGGTGAATCACGAACGCGCTCGCCGCAAACCCCTCCGCCCGGAAAATCTGATCTGGTTACGGCTCTCGGCGTGACCCAGAGAGCTAGGAGAAGCCTCTGCGAGACTACAAGTGTAACACCATATTGGTTTAGCAGATCATGCTTGGGTGGTAACCTCATGGGGTACAGAAACGACTTTGGAAGCTGAGCAATGGATCGCGATAGCAAACGGACACGTGCAGCTGGAAGTTCATCCCGCGACGGGAGGAGGGCCGACGAACGCCGTAACCACCTCGGCCTTCCAGACGGGCCATTGACCATGTTGCAGAACGGTTAGTAACGGCTAACCCGCGCGATACAGCAAGCGATCTCGGGAGCTTCAAATCCGCCGAGAGGCAACCGCGACGTGCAGTTCAGGACGTTGCACTTCTTTGTGCTCTATGAATTCAAGCACTTGGGTAAGCTGGAGGCGATCGAGACCGCAATTACGACCATCGCGGGCTACAAGGGTTGCTTCAGGCTCATCATCCAGAGCCTCTCGGCACTGATAAGGCGAGGCTGGCAAGCAGAATTTTCTCGGCAATACCGGCCTGCAAGTGTTCATGGCCACTGCCGATGACGAGACTCCGAATGGTCATGCCGCCACATCCCACATTTTGATCGATGCCCGGTTAACGTTACGGTGCCCGTTTTCACAGCGTTAAGTCTACGGTGCCCGTCAGCTTGTCGTAAGCCAACCCGCCTAGCATGAGTCATCCAGATGACACTGACGGTTAAGCGCCCGTCTCGCTTATCCCGTCCCTCGGCGATCACAAACTCCACTACAGGTGAACGGCTATGGGAATTTGCATCTCCAAATCCTCCGGATCGACTCGACAGTCGCCGCGAGAATCCACGGCGTCGGGCTTTGAGAGCAGCATATCAGCGCTGAGGGTCTCCCTGGGCACGCCTGCCGACAGGTTGCGACGGGGCGGAGATGCGCCTCTGGAGCCACATCAGATCCAGCAGGCCGCCTATCATGTGGGAGCGTGTGTCGTCGGTGACGATGTCACCAGCCCGATAAGACTCGCGACAGCGGGGCAAACAGTTCACGACGTCCGCCTGCTGCTCAAGCATGGCCGGGGAAACGTTAAGGTGGACGACATTCCCTCTCACGGCCACAACAGCATCGGATCGTCGGTTGCAATGATGGGAGCAGACGACAACATTAAGGTTGCAGTGGCCGTAGTCATGGGAGCGGCGTGCTGCAATCAGACCGCTCCCCTTTCCGCTATCGTCCACGCCCCACACATGGCGGCCGACGAGCGGAGTATGACCTCTAGTGCTTCCGTGTCAATGAAAGAGATAACCGACCAAGGTGATGAGATCCCAGTCAAGACGGGTCACATTTGGAACGAACTGCGGCGCGGAAGCCGCGACCCGAGGTCGACCGTGGTTATGGATGCCTGGGCCAACGGTCCCGCTGTTCGGTTGAAGGACAGCGCATGGAGCGGAGTGCCGGTCAAGGAAGGTCATTGGTCGATGGACAAAAGCACCGCCGAATTCCTGAAAAACCGTGTTGAGGGGTTGATTCCGTTCGCGCATCCGGACACAAATGAACAAACTGCCAACGATTTGCGCCGGAAGCAAAACGCACCCGTATCGTGGAAGAAATATGCAGAAGTACAGGTGATCTCACCCGAGTTCGCCGATAGTGTACGCAACGCATTGTCCCGTATTCCTGAAGGCCAACAAAGGGAAATCGCATCACTGATGATTCAGGAAGCCTACGGAATGGATCCTTCCTCGCGCACGCACCAAGACGCAGTGGAATCAGTTCTGGTGGCCGCCAACCAACTGGACTCGCTGCCCCGGCCTCCTGTCGCGCCGCCGGAATTGGCGGTGTATCACCAGTTCGACGCAAATCAACAGGCCCAAGCTCACGCAGTTCCCGGCATGCAAGATATCTTGCCGCACATGCCTCCGCCGCAGCATGCATGGAATGCCAATCTGGACGGCCACATAGCAGGTCTTCAAGCTGAAGTCCGTGCGACAGGCGCGCAAACCTCCCGTCAACAGCTGCGGCGGGGTGGTGAAATCGGGCAGTCCCTAAGTCACCCCTATAATCACGCCCGCGAGGATCTAATGGCTGCCTCCAGAAGCAGAGATCGCTCCGGCCGTTGAGGTCTCGGCCATGGTAAGTGACGCCTTCTCCCCGAATTCCGTTCACAGCGTTGCCGTTTCCAATGCGCTGGCCGTTGATGTACCTGCCTTAGGGTAACTTTCAGAAACACGTCTGCCGGGTGGTGCGACCAAGCATCACACCACCCGCTCCGGCATCGATCTGTCGAGCGGCGACATCGCACGACGTCGGCGTGGTACTGGTGCCCAATGTCGGCCGCCGGTTGGGCGTGGGTGGACGGCGCTGCAGGTACTTCCGGGGATGATGATGGCGGCCGCACCGCTCGATTGTAGCGGGGCGAGCGCGTGGAGAGACGATTTGCGAGATACCGCGAACAACCTTACACTCGCCGTTGACGTCGGAGACCTCTACGAACATAAACGCGACAACGTTTTCAGCTTGCCGCGCTACTCGCCGGAGTCCCTCGCCATCCTAGGCCAGCGAGCCTTCGCCCGACTCATCAACTTGGAAGGCCCCGATCTCCCTCCGAGGAACCCGAACGATATTGCGGTCATAGCCCACCCCAGAGGAGCCATGGGCAACCTCTGGAGGTACCTGCCGCATCGACCATCGGTTGGAATAAAAGAACTGCTCGGTTCCAAGAAACAGTGGCGACATAGATATCCATGGAACCGTGATCAGTCCCTCCGCCAATAATTTTGAGAGCACGGCACCGCTACCATACGCGCCGACTACGAAAATGCCGTTGATCTCCTCTTTAATCGCGTGGAAGTAGGCGAGGATAGGGCCATCGATCTGCGTAGCCGGATAGTCCAAATCGACGGCGAAAAAAATCGTACTGCCTCTATCTTTCGGCTGGCCGACGCGCTTTGCGAACCCCATGGCACTCCTTGCATTTGCAGTACCGATCGGGCTCGAGAAATTGGAAATATGGCGGCTGCTGTCCTGGAAAATCGGTAGAATTCCGAAACCGTGCCCAGATAGTAGTTTGGCCTCCACTGGTGTGATGGTTTTTGGCCTCGCGGAACTCGCGTAATACCGAATGACCGTGGTCACCCCCGATCTTCGCAAGAAAGTGAGAAATTTCCGGCCTGGCGCATTGTTGAGACGGACGCTGACATCCGCTGCGGACCATCCGTCCGCCTTCGCGAAGTCTTCATGATAGGGCATGGGCTTTCCCGCTACAAAGCGCACCACCGACTTCGCTCCGCTGACGAAATCTGCGGTATTCACATATTCAACGAGCGTGCTGCTCCTTCTGGCTGAATGTAACGTCTGGCATACGGATTAGGGCAAGACGCGCAGGTAGTAAGGTGAGTCGCTCGGCGGGCCGAAGCGGCCGAAAACCTGCGCGATAGTGGACAGCGTATCCTTGTTTGACAGATTCAGGCACGCCTTCAGCAATGTTGAGGTGACGGCGAAACTGCCAGGGCTTCCACCATCGAAAACGGCAAGGCAGGTTAAAGATAAATAGATTTTCGCGGAGTCGGATTGATCCAGGATGAAGCAGTTGAATGCAGTCGGTTCGCCGTATCTGCTCAGATAGACACTGATGGGCTTCGCCAGATCGACGCCTGCTTTGTCGCCGTCGGCAGCATCGGCGCAAATTGACGCGAGGGTACTTGGCAAATCCGCAACGGCCATCGTGCGGTTCAGGGTCGTCGAAGCCGTGGCGGCCTCCACCTGGTTCGGCACCATCTGCATCGCATTCTGCCAGATATCAGGATCCAAGTTCAGAATTGAGCCTTCGGACAGTTTCCGGATCAAGCCTGAGCAAATCCTCTCCGCTTCGAGGGGGCCGCTGCTATGGGCGCCGATTACCAGGAAGAGGCCCGCAGTTGTTTCTGCGATGGGGTTCATAGTTGGTTTCTTATAGAAGCGGGGCCGGAGTTCGTCGGCACCGCTGTCAGCCGGACCTGATCTATGACGCTGGCGAGGTTTCTTCGAATTGACACCGTCGGCTGGTGCGCTGCTGCTTTTGAGACCAATCATGAGGATCAGACCTTGGGCGTGATGTCTTGTTGCGGGGTCGAGCCACCATTAAAGAAGTTCTTGGCATTCACAAACTGCTCGGTGGCGTTCTTATTCACGATCTCCTGGAAGTTTTTGTAATCGGGGCCGCCGTTGCGGATCCGGCGGGTCTGAACGATATTGGTAACCTCGCTATAACGTAGGTCGACGTTGACATATCGTGTCGATGAGCACGAAGATTTTAGATCAAGGAAGTACTCCTTGAACGTGACTTCTCGAAGAACAATTGCTCCGTAGTCGTAGTATCCGCCTGCCCCGTTATCGAGAAGGTAGCTTTGGTAGGTGCATGTCAGAGCCTTGTACTGCTGCGACTTGCTGTTGGCGCTGAAGGCCAGGTTGCCCATCTCAGTGAGGAAGGACTCGAAATCCGTTAGCAGAGACGCCCCGTCAGTGACGATCGCCTTCGCGATCAAGGAGAGGAACGTGGCTGAAACGGAGGTGCCAGCAAACTTGTTTGAGTAACCTTTCTGTTTTTGCGCTCCCATCGAAAGATCGGGAATGTTGCCCACAACGTTCGTCCACGTGTTGATGTCAAGTTTTTCCGCATCAACCTTAGGATAATGGGTATGCATGTAGTCGTGAATGAGTCCTCCTATAGCCAGAAGGTTGTCCTGATTTTCTTTCATGATGCAGCTGTACGCCGGGTCATCGGTCTTCTGACCAATGAGGTGAAACTGTACTGTCCCTTGATCGTTGGCGATCGTGTCGTTACTGGGGCGCGCAGCACCTGGCTGGGCCAAAAGAAGGGACTTGGCGCCGAAAAACGCGCTCGCCGCCTCATAGTTCTTGTCCGAATAGCTCTGTTCATGCCCTTGAAAATGCGCTGCGACCGCGTTCAACATGCTTATCTTCCTTTTCTGAGCGTTGCTGTGAAAGTCGCAAAGTGCCTGGCGTGCGTAAGCGCTTGAGTATCAGGTGATCTTCGCGTGTCTTCACTGGCTGTATAACAGTTTGTTCCGATCCCCACCTTTGCGTCAGGCAGACCTTTCTCTGCGCGCCGCCATTTTGCGATAGCGCAGCGGCGGGAGCCCATGGATCGCTTTGAACGCCGTGGAGAAATTGTTGCTGTTTTCGTAGCCTAAGGATTCAGCGACCTCGGCCACGCTTTCATGCCCGCTTCGCAAGCGGGCGGCAGCCTCCATCATCCGATAGTGCCGTAGCCAGGTCATAGGCCCGCAGCCAAAGGCAGCCTCGAAGCGGTTGACGAGCGTTGTCTTATTAGTCCCGGCTATGCGCGCCAGTTCGCTGAGGGCGATCTGCTGATCGACTCGCTGTGCCAGCAGATCGCACGCCTTCTGAACGAGGGGGTCGGCTGAGAAGAATAGCGGTCCAGAACGCCGCGCGATCTGAGCGACGCAGGCGATCAGTCTGCTTACAACTTCCTGCTCGATCAGTGGCCACAACAGGTAATCGGAATACCCGTCGGAGAAAACCGCCTCTCGGTCCAGCCTGTCTTCGGAAACCAGGGCTAGTTGCACCAGTCCGAAAGAGAGCTTCGCATGACCGTACCCATGTTGCTCCGGTTCGCGGCAATCGATGATGACGATTTTCGCGCAGTGCCCCAGCCGCAACAAACGGTGCTCAAGGATATCGATCTGCCGCGCTTCGTTGGGCAGATTGCCGAAGATCCGAGAACTCGCAATTTGTGCCAAACACTTACCTGCCAAAGGGTCCGGGCCAAGATACGCGGCCAGAATCGATGCATGCACCACACCCTGCCTGCGAAAGCCTTGACGCGGCCGAACGGCGGTCGAAGAAGGAGGGTCTTGGTTTGTGTAGTTGGCTGTAAGTGTGAATGCCTTCTTCACAGTAGATGCTCGCTCGAAGTCAGCGCGCGTCGGTTTCACTGAGTTGGGACAGCGGAACCAGCATCGCGTCTCGATGGAGGAGGGGGGGTAATGCACTGGCTCGGTCCTGAGGATAGTGCCAGACTTTGATCGCATCACGCTTCTTCCCTTGGCGAAGCATCAGCCGTTTGCCCTCTCATTTTCGATGGATGCGCCAGCTCTGTTCCCGCCGCCGCTGCGGCGGCAATCTTGTGGCGCAGCCAGTGATGCTCTGGGTCGCGATGGCAACGCTCGTGCCAAATCAGCGCAACCTCGTAAGGCGACAGTTCCACCGGCGGATCGACAATCGCTAGGGGGAGCAAGGCGGCGATCCGTGTGGCGACGCGGTGTGGTACAATCAGCACCAGATCGGTCGCCGCGATGGCCACAGCGGCCGTCAGGAGGTTGGAAACCAGCACGGGATCGCGATCTTGGAGGTGTAAATTGGCCAGATCGTCATGCACCCGGCCGAAGCCGTCCTTCGAATCCGAGTCAATGGCGGCGTGGCGAAGGGCAGCGAAGGCCTCCATCGTCCATTCCTGCGCCAGGGCTGGGTGGTCGCAACGTAGCAGGCACGCGAAGCGGTCAGTATAGAGCCTGCGCCGAAAGAAGCCCGGTGGCGTGCCACCGGTCTGCCCAACGGCCAGATCGATCTCGCCTTGTTCAAGCCGCCGGAGCGCGCCAGTTAGAAACGAGCCGGTGACGATGTCGAGATTAGGCGCGTGCTCGCGTAGCAGGGGTAGGAGAGGCGGCAGCAAGATCAGGGCTTGATGGTCGGGTATCGCCATTATTGTCTTTGATCGCCATTCCCCCTGGCGGTTTACCATCCCGCGGAGCGCATCCAACACCGGCGGCAGCATTTGGGCCAACCGTTCGGCCTGCGGCGTCGGGACCAAGCCGCTCGAGCCTCGAACCAAAAGATCGTCATTGAAAATGCCACGCAGCCTTGTCAACGCTCGGCTCATCGACGGTTGGCTCAAGCGCACGTGCCGAGCCGCATGCGTGACGTTGCGGTGCTCCAGCAGCGCCTCAAGAGACACCAGTAAATTCAGGTCAATGGATGCCAACATTTGCTGTGGCCGTGGGGCGCGAGCGCCCTCGACTATCGGTCGTGGCCGCTCACGCGTGTTTGAAGAAAGCTGCCGACTGCAAGAGAGCTCACCCATGTCTTTTTCCTCTTGTTTTAATGTGGAATGTGCTCATGCTACGTCTTGAGATCTGGCGTGCGGTGTAGGTCGATGCTGCTTAACCCATCAGCAATGTCGCCAACCTGGTGGTCGACATATTCAATACACGGGGTCTCGTCAGCGAAGCGATGACAGTCGAATACTCGACGCCGACGGAGCCGGGGACGAGAGCCCTCTTGCGCGGATCGGCCAAACTAGTTTGATGTGTGACCGCAGCCGCGAGTTCTTCGCTCCCGTGCCAGCATAATCGGCTACAACCCAACTGGGTGGTTGGCCTGCGGTCATCGCCATCCACCACAGCACATTAACCACGCCTCGGCGAGGCCGGAATGCTGCCCTGATCCAATTGGTCGCGATCAGCCTCATGCTGGCAAGTCCGCCGCCTCGAGCTTGGCGAGAAAGCCGTCGCACCATCGATAGACATCATGCCCGATGAGACTGTGCTTCATTGCCTTCCAACGGTCTTTCCGTTCGTCTGGCGACATGCGAAATGCCTGTTCCGTGGAGGCCGCCACAGCCTCTGGGTCATAGGGATTGACAAGCACCGCTCCCTCCAATTCGCCAGCGGCGCCGGCAAATTGCGAGAGCACGAGGACGCCCGGATTGCTTGGGTCTTGCGCAGCCACGTATTCCTTCGCCACCAGATTCATGCCGTCGCGGAGCGGCGTCACCAGGCCAACGCGTGCCAGTCGATAGAGGCCGGCCAGTTGCAGCGGGCCATGGGAACGATTGGTGTAGTGTACTGGTACCCAATCGATGGTTCCAAGTTCCCCATTGACACCTCCCACCAGTTCGGCGATGCGCTTTTGCAGCGCCAGATAGGCCGGTATTTCCCCGCGGGATTTCGGGGTAATCTGCAGCAGTAGCGTCTTGCGGACGCGATGGCTGTTACGATCAAGGAAATGGCGAAACGCCACGATGCGCTGATCGATGCCCTTGGAATAATCCAATCGGTCGACACCAATGGCGACGTCACAGCCAGCAGTCCTCTTGTAAACTTCCTGCAGATCCCCGTCGCGCGTCGCTAGCTCTGCGAGGCTCTCGAACTTGGCCGTGTCGATACCGATTGGAAAAACCCCGCAGCGAAACTCCCGCCCTTTGACCAGGCAGCTACGGTCTTTCATGAGACGCCCTAAGTTTCGGCGGCGTAGACATTCGGCGAAGTTGTCAAGATCGTCGTCGGTTTGAAAGCCGACAAGGTCATAGAACGAAAGCGCTTCCAGTAATTCTTCGCAGAGCGGCACGGTGGCGAGGATGTCCGCCGGCGGCCATGGTATGTGCAGGAAAAAGCCGATCCGGTTGCGGCAGCCGCGTTCGCGCAGTTCTTTCCCTAGAGGGATCAGGTGATAATCCTGCACCCATATGACGTCGTCCTCGCGGTGGAGCGGCATCAAAGACTCTGCGAAGAGTCGGTTGACGCGGTAGTATCCTGACTTTCTAGCGTCGTTGTATTCGGCGAGGTCGACACGGCAGTGGAAGACCGGCCAAAGAACCCTGTTGGCGAAGCCGTAGTAATATTCGTCCAGATCCTTCTGCGAGAGATCCGCAAGGGCATAGGTGATGCCGTTGGCCTCCTGCATGGTCGGTGACACCTGGTTCTTCTCGGTTTTCACCTTCCCCGACCAGCCCATCCAAAGCCCGCCTCGTTGCTGGAGCGCGGCGTTCAGCGCAATGGCCATCCCGCCCGGGGGCAGTGACCCGTGCTCGTCGGGCAACGCAACCCTGTTGGAGACAATGACCAGTCTGCCGTCTCCACCGTCCCCAACACTCATAATGTTTTTCATGGTCACTCCTGTTGCCTGTCAGCTTTTGGCTTCGATCTCTGCCAAGTTAGTGACGGTCATCAGGTGGGACAATCTCATTAGGCGTATGGTAGAATAGCGCACACAAATAGGCACTAAGCGGGACAGGAACTGAGCTCGCAAAGCTTCGGTTTTTGGATCATGTTTCTCCTAAGTTTTTAACCGAGAGCGTGGACCCGATTCCCTACGACCACTAGTTTGGCAGACCGGCGCCCCCGGCTCGCGATGAGCGCATCAACCTCCCAATTTTCCCCGCCCGCGCTCTTGTAACCGTCGGCGTGGGTTGGGTGTCGGTCAAAGCCGAAATTCAACGCCGCGACCCCGACCATTTGGCCAGACACGCTTTCATTGGCTGCGATCGGCGGCGGACGCGCCTGGTGCCTCAAACCTGGCCGGCTGACCGAACGGATTGCCTTCCTGCGCAAGCTGGAAATCGACCTTCATCTGGCGGGCATCGATCAACACCGGTGCGGTTGTGCCCTCGACGATTTGAAGAAGCTCTCGGCATCACCGGAAGGAAAGCCAACTGGGCAAACTCTTCGGGAACTCGGCCGCGTCGAGCGGTCGCTCTCCATGATCGAATGCTATTCGAGTCCCGCATTGCGCCGGCGATCTCAGGCCCGGTCGTCCTTGATGGCGCTCAGAGCAACGGCTATGTGAAACGCGGTCGCAAACCCGGCAGGCCGCCGGTTCCACCCGGCCTGAGCAAGCACCCACTCAGGCGTCCCTACCGGAAGTCGGGCGCGCCGTTCGCGGACGTCGATCTGCGGCTGACGGAGAGTGACAAGAATCCTATCGCTGACGTCGTCACGATGCTTAGCGATCCCGCTGCAGCCGGCCCCGGCCAACGAAGCTAGTTCATAGCGGCGGCTCTCTAAGCCGAGGGGTGCCTGACTGAACGGTACCTGGTCGGGCTGGCAATCCCGACCAGGTGACGCCCGATCGGGCTCTCTCGTTGTGGCCGTCCCCACGGCCATGCAACATTTCAACTTTGCTGGCGCCCGACACATCGGCCGAGCGCTAGCCGCCCTGCGTCGAACTGCACCTGGTCAATCAAGAACAGCGCGGAAGCGGTTACAGGGGGGCATGTCGCGATGCGTTCGTTCGCAGATAGTGCAGTGTTCTGCAAGTCAGCAGCTCCTATGTCGAGATGGCAGCGCCTCGCGGTAGCGCGGGTTCTACGGGCCGCATCGACCGCCGTGCCTCGCCAGATCGAGCGGCGTTGAGCCTCCAACATTGGGTTCGCGGTGCCGCAGTCCTAGCCAGCGAAGGTCGTGTTCGTCATCCCCGCGGTTCGCGTGCATCCGCCGCTGGCCCATCTAATGCGCCTCGCCCCCGCGGACAGCAAACAGCGAAGCCGCCATGGCCGCGAAATCTCGCAATGTCAGCTTGATTCCAGGTCCCACCCTCCACTTTTGCGAGGTGATCCGTGCAGGTGCCGGTGGATCATTTCTCACCGAGTTTCAGCCTTTGCTAGGGCCTCCTGCCCTCCCTGCCGCGCGTCACTCTACCCTGCTCGCATCGCTTCACCTCACGCGGGAAACAATGTCGTTACGGGCATCCTGTGCGGCAAATGGCACAGCGATAAGACAGAACGCAGAACGCCAATGGCGTCCGCCAAGCAATGGGCCTCGAGGATGCGGAGGCTTCGGTCAGCCATGAGTTCGATTCCTGCAAGCGGGCCGGCTCTTTAACCAGCCTTCCCTGGCGCTCACGCGCCGGCACTTTCGCCACGGTTACCTCCGGTGTGGAGAAGTTGCATGTCGCAATCCGCTGTCGGTCAGGGACTGGCACACGGCCAACAAGGCGCGTTCCGGGCCTGACACCGTCAAGCTCGCAGGGCATTCCTAGTCAAGTGGTTGCAGCTCCAGTCGGCTTTATGAAGTCGGTGACCGGCCTAAGAAGCTTCCTGATCCCCGCACTCCGACATTATTCCTGACCCGCTCAATTGGATCAGGCTACCCTAACAAAAAGACTCGGCACAATCTGGGTGCCGGGTCTTTAAGGTCACATGTGATTGGGTAGGTGATGTGACGCTTCTTGGCTACGCCCCGCATGATTAACGAGCCGTTAACTGCGCGGCATTCCTCAGCTTCTATTCGGCGAGAAGAGCGACCACATAGGTCTCTTGGCGCCGGGACTAACCCATATGTCCCGGACAATGTGCCGGCGTTATTGCGTTCATGGGTCACTGGATGACGATTTCGCCGTTTAGGGTGTCAGTCAAGAGGGCGCGCTGCATTTGCGTTCGCAAGCTGTCCCATCAGCGAGATGTAATGGCGGAATTTCCTATCTAGGAATCAATGCCCGACCGCACAAACGGGAGTCTGCTTCCGATTTGCTGCCGCCTTCGCCGCGATCTTCGCCATCCGGCTGATTGCCGCCGCAAGCCTGCGCGTGCCATGGCTCGACAGGTCAAAAACTCGGGACGGCTTATGGATGATGCTGGGGACACATTGGCAAGGCTTGTGGTAACCCTATTGCAGAGTCAACCGGGCCAGGGTGACGCAATCAGGGGCTCTCGCATACAACCGGTGTTTGGTTACTCCCGGATCATCTGCGATTTAAATCAAATCCGTCTGTGGATATTGACGATTGCGTGACCCTCACCTCGTAGACGGCTAACGCGGGCGGCAACTGAGAGGGTCATATGACAAGCGATTTTTCCGCCGCGCGAGTGCACCTAGATCGAGCGTATCATTACCTGCGAGGCGATGACCCGATGAGCCAGAGGGGGCGCGAAGCCTTGGATCTGCTAATTGAGGCAGTTGCCGTCGAGGAGTTCAAGCAGCCGAGCCAAAACGCGGAGGTGTTAATGTTTCCGATTGGGCGCCGCTTCTGAGGCGATCTCCATGGTGGCAACCATGAACGTGATGTGCAAACATCCTCAGAATATTGCCCGTCAAGGCATGAGCCGAGTCGGCAATCGAATGGGAGTCCGAAGCCTGTCGCCCACAACCTTCTGAATTTCGCTGCGCCTATTGTCATCGGCGGCAGCTATTCCGGAATGGCCGCCGCCCGGAAGTTCCGCCGCGTCCGCGCCAGGTTCCTGGTGATCGACGCCGGGTTGCGGCCGAACGCTTTTTGCCAGCCATTCGCCTGCCTTCCTGTCCAAGGGCGGCGTCGATCCGGCCGAGATCACGGAACGGTCGCCTGATTAGCTTTCGCGCTACGCGACGCCCTTGTACGACGGAACGGCCGAACGGGTGAGGAGCCGCGACGGTTTCGGCTCCTACTACCCGACGGCCTCCGCGGAGAGCCGTCGAGTTGTCGCTGCCGGCGTTTCAGATGCGCTGCCAAGGGTCAATGGGCTGGCGGAGATATTGGGGAACAGCATTCCACCGACCCTGATGTATGGCTGTGAACTCTATCGGGACGGCTCGGCGTGATTGGTGCCGATCCTGCTCGGCCCACCAGGCACTTCGCGTGTCCGAATGAGGAGGCGCCCGCTGCTTTGCCCTGCGGGGCGAATGCCCATTTTTCCATAATCATTGCATATATCAGTGCTAGGAAGGTCCGAATTGGAAACGAAAACAATGGGGCGAGGCTTATGATGTTGAGCCGTAGCCAAGGCAAATCGCCTGCACAGCTTTTCCGCTATCTGTCGGCCAAGTGGCCGGCGGCCTTCAATCCGAAAGCGCCCAGACCGCTGAAGATCGGCATCCATCATGACATTCGGGTGCTCGACGGCGAACTGTCCGATGATGAATTGAGGAGAGCCCTGCTGGCGTATACCAAGATGGCCAAATACTTGGCGAGACTGGATGCCGGCGCCGCACGGGTCAATCTCGATGGCAAGCCGGCCGGCGTGGTCTCGGATGCGGACGCGGTGACCGCCAAGGCTTTGCTTTGCTCCCGCAAGGACAAACAAAAGGGCAAGCAAACGCCGGAGCCAAGGGCAGAGCCTCAAGCGCCACCCAAACCAAAACCGAAGCGAACCGCCGTGTTCAAGGCGAAGAATACGGCCGACAGCCCGACCGGCATAATCGTTGAGACGAAGCGTCGCCGGTCATTCCGAAAACCGATGACTTGATCGCCGCTGAGCGATAGCTCGTGCCGACCGGGACAGCCCTCAGGGTCGGAGCACATGGCGCCCCGCGCCAATCCGAATTGCCGCGATCGCAATGGAGCTGCCGCATTCGCGCTGGCGAAACGGAGTGGTCGGTCAACCCTTCTTCGGGATGAACGAAGGCCGGATGCTATTCCGATGGTCGGTCTGGCCACCGCCGCGACCTCTATCGTTCGGGATGGCAGTTAGGTCGATGCCGGCCCAGATTGACTGTGGCCGCTTCACGAGCCCACGCTTCTGTTTGATCTCGACGGCAAGGGGCCGCTGCTGCCTCATGCTCTCGGCGACTTGGGGAGGTGCGAACATTATCTAGGCCGATTGCACGTTTTCGCCACCGCTCCCTCATACTCATGGAAGGGTTCGAATCGTTGATTGTCTTCGAAGCCCCGACGCCAGCGGCTCTCCGCCGTATCCGTGCCCGCGCTCGCTTCTAGTCCAGCTTTCACGACCAGCGCTACTACGGCCATACGGTCGGTGTACGCGCCGAACATTTCCGGCCGGATCCGACTTCAAGGAAAAGGGCGGCATCGCTGCCGCCCTCGAGATTGTTGAGGTGCGTGGACCTTAGAAATCCATGCCGCCCATACCACCCATGCCGCCGCCAGCCATGCCGGCAGGCATGCCGCCGCCAGCCGACTCCTTCTTCGGAGCCTCCGCGATCATGGCTTCGGTGGTGACCAGCAGGCCGGCGACCGAGGCCGCGTCCTGGAGAGCCGTGCGCACGACCTTGACCGGATCAACGATGCCCATGGCGATCATGTCGCCATATTCGCCGGTCTGGGCGTTGTAGCCGAAGGTCGCGCCCTTGTTCTCAAGGATCTTGCCGGCAACGATCGAAGCTTCCGCACCGGCGTTGGCAGCGATCTGGCGGGCCGGAGCCTGCAGTGCACGACGAACGATGTTGATGCCGGCGGTCTGGTCGGCATTGGCGCCGACAGCGTTGATGCTAAGCGAAGCGCGCAGCAGGGCAACGCCGCCGCCGGGAACGATGCCTTCTTCGACGGCCGCACGGGTCGCGTTGAGGGCGTCATCGACGCGGTCCTTCTTTTCCTTGACTTCGACTTCCGTCGCACCGCCGACGCGGATCACCGCAACGCCGCCCGCGAGCTTCGCGAGACGTTCCTGCAGCTTCTCCTTGTCGTAGTCCGACGTGGTCTCTTCGATCTGCTGCTTGATCTGGGCAACGCGGCCCTGGATCTCGGCCTTCTTGCCGGCACCGTCGACGATGGTGGTGTTCTCCTTGGAGATCGACACCTTCTTGGCGCGGCCGAGCATGTCGAGGCCGACGTTCTCAAGCTTGATGCCGAGGTCTTCCGAGATGACCTGGCCACCGGTGAGGATGGCGATGTCTTCCAGCATGGCCTTGCGGCGATCACCGAAGCCCGGCGCCTTGACGGCGGCGATCTTCAGGCCGCCGCGCAGCTTGTTGACGACCAGCGTGGCCAGAGCCTCGCCTTCGACGTCTTCCGAGATGATGAGCAGCGGCTTCGAGGTCTGCACGACGGCTTCGAGAACCGGCAGCATGGCCTGCAGGTTGGAGAGCTTCTTCTCGTGCAGCAGGATGTAGACGTC
>NZ_SMYZ01000134.1 GCF_004919685.1 Mesorhizobium norvegicum | reverse complement strand
CAGAGGGGGGTGTGACGGATCGCAACGCTTCCGATCTGCGCTCCTAGCCGGCAGCGCTACATCGCCCCCGCGAACACCGGCAAATCCCGCGCGAACTCGTCAATCTCCGCCCACGGATCACCCGACGTCGCCAACAGCCCCGGCAGCGAGGAATAGTTCAGATCCTGCGGCGCATCGATTGTTTCCAGATCCGCCCAGCTCACCGGTGTCGAGGCCGGCAGGTTGGTGCGGGCGCGCAGCGAGTAAGGTGCTGCCGAGGTGTGGCCGCGCGCATTGCGGTGATAGTCGATGAAGATGCGCTTCTTGCGATTGTCCTTGCCCATGGTGGTGGTGAAGGTGTCGGGCGCGGTTGCCGCCAGATGCGTGGCGATGGCGCTGGTCGCCTGGTGCAGCTTCTTCCAGTTCTGCTTGCGCGTCACCGGCACCGTTATGTGGATGCCGCTGCCGCCGGACGTCTTGGCGAAGGGCACCAGCCCCAGCCCTTCCAGTTCACCCTTGATGTGCACCGCCGCCTCGACCACCTCGCGCCAGGAAATCCCCTCGCCCGGGTCGAGGTCGAAGACGATCTGGTCAGGTCTGTCGAGGCTGGTGCGGTGGGTGCCCCAGGTGTGGAACTCGACGACACCGAACTGCGCCAGCGCCAGATACCCTTTCGCCCCTTCGACCGAGAGGTAGGACTTGGTCTCGCCCTCGGAATTGGTCGCCTCGAACGTCACCACCGAAGGCGGCATGCCGGTGAAGGCATGGCGCTGGAAGAAACAGTCCTTCGGCAGGCCGGTCGGGCAGCGCACCAGCGACACTGGCCGGCCGAGAATGTGCGGCAGCATGAAGTCGCCGACCAGCGCGTAGTAGACGGCAATGTCGAGTTTGGTCGGGCCGGTCTTGCCGAACAGCCGCCGCGTCGGATTGGTCACCCAGATGGTGGCCAGATCAGCCTCCGAGATCAGCCGCTTGCGCTTGGCCGAGACCGGCGTCGACAGGCCGACATCGCGCAGGCCGCGAAACACCGCGTGGCGCAGCGCATTGTCCGCCGTGCGGTTGGCGTAGTGGATGCGGGCCGAGAGCAGCGGCTTGACCCAGTTCATCTCGCGCATGATTTCGCGCGGCACGCCTTCGGGCGCCGTCGCGCCCGATGTCAGCGGCTCCAGCCGGGCGAGCAGGTCGGCCGCGGTCTCGCTGTCGAAGCCAGTGCCGACCTTGCCGCGATAATGCAGCTCGCCATCCTCGAACTCCGCAAGCCCCAGTGCCGCGAGCCCCTCGGCCGCGTCGGAGACCGTATAGCCGGCGATGACGAAGTCGCCGTTCTTCAGCGCCTTGGTCTTGGTCCAGCTCTTGGTGCGGCCGCTCTGGTAGGTTGCGGTGGCGCGCTTGGAGACGACGCCTTCCAGCCCGAGTTCCGACGCCTGGTCGTAGAGCCCCTGGCCGGAGCCCTCGACATGGTCGGAGAACTGGATGGCGGAATTGGCGCCGAGGCCGGACAGCATTTGTGCCAGCAGCGCCTTGCGCCGGATGAGTGGCGCCTTGGTCAGGTCCCAGCCGTCGAGATAGAGAAGGTCGAAGGCGTAGAAGTGCAGCCTGCTGCCGGCGCCTTCGGCCAGCGCATCCTGCAACAGCGCGAAGCGGCTGATGCCCTGGGCGTCGAGCACGACGATCTCGCCGTCTATGATGGCATCGCGGCACGGCAGCTTGGCGAAGGCATGCGGCAGGTCGCCATAGCGCTTGGTCCAGTCGATGCCGCCACGGGTGATCAGCTTGACCACGCCGTCAGTGAGATGCGCCATGGTGCGGTAGCCGTCGAATTTGATCTCGTGCAGCCAGACCTCGCCCGTACCGCTCTTGGTGTCCTCGCCATCGGGCGGTTTTGGCGCCTGCGTCGCCAGCTGCGGCTCGATGCGGCTGAGTGCCGGGGCCTTGAACGCGCCCGGCAGCGTGCCTGGCTTCAGCGAACCCTGCCTGGGTGCGGGTTTGGCCGCCGGTTTCGCCGGCGCCACCAGCTCCTCGATGCGCAATCCGGATTTGACGCTTTCCGGCCGCGCTGTGAGGATGTCGAGCGCGGTGTCGGCGGCAAGGTCGCGCTCCTTGAACAGCAGCCAGTTTTTCTTCTCAGCATCCTCGCCGGGTTTCGGTTTCAGCCTGGTCAGCATCCAGCCGCCATTGAGCTTGTCGCCGGCCAGCCGGAACTTGAAGGCGCCGGTCTTGAAACTCTTTTCGACGTCGTCCATCGGCGCCCAGGTGCCGGTATCCCAGACGATCATCGGCCCGCCGCCATACTCGCCCTCGGGAATGACGCCCTCGAAGTCGATATATTCGAGCGGATGGTCCTCGGTCTGGACCGCCAGCCTTTTGTCGGCCGGATTGAGCGAAGGCCCGCGCGGTACCGCCCAACTCTTCAAGACATCGCCGACCTGCAGGCGCAGATCATAGTGGTCTGCGGTGGCGTGGTGCTTGTGGACGACGAAGCGGTTGCCGTCGCCGGCAATGAGCCCACCGGCCGGTTCCGGCGTCTTCGAGAATTCGCGCTTGGCGCGATAGGCTTTGAGTTTGGCGGGGGGCGGCATGGCTCAGGCGGCAGCGGCGGTGGCAGGTGCGCCTTCCCAGCGCCGCGTTCCTGCACACCCCCCTCTGTCCTGCCAGCATTTCGGATTTCCCGGCGCGGTACGAACGGATGGAAGTCACGCTCTCAATCGTCGGTGGCCGGCGTCAACTCGAGCTCCGCCGGCGACAGCCCTTGCTGCAGCTGGCTCAACCGGAATTCATCGACCCAATAAGCCTCGCCGTCGACCAGAACGCGGGCCTGGTAGGTGCCGGCCGAAAAACTCTGCGCGGTGATGTAGACCTTGTGGCGGTCGAGCGCCTTGCGCACCGCGGCGCGCTTGGAATTCTGGCCGATGACGGGACTGAACATGACGTTGCCCTCGGTCGCCTGACACGCAACGCGGCCGCTGTCCGCAGCCTGGCGACTGGGCTCAAGGATGACGGAGACGCGATCTCCTGTCAATTTTGGTGCAAACGGCTTGATGTCGTGCGCGGTGGCGCGGTGCCGTCTGCTGCACCTGGGCCATGCAAAACGCCGCCTTGCGGCGGCGGGTTTGATGGGTCGCGATCGTCGCAAGGCGGTGCGCGAAATATCACGAGGGGACGGCGTCATGCTGTCGGTTTTGCGAAAAATCCGCCCCCTTTGTCGAAATCCGCTCCTCGCGAACGACACTGGTGCGGCGCCAACGAACATCGCAGCGCCGATCATGCGAGACAAAGGGAGTACACCGTGGCCAAAATGCTTGTCATCTACAAAACACCGGCCGATCCGGCCGCCTTCGACCGGCACTATTTCGACATCCATCTGCCGCTCGCAAAACAGCTTCCCGGGCTGCGGCGCTATGATGTCAGCAAGCGGCCGATCGTGAACCTGTCGCCAGGCGAGATGCCCTACATCGTCGCGACCCTCTATTTCGACAGCCTGGACGCCATTCGTGCGGCATTTGCCAGCGAGATCGGCAAGGCTTGCGCCGTCGACCGGCGCAAATACGCGCCTGAAGATGACGATGCCATGATGCTGCTTTTCGAGTCGGAAGCGATGTGAAGCGTTGGTTTGCTGGGCAAGGCCACAGGCGCATGAACGCCCCCAACAGGAGCTTGTTCTTGTCGCCGTCCACGATCTCAGGCGATTGAGCAACGTGCCGGTGGATGCTGGAACGGATCGATACGCGGTGTCCCAAAGCTGTTTCGAGATCATACGCTCTGTACCGGGATCAGAGGACAAAAAACCCGCCACCTTGCGGCGGCGGGTTTGATCGTCGAACGGCGGTTTGCCTGTCAGGATTGTGATGGTGGTGGTACCGACCCGGCGTACACCGCTGTGACGTGCGAGAGCTGCTGACGCTTGTTGAGCGTCGGCTTTTCGTAAGTCTTTTTCATTGAAATCCCCAAAGCCCAAATGGCTGGCGGCACGTGAGGCCCTGACCAGGGCTTTGTCAAGCCAGGCGAGGTCGGATAGCTGCCTTCAGTCCTTCAATCGCCGCAAGCGGCTCGTCAGGCTTCGAACGGTCTTGAGCAGCCGCGGATTGGAGCGCACGTAGCGCTCGGTCCGGCTGCGCAGCAAAATGGCGGCGTTCGCAGCCCTGCCCCGCACCGTCATCGGTTCGCAAATCTCGGCCAGAACCGAGCTCGCGGCACCGATATGTTCCTTGTAGCCCTGACTGCCGACCGACAGGTCGAAATAGTCGAACCCCTGTCCGCGCGCCCACATCATCAGCTTGCCCATCGTCGTCAGACCGGGTGAAACATTGGCGACCGCGTTCTGGTCGATGCCGAGCAGGAGGGTGTGAAGCGTGCCTTTTCTGGCCAGCACATAGATGGAGGCGAGCCAGGCTTCACCGGCGCGCAGCCCGAACAGCCGCACCGATCCGTCGGACAGGCCTTGCAGCGCCGCCTGGCGGTAGAAGTCGACGACCGGGGCCTGCGTCAGGAGGTCGAAACGCCCAAGCTCGCGAAAGCGCTTCAGCCGCAGTTCCAGCAGCGTGTCGAAAAGCTCCTCGGTCAGCGCCGGCGTGTCGGCCTCGACCAGAGCGAGGCCGACACGCCGTTCGAAGGCGCGGCACTGCTTGTGGAAGGTCTTGGCGAAGGACGGCTTGCAGATGCGCTTGATGAGCGTCTCCGGTTCGCCATGCAGGACGAGGCCGGAGGTGATCTGGATGGAGTCGCGCGCCACCGAAAGCAGCGCCAGCGGATTGGCCACGCCGTGGATCTGCTGCGGGATTCCCGCGATATGGATGCGATCGGCCGGCGGCAGCACGGCGCGGACCGCCGCCCAGACGGCGTCGGCACTCTGCCTGGTCCACGCTCTCGGATCCGCCAGCAGCGGCACCGAATAGTCGCACACCCGGCAGCTTAGCCATTCGATCACGTGGTGGCCGCGGGCCCGGCGCCGCATCAGCGGCAGCAGCATGGTCGGCGCACCCGTAGCAGTGTCGCTCACCTCGACGACGAGCAGGTCGGCGTCTTTGGGCATCAGCCGCGCGGCGATTCCTTCGACCCAGGCATAGTGCTGATGGGCCGTGCAGACGCCGTCCGCCTGGTGTTGCAGCCAGAGCGGCTTGACGGTCTCAAAGCTGGTGTGCAGCCGCGCCGTATAGCACGCGCCGGCGCCGGCGCTGGCGGCAATCGGGGAAATCGGCCCATCGTCCGTCATCGCAGCCACTTGCATTGCCCGGCCTGCCACGCGCTTGTCCTGTCATTCCGGCCCCCCACGCAAGCGCCGCAAACCCCGCATCAGTCCCTGGATCGTCTTGAGCAGCCGAGGTTTGGAGCGCACGAACACCTCGGTCTTGTTGCGGACCTCGAGGGCGGTGCTCACGGCATTGCCCCGCACCGTAATCCCGTGGCAAAGCTCGCGCAGGACCGAACCCTTGGCGCCCATATGTTCCTTGTAGCTCTGGTTGCCCACCGACAGGTCGAAATAATCGAAACCCTTTTCGCGCGCCCAGCTCATCAACTTGCCCATGATCAGAAGCCCCGGTGAGACGTTGGGCACCGCGCCCTGCTCGATTGATATCAGCAGAGCATGAACAGTGACTTGATGGATCAGCAGATATTGGACCGCGATCAGAACTTCACCGACGCGCAGCCCGAAGAGCCGCACCGATCCATCCGACAGCCCCTCGAGAGCGGCGTTTCGATAGAAGTCGACAGCCGTCCCCTGCGTCAGCAGGTCGAAACGGCCCAATTCGCGAAAGCGGCTGAGCCGCATCCGGACCAGGCTGCCGAAGATGAGCTCCACCAGGGCCGGTGTGTTTGCCTCGACCAGTTCCACGTCGCCGAGCCGTTCGATCCGGCGCCAGTCCTTGTTGAAGGCCTTGACGAAGGATGGCCTGCATAGACGCTTGAGGACGGTTTCCGGGTCGCCGTCGATAGCCAGGCCGAAGCTGGTATGGAGGGAATCGCGTGTGGCCGCGAGCAAGGCCAGCGGGTTGGCGACGCCGCTGATCAATTGCGGAATTCCCGTGATGTTGATGCGGTCCGCCGGCGGCAGCACGGAACGCACCGCGGCCCACGCGGCCTGTGCGGATTGCCTCGTCCATGGGCTCGCATCGGCCAGCAGCGGTGCCGAATAGTCGCAAACGCCACAGCTCAGCCATTCGATCACCCGATGGCGGAAAGCCGGTCGCCGCATCAGCGGCACCAGCATCCGGGGCGCACCCGTCGCGGCGTCGTTCACCTCCACGATGAGCACGTCCGCACCTTTCGGCATCAGTCGTGCGACGATTCCCTCGGCCCACGCATAATGCTGGTGGGCGGTGCACACACCGTCCGCCTCGTAGCGCAGCCAGAGCGGCCTGGCTGCTTCCAGGCTGGTGTGCAATCGCGCCGAATAGGCGTCGTTCGCGGCCACGGTTACGGGTTCGAGGGCCTGCCCTTCGGGCAAGCCGGTCGCCGCAGCACTTTGCACTGCCTGGCCTGCCATATCTTCATCTTCTCCTATCGTTTTGCCGTCGCGAACGTGACCGCCCGCCGCCACGAACCCAACCGGCTGTCGCGCGCCTCATCCGGATGCTCGAGATTCCATATGCGGTGATGCGCGAAATACCATGATGCCGCGAGCACGAAGATCTCGGACACGGCGGAACCCACCAGCGCCCACGGCGGAGACGCAATCGCCAGCAGGATCGCGATCAGCACCAGCCCGACGACCGCACCGCCCAGCGTGGTGAACGCGACGATCCGGAAATCGCCGAGTATCTCAAGCACGATGCGGGGCATGATATAGAGCATGATCGGGACAAAATTCGCGATCACGAAAATCCCGATGAACCAGATCGAAGCGTCCTGGAGGGCCTGGGATTTTATCATCGGCAGGACGAACATGATGGCGCATCCATAGACCAGGCCGCCGAGCCCCATGACGAGCGCCCAGATCTTCGCCTGCGCCCAGACGCGGCCTGTTTCGTTGTTCCGCATCAGCCTGGCAAGATCCGGCTGCGTCATGTTGACGAAAGCAAGACTGATGATGCGCAGCGGGGCAAACAGCACCAGGACCGCCGCCAGCGGCGCGTAGGCGGCAGGCCCGGCAATGCCCGCGACCAGCAGCGCCAGACATTGACCCTGGATGTTGGTGGTGGTCGCGCTGAATGCCGACCAGCGCAGTTGGGGCCAGAGCCCGATATAGCGTCGCCGCGTCGGCATCCGGAAGCTGATGCGAAGTGTGCGCCGAGCCAGCCGGACCAGGACGAAAATGCCGAACACATTTGCCGCGGCAAGTGCATAGAAGACGGTCTGCAGCGGATCCTGGACCTTCCAGATCGTCAGCCCGGTCAGGACGATGCCGGCGATTGTAAAAGCGCCGTCGCTGATGGAAACGACCACCTGCTGGCGACGCGCGAAGAAAGCCGTGCGCATATGGCTGCGCAGCGACCAGGCGCCGACGAAGCAGCCGGCGGCAATTCCGCTTGGATCGCCAAGCAGATGCATCAGAACAGCCGTACCGACGGCCATCAGCAACGCCACGATCAGCGCTGCCGTTCCAAACGCCACGTCATAGGCATCGACGCCGGCGCTGTTGGTGCTTTTGCTCATCCAGATGCTGGCGGGAACGGCGGTGAGCGATCTGATGTAGGACAGGCCGACGCCGCCCATCACCATGCCGATGGCGAAGAGGCCGTAGCCTTGCGCCGACAGCATATGCAACAGCATGATGTTGAGGGCAAAGTGAAAGCCGCTCTGCATCGCCTCGCCGCCGATCATCAGCATGAGGCGTCGAACCAGATGGCTCGGGAACGCAAACTTCACGGCCGTGTCTCCGCTTCGCGGGCAGCCCGCGCCCGGCCCGGCCGCGCCATGGTCGTCTTGAGCTTGTCGGCGGCGATCGCCGTGATCGCAGCGGCCGCGACCGGCTCGCTGAAGATTGCCTCGTAGCGCGCGCGCCCGGCAGCGACAAAACCGCGCCAAGCCTGAGGCTGCAGGATGATCTCCTGTAATTTCGCGGCAAGGGCTGCTGCGTCGCCGGGCGGAACATGCCAGCCGGTCTCGCCGTCGCTGACCACTTCCACCAGCCCGCCGATCGCCGACACCAGCGGCGGCCGGCCATAGGCCATCGCCTCGATGGCGACGCGCCCGAGCGATTCCGGACGCCGCGACGGCACGGCGACGATGTCGGCCCAGCGGTAGTGCTCCGAAGGGTCAGGCACGAAGGGCAAGACGCTGACGCGCCCGGTGAGGCCCATCGTCTCGACCAGTTCGGCCAGCGCACGCTCGCGCTCGGTGCTTTCGAAGGCGCCGCCGACCAGCCGCACCTCGATCCTCGACTGGAGTTCTGCCGGCATCGAGGCGATCGCCTCCAGCAGAACCTCCTGCCCCTTGATCCGGTTGATGCGGCCGAGCAGCAGTACGCGCAACGGGCGCTTGCCGTCATAGGTCGTCGGTTCGACCGCCGCCGGCCCGGCAACACCGTTGTAGACGACATGCGTGCGCGCGGCCTTGGGATCGCCGAAAGCGGCGCGCGTCGCGCGCGAGTTGAAGATCAGATCCGCATGGCTCCAGTGCATCAGGCCGACGAGTATCCTGCGCATGGCGCCTTCGGGGATCTCGTGGATATGCAGGACGGCCTTGTGAGGCAGCAAGCGCGCGGCCAGCGCATAGTCGGCCACGATCGAGGTGTTGACATAGACGAGGTCGCATTCCCTGAGGCGCCGCCACGCCCTGAACACGGCAAGCGGCAATCGCGCCATCTCGACCGTCGCCAGGCGCGCTATGGCCTGGCGCCTCAGCACCCAGAGCGGTTCGAAGACGATCCGGCTGGCATGCGCTTCCAGGATCTGCACGATCGGCCCGCTGCGCGGCAAAACCACCTCGATGTCGGCCGACGGAAACGCGGCGCGCAACGCAGCAACGCTCTCCGCGAAGCTGCGGTCGGAACCATAGAGTTCATAGCCCTGATGAACACAGGCAATCCGCATCTTTGTATCCCGCCAGGTGCTGCTACCATCGCGCTCGACGAGGGTGTGCAGAATCCTTGTCGCAAGAATCATGCCTGGTTCGATATGCCCGGCTATCGGTTCGATATGCCCGACCATCGGCCGCACGACCCTGGCAATGCCTCGTTTCGATACAGCTACGCACAGAAGGGTTGACCGAGAATGAAACAACCACCGGGTTCAACACCGTTTTTTTACAACCCCGCGCGATGATCACCCGCCAGTACGCCGAAAATCGGCGGATGGCACGGAAGTTGCCACCTGCTTCCTAAAAATTAAGCAACAGCTAATATATAGATGCATCTGAAAGTGCCACCAGCCATGAAACCAGAGACGCCCGCCATTCTGATCCTGGGAACACGCGGCATCCCCGCGGCCCATGGCGGCTTTGAAACCTTTGCCGAAAGACTGGCGCTGTTTCTTGTCGGGCGAGGCTGGAAGGTTGGCGTCTATTGCCAGGATGAGGTCGAGCGGATCGACCAGCGGGTGCGCAGCGAAACCTGGCGCGGCATCGAGCTCATCCACATCCAGGTTGCCTCCAAGGGGCCGCGCGCGACCTTGGAATTCGACTGGCAATGCGTCCGCGACGCCGCCAGCCGGCCGGGCGTCTGCCTGGTGCTCGGCTACAATGGCGCGGTCTTCCTGGCCTGGCTCCGGCTGAAGCGGCGCAAGATTTTCACCAACATGGACGGCATCGAGTGGCGCCGCCCCAAATGGGGCATGGCCGCGCGCACCTGGTTCTGGCTCAACGAATGGATCGGCGCCTGGGCCTCGCATCGGCTGGTCGCCGATCATCCGGCCATCGCCGACCATCTGGCGACGCGCCGGCCGCGCAGCGCCATCGCCACCATCGCCTATGGCGCCGATCCGGTGACATCGGCGCCGGAGGCGCCGGTCCGGGCGCTCGGCCTCGAGCCCGGGCGCTATCTGATCTCGATCGCGCGCATCGAACCCGACAACAACATCCTGCCGATCGTCGAAGCCTTTTGCTCCGCCAAGCGCGACATGAAGCTGGTGGTGCTGGGAACGCTGTCCGACGACATCCCCTATCATGCCGCCATCCGCAAGGCGGCGAACGGCTCGGTGGTCCTGCCGGGCGCCATTTACGACCAGGCAACGGTGAAGGCACTGCGCTTCCACGCCCGCGCCTATCTGCATGGCCACACAGTGGGCGGTACCAACCCGTCGCTGGTCGAGGCGCTGGCGGCCGGCAACATGGTGATCGCGCACGACAATCCCTACAACAGGTGGACCGCGGGGGCGGCGGCGATCTACTTCACCGACAAGGACAGTTGCGCCGAGCGGATGCAGCAGGCGCTGGACGATGATGACCTGGTCAGGACCTGCGGCGTTGCCGCCAGAGCGCGCGCCCGCGAGGCCTTCCGCTGGGAAGATGTCCTGCTTGCCTATGAAAATGAAGCCTACCGCTTGCTCGGCGTGACCGCCGCGGAAGCCATCGCAACCAATCGCGCATCAGCCGGCACCGCATGACAGGCTGGTCGCGCCGGCGGGTGCTGCGGACGGCGCTGTCCACGGCGGCGGCCCTTGGCTCGCTCCCGATCGCACCAACCGCCCGCGCCGCCGAGCCGCAGTTTCGGCGCGGCGTCAACGCCTGGCCCTGGTTCTCGCTGACGCGCGAATTTCCGGCACCCCGCACCGACTATGACTGGCCGCCCTTCCAGTCGCAGCGGCCGGTGCCGACCCCAGACGACCTCCGTCGGCTGCGCAGGACCGGGCTCGATTTCATCCGTCTGCCCGTCGATCCCGGTCCTTTCCTGGCCGCCGACGCCAAGACGCGCGGTCGGTTGCTGGACATGCTCGACGAGGCCGTCACCGCCACGCTCGACGCCGGCCTCGGCATCATTGTCAACGTCCAGGCCAATGGCGCCACCCACTACTGGAACCCCGACCGCATGGTCTCCAGCACCGCGGCACCCGCCTTCGATCTCTATCGCGCACTGGTCGGCGAGCTTGCCGGCAGGCTGGAACGCTTCCAGCCCGGCAGGGTGGCGCTCGAGCCGGTCAACGAACCGGCGCAGGCCTGCGCGTCGAACGTCTGGTCGCAGATCCAGCTTTCACTTCTGACCGCCGCAAGGGCCTCGGCAGCGACCCTGCCGCTGGTCGTCACCGGCGGTTGCGGCTCGATGGTGAGCGGACTGACCGCGCTCGATCCGGCGCCGCTGGCGCCGTTCGAGCCGATCCTGTTCACCTTCCACTTCTACGAGCCCTATCTGTTCAGCCATCAGGGCGCGCCGTGGATGCGCGAGCCGGTCTACCGATCGCTCAACAATGTGCCGTGGCCGGCATCCGCCGGTTCGTTGGAAAAGACGCTGGCCTCGGTCAGGGCGCGCATGGCGCAGGATACCGAAACCTCGCAGGAGGCCAAGCAGGCCGCCTATGCCGAAACCGAGCGCGTGCTGAAGGTCTATTTCGACGCCAAGCCCGACCGCTGGTTTGTCGACAAATATCTTGCCGAGGCTCGCGCCTGGGCCGACGGCCACGGCCTTGCGCCGGAACGCATCATCATGGGCGAGTTCGGCGCGCTGCGCACCGACGCCCGCTATGTCGCCGCCCCCAACCCGGATCGCGCGCGCTATATCGCCGATGTCAGGCAGAGCGCCGAGGCGTTCGGCTTCCCCTGGGCCTTCTGGGATCTCTTCGACGGCATGGGCATGATGGACGACAGCACCCGGGCGCTGGACCCGGCGATGATCGAGGCGCTTGGGCTGGTTATGCCGGAATAGGCACTCGCCATCTCGGCATCCGCCGTAGAGCGCTACGTTTGTCCCGGCTGCGGCCTTTGCCGCAACACCGCCCGTGCCGGGCGGTAGAGCACCAGAACCACCACCACGAACTTGGTCAGCAGCGTCGTCTTCGACGCGACGCTTTCCGAGGTGTTGATCAGGATGATCCAGCCCAGCATCGGCAGCCAGATGCCGGCATGGCAGCGGCGCGCCACCTCAAACAGGAACAGCACGAAGCCAAACGTCAGCAAAAGGGTGAAGAAGGCGCCCTGATAGACGATGGTGCGGATGATCGGGTTCTCGATGCCCTGTTCGAGACCGTTGATGCGGCGCAGGCTGTCGACCAGGTCGACATCCGGCCCAACGATCAGATCGCGCCATTCCAGATACTTGAAGAGCTCGAACATCTCGACGCGGGCATTGGCGCTGCCGCTGTCCGACACGAAGCGCTCCAGCAGTGCGTCGAAGAAGCCATAATATGCCGCCACGATGATGACGACCGGCAGCAGCGCGGCAAGCATGAAGCCAAGTGCTGCACCCAGCAGGTTGACGCGTCCCAGGCGCAATTTGGTGATGCCCTGAGAAAGCAGATAGCAGCCGCCGAGCACCACCGTCGTCACCATCGCCGTGCGGCCGCCGAAGGCGACGAGTGCCGCGCATTGCAGGCCGATCAGCCCTATCCGCACAGGCATCGACAGGGATCTGGCACCCGAGAGCAGCGCAAGCACATAGATCGACGTCACCATGGCATTGGCAAGCGGATGCCCCTGCAGCGCGCTCGAGCGCAGATCGGTGGTAAACGCCACGCCGTCGAGGCGATAGGGGAAAATAAGCGTCTTGGTGGCGAACTCGAAAAGCGCAAGCAGCGCATTCGCCGTCATGACCACGTGAATGACGGTCTGCAGCCCGGCGAACGTCCGTTCGTCGTCCTCGCTGAGCATCAGCACCACAAGTGCGGCGGCCACGAACGTATCGATCATGCCGGCCATGCCCGGACGCTGCCTGGCGATGACGACGAACAGCAGCACGATCGATATGGCCGCCATCAGCGCGCTGGCCGGCCGCCTGTCGGCGATATGGACGAGATAGCCGACCGGATTGCCGAAGGTGCAGGAGCGCCAGGCAAGCAGCAGCACGATGAGATAGGTGGACGGGTGGATCTTGGTCGCCGGGTTGCCGAACAGGCCGTCGTAATTGTAGCCCACCAGCCACAGCATGCCGCCCGAGACGCTGAACAGCACTGCCACCGCCGCGATCAGTCCGAACCGCGTCAGCGCATCGACCGACGTGCCGGCGCGGGGTGCGGCAGCACCGTAGTTCGAAGCGCTTTCACTCCAGCTGGTGGCCCAAGGGGCGGCCATGTCAGGCCGCCTCGTCGACCAGCAAGGCGCCTGTCGGCAGCCGCCCCATGACGGAGACGGCCTGCGACGTCGCGGTGACGTCGCGCATCGGCGTGGCGTTCAGCGTGGCGACGAGCACGATCTCGTCGACCATGGCAACCAGAGGCGAGGCATTGAGATTGTCGGCCAGCGCGCCGCCGTCGATGACGACGAGCTCGAAGCTCCGGCTGGCCTGGGCCAGCATGTGCTGCGCAAAGTAGATGCCATGGGCTTCCTGGAAGACCGCCTTGGAGCGGCCCCTGCCCAGCAGCGCTACGTTGCTGCCGGCCGCGTAGTGGCTGACGGCTTCAAACGCGTATTCGCCGCGCAGCACGTCGAGGATTCCCGGCTGCGGATCCTTCTGGCTGCCGCCGCCATTGGCATCGATGAACAGCACACGGCTGCCCCTGGACGCCGCGGCATTGGCCAACAACCGTGCCACCCGGCTGCGTTGCGCGCCCTCGCCCGGCGACGATGTCACCAGGATGGATGGCACCAGCGGCCAGTCCGGCGGCCGCTGGCCCGAACTGAACATGCGCCTCAGCGCAAGGCCGACGACGGCGTCGGTCTTCTGGCTGACCGCGGCGGCGCGCGCCCCGCCAAACCAGCGCCGGCCAGCGCCTGACCTTGCCGGCACCACCCCCAGCACCGGCGCCTCGATGGCCGATTGCATCTGGGCGCTGGAAAGCACAGTGGGCGAGGCATATTCGGCGATAAGCGCCAAGCCGGTGCCGAGCCCCAGCCCGCCGAAGATCGCGCCGACAAGTAGCAGCGACAAAGGCGGCCAGCTCTTCTTCAGGGCCGGCATGGCGTTGGAGATGATGCGCGCATTGGTGCTGTCGACATTGATCTGCTCGCGCGTCTCCTGGGCACGCTGGAGATAGTTCGCATAGACGGAGCGCAGCGCCTCGAGATCGCGCCGCAATTCGCGCAGCCGCACGGAGGCCTGGTCGGTGTCGAGCGACTTGCTCTTCATGCCCGCGACCTTGGCTTCCAGCGCCTGCTGATTGGCCAGCGCCCGTTCGTAGTCGGTCTCGGTGGCGGTGGCGATGCGGCCGAGTTCGCGCGCGATCAGCTGGCGCGTGTCACGCAGCTGCTGCTGGGCTGCGATCAACGAGGGATGACGCGGCCCCAGCTCCGTGCCGAGCTGCGAGACCTGGTCGACCAGCGTCGCCTCCTGTGCCCGCAGGCTCGAGATCACCGCCGAGCGCATGGCTTCCGAGGTTGCGTCCGCCGTGCCGCTCTGCCGGCGCATCTGGTCGACCTGCGCCTTCAGCGCTGCTGTGCGGCTCTGCGCCGCGGAAAGCTGCGTGTTGATTTCGGTCAGTTCCTGGTCGCTGACCAGATTGCCTGCCGCCATCACCATGTTGTTGGCCGACTTGTAGGCCTCGACGGCATTCTCGGCTTGCTGGACGCGTTTGCGTTGTTCGTCCAGCCGCGCGGTGATGGACTCGGAAGCGTCCTTGGCCATTTGCGCCCGCGCGCTGGCCTGGTCGACCAGATAGGCCTGGGCGATCGCATTGGCCAGAAGGGCGGCCTTGTCGGCGCTCTTGGCGGTGACGATGACGTCGAGGACCAGGACCTTGTCGGCCCGCTTCACCGCCAGGCGTCGGCGCAGCGCGTCGAGCGTCTGCGCCGACCTGTCGCCTTCGGCCGATCCTGAACCGAGCAGGCGCGACAGCAAACCCTGCCCGTTGAATTCCGGATCCTGCGTCAGGTTGGTCGCCGCGATCGCGCGCATCAGCACGCCGGTCGACTGAACCACGCTGACCTGGCTCTCGACCTGCGTGATGCCGCCGTCGGGTGAGATACGGCTGGGATTGACGTCGTTGGTGACCACCTGCAGGTCCTGCGGATCGATGAGGATTTCTGCCGCCGAGCTGTAGAGCGCGGGCGTGAAAAGACCGTAGAGCAAGGTGACCAACGTCAGCAGCGCGACGGTGCCGAAGATCCAGAACCGGCGGCGCACCAGGATGCGCTTCAGATCGCCCAGTTCGACCGTCGAGGCCGCGTATGATCCCGCTTGTCCCGCATCTGGAGCGTGTTGCTGAGGAACCATGGGCAGAGATGATTGCATGGCTGCCTCCGACAATACCCCATATGCCGGCAAGATCAGATTGCGGCACTAACCTAGCTATTCCTCCAACTGTTAAAAGATTGTTAATTATGTTGAGAAGTCATGTGAATTTTGGCACGCAGTTTGCTTAAAAATATACATACCGAGGTGCTGGGTGCACAGTGAGCGGAGACGTATGCGGATGGGGCTACAATTTGACCGGACCGGCAAGGCCGGATACCGCCTTTTCGGGTCTCCGACATGCGGATAAGCCTGCGCCTTGACGGCGGCTTCGTGCGTGCCTTCCATGTCGCGTTGCTGGAACGTCTCGCCGCGCTTGGCGATGTCGAGCTGTCCGTCGACATCAGGCCCGCGGGCGGCGGCATCCCGCGCAGCGCCGCGGCCCTGTTTCAACTCGAAACGGCGATACACGGCCTGTCCCATGATGGGCTGGGCAAGCGTGTGCCGCTTTCCACGCTCGCTCCCTACCGGACGCAGTCCCCCGCTTCGCCCGACCTGGTGATCGACCTCTGCGGCGATGTCAGGCTGGAAGGCACGCGGGTCTGGCGCGTCACCTATGATGGCACCAGCGGCGAAGCGGCCTTGCTGGCCTTGATCCTCGCCGGCCGCACACCGCTTGCCCGCATCGAAGAGAACGGTGTTGCGATTGCCGCCGGACGCCTGGGAACCGAATATGGCGGCATCGCGCTCGCGTCCTTCCAGGACATGCTGGCGCGCACGGCAAGCCTGATCATAGCTGCCATGACAGGCGCGGCAAAATCGGTGCCTGATCTGCCCGAGCCGGCGCATGCAGGTGGCCCGCCGCCAATGCCCTCGGCCGGCAAGCTAGGTGTCAGAGCCGGCAAGGCGCTGGCGCGGCGGATCGTCCAGAAGATCTACCATCTTTGCTACAACGCGCCGCACTGGAAGGTCGGCTGGCGGCAGACCAAGGGCCGCGATCTGTTCGATCTGCGCGCGCATCCGGCATCGGGCTGGCAAGAGTTGCCCGACGACGGCAGCCGCTTCTACGCCGACCCGTTCCCGATCGTTCACCAAGGCCAGCTAACCCTGTTCGTCGAGGACTATATTCACGGGCTGGGCCGGGCCATCATCTCCGCCGTACCCTTCGGCCCGGCAGGCCCGCTCGGCCGCCCTGAGCCGGTGCTCGACCTGCCATACCATCTCTCCTACCCCTTCGTCTTCGAGCGCGACGGCGAGGTCTGGATGGTGCCGGAAAGCTGCGCCAACGGCACGGTCGATCTCTACCGGGCCACCGCCTTTCCCGGCGGATGGGTAAAGGAGGCGACGCTTCTGTCCGGCGTCATCGCCAGCGACGCCACCCTGGTCGAACACGGCGGCGCCTGGTGGCTGTTCGCCACCGTCCGGGACGGCGGCGGTGCCTTCTCCGACGCGCTGCATCTGTGGTCGGCGCCGGATTTTCGCGGCCCCTGGACACCGCATCCGAACAATCCCGTGCTGATCGACATCGCCTCGGCGCGGCCGGCCGGCCGCATGGTCAAGCGCGGCAATGACCTGCTGCGCCCGGTGCAGGACTGCCGCAGGAGCTATGGCGCGGCTCTCGGCATTGCACGCATTTCTCACCTTGATTTGATCGGCATGGAGCAGGTCGTTGAAACCATCTTAAATCCAGGTGCGCTATGGAGTGGGCGTAAACTGCACACACTCAACGAGGCAGGCGGTTTTGAGTTCATCGATGGCTCGGCGATCGCACCGCGCTGGAAACGACGGGTCCGCGATTAACCTAAACATTGGTTACTACCAGACACGCGCTCCGGTTGCTTGAGGTTGATTTGGGTCCGGAAGATATTTTCTACCGCAGATTGTAGATCTGGATGTTGCACCAGAAAGGGCAGCGAAATGAGTACAGCAGAGGCTGGCCAAACCGAAGTCGAAGTAGCGATCATCGGCGCGGGAATGGCCGGCACCACCTTGGCAACGGTGTTGGGACAAGCCGGGCGCAAGGTGGCGCTGATCGATCCGCACCGCGTCCATCACGACGAGTTCCGGGCCGAGAAGATCGGTATGGATCAGATGCTGCTGTTCGAAAAGCTCGGCCTCGATGCGACAGTCAAGCGTCTCGTCACCTCGACAACCGACACCCATGTCTTCCGCCTCGGCCAGCTGTTCGCGCATGAGAAGAAGTCGGAATTCACATTTTCCTATGGCGCGCTGATCAATGGCCTGCGCGACGCCCTGCCGCCACAAGTGCCGCTGACGGTTGGCAAGGTAGCCGAGGTCACGACCGGGCCGGACCGGCAGCGGCTTGTGCTGGCCGACGGCACCGTCATCAATGCCCGCTTGCTGGTGGTGGCCACCGGCTCCAGCGAAGCGCTGCGGCGCGCCGTCGGGGTCGAGCGCATCGAGCAATCGAAGGCGCATTCGCTGTCGATGGGATTCGACCTCGCCATCTCTCCGCGTGAATTCGGCTATGAGTCTCTCACCTGCTACGGCAAGCGGGCCGCGGACCGTATCGCCTACATCAGCATCTTTCCCCTCGGCAACAAGATGCGGGCGAACATGTTCCTCTACCGGCAAGTGGCCGAGCCGTGGACGCGAGCGTTTCGCCAGAATCCGCAAAGGATGCTTTGCGAGCTGATGCCCGAGATCGCAGCGCAATGCGGCAACTTCGCAGTCGCAAGTCCTGTCGAGGTCAGGCAGATCAGCCTGAGCACGACGCAAGGCCATCGCCGCGACGGGGTCGTCTTCATCGGCGACGCTTTCTGCACGACGTGTCCGACGCCGGGCGTCGGCATCGGGCGGGTGATGACCGATGTCGACCAGCTCCATTCGGTTCACATTCCGCGCTGGCTGGAAACACCAGGCATGGCGACTGACAAGATCAACGCCTTCTATGACGACCCGGTCAAGGTGGCTTGCGATGAGGACGGCATGCGTGTGAGCTACTATGCCAAGTCGATCACCGCCGAAACCGGGCTGGAATGGCGCGTACGGCGCCTGCGCAACAACACGGTGCGCCGACTGATGATCATCGGCCGCAAGATGCGGGGACAACGGCGGGCGCCCGGCATGGCGTGAGGGCCCCCACCCTCCCGCCATCGAGGGCGACGGCGTCTTCCCTTCTCCCCTCCCTGCGGAGAAGGGGAGCGTCGAGGCCTCGGGGCTAGCTCAGCAAAAGCAAAAGGCGCGATCAACCAATCGCGCCTTTGAGTTATCGCCCACCGGCGAATGTATCAGACCGCTCAGGGCGGCGACGGCGAACCTGACGACGGACTGGACTGGGCCGCGACGGCTGAAAGCCGTTCACGCTTCTGCCAGGTGGGCTTCTCGTACTTCTTCATGGATAGCGCTCCCCGTTCGATACGGCGCCGGAAGAGCCAATTCGCTGCCTGGTGTCAATTGTGCCATGGGCGGCTTCACAACTTCGCGGCGACACCCCACCGGAAAAGGCACCTCACCCCAGCGTCAGCCCTGCCTTGCGCGCCTCCTCGCGCAGGAACGGCAGACCGACGCCGATGACGTCGTCCGGATTGTCGGCCACCGGCCGCCATACGGCGAGCCCGCCGGCGATGTCGACATCGACATGGTTCATGCTTTCCAGCGTGATGGCGCCGCTGTAGCCGATGTCTGATATCGCCTTCATGCAGGCCCCCCAGTTGAGCATGCCGCGCCCCGGCACGCCGCGATTGGCTTCGGAGACATGGACGTAGCCGAGATAGGGTGCGGCGGCGCGGAAGCCGGCCTCAAAACTCTCCTCCTCGATATGCATGTGGTAGGTGTCGAGATGGATGAAGATGTTGTCGGCGCCGACGCGCTCGATGATCCTGGCAGCGTCGATGCCGCGATTGATCAGATGCGTCTCGTAGCGGTTACAGGGCTCGATGCCGAGCTTCAGCCCATGCGCCTTGGCCGCCTTGGCCGCGCGGACCAGGAACCTGCACATGCCGTCGATTTCCTCTGCCGTCGGCGCACGGCCCGTGGTCTTGCCGATCGTGCCGTAGGTGACGCCGCCCAGTGCCGCACTGCCGACCGCCTCGCAGACGGCGAAGGCCGGTTCGAGAAAGGCCAGCGCCTCGTCCGACCGCGCCACCACGTCGAGTGAAGCAGGCAGGCCAAGCGATGGAATAAGCTCGACATTCCAACGCTCGGCAAAGGCGCGTGTGCGCGGAGTGTCGATCTCCTCGGGGCGCAGCAGCGGGATCTCCAGCAGGCCGATGCCCAGCCCCTTCAGCCGCTCCATCTGCGGCTCGATCAGGTCGAGGTCCCAGACCGGGGCAATGGCGAACGTGTGCAATCCAAAAACATTCATCAGCTCTAGCCTCTCTGTTCGTGCGCCGCCGCGGCGCTGGTGTCGCCGCCGCCGACGATGCGGCCGACGACTTCGTTCATGTTGGTTTTGGCTGTGACCAGGTTGGCCTCGGCGCGGCCGTGGCGCAGCACGACGATGCGGTCGGTGACCGCCAGCACGTCGTTCAGCCTGTGCGAGATGAGGATGACGGCGATGCCCTCCGACTTCAGTCGGCGGATGAGGTCGAGCACGCTCTGCACCTCGCGCACGGCAAGGGCTGCCGTCGGCTCGTCCATGATCACCAGCTTCGGGTTGAAGGTCAGCGCCCGGGCAATCGCCACTGTCTGCTGCTGGCCGCCGGAGAACGAACCGACCGACCGGTTGATCGACGGCAGATGCGCGCCCAGCCGCTCAATCATCTTTGCTGCTTGCCGGTCCATCTCCGCCTTGTCGACAAAGCCCGGAATGAGCCCGAACAGTTTTTTGGTCGGCTCGCGGCCGAGGAAGATGTTGGCGGCCACGTCCTGCTGTTTGGCCAGCGACAGGTCCTGGTAGATCATCTCGATGCCGAGCTCGCGCCGCTGGCCGGGATCGAGCGGCAGGATGTCCCGGCCGCCAAGTTCGATCGAGCCGGCATCGGCTCGGTAGATGCCGGTGATGGTCTTCATCAGCGTCGACTTGCCGGCGCCATTGTCGCCGACGAGGCCGATCACTTCGCCTGCCTCGACCGAGAGGTCGACGCCATGCAGCACGTCGACGGCGCCGAAACTCTTGCGGATGCCTTGCAGGGTGAGAAGGGTCATACGCGTGACTCCTTCCTGACCTGGTACTGGTCGATGAAGACGGCCAGGATCAGCACCGCGCCGATCGCCATCTGCTGGTAGTAGGATTGCACGGCGAGCAGCGTCAGCCCGTTCTGCAGCACGCCCATGATCAACGCGCCGATCATGGTGCCGAGGATCGAGGCGCGGCCACCGAACAAATTGGTGCCGCCGATGATTGCCGCGGTGATGGCGGTGAGCTCATAGTTGATGCCGGCGGTCGGATCGCCGGCGTTGACGCGGGCGGTGAACAGCAGGCCGGCCAGACCGGCAAGTGCGCCCGACAGCGTGTAGATGATGCGGCGATGATGCTCGACGCGGATGCCGGCGGCGCGCGCCGCGCCCTCGCTGTCCCCAAGCGCCAGCGTGTGGCGGCCAAAGCGCGTGTAGGCGAGCAGGCAGTGCGCGACGATGGCCGTCAGCACCAGGAGGATGACCGGCATCGGAACGCCGAACGGGCGACCCTGGCCGATATAGACGATCTCGGGCGGCAGGCCGTAGATCGCCCTGCCCTGCGAGATGACCAGCGCCAGCCCGCGCGCCAGACCCAGCATGCCGAGCGTGACGATGAAGGCCGGCACGAAGGCACGGGTGACGAGCTGGCCGTTGATGTAGCCAGCAAGGCCGCCGGCGATGATGCAGGCGCAGACCGCGAACACCGACGGCCAGCCGAGATTGACCGCGACGAAGGCGCCGGCGACACCGGCCAGCCCCATCACCGAGCCGAGCGACAGGTCGAGCCCGCCCGAGCCGATGACGAAGGTGGCGGCAATCGCCAGCACGCCGATCGTCGACGTGGCGAGCAGGATGTTGAGGAAGTTGCTGAGCGACAGGAAGTAGGGCGACAGCACCGCCATGACGGCGCTGAGCGCCACCAGCACCAGCAGCGATTCCAGCCTTATATGCAGCCGCTCGACGGATGCGCGCTGAACCCGGGACCAGAATGACATTTGGTTGCACCTTTAAGAGGGCAGTAGGCAGTAGGATTAGGCAGTAGGGAATCAGGGCACGTTCCGCCCTCGGAGTTGATCCCTATTCACCTACTGCCCTACTGCCCTCTGCCCTACTGCCTAATCCCTACTGCCTATTCCCTACTTCACGTACTCCAGCATCGGCTCCTTGCCGGCGTCGAGCACGTCCTTGGTCAGCACCAGCGTCGGCACCGCGATGCTGTCCTCGACCTTGTCGCCGGCCAGCGCCTTCTTGACGTTTTCGACCGCCTGCTTGCCGACGAGGTAGGGCAGCTGTGCCACCGAGGCATTGAGGCGGCCGTCCTTGATCGACTTCACCGCATCCGAATTGCCGTCGACGCCGATGATCGTCACTTGCGGCCCCTTGCCGGCGGCGTAAACGGATTCGACCGCGCCCAGCGCCATGCCGTCATTGGCGCAGAAGATGGCGACCAGATCCGGATGCGCCGTCAGCGTGTCGGTGGCGATCGAGGCCGCCTTGCCGCGATCCCAGTCGCCGGGCAGTGAGGCGACGATCTCCAGCCCCGGCGCCAATTCCTTGAGCTTGTCGGCAAAGCCCTTGGCGCGCTTCTCGCCGGTGATGTTGCCGGACAGGCCCTCGATCACCAGCACCGGACCCTTGGCGTCCTTGCCGAGCTTGGAGACGAGGTAGTCGGCGCCTTGCGCGCCGGCGGCGCCATTGTCGGAGCCGATATGGAAGGTGACCTTGATGCCTTCCTTGTCGAGCACCGCCTGGTCGAGATTGTTGTCGAGATCGACGATCTTGACGCCGGCCTCCTGTGCAGCCTTCAGGCACGGCAACAGATTGGTCGAGTTGATGGCCGCGGTGATCATCGCCGCCGGCTTGCGCTCAAGCATGGTGTTGCACAGGTTGAGCTGCGGCTCGGCCGCCTGGTCGCTCTCGGCCGCCTGCTCGAAGATCTTGACGCCGGCTCCCTTGGCGCCGGCCTCGACGCCCTGGCTCATCGCACCCCAGAACGGGTTGGCCAGCGTCTTCATCAGCACACCGTATTCGGCGTCGTCGGCCTTGGCCGCACTGATCGCCGAAAACGCCATTGCGACGCCAAAAGCCAAAGTAAATCGATTTATTTTCAGAGCGAACGATGTCATTTCATTTCTCCTCCGGTTGATGTCATGTGCCGCGAGCCGAGGCCAGGTGCAGCGTTTGCCTTCCGTCTTCGACAATGGGGGCTATTGTCGGTCTCCGCCCCCGGAATGCGGGCCGTTGCCTGGCGAGCCAACGGATTCCCGCATCAAAACCTTGCAAGGCTCGAGCCGAGCGATCGGCGGCCCCTCCCCGCCTTCGATCCTGGCAAACAAGGCCTCCATCGCGTGGCCGGCGATCTGGCGCATCGGCTGCACCACGGCGGCGATGGCCGGCCATGTCACCTGCATCCATTCGGCATCGTCGAAGCCGACCAGCGAAATGTCGTTGGGGCAGTGCCAGCCGCGCCGGCGGAATTCGGACAGCGCCACCAGCGTGCCCTTGAGGAACAGCGAATAGACCGCCGTCGGCCGTTCGCCCCCATTGGCGCCCTGTCCAAAATAGTCGCGCAGCTGCGCCCTGAGCGGCTCGACATCGGTTTCGGCAAGCACAACGTCGATGCGGACGTCCGGCGCCAGCTTGAGCGCGGTGCTGCGGAAGCCATCGAGGCGGGCGCGTACCGTCGCCGCCTGTTCGCCAAGGCCGACGACAAGGATGTGGCGGTGGCCCTTGCCGATCAGTTCGCGCGCCACTTCGGCACTTGCCGCCGCGCTGTCGGCCGACACCGTGTCGAAGGCGTCGTCGGACAGAACGCGGTCGATCAGCACGCCGGTCATGCCGTTGGCCTTCATGAATGCGGCCGCCGGGCCATGCTCGTTGCGCACCGGTGCCAGCACCACGCCGGCCACCCGCCAGTCATGCATGCGGGCAAGGATTTCCGTTTCACGCGCTTCGGATTCGCGGCTCGACGCCGCCACCAGCGTGTAGCCGCGCTGCTCGGCCAGGCTCTCGAGCTGCGTGACCATCTGGCCGAAGAACTCGCTTTCGAACTCGGGCATGATGGCGCCGATGATGCGGCGCTTGGCCCTGCGCATGTCGGAGGCCAGCGGATCGACACGGTAGCCCAACAGCTCGACGGCATCGAAGACGCGCTGTGCATTTTCGGGCTTCACCGTGGTGACGCCCGCCATGACCTTGGAGACGGTGGCGGCGGACACGCCGGCGCGGCTTGCCACGTCGTGGATCGACGGACGCCGCTGCTGGGCCTGCCTATGCGCCATTGGTCCTCCTCCCGAGGCGCGGACGTCAGCACTTCTCGTCCGCCGGAGAAATGAGTAAATCGATTTTTCCTGGTTGTAAATCGTTTAATCGGAGGTAATTTATCCCCAAGAAAACGCGATCCGGATCGTACCGGGAGGAATCATCATGTCAAACAAGGATTTGCCGCTGGTCATCAGCGCGCCGGAACCACGCACGCTCGATCTGATCTTCACGCCACCGCAGCTGGCGCGCCTCAAGGCGAAATACCGCATCGTCGAGACCACCGCCGACGGCGTGGCAAAACTGCCGGCCGATCTGCTGGCGCAAGCCCGCTACATTGTCGGCCAGCCGCCTATATCGCCGGAAACGCTCGACCAGATGAAGGCGCTGCGCTGCGTCTTCAACGTCGAGACCAACCTCATCAACAACATGCCTTACGAGACGCTGTTCGCGCGCGGCATCCATGTCGTCACCACCGGCCTTGTGTTTGCCGAACCGGTGGCCGAGCTTGGCCTTGCCATGGCGCTCAACCTCGCCCGCAACATCGTCGATGCCGACCTCGCCTTCCGACAAGGCAGGGAATTGTGGGGCGGCGACGGCAACCTGACGGCGCGGCTTCTGTCCGGCGCCGATGTCGGCATCATCGGCTTCGGCGATCTCGGCCGCGCGCTGAACCGGCTGCTGTCGGGCTTCCGCACCCGCACCAAAGTCTTCGATCCCTGGCTGCCGCCGTCGATCCTTATCGACAATGGCGTCGAGCCGGCATCGCTGGATGAGGTGCTGTCGACCAGCGACTTCGTCTTCGTTGTCGCCTCGGTGACCTCTGAGAACCAGGGATTTCTCGGCGCCGAGGCCTTTGCCAGCATGCGCAAGGGCGCGGCCTTCATCCTGCTCAGCCGCGCCGGCGTCGTCGATTTCCCGGCACTGATGGCGGCGGTCAAGAGCGGCCATATCGTCGCCGCCAGCGACGTCTTCCCAGAGGAGCCGCTGGCGTCGGACCATCCCGTGCGCGCGCTGCCCGGCTTCCTGCGCTCGGCCCACCGCGCCGGCGCGCTCGACATCGCCTTCAAGCGCATGGGCGACATGGTGCTGGAAGACATGGACCTGATCGACCGCGGCCTGCCGCCGCTGCGCTCCAAGCGCGCCGAGCGCGAGACGGTTTCGCGCATGCGCTCAAAGCCGGCCGATAGGAACTGAGGCAGGTTTTCGCCGTTGGCCGGCTGGCCGGCCTTGACCGCTTCGGCTTGACAAGAGCGCGGCCGGCGACGACGCTGCCGCAATCGAACTCTACGGAGGGGCAAGCCATGAAGAAGACCTATGAAAAGCCGGTGCTGGTCAAACGGCAGAAGCTGTCGGCCGTGACGGCGCAGACAATCCCGTCGTCGGGCCCGATAGGCCCGTCAGGCTGACGCCGCCACAGAGCATTCCCGCGACGCATTTTAGCACCAGAACCGTTCTGGAACCTTTGCGCCGCCTTTGCGTTCTTCCCCCGGATCGTCTCCCATTCGATCCGTACCAATCAAATGCCCCCGTCAGGCTCCGGCCGGCGGGGTTTTTTTTCATCTCGAGACGCGACGAACCCGCTTGGCGCCGGCCCTATGCACGATTCCCCTACGGCCACATAGGGACTTCAGTCTTATTTGCGTGATTGCTAATGTATCTGTGGATTTCTCGACGCGGGGGCCATAACCCAAGTCCAAACCCGCAATGGCCGGTGTGGCCCCCCTACATAGCCCGGCTGCACCGGCCATTCATTCCTCCGACCGCATTCCTGGGAGGCAACATGGCTCGGCAAGAAAGATGGAAGGAGCTGTCGAAAGCAGCGGGCAGTGCCAGCCTACCTCGACCAATAAATTTGACCGGAAGCCATATAAGCCTCGTGCCGCTCTGCAGTGAGGATGCCGACGATATCTTCCGGCTAACCCATGCCGGCGAACGCGATGAGATCTGGGCGGAGATGAAAGTGGGACCCTTCGATGGGGTTGAGTCCTTTCGCGCGCATGTCCGCGACCTGCTCAGCGACCAATCGCGCACATTCCTGACGCTACGAACGGCCGCAGGGCCTGTCGGCTGGCTTTGTCTGATGGAGGCGAGACCGGCGCATCGGGTGATTGAACTGGGCTATGTCCTTTTCGCGCCCGTTCTGCAGAGGACGATCGCGGCCAGCGAGTCGCTCTTCCTCATCATGCGGCACGTCTTCGATGAACTAGGCTACCGTCGCCTGGAATGGACCTGCACCACAGCCAACACGAAATCCAGGCGGGCGGCCGATCGGCTGGGCTTCGTCTTCGAAGGCATAATGCGTGAGGGCCTCACCCTGAAAGGGCGCCCCTGCGACATCTGCATGTATTCCCTCCTGGCGCGAGAATGGGTCGCCGCCGGCGGCGCCTTCCTGACTTGGCTATCTCCCGACAATTTTGCCGATGGACGCCAGGTGCGGTCCCTGGAGCAAGTCAGAGCGTCCTTATGAAAGGCTCCGACTAGCTATTCCACCCTCAGCTAGAAGTGTGGTGCGCCTTACGCCTCCGAAGGGTCGCTCTTCGCGGCGTCGACATCCCGGCCGGTTCGAAAGATTCGCCTGAGGATGTCGCGCGCGACCTCGGCCCGGTGCTTGTCCTGGCCTCGCAGCTCGGCGCCGCCGAGCCTTGCCGGAGCGCCGCCCGTGTGGTCCCACACCACCCAGCTGCCGGGCGCTTCCTGCAGGCACTCGAATCTGTCTCTTGGCATCAAGCAAATCTGTCTCTGGGCATCATCGTCCTCGTTCGCATCATGCGGCGACCGAGGCACCTTCACCGATGGCCCACGTGGGGTCAGGTTGCGCGGGGGGCCGGGTCCCGTGTCGGCCAAGGCGGCACCTGAGGTCCGTCGCGCCGCGAAGCTAGCGAGTTGCCGTCGGCCGAACAATTGCGCGAGTTGCTTGGTACGCTTCCGAACAGTTCGCGGGACTCGCTAACCAATTGTCGGAAGCGTACAGTCCGTTTGTCGCTGGCCGTTGGATGGGCGCTGGCGCTTGAAAGAGCAGATCGCGCTTTCGCCCCAACAATGGGAGAAGCGCGATGATCTTCAACGGGTCAGCGGATTCAGATCACCTTTCGAGCTTGGCCAAAGTGCTCGATGACTATTGCCGTCAGGCCGGCATTGGCGCGGGCCACCCGGCCAGGGAACGTCTCGGGTGCCGTGTCATGGAGCTTTTTCAAGGCGGCATGGACAAGCCCGCGGAACTGCTTGCCGCTATGAGCTTCAGCTACGACGAATGGCTTGGCGAGGTCGATCCCCCAACCTCATCGGTACAGAGGCCTGCCTTGTGGGCGGTCGAGCCAGCACTCACGGAACCAACCCCTGCCGAGACAGTTGGTTCGGGTGGCGGCGGAGCATCGCGCTTCCCTCAAGCGAATGCGGTGGAACACGCCGCCAATTCGTCGCCACGCCCCCTCCAGGGAAAAGATTCCGAATAGCAACCCGGCACGGAATGACTCGCTATCGGATTGTCGAAAGCGTACAGTTCATCTGTCGCTGGCCACTTTAACGGGCGCTGGCGCTTGAGAGTGTCGATCGTGCTCCCGCCCCTGCGGGAGCTGCACATTGAACTACGAAATCCCAAAATCGACTGTCACCGGCCAGGCACTGGCTTTCGACAACCCGTTCCGAAATGAACTGTTGCGGAGGATGACCGACGACGACCTTGCGCTGCTCGAGCCGGGTTTGCACCGAGTAGCCCTGCCGCTGAGAATGCCCCTTGTGACGCCCGACATGCCGATTGAAGCCGTTTATTTCATCGAGCGCGGAATTGCGTCGGTCGTCGCGCGTACGCCCAGTGGACGCGAGGCGGAGATCGGCTTTATCGGCTATGAGGGGATGGCTGGGTATTCGCTGGTGATGGGCGACGACCGCGCACCGCAAGCCTGCTTCGTACAACTCGAAGGCGAAGCAATGCGCATTGACGCAGGCAGCTTCAATGCGGCCTTAGCGACCAGTCCCACGTTGCGATTGTTCCTGTTGCGCTTCGTCAATTCTCTACAGATTCAGACCGGGTGTACCGCGCTTGTCAACGCGCGGCTGAGGTTGGCGAACCGACTGGCCCGGTGGTTGCTGATGTGCGACGACCGCGTGGTGGGCGCGCGGTTTTCCATTACCCACGAGTTCCTCGCCACGATGCTGGGCGTAAGACGGCCAGGCGTTACCATCGCCCTCCAAGAGTTGGAAGGTCTTGCTCTGATCCGGTCGCGCCGGGGTGAGGTCATCATACTGGACCGTCCTGGACTGATTGCGCTGGCCAGCGGCGGGTATGGGGAGCCGGAAGCTGAATATGTCAGGCTTCTGGGAGAGACTGGTTCGGGGAATTGATGAACGGGCACAGAGCCTGTTGCCTCCGGTCGGTTCAACATTGTCGGTTTTGTACCAATACTCGATGAAGAGATGTCGGAATCGTACTGTTCTCGCCAAGTAAATTTCAAAATTTTTATAATTGAATATTAATCATTCAATACGTCATAGTTAATAGACGGCATCCTGTTTAGGTGATTAAGTAACTCTGTCATCAGCTATCGCACGGGCGCTGGTGCTTGAGAGAGATTACCGTTCTCCCGCCCCAGCGGGAGCTATGCGATG
>NZ_SMYZ01000133.1 GCF_004919685.1 Mesorhizobium norvegicum | reverse complement strand
GGTGCCGCCGGCGGCACCGGTGAGAAAGCCCAGCCACAGCGATCCGGAATAGAAAGCGCCGACAAAGCCGAGATAGGCGCCGGCCAGCATCATGCCTTCGATGCCGATATTGAGCACGCCCGCCTTCTCGGAAATCTGCTCGCCGAGCCCGGCAAGCAGCAGCGGGATCGCCGCGGTGACGGCGCCGAACAGCAGCGCGCTGAGAAAGACTTCGCTGAAGAGCCCGGTCATGCCTAGGCCCTCCGCGACTGGTTGTATCGGTGATCGAAATATTCGGCGAGAGCGAGCACGATCAGCACGATGGAAACCAGCACCAGCGTGAAATGATTGGGCACGCCGAGCCGCCGGGCCGCGCTCTCGCCGCCGATCGAAAGCACCGAAAGCAGGAACACGAAACCGATGGCCGCAAAGCCGTTCATGCGGGCGAGAAACACGGCGGGTATAACGGCAAGCCCGTAGGCGGGATTCCAGTCGGCGCGGACATTGCCCTGGACGCCGATGATGTCGACGGCGCCGGCAAGCCCGGCCAGCCCGGCCGAAATGGCAAAGACTGCAACGGTCAGGCCGGGGACGCCGAGCCCCGAGTGAATCGCCGCGCGTGGATTGGCGCCGACGATCCTCAGCTTCAGCCCGAACGCCGTGCGCGTCATCACCAGATGCACGATGACGATCGCCGCCAACCCAAGCAGCAGGCCACTGGTGATGGTCGTTTCGAACAGGCGCGGCAGCCGGTCTTCCACCGGCAGCGTACGGGTCTGCGGCACGGTCGTGTTTGGGTCACGAAACGCCAGCTTGACCAGCACATTGGCGAGCGAAGTGCCGAGGAACGTCATCATCAGCGTGGTGATGATCTCGTTGACGCCCTGATAGGCACGCAGCAGGGCCGGCACCAGCGACCAGATCATCGCCACCACCATGGCGATGAGGAATGAGCAGACCAGCGCCAGCCAGGCCGGCATGATCTGCACGAACACGGGAGCGCTGGCCGCCGCCGTCACCGCGCCGAGCAGGAACTGCCCGTCGCCGCCGAGATTCCACATACCGGCCCGAAAGGCCACGATGAGGCCGGCGGCAAGAAACAGCAGCGGCGCCATGCGCGTCAGTGTCTGCTGGATGCCGAGCGGCGAGAACAGTCCTTTCTCCAGCACGAAGCCATAATAGGCGAGCGGGTCGACGCCGACGGCAAGCAGGATACAGCCGGCTATGACGAGAGCGATGAGGATCGGACCAAGCGTCATCAGCAGCCGATGCAGGATGTCGCGACGCGTCGTCGCCCCGCTCGTGGCATCGAGTGCGGTGGCACCGACCGTGGGTGCGGTGTCGATGCTCATGCGGCAAGTCCGATCATCAGGCGACCGACCTTGGTGCGGGCGTCGTCGGCATTCTCGACGGTACCGACCAAAGCTCCATTCGCGATGACGGCGATGCGGTCGCACATACCAAGCAATTCCTCGAGGTCGGTGGAGATCAGCAGCACGGCAAGGCCACGCGCCGCCGTGTCGCGGATGCGCTGACGCGACGCCAATGTGTTGGCAAGATCGAGCCCATAGGTCGGTTTGTTGAAGATGACCACCTTGGCGCCCTCAGCCAGTTCTCGCGCCAGAAGCACCTTCTGGATGTTGCCGCCGGACAGCCGCGCGACCGGCGTCTTCAGGCTCGGCGTGCGCACATCGTATTCGCGCACGAGCTGGGCGGCGCGCTTGTCGATCTCCGCGCGCTGCTCGACGCCGTTGCGCCAGAACGGGGCCGCGCCGACCTGCTTGAGGAAGAAATTGATCGAGACCGGGAAGGTGCCGACAGTGCCCTCGCCCAGTCGGTCGTCGGTCAGGTAGCGAAGGCCGCGCCGGCGGCGTTCGCCGACGCTCAGCGTCTCGATGGCGGCGCCGTCCAGCCGCACCGAGCCGCTGGTGGCTGTGCGCTGGCCGGCCAGCGCTTCCGCCAGCTGCTTCTGGCCGTTGCCGTCGATGCCGGCAATGCCCAGGATCTCACCCGGGCGGATGTCGAAGGAGATCGACGACAGGCCTGGTGCATTGTCCGTCGCTGCGACCGTCAGATCCGCGACCTGAAGCAGCGGGGCCGTTCCGGCGCGGGCAGTGCGGACAGGACGCTCGACGGCTTCCGGATCGTCCTTCTGCTTGCCGAACATCAATTCCACGATCTCCGAGACGATCTCCTGTTCGCCCAGCGCGCGAAACCGCTCGGGCGGGATCTCGCCGACCTTGCGGCCGAGCTTCAGCACCGAGATGCGATCGCCGAACGCAGCCGCCTCCTTGAGCTTGTGGGTGATGAAGACGATCGCCAGGCCCTGCTCGACGAGGCGGCGCATCAGCGCGCCCAGTTCGTCGATGCCTTTCGGCGTCAGCATGGAGGTGGACTCGTCAAGGATGAGCAATCGGCTGTTGCGCACCATAGCGCGCAGGATCTCGACCTGCTGCTGCTCGCCGAGCGACAGCTCCGATACCTTGGCATGCAACTTGACGGTGATGCCGAGCGTGCTGGTGATCTCGGCGACGCGCGCCGCCAATTCCCCGGTCCTGGGGCGCCGCCACCACGGCCCGCCAAGCAAGAGGTTTTCCGCCACCGTCAGCGTCGGCACCAGCATCATGTGCTGGAATACGGTGCCGATCCCGAGAGCCAGCGCATGGCGCGGCGAGGTGATCGGGGTCGGTTTGCCGTCGACCAGTATGCGTCCTTCGTCCGGCTGCTGCAGGCCGGACAGCATGCCGATCAATGTCGATTTTCCAGCGCCGTTCTCGCCCAGCAGCACATGCACTTCGCCCGGGCGGATCGACAGGTCGACGCTGTCATTGGCGACGATGCCGGGGAACCGTTTGGTCACGCCTTCAAGCGCGACGATGTCGCGCCTGTCGACGGACGATGAAGAAAAACCGCTCATGAAAGCCCAGCACCAAAAATTGGGAATCGACCGGAGGGGTGAACGGATCACCCCTCCGGCAGCTGACCGTGATCGCCTTACTGGGCGACGCTGGTCATCAGTGCCCTGACGGCGGCCGCGTCATAGACCGGATCGACCTTGATCTTGCCGGAAATGACGTCTTCACGCAGCGCCTGGATTTCTGCCCAGACATTGTCCGGAATCGCGGCGGTTTTCAGCAGCTTGACCGAGTCGTCCTTGAGCCCGATCGTATAGTGTTTGGTGCCGAACGTGTCGGCCTTCAGGTCGGCAATCATCGCCGCATAGACCGGCTCGATGTTCCACACCACCGACGACAGCAGGAAGCCCTTGTCGATCGGCGACTTGTCGCCGATGACGTCGATGAAATAGACCTTGCCGCCATCGGCTGCCTTGGTCGTCTCGACCGCCTGCAGCATGCCGAAGCTCGAACCGTTGCCCTGGCCGAAGATGATGTCGGCGCCTGATGCGATCACGCTTTCGGTGACGCGCTTGCCGCCGGCCGCATCGCTGTAGGCTGCCGGGCCGATCACCGCATAGGTGATCTTGACGTCCGGGTTCTCCGCCTTCACGCCTTGCGCGAACGCCGCCGATTGCGAATTCCACGATGGCGGTTCGCCCGAGACGACGATGCCGACCGACTTGGAACGCGACACCTTGGCGGCGAGACGGCCGGCGAGATAGGCACCCTCGTGGCCGCTCAGCGTGTAGTCGGCTACAAGCCCCTTCTCCAGGCCGTTCGGCGTGTCGACGATCGCCACCGGAACTTTCAGTTCCTTGGCGATTTCCGGAGCCGAGGTGTTGTAGCCGCTGGCATGCGCAATCAGCAGGCTGGCGCCGTCGGAGGCAAGTTCCCGCAAGGTCGGACGAACATCGCCATAGCCGAGGCCCTGGGCCACGACCACTTCGACGCCGGCGGCCTTGCCCGCCGCCTTGGCGGCGTCGATGCCTTGCTGGTTCCAGCCATAGTCCGTGCCTTCTTCGGGCGTCAGGATGGCGATCGACTTGACCTCGCCGGCAAGCGCGCCGCTCATCAAGACACCGGACAATATAACTGCACTTACACTGTTCTTAAGAAGCTTTAACATGTTACCCTCTCTGCTGTTTTACCAATCAATATTCTTATTGTTATTGCGCGAAAGCGAGATAGACTGCCTAGGAAAATTACACATGGAGCTCAGGCAAAGTGAAGATCCGTTATGCCCTTCCGGTGATGCTGGCGTTATCGTCCTTCGCCAACGCGGTTGAGTTGCACCATGTCAGCGTCCGCACCGGCACTGACGGGCTCGACATGGTTCCGTTGACGATTTCGAATGCGGGCAGCGAAGGCCTGTCCTGCAACGCCGACTTCGCGCACTGGTATTCGGCCGGGATCGCAACGGTCGAACCGGGCAAGAGCGCTCGCATCGAACTCTGGTTCGATGCGAAGACCGGCACGTTCACGATCCTCAACGACAAACGCGAGAACCTGCCCGTCGAGCGGCTTTGGTGCGGCCTGTCTGGCCGCGCATATGCCACCCGCGTGCAGGTCACGCTCGACCACGCCGATGCAGCCAAAGGCGAGCGTGCGGTGTCCTGCGCCGTGGCGCAGGACAGCCTGGTCTGCCGATAGGCGCTCATCGCTCCGTCCGTTCGAACACCGCGCGCCCCTTATTCTTTTGCCAGGAATGCGTCGGTGAAGACGTCGTCCGCCGACAACGCCGCCTTGAGCACGCCCTGATCCGTCAGCGTCTTCAAGGTCTCCTCCCACTGTGTCTTCGTCATCCAGCCAAGACCATGTTCCTTGGTGTCGGGGCTGCTGAACGTCGATGCGATGTCGGCGTTGATCTGCGCCAGCAGCACATCCTTCTTCTCCGCATAGCCGGGCGCTGCCTTGGCCGTGATCTCGGCAGCCTCTTCCGGATGAGCCACGACGTAGTCGAAGGCCTCCCTGTAGGCCTTGACGAAGCGGCGCACGACGTCCGGCTTGTCCTTGATCATCGCCTGCGAGGTGAACAGGCCCGAGCCATAGGCCTTCCAGCCGTAGTCCGCCCCCATCATGATGCTGAGTGAGCCTGGGCCTCCAGCCTTTGCCTCCAGTTCGGGAACCTCCGCGTCGACATAGCCGACGACCGTCTGAACCCGGCCAAGCAGCAGGTAGCTTTCATAGGGCGGCGAGACGCTGTTCAGCGTCATGTCCTTTTCGGTCAGGCCGTTGGCGGCCAGGAAACCCTTGAAGAAGATGTAGGTGGAGCCGGCCGGATGAATGCCGATGGTCAGTCCCTTGAGGTCGGACGGCTTTGCGAGCTTCAATGTCTTGGCCAGCGAAATGATCCCCAGCGGCGATTGCTGATTGACCGCCGCCAGCGCCACGACCGGAACATTCTGCGACCGTGCGACGGCGAGCGTGGGAAGATCGCCGAACCCGAAATCAGCGTTCTCATTGCCCACCAGCCGCATCGCGTCCGGCGAGCCGGAGCCCTTGCGGATCTCGGCCACATCGATGTCGTTCTTGGCGAAGAAGCCCTTTTCCTTGCCGACAAAGAACATGGCGTGATTGCCGCGCACCACCCAGTCGAGCTGGACGTTGACCTTGTCGGCCGCCAGAGCCGCACCGGAGAAGCCGAGTGCTGTGACAAAAGCCGCGACGGTAGCGGCCTTGATAAGTGAGCGTCTCAGCATTTTTTGTTCCCTTTTATGACGTTGATTGATCGAGCGGGCCTAGGACTGGCTGAATTTCGGCGCCCACGGCACCACGATGCGTTCGAGGATTTCGGCGGCGTAGTAAAAGGTGATGCCCAGCACGGAAACCAGCAGCAGCGCTGCGAAGACCAGCGCCGTATCAAGCTGGGTCGAAGCGAACTGGATGACGTAGCCGAGACCGTCGGAAGCGCCGGCAAATTCGCCGACGATGGCGCCGATCACACTCAAGGTGGCGGCGATCTTGGTTCCGGCCATCAGGTTCGGCAGCGAGTGCGGAACGCGGATCCTGAACAGGATCTGCGTCGGGCTGGCCCCGACCGAATTCATCAGCGCCAGCAGCGAGCGGTCGACCGATTGCATGCCCGCCAGCATGGACAGCGTCACCGGGAAGAAGGCGATGACCAGGATCAGGCCGATCTTGGGCGCCAGCCCGTAGCCGAACCAGAGGATGAAGATCGGCGCGAGTGCGACTTTCGGTACGTTCTGGAACAGCACCACCAGTGGATACAGCGCGCGTCCCAGCCAGTCGAAGCGCACGATGACCAGCGCAATGGCAATGCCGACCACGACCGAGACCAGGAAGCCGAACAGGATCTCGCCCGCCGTCACCAGCGTCGCCTGCATGAGCGTGCCCCATTGCGCGACCAGCGACTTCGCGATCTCGGAAGGGGCGGGAATGATGAAGGCGGATATGGCAAAGATACGCACGGCGGCTTCCCAAAGCACGATTGTCACCAGCAGCAGGATGACCGCCGGAAGCCAGCTGCCGGTCGCAGCGCTCCAGCTGGAGGCGAGCCGCGGCTCGGAAAGGTCCGTGATGGGTTGGTCGCTCATGACGCGCCTCCCGGTTGATGGCTGGAGCGCAGCATCGTCCGCAACTGAACCACCAGCCTGACGAACTCCGGATCTTCGGTGACCGACAGGTCGCGCGGATAAGGCAGCGCAATGTCGAGGCTCTCGGTGATCCGCCCCGGCTTGATCCCCAGCACGTGAACATGGCGCGACAGATGGATGGCCTCGTCGATGGAATGGGTGACGAGCACGATCGTCTTGCCGGTACGCAGCCATATCTCCAGCAGCGACTGGCCCATGGAATCGCGGGTGATTGCGTCGAGCGCGCCGAACGGTTCGTCCATCAGCAGCACCGCCGGATCGAGCGCCAGGGCCCGTGCGATGGCGACCCGCTGCCGCATGCCACCCGACAGTTCGTTTGGGCGCTTGTGGGCGCTATCGCCCAGCCCCACCAGCTCCAGCATTTCCTGGCCGCGCGCGCGCAAATCCGAGCGCGACAGCGACTTGTCGGCGATGCCGAGCAGCAGCGACGCATTGTCGACGGCGTTCTTCCACGGCAGCAGATTGGCGTCCTGAAAGACGAGGCCGATCATGCGCTTGCGCGCCGCCTCGACCGGCGCGAGCCCGGCGATCGAAACGCTGCCCTGGGTCGGCTGCACCAGCCCGGCCAGCACCTTGAGCAAGGTGCTCTTGCCACAGCCGGAAGGACCGATAAGGGAGACGAACGACCCCTTCGGCACCGAGAGATCGATATCGCTGAGGATCAGCTGCCGGGCGATGACCACCGAAACGCCCTTGGCGGAGATCAGATCGTCATGGCGGATATGGACCGGCCTGTCGCCTGCGGCTCGAATGGTTTCAATGCGCATGGCTTGTCGCCCCGCGCACTGTTTTCTGCCGCACCCGCACCATCTTGATGGCGAAGGCGCCCTTCACACAAACAGCCGACCGGTGGAACTCCTCAAACCGGCCTGCCCTGTGCGCACCATGTGACATTGGCTACTCCCGGCCTTCCAGGATGCGCCGCACCGCGACGAGCTTGCGCGCCCGTTCGCCTTGCAGCGCCTTTGTCTGCTCGGGCGTGTAGGCAAACATGCCCTCGCCCGACTTGATGCCGAACTTCGACGCAGCCGTCTTCTCCAGCACCATCGGCGCGACATCGTCACGCTTGGAGAGATCGGCATTCAGGAAGGATGAGACGGATTTGTAGATGTCCAGCCCCGCCATATCGAGCAGCGCCATCGGGCCGATGACGGCGATCTTGTAGCCGATGCCCCACGACACGCAGGTGTCGAGATCCTCCGGCTCGATGACGCCGCGCTCGACAAGGTCGACGGCCTCGCGCAGCAGCGCATAGAGCACGCGGTTCTCGACGAAGCCTGGAACGTCCTTCTTCACCACCACCGGCAGCAGGCCGATCGAGCGGATGAGGTCGCGGATCGTCGCCACGGTTTCAGGCGCGGTCTTTTCGCCGCCGATCACCTCGATCATCGGGATGATGTGCGGCGGGTTCGACCAGTGCATGCCGACCATCCGCTCGGGATGCGAGATATGCGCCTGCAGCTTGGTGATCGGGATGCCCGACGTGTCGGAAGCGACGATGACCGACGGGCCGATCAGCGGATCGATGTCACGATAGGTCTGCGCCTTGATGTCGATATTCTCGGGCACATTCTCGATGACCAGTTCGGCGCCGTCGACGGCCTCGGCGATCGTTTCGACGAAACGCACGCTGCCTGCGCCTGTCCCGGGCGCCTTGATGTCGAGACGGTCGAGCACGCCGCCGGCAAGATCGAGCATGCCGCGGGCACGCTCGACTGCCCCCGGCGAAACATCATACGCCGTGACATCGAGCCCGCCGCGCGAAAGCCGCGCGGCAATGCCCGGACCCATCGTTCCCAGTCCGATGAGGGCGGCGCGCTTGATCATCATGCCGCCTTTGCGGGAGCAGCAGTGGTTGCCGTCTTGAAGGCCGGCCGAGCGGCGATCGCGGCAACCCAGCGCTCCAGATCGGGCATCGACGGCCGGTCGATCTTGAAATCGACGCAGCGCTTCAGGATGGGCGCGCAGGCGATGTCGGCGAGGGTCAGCTTGCCGAGCGCCAGGAAGTCCTTGCCGGCCAGGTGGCCGTCGACGATCTTGAGCTGCGCGACAAGGTCCTTCACCTGTTCCTTGTATTCCGCGGTCTGTTCCTCGGGTGTGAGCTTGGCGCCCTTGAAGGCCGCCAGGTAGCCCGGATTGACCGCCGCCAGCAGGAAGTCCATCCAGCGCTCGACCTCGGTCTTTTCCGCCGGCGTGGCGCCATTCAACTGTTCGCCGCCGGATGCCGCGAGATAGCGCAGGATGGTGTTGGACTCCCAGATCACGGTGTCGCCGTCGACCAGCGTCGGCACCTTGGAGGTCGGGTTGAGCGCCTTGTATTCCGCCGTCTGGGTGTTCTCGAACTGGCGGCCATAATCCTCGCGCTTGTAGGACGCCCCAAGCTCCTCGAGCATGAAGAGCACCTTCTGGACGTTGCCTGATGTCTGGCGGCCTAACAGCTTGTACATGTCGTCTCCTCGATTGTGTCCAAGGCCTACTTGCCCGCCGGCAGCGGCTTGTAGACGATGGCGTCCATTTCGATCTTGGTGTTGATGACCGCCTTTGCCTCGACGGTCGTGCGCGCCAGGACGGCGTCGCCGATGCCTTCGAGGAACGCCTTGTTGTAGCGGCCGAAATCGCGCGTATCTTCGAGATAGGTGGTGATCCGCACGACATCCGACAGCGTCGCGCCTTCATGCGCGATGACGCGCGCGATGGTCTTCAGCGTGGCCAGCGTCTCTTCCTCGATCGTGCCGCTGATCATGTTGTTGTTCTCGTCCTTCGGCACCTGGCCCGAGACGAAGATGAAATCGCCGGCACGCACCGCCGGATGAAACGGCAGGTTCGGGTTCTTGTTGCCGATGGCGTAGTGGCTGGCGGATTTTCGCGTGCTGTCGCTCAACATACCCCCCTAGAGAACACTGGTTTCGATGATGTCGACGCCACGGATACGATCGATCAGGTAGACGATGCCACGGTCGTCGATGGTCACGTCGTTGGACGAGGAACGCTCCGCCCCCTCCGGCGCGTCGGGTATGAAATGGCCGACTTCCTTTGGCGCGAACGGGTCGGCGATGTCGACGAGGCGCAGCCCCTGCGCGAACCATGCAAACGGAATGATCGTGCCCTTGAACCGTTCGGAAGGCTGATGGCAGCCCGTCATCGGCGGCTGCGGCGCGCCGTCCGGGTCGAGGCCCGGCACCTGGAAGGTCGAGATCGGCAACGGGTTGGTCTCGTCGGTAATGTCGTAGATCCAGGTAAAGGCCGGCGGCGAAGGGCGGAGTTTGGCGACGTCCTCGTCCGCCACCACCATGATGTTGCGGCCCTTGAGCGGCTGTGGAATCGGCAGGCAGGTGTGTGTGGGATGCGGAAAGCTTGGGCTCGAATTGACGTGCGAGATCAGCTTCGGCTTGGTGATGTCCGAAATGTCGAGGATGAACAGGCCGTGATGCCAGTAGCTGACAAAGAGCCGGTCGCCCATGCGCAGCGGATGGTGGCAACGCGGCGTGACATAGTCATGCCAGGGGTATTCTTCGCCGCCGCCGGTCCATTGGCCGGGTATCCACCAGCGTCCGACCTCGACTGGCTTCGTGGGATCGATCAGGTCGAGGATCATCACGATATTGCCGACATAACCGTCGGCTGTCGGCGAGATGTAGACGTAACGGCCGTCGAAGTCGTAGCGATGAACGCCCTTGCCGCCGGTTATCCATTTCGAGATGAGCTTGGGCTGTGTCGGCTTGGTGGTGTCGTAGAGCGCCAGTCCGCCGCCGAAATCGGCCGGGCCGGCATCGCCAAAGCGCTCGTGGTTGATGATCATCAGCCCGTCCTTGGCGCGCACCTTGTGCGAGTGCCAGCCAGGCGGAACATCGATCGTGGCTATCTTGCGCGGATTGCGTGGGTCGGAAATATCGACCAGCGTCGTGCCGCTCGGCGGCCGCATGTGGCCGATATAGAGGATGTTGCCGTCGACCCAGACCTGGCCGCCGCCTGGGCAGTCGACGTGGCCGATCTGCTTGGTGTTGAACGCCGAAACCAAATGCATACGCCCTTGCTGCTGAAACGTCATCTCGATGTCCCCGCCGCCATTGGCGGCAGGACAGTGCTTGCCGAAGGACCGGAAACTAGACGAGGCGAAGCAGATCGCCGGCCTGGTTGCGGCCCCAGCGCTTGTAGAGGAGCAGCGCCTTTTGCGTCGGCGCATCGGTGGCGCCGAAGAAGATCACCGGCTCGCTGGAAGAGCCGTTGACATGTTCGACCCACGAACCGCCGGGTATGGCGATGGTGTCGAACTGGTTCCAGTCATAGCGTTTGCCGTCGATGATCGAATGGCCGTTGCCGCGGAACGGCGCCAGAAGCAGGCTGGCGGTCTCGCGCTGCGGCAAGGTCTTCTCACCGGGGCGCAGCATCTGCACGTAGAAATTGATGGTGTGGAAGACCGGCCCGCCGGTGGTCGGATCGACATAGTCGATGACGATGCCTTCATGGGGGTCGCCATCCCAATCCTTGTGGGCATCGAGGACCGCTTCCATCTTCTCCCAGCGATAGACATACATCGGCGACGACAGGCCGCCGCCGCGCTTGTGGTCGACGAAACGCGGCATCAGCCCACCCTCGCCATAGATGCGCTGTGAGTAGTCGCTCGGATAGCGGGCGGTCTGCACCTTCTTCTCGACTTCCTTGCCGTCGACCATCTCGGTGTATTTGTGGTCGAAATGGACGGCATGCAGCGTTTCGACCAGCGGCAGGTCGAGCACCGACAGGTTGACCGCCTGCTCGCCGCCGACGGTGCCATGATTGTGCCAGGCGTCGTTGGGCGTCAGCACCATGTCGCCCGGGCCGAAGACCACGTCTTCGCCCTCGACGCCGGTGAAGTTGCCCTTGCCGGTCAGGCCGAAGCGGATGGCGCTCGGCGAATGCTTGTGCGGCGGCATGATCTCGTCGGGATCATTCAAGCGGTAGGCGGTGTACATGGTGCTGACCGATGCGCGTTTGGGCGCAAGGCCAGGATTGACCAGGATCAGCGAACGGCGCTCGCTGTCGTCCATGGTCACCAGCTCGGCGGCGCGCTGCAGCAGCGGCTCGATGTCCGAATAGGACCACACGAAGGGAACGGCCTTCGACGTCGCCATCAGCTGCTTGATCTCGTCATGGTCGACACCTTCCGAGGTCGCCCAGAACGGAAACATGTTTTTCGCGTAGAGGGCGTCATAGAGGCCCTTGAGTGCTGCCTTCTTGTTGGTGAGCACATCGTTAGCTGGTTGCGCCAGGGACATATCGGACACCTCTCGTCACGAAGAAAATGCTTCTAACCAACTCAACCGTATTCGCATTGGTTTTGCTCGACAATCCCCAAATTGCGAATTTTATAAGTTTTTGGTTGAGATGCATTTTCGGCAGGCAAATGCCTAAAAATAGGCAGAAATAGCCAGAATTCGCACAAAATACACTCAGAAAGGCGTAATGAAGCCTACCCGCCACGGCCGTGCAGGCTCACACGGCAGTCCAACCAACGTAGCTTTTTTATCTCAACCAAAAGATTTTGGTTGCATTCCGGCGGCCGCTATCAGGCCGCCACGCTCTGTTGAGCGCGGCTGCGGATCAGATCCACGGCCTTTTCGGCGATCATGATGACCGCCGCATTGATGTTGCCGCAGACGAGATCCGGCATCACGGACGCGTCCACGACACGAAGTCCGGCAACGCCGCGCACCCGCAATTCCGGATCGACCACCGACTCCGCATCGACACCCATACGGCACGTACCGGCCGGATGATGCACGGTGATCGACGTCTTGCGAATATGCTCGTCGATCTCTTCGTCGCTCTCGCATTTCGGGCCGGGGAAGAATTCCGCGCCAACGAACGGGGCCATGGACGGCTGGCTGGCAAGGTTGCGCGCAACACGAAAGCCGGCGCGAAGCGACTGCCAGTCGCGCTGCGAGGACAGGAAGTTCTGGTGGATCAGCGGAGCGGCGACCGGATCGCTCGACGCCAGCTTGACGCTGCCGCGGCTCTCCGGCTGCACGGCAACGATACGGGTCGCAAAGCCGTCGGCGAACGGCGCCTTGAACGGCGACATATAAGGCCATGCCCCAAGCGGGGCGGCGGTGAAAAGCAGCTGTACGTCCGGCAACGGCCGGCTTGCGTCGCTTTTCAGGAATGCCACGACGCCGCCAGGCACATCTCCCGAAAAGCCCTTTCCGGTGAGATAGGTCTTGACGAAATCCAGCCCGATACGATCGGCCCGCATCATCTTGAGAAACGGTCCCGGCTGTTTGCGTCGATACATCAGGATGACCGAAACATGGTCCTGCAAATTCTTGCCGACCTGCACACGATCAACCTTCGTCTCGATGCCATGCGCCGCCAACTCGCCGCTATCGCCTATACCCGACAGCATCATCAGCTGCGGCGTGTTGATGACGCCGCCGGCAAGCAGAACCTCGCGCCGCGCCAGAACTTCATGGCTCGACCCGCCTCTGCTATAGGCAACGCCCGTTGCGCGCCCATCCTTCAGCAGGATCTTCGTCGCCATCGCGCCGGTCAGCACCTTGACGTTGCCACGGCGCATGGCCGGCCGCAGATAGGCGGTCGCGGTCGAGCATCGCCGGCCGTTCGCAATTGTCATCTGCAGACGGCCGAAGCCTTCCTGTACGGCGCCGTTGTAGTCGTCGGTCTGCGGGTATCCGGCATCACGGCTGGCCGTGGCGAAGGCATCGATCAATTCGTCCTTGTAGCGGCAGAACTGGGTGTTCAGCGGCCCGCTGCCGCCACGATACCGGCTTTCGCCCGCCTCCCAGCGCTCCTGCTTCTTGAAGTAGGGCAGCACCTTGTCGAACGACCAGTCCGTCAGGCCGCTTGCCGCCCAGCGATCGTAATCGCCGCGATTGCCGCGCACATAAGCCATGGCGTTGGTGGAGGAAGAGCCGCCGATGACCTTGCCGCGCGCGCATTCGACCTTGCGCCCGCCGACATTGGCCTCGGGCTCGCAGAAATACATCCAGTCGTGGCGGCGTTCGGTCAGTATCTTGCCCCAGCCGAGCGGGATGTGGATCATCGGATCGCGGTCCCAATCCCCCGCCTCCAGCAGGAGCACCGACACCGCAGGGTCTTCGCTCAGCCGGTTCGCCAGCACGCAGCCGGCCGATCCCGCACCGACAATGACGTAGTCAAAGGTTTCGCCAGCCGGCATGCGTGATCCTCGGGAGAAAGACGGTCCGCCGCGATGGCAACCGTCGACGAAGGCAGTCAACCATCGCGCAACTGGTGTTGTCAACCATTGCGTACAGTTGTAGATTGGTTGAATTGGTTGAGTGCCGTCCATCAGGTTTCGTGTCACAATATGATGTCAGGACGTTGAGTCGGCGATCTGCCGATCAGACAGGAGATTTGGTTTTGAGCGCATTCGAGCCGCAGGTCGGACCATCGGATCTCGACGACATCATTGCCGCGGTCCGCCAGTTGCAGCAGGGCGGCGGCAAGCTTCCGTCCGAGCGCGATCTTGCGGAACATCTGAGCGTAAAGCGCCATCAGCTTCGCAAGGCGCTTGAAGTGCTGCGCCATTCCGGCGACCTCAAACCAGCGCGCGCCAGGCGGGCGCCGACCGCCCTTCCAAGATATGGGGAGGAACTGGTCAGGGTAACCAATCCAATCGAGGTTCTGGAATTGCGCCTGATCATGGAGCCGGGCCTTGCCCGGTTGGCGTCGCTGCGCGCCTCCTCCTTCGAGACGGCGCGGATCCTCGACGCGGCAACCACGCCGGAGAATGCCCCGTCGGGTGAGGTCGACTTCGCCTTCCATCTCGCGATCGTCGCCGCCGCTCGCAACCATCTCGCCGCGGAATTCTACAAGATGCTGCGTCAGGTCGGCGTAGATGCGCGGGTGAAGGTTGCGCGCACCGCGGCCCCCACCTGCCCCAAGCGGATCGCCCAGCGCGACGGCGAGCATCGCCTGATCGCCGAAGCGATCTCGCAGCGCGATCCCGAAGCGGCGGAGGCCGCAATGCGCGCGCACCTGCTGTCCGTGCAGAGACAGATCATGGAACGGTCGAATGCCGGCGCCTTTGCCGCGTGATCGTATCGCCTTCTGACATCGAGCCTGTGCGGGGAATTTCAAATTGAAACGTCATTTCGACGTGCTGGTCATCGGCGCGGGGTCCGCCGGCTCGGTTGTTGCCAGCCGGCTCAGTGAAGACCGGTCGTGCCAGATCGGCCTCATCGAGGCAGGGGCGATGCCGGCAGATCCCGATATTGCCGACCCGCTGAAATGGACGATGCTTCAGGGCCGCGCCTATGACTGGAGCTACCGGACCGTGCCCCAGCCTTTCACCGCCGACCGCGTCCATGAATGGCCCCGAGGCAAGATCGTCGGCGGCTCGAGCTGCCTGCATGCAATGGCCTATGTGCGCGGCCATCCCGATGATTTCGAATCCTGGGCGCAAGCCGGCGGCGAGCGCTGGTCCTATCGGGGATTGTTGCCGGGCTTCATCCGCAGCGAAGCCTTCACCGCCTTCGACGGGCCGACACGCGGCAGGAGCGGCCCGCTGGACGTCTATCTGCCGGACGCCGAGGTCAGTCCGGTCGTGCGTGCTTACATCGCCGCCGGGCGGGCCATGGGGGCTCCCGCCCTGACCGACCACAACAGCGGCGAACTGGTCGGCACCAGCCTCAATTCGCTCAACATACGCGACGGTAGGCGCCTGAGCGTCGCCGACGCCTATCTGCCGCCGCAGGTCATGGCGCGGCCGAACCTGGCCTTGCTCGCCGGCCACGAGGTCGAGCATCTGGTGCTGAACGGCCACAAGGTCACAGGTGTAAGCGTGGTGTGCGAGGGTGAGACCAGAACGCTCTGCGCCGACCGGATTGTCCTTTGCGCCGGCGCCGTGTCCACGCCGCTCATCCTCATGCGGTCGGGCATTGGCTGCCCGGATACGCTGAAGCAGGCGAGGATACGCTGCCTTGCCGATCGACGCGATGTCGGTCGCAACCTGCAGGACCATCTGCTGGCTCTTGGAAATGTCTACAGCACGAAAAAGCCGGTGCCGCCGTCCCGTCTGCAGCACTCCGAATCGCTGATGTACCTGCATGGTGACGACCCGAGCCGTTCCACGGGAAGTCCCGACATTGTGCTCGCCTGCGTCGTCGCTCCGTCAGCGGCCGAGGGCCTGAAGGCCCCGCCCTATGGCTCCGCCTTCACGATCCTGTGCGGCGTCACCCATCCGACAAGCCGCGGGCGCATCGCCCCAAGCGGGCCGGGCCGCAACGACACGCCGGTCATCGATCCGCATTATCTCGAAACCGAACACGACCGCACGGTCTTCAGGATGGCGTTGAAGCGGGCGCGCATGGTCGGCCATCATACGGCTCTGGACGAATGGCGCGATGCGGAGATCCTGCCGGGTGCACCGGTTCAGTCCGATGACGAGCTCGACGCCTTCATCGCAAGGGCTGCTTCCACCCATCATCATCCGGCCGGCACATGCCGGATGGGTCGTGACGCCGACGCCGTCGTCGACCCCGACTTGCGGCTGAACGGTTTTGACAACATCTTTGTCGTCGACGCCTCGGTGATGCCGGCGATCCCGAGCGGACCGATCAACGCCGCAATCGTCGCCATCGCGGAAACCTGGGCGGCGTCTTCAGGGGTTACCGCGTCGGCAGCATCGACGGCGGCAGTTGCGTCTGATTCCCCTGGGGTTTAGTGGCGCTGGCGCCCGGCGGTTGTCAGCTGTGGAGATGCGTCAATTCAAACGCGGCTCCGTCCTGGACGCCGGCCATGCGCTGCTCGGCCGACCGGAACATGTCCGCGAACTCCACCTCGTTTTCGAACACCACGCCGCCGACTTTGACCGTCAGGGTATCCTCGGTTCCTTTTGGTGCGAAATAGACTTGCGCAATACGCGCCCGGATACGCTCGCCGATTTCCCTGGCTTCTGCTTCGGTGGCCCCTGAGAGGAAGACCCCGAACATCGAAGTCCCTATGCGTCCAACCAGATCCTCCGCGCGCACCGAGGATTGTATGGTTGAGGCTACGAGCCGCAAAGCCTCGTCGCCCCATTCAAGACCAAAGCGCAGGTTGATGGACCGCAAATGTTCCGAATGGATGACCAGGAAGGCACCCGATCCCGGACCCGGCGTCGCTGGCCTTGCTGTTCTTCGTTCGACCATCGACGTGAAGACCGCTCCGTTCAGGCAGCCTGTCATGGTGTCGAAGGTTGCCGACTTGTCGAGTTCCCGGCGATAACGACGAAGCTCGATCTGCTTCAATCCAATGAACAGAAAAACCGGAACACCAAGGACAACAGGCAACAGGATTGCCGTGACCATGCTGCGCCCAAATGGCGTCAGCGCCTCCGAGAACAGGAGCAGATAGTTGAGGCCGATGGAAAGGGCCAGGATACCCGTGGTTCCCAGAAAGGTCAGCCAAGTGACGCCTTTCCATGCCTGGGCGGTGGTGGTCGCCATCGTCTTTGTCACTGGCCGATCTCCTGTGGATGGGCTGGTATAGGGCCGGTGTGTTGCAATTTCAGTTTCAAGGAACCTTGCAATTTAATCGATTGCGCGATGACCCCATGAAAGGCTGCGGACGAAATTGGCTTGCTCCCAATGCATGTCGCCCAAAAGTGACCTCGGTTTTGGGAAAACGACATGCATAGAAAACAAAGACCTAAAGCGCGTCGCCTGAATCCGTTAAATGGATTCAGGCGACGCGCTTTAGGAAAGCTGCGCCCGTGACGGTTAACAAACAAAATATCAGGGGTTGAATGGCCAGCTATTGTGCCGGACCGAATATGCCCATCTGCGCGTTTCTGGCTGTCGCCTCCGCCTTGCCGTAGATGCCGCTCGGCAGAGCAGTGGCCCAGCCGTTGGAGACTAACCAGGCGCCGACATCCTGCTTGCCCAGGCTGCACGGTGCGGCAATGGCAAAACGCTCGACCGCCGGCGGCACGGAACATTTCAGCCCGCGTCCCCTTAGCCAGGAATTGAAAGCGGCGCGTGCGCGCTGGCCGCAGGGCCAACTGACCTCGTGGAACGAGCAGGATCTGTCGAGATCGATGCCTTGCACCCCGCTGATGACAACCTTCCGGCCCATGGATTCGAACATCGCCGACGATGTGGCAACCGGGCGGTAGAGCAAGACCTCCCGCCAATCTTCAGGCAGCGGCGTTTTCAGGGGCACGGCGAGACCGAGCTCGCTGAGTGGCGGACGGGGCTCGGCCCGTTCGATCTCCGCGGGATCAAGCCGTGGCGGAGCGATGAGGTCTTGTGCAACCTTGCGTGCCGGTTCTCGGCGCTGTGCGTCGGCAACGGGGGCAACCGGCCGGATTGGCTGCATACCGTCAACATCCTTCGAAGGGGCAAGGACAGGCCTATCGACCGAAAGCAAAGCCCGGGCCTGAATGATCAGCAGGACTCCGGCCAGAAGCAACAGGCTTCCGAGCGCGATCGCCAAGCGGCTGCGGCCCGGCCCGCCCATCAGCTCGAACAGCTTCTCAAGGAGTCACGCCGGTCAGAAGCCCGACGTTGATTTGGCAACCAGCTTGAGCGCACCTTTTTCAATCCGATAGAACGGCATCGATCGTTCGCTGGATCCGTCGGCCCGAAACCGAAACAGGCCGGTCGACCCACGAAACCCGTTTGGATTCTCGAGAACCTTTTTGCTGAAGCCATCAGGCCCGACCGCGCTGGCAATCCCTGCAGTCAGGGCAACCATATCATAGGCGTAGGCCACATTGACGTCGGCCGGATAGTTGTATGTCGTCCTGAAGCGGTCGGCGATCGGTCCGGTTTCACTCGGATCGAGCGTGGCGATATATGCCCCCCCGAACAGCGGATCCATGGGGTGTTCCAGCCAACGGTTCGTTCCGACGACGGAGATGGTCTTTCCCGGAATGCCCTTTGATTTGAGGGCGGCAAGGATAGGCGACGGGCTGTCATTGCCGCTCGCAACGATGACGGCGTCGGGATTGTCTACGAGTGAGCCCATTTCGTCGACCGCCTTCGCGCCACCGTCACCGGCCGAATACGGGAGAGTGACCGCGAGCGTCGCGCCATAGATGCTGAGGCTGTTGGCGACCCGCTTCTCCATGGCGCCGGCGTCTGGGCCCTCCGCGACAAACAATACGAACTTCTTGCTGCCTTTCGCAGCCAGTCCCGCGGCGCCCGCCGCGGCGCTGTCCGCTTCGCCAAGGAGCACGGCATAAACCCCGGCGCCGCCGGCGAAATTATCGGCAAGCGCCAGGACCGGTGGCCGCTTCGATCCAGACAGCGTGGCAATATGCTGGGCTGCCGGCAGTTCGGTCGGGCCGATCACGACCTTCGAGCCCGTCGTTATGGCCGTTATCGCCATTTTGCTGGCCAGTGCGCTGTCGCCTTTGGTGTCTTCTACCGTCAGCGTAAGCAATCCGTTGCCAATATCCGTCATCGCCAGCTTGGCGGCATCCAGCATCTTCCTGCCGTTTTCCCCTGCCGTCCCGGCGGCGGACAACGGCAGCAACATCGTGATTTTTGTCGAACCGGTACCCAGCGACTGGGTCGCTTGGACCGGGCCAGCAACAGCGGCGCCATTCTGCCCGGCAGGCACGGTAACCGCCGCCGGATCGAGCACTTCGGAAACGCCGCCTTTCGACTGGCAGCCAGACACCGTCATGGCGAGCGCAAAGGCGATTGCCCGTGTCCGCGGACAGTGGACCTGTCGGCCAGCTTCCATGATTGCTCCAACCCTCTGTGCCGCCGGGTATTCTTCCCGGTCTGATCTTCAAGCCATGTTACGGCGGACTTGCTGTGCCGTCTGCATTTCTTTAGCCATCGAAAAGCCTGGCTCTGAGCGCCTTGATCTGTCTTGCCTGCCCGGCACTTCGATAGTCGGCGCATTTCATGTATCGCGGCCCGGGCACGAACAGGCGGCGCACGCAAACGCCCTTTCCCTGGGCAGGGGCTCCACCTTCTCCTCCTGGCGAAAATGCGGAAAAGCCGAATGTCGCCACCGGCAAAGGCCCGGTCACTTCAATCCCTTCCCTTGCCAGGATTGCCCGTGCACGTTGGCAGTAGCGGACCGAAAGGGCCGAGAACCGGCTTTCATTGTGCCCGGCGCGATACTTCATGACGGTGGTACACAGATCGCCGGCGGCGAGCCTGTTGGCCTGCGCAAGATATTTGACCCCAAGCGCGATGTTGGTCGCTGGCGCGCTCAGATCGTCCACGGAACCTCGAAAGCCGAGCATTCTGGCCGTAGCCGGCATCACCTGCATCAGGCCGACTTCGCCGTCGGCGCCCTGCACGCCGGGATCGAACCCGCTTTCGATCTCCATCACGGCATGCGCCAGCATCGGCTCCAGGCCATAGATCGATGCCTGACAGCTGGCGAACGCCTTGAATGTCTGCCGGGTCCACTCCGTGACTGCGTCACAGTGCACCGGCCGCGGCAGATGGGACGACTGACGTTGTTCCACGAACGGTCGTTCCAGCCAGTTGGCGTGGGCCAGCGTGACAGTGAGGCCAAAGCCGACGAACGCGATCGCGCCTGCGATCGCCTTCAAGAATGATCCGTCGGCTGTCATGATGGCCAACAGGCGTGGGTTCGCCTATCCAGTCAGTTCATGTACTCGACCATGCGATCGTGAAAACACTCGCATTTGTTGAGGTAGTCTTCGTCTTTGTAGTTCGTCTTGAGGTAGCCATAGGCCTTGCCGCAAGCGACCTTGGCCTCCGACGCCCAGACGAACACGGGACGCGACGAGTGGATCCACTCCGAGCTGTTGGCGACGGCGACCGACTCGTCCATCAACTTCACCACCTGCTCCCTGAGATCGACGATGTTGTCGTTCAGCACCAGGTTGGACGTCCCCACGACACGGCAATAGTCGCCCGTCGGACCTTCGATGATGTCGGCGGCATAACCCGTCGACCCGACTGCCAGCAACAGCGTCGCAGCGGAAACCAGCAGTCTTGCAGAACGTTTCATGTTGAGCTCCCCTAGATATTAGCGATGTATAACATAGTCGAGTGGCCGCGCGCTATGCCGTTAGATCGTGGCTGTGTGCTGTGTGTGTGCCGTGTCGTCGTAAAGTATGTTGATGGTGCCGGACGTGGCCGGTCCGTTCTGCAGCACGGCCACGTCAACGAAACTGGCCGCATTGCCCGAACCATCGGTGTCGACGCTCAGCGTCTTGGTGCCGGTGTCGTAGTGCACGTAGTCGGCGATGGTCCCCGCAGCCTTGTCGAACAACGCAGTCAGGTCGATCTGATCTCCTTCTCCTTTATTGTAGTCGATGATGAGATCCTTGATATTCAGTTCGAGATGATCGAGCTTGAACGTGTCGGCGCCGGTGCCGCCGGTAAGCGTGTCCTGGCCGAAGCCTCCGATCAGCAGGTCGTCGTTGGCACCGCCGTTCAATTGATCGGCTCCCGAGCCACCGAAAAGCGTGTCATTGCCCGCGAGTCCGTTGATGATGTCGTTACCGGACGTCCCCGCCATTGCCTCGTCGCCCGCCGTCCCAGAGATCGGGGTACCCGCCGGGTGTTCGCCCAACGTCGTGATCGACAGGGTTTGATTAGCCGAATGATCGCCATCCCCGTCCACACCTGACACGGAGAAATTGAACGTCTGGTCCGACGGCAAGATAAGCTTCGAATAGCCGAAATTGTCGAACTTGGCTTTGCCTTCCGTGACGGTGAACGTGATGGAGGTGAAGTCACCTGTCGGATCGATGGTAAGCAAGCCGTCCACGGAGGTCGTGGCGGTGCCCGTCAGACCGGTATTGGTCGTGTAGGTCATGGTGAAAGCACCGGCAGCCTCGTGCTCGACGAAGAAGTTCAGCTTGTCGATTGCTGTTGCGAAGTTGATCTGGAACTGCTCTCCAACATCCAGATTTCCATTTTGGACGCCAAAGCCATTGCTCGTCGGCTTCAGCTCTTCGGCGTTGCCGATGCTTCCATTGCCGTTCGTATCGACCGCCTTGAACGTAGCATCTCCCAAGGTGAACTGTATGGTGCTCGCACCACCAGACACGCCGCTGAAATCGAATGTCTGATTGGCAACGGGGCGAGATTCGATCAAAGTAAATGTATAGGTTCCGTCCGCACTGACCTTCAGATCGAAGAAATTCGATCCACCTGCCTGCGCAATGAGATCCGACGAGCCATCGGCATTGTGGACGACAGGCAGATATGTCAGTCCGCTGATATTGGTCAGCGGCATGATCTCGATCGACTGCTCGCCATCGGCGCCGAAGGCAAGGTCGTGCGTGCCAACCACAACATTGTTGTCTTGATTAGCGACGATACCATTCGTGATATGTGTGAAGGTTGGCGTGTCGTCGTTCACCTGCACCATTAGCGAGCCGTTTGCCGTATCGGAGTCACCGTCCGTGACCGTGAAGCCGATCGTCACATTCATGGTCTCTTCCGTCGTGCCGACGGTGGGGTGCACCAGCGGTTCCGACAGAGTGAAGGCGTAGGAACCGTCCGGCGCAACGTCGAGCACGAACACTATGCTGCCCGAGATCACACCAGTCGCGGTGAGGATCGTGTGTCCAGCATTCGTCGCCGTTGTGTATTGCACGCCCTCCTGTGCGGCGAGCCCGCTTGGGGTCTTGTAGATCGCCATTACATTGGGACCGGCAAAGCTGAGTGCTTTCAGGCCGTCCGCGCCAGCCGTAAACAGCGACCCCGCGCTGCCCGACAAGACTTTCGCATCTGCGACATCGCCCGTCCCGCCCGGATTGCCAGCAAACAGCGCCTGCGCATCGTCGTCCAGTACGGGTGTTGCCGCCACGACTTTCGCAACCGGGATGTCGTCGTCGACGGTCACGGTCAGCGTGCCGGTCGCGGCCGTGGCCGCCGTGTCGTCGGCGTCGTAGACCTTGTAGCTCAGGTTGAAGCCGAGATTGTCCTCGGTCCCCGCCGTCGGATGCTGGACCGGCGACAGCAGCGTCACCGTATAGGTGCCGGTGACCGCATTGGTCAGGTCGACCTGGAACACATTGACGCCGCCGGCCGACGCGATGATCTGCGTGCCCGCTCCGTTCGCCGTGTAGGTGTAGGTGGTGCCGTTCACCGTCTCCGAGCCCGACACCAGCGCGATGTGGCCCGCGCCGTCCGCACCATAGTTGTGCGTCAGCGTTCCGGGCTGCGCGCTCGGCGCATCGTCACCCAGAGCGTTGTCGTTGTTGCCCGTCGCAAGGTTGTCCTCGTCGACCAGCGTTGCCGACACACCCGCCGTCGCATGGTTGTTGTCGCCCGAGAAGGTGAACGACAGAACCGCCTGCGAGGTGTCCCCGTCCGCGTCCTTCATCGTGTAGGTGAAGCTGTCCACCGTCCCAGCCGGCACCGACGCCTTCGGGGTATAGATGTAGGAGCCGTCGCCGTTCAGCGTCAGCGTGCCATAGGCCGTCACGATCGGATTGCCAAGCGTGCCGCCCGTCACCGCCGTCACCGTGCCGGGCTGATCCGCACCGACATGGTCGTTGGCCAGAACACCAGTGGCCGCAGTCGCCACGATCGCCGCGCCGCCTTCCGTCGCGGCCTGACCGTCATTCACCGCAACCGGGATGTCGTCGTCGACGGTCACGGTCAGCGAGGCATTGGCCGTGTCGTTGTCGCTGTCGGTGACCTTCACCGCGAAGTTTTCCCCGGTCGCCTGGTCGGCGGCCCCGGTCTGGTTGGGATCGGCGTTCGCCACGTTGTTCGAGAGCGTGTAGCTGTAGCTATAGACACCGCCGCTCACGGTCACCGTCAGCACGCCGTTGACGCCCTGGACCGTGCCGCCAGAAGTGACATCCACCAGGGTGCCGTTCTTGTCCATCACCTCGAGCTTCTGCAGTGTGTCGCCGCCCGTCGTGATGTTGAACGTGCCCGCCGTGGTTTCCGATTGATCCGAGTTCAAGGCCGGGTCGGCAACCTCGCCTGTTCCCGCCGGCAGGCCCTTCTCGTCGACAACCGCGGTCGCGTTGACCGACGGCGTCCCACCATCCGGCGTCACATCGATCGTCGGCGTCGAGTCCTTCAACAGGTTGATCGTCACCGTCGCCACCGACGGGTCGCCGTCGCCGTCAACGATCTGGTACTGGAACGTCACCGTCCCCTCCTCGCCGGCAACCGGCGCGTAGGTGAAGGTGCCGTCATTGTGGTAGGTGACCGTTCCGGCGCCGCCGTTCAGCGAGTTCGCCACATAGCTCACCTTGGTCGGATCGGTGATGGCCACTCCATCCGCGCCAGGCACGTCGTTGGCGAACACGTTCACCGTCACAGCAGCGTTCTCGGTCGCCTGCGTGGCACTGTCATCATGCGCCGTCGGCACGTCGTCGACGATGTTGATGGTGAGCGTGGTGGAGGCCGGGTCGCCGTCGGTATCAACCACCTGGACGGCGAAGTCGTCATGCGTGGTGTTGCCCGAGGTGTTGTCCAGCAGCGTGTAGGAATAAGTGTAGCCGGTCCCCGGCGTGCCGGTGATGGTCAGGTCGCCATACTGGCCGTGCACCAGGATGCCGCCGGCCGCGTTGGTCACCTCGATCTGGGTGTTGTCCTTGTCGGTCACATAGAGGTGGCCGATCGTGTCGCTGCCCGTGGTGATGTTCAGCGAGCCCGTCGCCGTCTCGCTCGGATCGCTGTTGTTGGTGCCGTTGTTGTCGGCAATCTCGCCCGAACCCGCCGGCTCGATACCGCGCACCGCAAGGCCCGCTTCGTCCACCGCGCTGTGCCCCGAGGCATCGGGAGACTGAGGCGTCACATCGATCGTCGGCGTCGAGTCCTTCAGCAGGTTGATCGTCACCGTCGCCACCGACGAATCGCCATCACCGTCGATGATTTGGTACTGGAACGTCACCGTCCCTTCCTCGCCGGCAACCGGCGCGTAGGTGAAGGTGCCATCATTGTGGTAGGTAACCGTTCCGGTGCCGCCCGCCAGTGATCCCGCGACATAGCTCACCTTCGTCGGATCGGTGATGTTCACCCCGTCCGCGCCGGGCACGTCGTTGGCAAACACGTTCACCGTCACGGGCGTGTTCTCGGTCGCCTGCGTGGCGCTGTCGGCAACCGCCGTCGGCACGTCGTCGACGATGGCGACGGCAAAGGTGGTGCTGGCCGAATCGCCGTCGACATCCGTGACAGTGATGCTGAAATTATCCGGAACCGTGTCGTTGGGATCGAATCCGTCCGTGTGCTCGGGATGAGTGACCGATTCGGTCACCGTGTAATTGTATTCGATGGCACCGGTGCTCGGATTGTAGGAGACGATCGTCAGGAAGCCGAACTGCCCCGGGATCTCCTGGCCGACGGCGGTGACGGCGACGCCGTTGATGATGATTGACCCAATTCCATCCGGTGCGGTGATGTTGATCGTTCCGATGCCGGAGGTTTCCGAATGGCTCGGCGCGTCGCTGCCGGGCGATTGAGCCGGACCGCCGTCAAGGCCGGTTTCGCTGGCAGCCTGGTCCGGGCTGAGCAAGGACGTGGCCACCACTGAAACCTGCCTGTCGACGATAGACGGGAAGAGTTCGCGGCGATCCAGAAGCCCAAACTGCAAGGCAGTCGGGGGCAGCAGGGCCGACAGGTCGAACCCATCGCCGATGCCGCCGGGGGGAACCGAGAAGTCTCCGCCTGCGCTCGAGTTCGAACCGCCAGGGCCGGCCGAGATGGAACCGTCGGCACCGAAGGCGACATCGACATGGCTGGCTTCCAGCGCTGCCAGCAACGCAACGCGCGGCACCTCGACGTCGCCAATGATGAAGGTCGGCACGTTCAAGGCGCCATCCTTGATCACGATCACCGAGCCGTCAGCCTGTTCAAGCACAAGGTTATGGCCGTCGACCTTGATGTTGTCGATCGAGACGTTGGCTGGAAGCCTTACCACGTGGCTGGCGTCGGCCACATATTCGTGCGGCGCAGCTGCCGGCGGTGCCTTTGCTTCCGCGGGGGCTTCTGGTTTGACAGGCGCTCCGCCGCCGACATCGACCGGCACCGGTTCGGACGCTGCCGGTGCGGCCTGCTGCGTCGAATTTGCTTGTGCGACCTGCATCTCTGCCGGCGATGTCTGACCGCTGTGTTCATTGGACGCGGAATGCTCGTTCAAGGAACCCGAAAAACTGTCCAACTCGATATTGGTCGTCATGGCTGAAACCCCTCCGATATTTCCCGGAAAGAGACAGCGGCCACTTCTACTTTGCAACAGTCCCGAAATCTATTTCATATATTCCGATATGCATTGATCGGCATTTTTTACACGTGGTAAACCTCAAACATATAACCTGATATATGTTGGCTTCCGTGCGGCTTACTTGGCGGATGGCAGGTCGGGGTTTTCTGGTAAATGAAAGTATAAAATTGAATAAAATTTTATAGAAAATAGACGTAGTGATTTGCGAGAAAGTTATCCACCTTCCTTTCCAATAATTTGAGACAAGATTGGTAGCGTCCACAGTCAAAGGTGGGCGTTATGAAAAAACAAAAATCAGCCCCGGGAAAAACCGGGCTCCAAGTGCTCCTGATGGCAATCGGGCTTGTCGGCCTAGCCGGGCCGTCATTCGCGAACGCAGTTTCGAGTGATGTCGCTATCGGCACGCCTCTGGAAAAGGCCCAGACGCCGCCCTTCCTCGGTGGCGTTTCGCTGGTGAGATCCCAGCCCTGGCAGCCTGCGGTCGCTTACCGGATCGGCATGGTGACCGGCAGCTATGGCGCGGCGGTTGCCGACCGCGGCGACGGCTCGTCAATGGCACAAGGCGAGGCCGGCATAGATCCGGTGCAGACGGCGTCGATCATTCCGGGCGTGTTCGGATCGGTTGCCTTGTCGATGCGCAATTTTCCCGTCGCGGCGCGCTGGGCACCCGTCTACCGGGCCATCACCGCCTGCTCGGCAGGCAGCCCCTGCGAGCGCAAGAGCGCGGCTTTTGCCGGCATGATCTCCGCCGCTCAGGGCAAGGGATTCAGCGAGAAACTATCTTTCGTCAACAGCAGCGTAAATCGCCTGATCGCCTACAGGAAAGACAGCGTCGTCTACGGCAAGCTCGACTATTGGGCAAAGCCTTCGGAGATTCTCGAGCGGCGCGCCGGCGACTGCGAGGATTTTGCCATCCTCAAGATGACGGCTCTGTTGAGGGCCGGCATTCCAACGCAAAGCATGGCGCTGGTTGTTCTCCAGGACCGCAAGCGAGGCTTCTTTCACGCTGTGCTGTCGGTGAGCACAGGCAGCGGCACCTTCATTCTCGACAGCCTCAGCAACAGCGTTGTGCGCGATAGCGATCTCCCGGATTACGTTCCGCTCTATTCGTTCAGCACCGACCGGGCCTGGATCCACGGCTCAAGACCGGGCGGAGCCCAGATGGCCGACATCAAAGGCGGTTTCGCAACCGTCGCACCTGGCGAAGGTTTTCAGCCATAGGTTCTCGTTAGGATTGGCGGTGCATTCAGCCGCCGAAGACGAACGCCATCAGCAACTCCGGCTCGACCACCGGGGCCCGCACCGCATTTAACTGCCCTCGGTATCGACGGTCACCGGCGCCGATGACAAAACCGGTCGCCACCGGCGCTTCGCCGTTGGCATCGAGCCGCGCGAATATGTCGGCCACATTGAGGTCCAGCGCCAGCTTGAGATCGTGCCGTGCATCATCGCTTGGGGCTATGGGCAATTGACGCTTGACCAGCTGCTGGAACGGCGCGTTGAACGACAGGATCTTCTTCGACGATGCCAGGGCAAAGGCTGGTGACGGGCAAGCGACCAGTATGGCGTTGATGGTATTGATCGACGCAAGCCTTCGCAAAGTCAGGTTTTCGTCTCCCAACCCACGCATGCAAGCCACCCTGATCGCGGATGTCAGGTTCCCTGTCTGCGCCTGGCTTTCGGCGATCTCGTCGATGAGCATGCCGATCGTGCACTTCCTGCTTTCAGCCATCTGTTTCAGCGACATCCAGAATGCCCGCTCCAAACGGATGCCGCGTCGTATGCCGCCACGTGCCACAACCCGAAATTCCAGCCCAAAATCCTGGGCCGTGACCGCAGGAAGCAGCCGCTCGCCATCGGGATGATGAAAGCTCGCGCTACCGCTCACTCATCGCCTCCTCACGCGCTTTGTTGATCGGCTTCAAGAGGTAGTGCAGGATCGTCTTGCGCCCGGTCTTGATGTCGACTGAACAGATCATTCCGGGGATGATCGAGTAGGCCTTGCCGTCTCTCTCAAGTGTCGATTTGTCCGTCGACACGCGCACCTGATAATAGGGTTCCCCTGTCTTCTGATCGACCAGGCTGTCGGCTGTGATATTCGAGACCTTGCCCTCGATGCCGCCGAAGATCGAGAAATCGTAGGCGGTGACCTTGATGAGCGCTTCCTGGTCGGGGCGGATGAACGCGACATCCCGTGGCGAGACCCGTGCCTCCACCAGCAAGGTCTCGGAGGTTGGCACGATGCCGGCCACGACGGCGCCAGGCTGGACGAAGGCGCCGACCGTGTTCAGCTCCAGCGTGTTGACGATGCCGTCCACCGGAGACCGGATATCGGTGCGCGCGACCTTGTCGGTCGCCCCCCTTATGGTTTCATCCACCACCGAAAGGTCCGCCAACGCCTGGGTAAGATCGTCCAATGCCTCCTGCTGCAGCTGCAGGCCGAGCTCTTCGACCTGAAGCTGGGCTTCCGTGATCGACGATTTGATCTTCTTTATTGTTTCGCCGGCCAGGTTCAGCTGGCCGTTGAGTTCGGTCTGTTCGCGCTCCACCCGGAGCTGCTCGGTCCTTGCCATAAGGCCTTTCTTGACCATCGCGTCGACCAGTTTTGCCTCCTGGTCGCTGACGACCAGGTTCTTGGTCAGACGGTCGGAATTGGCCACCGCCTCGGCCAGTTCCCTCTCGCGCTGATCAAGGCGTGACTTGAGCACGGACAGCTTGTTATCGAAGTTCTCGCGTCGGGCGATGAGCAGCTTCTGTTCATTGTCGCAAATCTGCGGAGCGACTGACTGAATGTCCGGCGGGCACGGGAATGGTCCCGAGAGATTGCCGGCCTGTTCGTATTTCAGCCTTGCTATGCGCACTTCCAGCGCACGCGCCTTGGCCTGCTGCTCGCCAAGGCTGGACGTGTTGAGCGTGTTGTCCAGGCGGATGATGAGATCGTTCTTCTTGACGATCTGGCCAATCGTGACTGCGATTTCCTGCACGACGCCGGCTTCGCTCGCCTGAATGATCTGGGTCTTGGAAGCGGGTATGACCTTGCCGTCGCCGCGTGCGATCTCATCGACCTCGGCAAAGGACGCCCAGGCGACAAAAACGACGAAGAGCGCTCCGATGATGAATATGGACGCCGACGCAAACAGCGGCGGTCGATCTTCTCTGGCAAGCATTTCCCACGCCCCAACGCATTGGATGCAGCAATATTTGTTTTGTCAGGCGCTTGTTTTCTGCAACGCCTGTATGACTTGGTCCTTCGGTCCGTCAGCTACGATTTTGCCCTGTTCGATAACGATCAGGCGGTCGGCCAGTTCAAGCATGCTGAAGCGATGTGTGGAGACGATCAGCGTTGTGTCGCTGTCAAAGGCGACTTTGAGCTGCTTGATCAACTGGCGTTCCGATGCGAGATCCATCGAGCCCGATGGCTCATCCAGAAAGACGATTTTCGGTTTGGTCAGCAGCAGGCGTGCGATCGCCACCGTCTGCCTCTGGCCGCCTGAAAGATTGGTGCCGCGCTCGCCCACATTCATGTCGTAGCCGCGCGGGTGGCGCGAGACGAAATCGTCGACGCCTGCCGCCTTCGCCGCTTCGATGATCTGCTCATCGGTAGCCTCGGGGCATGCCATCAGGAGGTTCTCCTTAATGGTGCCCGAGAACAGATCGCCAGCCTGCGCAACGATGCCGACCGCGGCGCGAACCTCGGACGGGTGATACTGGCGAATATCGATCCCATCCAGCAGCAGCTCACCGGAGGTCGGCAGGAAAAGCCTGCCGATCAGCCGACCCATCGTCGTCTTTCCCGATCCTATGCGGCCGATGATGCCGATCCGCTCACCCGGCTTCACAGAGAAATTCAGGCCGGTCAAAACCTCGTTTTCCGAGCCGGGATAGACAAACCCGACATTCCTGAACACCATCGCCCCCTTGCGAATGGGGCGGTTGACGAAACCCACCGTGTCCGGTCGGTCTTCCGGTTGAGCCATGATCGAGTTCACCATTCTCAACGAGAGCATGGCCTGGCGAAACCGGGACAGCGTGATGGCGATCTGGCCGAGCGGCGCCACGGCCCTGCTCGCCAGCATCACCGTCCCTATGATTGCTCCCGTCGAAACATGGCCTTCCGAGAAGGCATAAGCGCCGGCCACGACCAGAGCGACGGTCACCAGCTGTTGTATCGACTGGGTTATGTTGCCCGCGGCCGCCGAAAGCTGCTTGATCTTCTCGGACGTGTTGGCGGCGTTCTTGGAGTGCTCCCCCCATTTGCGCAGCAGATACGCCTCGGCGCGCAGCGACTTGATGGTCTCCAGCGTGGAGATGGATTCGACCAGCAGGGCCTGGCGCTGCGAAGCTTCGTTCATCGAGGCGGCGACACGCTTGCCGATGCGGCGCTGGGTGATCAAGCCGACGATGACGGACATCACGAAGGCCAGCGCCGGTATGATCACCAGCCAGCCGCCTATCGCATAGATGACAAGAAGAAAGATGAAGACGAATGCCGTGTCGATGAACACGCTGATGGTGTTCGAGGTGAAGAACTCTCTGACGAACTCGTATTGCGTGACCCTGTTTGCGTATTCACCGGTCGAGCCGGGACGCGCCGACAGTGACGAATTCAGCACTTTCTCGAACAGAAGATAGGATATCCGAAGATCCGCTTTGCGCCCGGCATAGTCGATGAGAGAAGCCCTGGCCGTCTTCAAAAGCAGGTCGAACAGGATGACGGCGCCAATGCCGATTGCCAGAACCCACAGCGTGGATACTGCCTTGTTCGGCAGGATCCTGTCGTAGACGTTCATGGTGAAGATGGGCGAGGCTATGGCCAGCACATTGATGAACACCGCCGCCAGAACGACCTTCGAATAGGTGCGCCAGAAAGCGCCCATCGTTCCGGTCAGCCAATGTCTCCGCTCGATCTTGGCTGCCGAGCCGACCGTCATGCCTTCGGCGGCGTTGGCGTAGGTTATCGAGAACGATACGCCGCCGCTGATATAGCTGGCGGCGAGTTCCGATCTGTCGATTGCGGTGCGGCCGTCTTCCTGCGGCGCGGTGATGTATGCACCGCCTTCGATTTGGGCGAGCAGGGCGACTGGCAACTGGCTGACGCGAAAGACGATGGCGGGAAGGTCTACGCGTCCTCTCAGAAAGTCGCGGTGGCTGAATTCGGTGACTTCCAGGCCGATGCGCTCGGCAAGGTGCCTGATGTCGTCGACTTCAATTCGCGTGTCCGAGAGCGGCACGCCGGCGAACAGCACGGTCTCCGCGCTCGGCCTGCCGAGATATCCGGCAACCGCCGAGAAGCAGGCCTTGAACGCCTCCTTGGGGGAGAGGATGTTGGGTTGCTGGTTCACGATCTGCCCGTCAGGACTCTCGCTGGGCCTTGTGCCGTCTTACTTCTTCCTTACAGGGGCGAGGATATCGAAAGGCAGGTCGTTCTTCTGCTCCGACGGCGTCCGCGCATAGGTTTCAGTGTCTGCGGTTTCTGGTGCCGCAAACTCGGTTCGCGCATAGGCCGTCGCTTGTTTTGCCGGCTGGAGGTTCATCGTTTTCAGCAACTGTCCGGTCGCGGCCAGAAGCCGGTACTGGGCAAACAGCGATGCATAGGACGCGGTATCCGCCAGCGTTGCCGTGTTGAACCGCGTATTCTGCGCATCGAGCACGTCGAGTAGCGAGCGCTGTCCGACTTTGAACTGCTCGCGATAGGAAGCAACCAGCTTCTCATTGGCGGCGGCTTGTTGCCTCAGGGTCTTTGCCAGATCGGCTTGCCGGAAACGGCGATCCCACGACGTGCGAACAGCTTCCTCAATTTCGCGCTGGACCTGATGCAGCGCGAGACGCTGTTCACTGGTGCGGCGGATCTGCTCCTGCTCATTGGCCTTGTCGATGCCACCGCGGTAGAGGTTCCAGCGCAGGACCAAGCGCGCTTGCAGGTCGGAGGTGTCGCCATCGTCACCGTCAATGTCAGTTCCCGCCCGGGCGACACCTTCAGCGATGATGGAGGGGCCAAATTTGGCCCGCGCAGCATCCACGAGGGAGGCCGCCGCGTCGATGTCGCTGTTGGCCATGTGCACGCGCGGATTGCTTTCCCGCGCCAACCCTATTGCCTCGTCAAGCGAGCGCGGGAGTGCGGCCGAGACATCGCCCGGCCTCGAAGGGCTGGTCAGCGGCTTTCCGACGGTCTTGAAGAAGCGGATCTTGGCCGCTTCCAGTTCCTCGGTCGCCTCCTGCATGCGCGCCTTGGCGGCGAACAGCCGTTCCTCGGCCTGTTGCCGGTCGGCCTCGTTCAGCGCGCCGCCCGAGATGCCTTGCCGGATGTCGCCGAGAATTGCCTGGTGGAAGCCGAGATTTTTCTTCGCTTCGGCAACGATCGAAGCCTGCAGCATGTACTCCAAATAGTCCTGGACAACGGACAGCCCGATGAATTCGGAGCGTTCCAGCACCCGGAACGAAGCGCCATCGACGCGCGATGCCTGACGATTCAATTCGGCCCGCCTTGCACCGCTATCATAAAGCGTCTGCGAAACGGTAAGGTCCGTTTCAGCCGGATAGAGCGCGTCGTCTTGGATGGAAAGCGAGCGCCGGGATGGATTATCGAGCCGGCGAACGCCAGCCGATGCCTCGACATCGACACTGGGAAGATAAAGGCCTTTGGCCTGCCGCAACTCGAACTCGATTGCTTCGCGGTTTTCGATTGCCTGTCCAATCTCGGGATTGGACTCCACCGCAACAGCCATCGCCTCCTTGAGCGTGAGCGCATGAGCTCCCCCGCAGGTCAGCATGGTGGCTGCCATCAAAAGACCAAGGCGCTTGCCTATGGTCGACATACTTGTCGTATTCATCCAACCCACCCTAACGTTTCCCCAGCGCCCTTTTTAAGAGCGCTACAACCAAGCCAAGGCCTGCCCGTCGACCGATTATCCACAAATTCACGAAATATGTGAGCGATTATTGATTTAGTGGCCGCTAAAACGCGGTTTCAGGCAACAAGGCTGCGAGATGTAGCAAAAATGGCACATAAACATCGGCCCGCTGCGGTTGCAGCCGGGGGCTGCCACGTGTGGGAAAGCACAGAAAACAGAGGCCCTCGGACCGGTGTAGCCAGAATCATAGCAGGCGCGGATAGCCGCTCTTGACGACTGAATCCGGAGTTGGATCGCTGTTTCGGACAACGCCACCCGAGATGCCGCGTCGAAAAATGCGCCGTCGGCGGCAGCCAACGAAAGCGTCATGCCGCAGACATCGCCCGCTACAGCCGCATGGCTTGGCAGTGGCGAGACCGCTCCGGAAAAACACAATTTTGGTCGCGGGCTGACCCGTTTCGCCTCAACGCGCGCTCAACGCCACCATGCGGTCGAGCGCCGCGGTCAGGCCGTGGAGCGACACCGGGAATGTCAGCGGGGTCTCCGCGTCCGTTGTGACATTGAGCTTCAGCACCGAGCCTCCCCTCATCTTTCCAAGCGTCGGTCGATCGATGGCAAAGACCGCAATGCAACCCGTTGGCAGGCAGGTCCTGAATCGCTGCTGGGACAATGGCGGCTGATCGTCGATCTGCAGCGTCACGCCCTGATCGAGCAAGATGCCGAAGGGCAGAAGCAGGGTAGCCGTCGTCGAACCGTCCGCGCGTCCCGCGATCTCCACGGCAAGAAGCCTTTGGCCGTTCTGCTGCACCTGGTCCTGCGCAAGCGAGCACGCTCTCGCCTTCTCGCGAACGGAACAGGTCACGCTCCAGTCCTGGTAGACTTCACGCAGAGACGACGGTCCATCCGGGACAGCCGCCACCTGCTGCTGCGCCGAAGCCGGCGACATCAACGAAAATAGGATTGCCCCGCATGCGCAGGCGGCCTTGAGGCCACGCTTCATGTGCAGACCCACTCACGGATCTTGCATTTGCCTCCCGCCGCCTCACAGGCCTGCAAAGCGAGGTCTTCGGCTTCCCGGCGGGTCTCGGCCGAGTTCACGCCCCAGGGCGTGAAACGGTTCTCGACTTTGTCTGCCAGGGCGAGCGCACCGCAGTGCTTGTAGGGAAAGCCGGTCTCGTCGTCATCATTCCAATGGCGATGGTTGCGGAAGACGGCGACGACGTTGCAGGCCTTTCCGCCCGCGTTCTCGCAATATTTCTGCGCGATGTCCTTCGCCTCCTGCCGCTTGTCGGCGCCCCAGAAGAAGCCGTATTTGCTATCGGCCTGCGAATAGGCGATGGCCGCCCAGATGCCTTTTTCCTCCTGCTGCGGCTCCGACGGCGCCACCAGGTCGGCCGAGACGACTTGCCCGCTCCACAACAAGGTCAAGCCCAAAACCGCCAAAGCCTGCAATCTCATGGTCGGCACCCCTTTCCTCAATCCCAGTCGCTTCGCCTTACTTTGCCGCCGAAGCGACGGAGATCACCACGCAGCTTTTGCCCGTCGGCAAGAGAAGGGCTTCACCGGCGTTGCCGCCGAGCTCGTACACCTCGACCTGCCCAAGATGGTCGGTGATCTTGCTGCCCTGCGGAAGAATGGACGGGATGTCGGCACACGGGCTGGCGAATGGCGCCACCCGCACCATCGCCCCCTCGCAACCCGAAGCGGTGGGCGATGCGAAAACGACGCCGGCGGCCGGGCCGCTATATCTCTCCGTCGCATAGTCCATGCCGACAAAGGCCTGGACGGCATGTTTGTCGGCGGCCTGGTCGTTCCACAAGGATTTGACGCTGTATTTGGTGCCGGTCGTCAAAATCTGTCCGAGCACCGGATAGATGGTCGAACAGGCCTGCACCCCGGCTTGCTTGACGTGCTGGAGGAAAGGCGTGTCCGGAAGCGCCGGGTTGGCTGTCTCAGGCTGTGCGGCCGTCGCGCTGCCGACCAGATTGGCGATCGCGGCATAGTTGCCGGCGGCGAAGCCAAAGCCCGCCACGACAAGCCCCAACAATGAAAATCCGACGACACGCGGCCATCGCCGCCGCGTGGGTTCGACCAGCCTCTGCCGATCCGCCTCGACGGTTGGGCTGCTGCGTTTTGCGGATATGAACTGGTCCTGCTGGCTCATGGTGCTGCCCCCGTTATTTGACTGGCGAAAGGGCCGCTGTCAGCCCCTTGAGCGTTGCGGTCACGGTGATCGTCCCGCCATCCACGGTCGGGTAGGAGATCGCCGGCGTCGCATTCTGCGCTATCTGCCGGCGCATGACGGGGCCTACCGGCAACATGCCGACACAGACCATGTCGTTGCAGCCGTTGAGGTGAACGTCGATCGCCTGGTTTTGCCCATCGAACTTCAACGACACCAGGCCATCGCTCCTGGCATTCGGCGCGGTGCGCAGGATCATGTAGGGCTTGCCGTCCTGTGTGGCGGCAAGCGACCAGCTGAAGGCCATCTTGCCGGACGCGTCCTCGATCACCTGCGAGACATTGCAGACCTTCTTGCGGGCTTTGAGGTTCTCGTCGCAGATCAGCGTCCAATTCTCGAATGGACGGATGGTGCGCTGGTACTCGCCCAGTTTCACGTCGGGCGGTAGCACCACATCCGAAGGCTTGATTCTGTAGGGCGAGGCAACCTGCCCGGCAGCCGGTGCGAGGCCGCCGCAGAGCACCAGGCAAGTCAGTGCGGCAAGTCCTTTCATTCCTGCCTCAGTTCAAGGTGAAGCTGATGCCGGCGCCGACGCCGACGTTTCCACCCGCCGCCGTGCCCGACACATTGCCGCGGATGCGGCCGTCCTCGCTGGTGTAGCCCGCACCGAAGGCGAACGCGCTGGCGTCCCGCCAGAAGCCGCCGCCCGCCGCGACGCTCAGCTTTCCGGGACGGTCATCGTAGCGCAGCGAGGCTGCGGCGAGCCCGATCGCCGCCGCTTGCCGGGCTTCGTCACGGATGCCGGCGACGTCCGTATTGAGCTGACTGAGCTTCTGGTCGGTGTAGTCATTGGCCTGCTGCAAGGTCGTGGCCGCCACCTTGTCGGTATAGGCGTTGGACGTGTCGATGGCGTAAGCTACCCGGTTGTCCGTATAGCTCTTGCCCTCGGTCAGGCCCTGGTTCAGCTGGTTGACGTTGACCGCATCGGTGCCGGCAACGCCCGGGCCGACATTGGAGATGACGACCGGCGCGTTCACGTCGCCGCCCTGCAGCGTGATGCTGTTCTTCTTGCTGCCGTCCGGATTGGTGTCATAGACCACCGCGTTCTGGCTGAGCGTTCCGATGCCGGATTTCAGATCCTCGATCGCCGTGTTCGTGGCGTAGAGCTGCGAGCCGTTTATCGCATCGGTGCTGTCGGCGGAAACGCGGCCGGCAGCGACATTGGTGATCGTCCGCTCGGCGCCGGCATCGCCGACGCTGACGGTTCCGACCGGTGTCGTCCCGGCATAGGTGTAGGTCTTGCCGTTGATGACGGTGCTGGACGTGCCGACGGCGGTCTGCGTCACCGAGCCGGAACCGAGCGCCACGTCGTTGGCATTGTTGGCCTGGGCGCCCTGCCCGAGTGCCACGGCGCCTTGCGCACTTGCCGTGGCGCCGTGCCCGGCGGCAAGGCTGTCGGTGCCGCTGGCCACGCTCTCCGGCCCGATCGCAACGGCGTCGGTGCCGCTGGCGGCGGAGTCGGCCAGCGTCGAATTGGCGTGGAAGTACTTGATGCCGCCGCCATTGCTGATGTTGGTCAAGGCATTGTCGATGGCCGTGAAGCCGTCATAGACGGTCGAATAATTGTTGCCCTGGATGGTATAGGTCGGGCCGGTGATCGAGCCGTCCGGATTGACCGTCGTGCCGCCGCCGAACAGGTTGGTCACGTTTTGCGACACGCCGCGAAGCTGCGAGACATTGACCGCGTCGGTATCGGCCGAACCCGCCGCGACATTGGTCAGCTTACGTTCGGCCCCGGCAGCGCCGATCGACACTTCGCCGACCGAGGTCTGGGGGGCGGTCAGGGCAAAGGCCGTGTAGCCGGCCTGCGCGCCGACCGTGGTGATGGACTGCGCGCCCAGCGCGACGCTGTTGATGAAGGTGCTTTGGGCGCCGGCGCCGAGCGCCACCGACTGGATGCCGGACGCCAGCGAATTCGTGCCGAGCGCGAGACCGTCGGCCAGCATCACATGAGCGTTCTGGCCGATGGCGGTTCCGCCGGGCGCTGTCTGGTCGACGATAGCGCCGTTGCCGATGCCGATGCCGTTGTCACCGTTGACGACGGTCGTCGGGCCGACCGCGACCGACTCTGCTCCGACCGCGAGCGAGTCGCCCGCCGCCGAATTGGCATGGAAATACTTGGTCGACGTTACCGAGACCGAGGCGATCGCCCCCTGCAACTGGCGGAGCGTCACCGCATCCTGGGCTTGCGTGCCGTCCGCGACATTGGTGATCTGCCGGTAGGAGGTGGCGGTGCCGACCGAAACGGCGCCGAGCAGCGTCTTGTCGGTCGTGTTGTACTGGATGAAGTTCGATGGGCCGGCCGCGATCTGGCCGCTGGCCGGAGCCAGCGCTCGATCGGAGACCGAGCCGGAACCGAGCGCCACGCCGCCGTCGATGCTGACATTACTGTCGCGGCCGAGCGCCAGTCCGCTGACACCGGTCGCGGTCGCCTGGTAACCGACGGCGGTGGAGCCGACCCCTTGAGCGAAGGAATCGGTTTGCGCCAACCCGGTCTCATTGGTGCGGGCATAGCGAATGCCCACGCCATTGGCGTCGGTATAGGCGGTCGAGGTATCGCCGGCGATGTTGTTGATCGTGTTGCCGAGATTGGTGACACCACTGCCGATATTGGCAATGTCGGTCGTGTTCTGCGTGACCTGCTGGTTGGTCGCGAAGAGCTGCGAGCCGTTGACGGCGTCGGTCGAGCCGCCGTTCAACTGTCCGGCCGCGACGTTCTGGATCTGGCGCTCGGCTCCAGCCGAGCCGACCGAGAAAGCGCCGGCCGGCGTAGTGCCGGCGAAGGTATAGTTGACGCCTCCGATTGTTGTTCCGCCGACATTGGTCGTTGCGCCCGACGTCGAATTCAGGCCGATCGCCACATCACCGGCATTGTTGGCCACCGCGTTCGGGCCGACAGCGACGGAATCGGCTCCCAGCGCCTGGGAATCCGCCAGCGTCGAGTTGGCATGGAAATACTTGACGCCGCCGCCGACGTTGATGTTGTTGACGACGGCGCCGATGGCGTCGACGGCCTGGTTGGTGGCGAAGAGCTGCGAGCCGTTGATGGCGTCGGTCGAGAGCGCGCTGATCCGCCCCGCCGCCAGATTGGTGAGCGTGCGTTCCGCCCCGGGCGCGCCGATGCTGACCGTCGAGGTCGGATTGGTGCCCTGGAAGGCGTAGGTCGTGCCGTTGACCACCCCGCTGGCCGTACCGACGGCCGTGGCGGTCACCGAGCCCGAGCCCAGCGCCACGTCGCCGGAGCTTGCCGCCGCCGTCGCGCCATTGCCGAGCGCGACATTGCCGGCGAGGCCGGCTGCGCCCGCCGTCGAGCCGTTGCCCAGCGCCACCGAGCCTTGCCCGATCGCCTTGTTGCTGTTGCCGATGGCGACAGCGCCGTTGGCCATATTGGCCGCGGTGGCCGACGCCGTGCCGTCGCTGTTGGCGATGTTGTTGGCGCCGCCGGTGAAGGCGCCGGTGCCGCTGGCATAGCTCGGATCGCCGATGGCCACCGCGCCGTCGCCATAGGCAACGTTGCCGTAGCCGATCGCGACCGCCTTGCCGCCATCGGTAATCGCGCCCGTGCCGATGGCCACGGAGTCGGCGGAGAGCGCAGTGGACTGTAGACCGACCGCGATGGCGTTGGTTGCAGTCGCCTGGCTGTCGCGTCCCATCGCAATGGCGTCGTCCTCGGATGCCGTCACGTCCGTGCCGATGCCGATGGCGTTGTCTCCACTGGCGCTCGTTGCAAAAGTGCTCGAGCCGACATAGACGGAACCTATCCCGGACGCCCTCGTCCCGGCGCCGAGGGAGATGGAATTCACGGCGCTGCTTTGGGCGCCGCGGCCGAGCGCGGTACTGTTGAGTCCGGTGGCGCGGGATTCACGTCCGACGGCAGTGGAATTGTCGGCGCTGGCTACGGTGCCGATGCCGAGAGCGGTGCTGGCGCTTCCGCCGGCGTTGGCGCTGACGCCGGCAGCGAGAGAATTGTCTCCTGCCGCAGTTGCTCCCGACCCGAATGAGGAGGCGTTTATGCCGCTGGCGACGGCCGTGTTGCCGACCGCCGTGCTGTCTACACCGCTCGCGGTGGCGCCCAGCCCCAGCGCGGTCGCCTGCGCGGCGCTGGCGGTGGAGTTCGCGCCCAGGGCGGTCGAATTCAGGAAGCTGGCATTGGCGTTGAAGCCGAGAGCGGTCGCTTGAACGCCGGACGCAGCCGTGTTCTGGCCGATCGCGGTGCTGGACGTCGCTGAGGCATTGGCGTTGGGTCCGACGGCAGTGCTGTATTGGCCTGTGGCCTTGGCTATGTATCCCAACGCCGTTGAGTCGAGGGCCGATGCGACGGCCTCACGTCCTAGGGCGGTGGAATCGGCACCGCTGGCGACAGATCCCCAGCCTGCGGCTGTCGCATAGTTGTTGCTGGCCGTGGAGCTGGTGCCGAGGGCGGTGGAATTCCCTCCGGAGGCAACGGAGAAAGTGCCCAAGGCGTTGGCGCCAGCCCCGAGGGCTTGGGCCTGAACGCCGAGCGCTACGGAATTGACGCCGTTGGAGATCGTGCCTTGGCCCAGCGCCATCGCGCCACCTGTGCCTGTTGCTTTCGCGTTCAGGCCGAGAGCCACCGAATATTGCGCCGACGCAACGGATGACCGTCCGACCGCGATGGCATCAACCTGGGATGCCGTGACATCCGTGCCAATGCCGATGGCGCTCTGGGCGGTTGCACCTGTCCCGGCGGCGGTGCGCGAGCCAAGATAGATGGAGTTTATCTGGGTCGCGAGCGACTGGAAGCCGATTGCGACGGCATTCTGGCTGCCCGCATTGGCGTTGGTGCCCTCGGCTATTGAATCGGCTCCGTTCTGCACGGCTCCGGATCCAAACGCGATACCGCGTACTCCGTTTGCCGTGCCGCCGCCGCCGAAAACCTGTGCTAATGCCGGCGTGGCGATGCCGCCCAATGCGATCGCACCCAGCGCCGCCGCCAGGGTCCTGCCGTTGCCGAGCATGCCGAGCCCATGTCCCTTGCGGCGCATACCGAGCACGCGGTGCGCCATGCGCAAGACTGCCATTAGGCGGCGGCGCAGCGAGCGAGAGCCGAAATCGGCGCCGGCAATCCAGTGCACGGCGAAGTGCGTCGCCCGATGCCAAATAGACAAGTCACTCGAAATGCGATTGTCGGTCATGGTTCCCTCTCCGCTGGCCGGCACGAAATGTCTGACAATTCCGTTCCACGGCAGGAAGACATGATTCCTGCCTGCGGTATTTCACGAAATTGCTGCCTTGTGAGAAAAGATCGGAGCATATCGGCGGAGGTTAACAGCTCGTTACCTTAGCAACTTCTTTAAAGCGAAGTAAACAAGCAATTCCATAAGCGCCGCCTCATCTATTCTTGGCGTTAAGCTTGCTCAGCCGCGCCTGCAATGGCGTTACCCCTCGATATTTCTTCATCACGGTGGTAAAGTGGCTCTGGCTTGAAAAACCGCTCAGATGAGCGATGTCCGCAATCGTCATGCGACTGTCGGCAAGCAGTCTTTCGGCGAAGTCCAGCCGCAGATCGAGAACATACTGATGCGGCGGCGCCCCGAACGTCCTGGAGAACGCCCGCACAAAATGATAGGGGGAAAGCCCGCAAACCGCAGCCATCTCGGCAAGCGCCAGCTTGCGCGAAAAGTTCTCGTTCAAGAACGCCTGCACGCGGCGTGCACTGCGGACGGAAAGCCCACCCTTTACGTTCAGCGCCAACTGTCGCACAGCCGCTTTGACCCTTGGAGCGAAGGCTTCAATTTCCGCGAACTGAATTTCCGTGGACGACCCCGCATCCCGCATCCAAAAGCTCGTCTCAAAGCGCCAAAGCGCACCAACTGATGACTCACGCCGACGATGGGCACATTCGTGATGGGCGTATTTTGAAAAATTCCGGAACCTTTGTAAGAAATTCCGGTCTTGGACCGTTGAGCGGTAGGTGTGTCCACTTTGCCATACTCGAGCTGTTCAGTTTTTGACCGACGTGTACCCGGCCTTGGTTGGCGTTCGTCCCCTGTATTTCTTCATGGTCGCGGCCAAATGGCTTTGATCGGAAAAACCAACCAGGTAGGCGACTTCGGCAATCGCAAGCTCACCATCGGCGAGCAGCTTTTCGGCGAGGTCCAGCCGCAGATTGATCAGATACCGATGCGGCGGCATTCCAAACGTCCTGGCGAACCTGACTATGAAATGATTGGGGGAAACCCCTGCGACCGACGCAAGTTCGGCGACCATTATTTTCCGCACAAAATTCTCGTTGAGATACTCACGCACGCGTCGGGCGCCAACGGCGGAGAGCCCGCCTCTTGGCAACACGGGCTGCCTGTTGCGGCTTGTGTAGGCGCGCAGCAGATGAACGCCGAACACCGTGAGCAATGAGTCCAGATAGAGTTCGTTCGGAGGTGCTTTCCCGGTCAACTCGGCGGTGATCATCTGGGCTATGTTGAGAGCGCGCAGGTCGACCGTGCCGAACGCGGGCGGCTCGAGTTCGACATCGCCGACATCGAATTCGTGAGCCGCCAACTCCGACAGCGCTTCAGGGGATATGGAAACGACGGCATTTTCCCTGGTCGCCGACCAGGCGAGACTGCTGTCCACACCCGCCGGATTGACGACGAGACACCCGATCGGCGCATCGTACTCTGTGACCCTGTCGCTGCCGAGCGAAGCTCTCAGCTTGCGCATGGGCGCAAGCACGATACCCACGGAGTGTTCCTTGGCCAGGAACGTCTGCGATCCAGGGCTGCGGACGGAGTATATGACGCTCCCCCGCGCGGTGGCCCTTCTGGGGCCTGCACTTTCAGGAATTATGTCCAGGACATATCGAGCTGTCTGTTCCCGACCGACGCCTCGGGAATCGCCGCTTTCCCGAGCCTCGTCCGCATTTTTCATCGCCTGGCCTCAGCCGCTTTGCCGCCGCTTGAATTCCCCTTAGCCCGACCCGGACCCAACGTAACGCACATGCTGCGGATAGTGAATAACATCCGTGCGCAAAGAAAAAATTTTGTTCGGGATAAGAAGAAAAAATATGGCCGACAAAGGAAGTTCTAGAACATTTTTTCCTACTTGATGGAGAGCCCCTCCATCAACGCAGCGCACCCATTGAGCTTGGGGACAATCCGGCCACTTCGGCGGGCCGTGCAACAAGCCGACGCAGAGCTACCGGGTTCGCTGCCGGTCATTGCAGATCATCGCGACGATTCTCGTACAAACCCCATGCAAGTTCCACAAAGGCCAAAAGAACATCGTCCTGGTTCCACCCGGCAGCGACTGCCGCCTGAACGATTTCACGGATGAGAGGCAGCAACTGGCGTTGGCATTCGGCCGATGTGTCGACAGTTTCGTGGTCCACAGGAGGCCCATCGAAGTTGAACTTCACCATTCGGCGCCCCCCTCGCCATCAATCGAAATGTTACATCGTTAATTTTATTCGTGCTGATATACATTACATCCAGGACCAAAGCATAGGAAGCCTTGAAGGACCAACGGCGCAGTAGGACAACGCGCCGAAGCAGCCGCCCATGCATGCCGTTGCGTTAGCGTTATGAGCTAGATGTTCTCGCGGGTGTAGATCTCGAAGGGCAGTATCGTCGTGAAGTTGCCGCCTTCGTTCGGGGCGGAAACGGCGCGGACCATGCCGGCCAGCGCTTCCTGGGCGATGCGGGCGAGCGGGTGCGAAATGACGAAGGTCAGCGTGCCATCGAGCAGCGCCGGACGCGTCGAGTCCATCAGCTCATAGCCGACGACGACGAGGCTGCCGGCCCGCCCGGTGGAGCGCAACGCCGCGATGGCGCCGGTGATGCCGCCGCCGGCGACATAAAGGCCGGACAGATCCGGATTTTCGTTCAGCAGCTTTTCGGTCATCTCCTGCGCGATGGCGCTCGATTCGAAAGTCAGCAGCGGCTCCAGAAGGGTGAAGCCAGGGGCGTGCTCGCGGAAATAGGAGCGAAAGCCGCTTTCGTTCATTTCCTGGCAGCGGTAGCGATGATTGCCGACGAGGATGCCCAATTTGCCGGGCGCCCGGCAGACGTGCTCGAACACCCAGGCCGCGGTGCGTCCGACCTTCCAGTTGTCCAGCCCTATATAGCGCACATGTCCGGTCGCCGAGATCTGCGAGATCAGCGCAAACACCGGCACGTTGCGGGCATTGAGCGTATCCACCGCCTGGGTGACGAGGGGATGGACCGCCGCGACGACGCCGACGGCATCGCATTCGGCGCCCAAGGCCAGCATCCGCGAGGCAACGTTCTGCGGTGACAGATCGTCCAGAAACTCCGTGCGCAGCTCTATCTCGCAGTCGGACATCGTTTCGGTTGCCAGGCGCAGCGCCTCGGCCATGTTGCGGTAGAAGGCACGGCCGGGCTGGTGCAGCAGGAAACCGAACCGGTAGCGCGGTCGCGCGGCCGCCACGCGGCTGCGTAGCGCGCCCATGCCATAAAAGCCGATCTGCTCCGCCGCCAGCCTGACGCGCTCGCGCGTACCCTGGCGCACGGCACCCGCACCGCTCAGCACCCGGTTGACGGTGGCCACCGAAACATTCGCCTCGGCGGCTACATCCTTGATCGTTGGCCGCTTGCCGTGATCCATTTTATCTCATCATCCCGTAGCGATTGATATAAAGATATCATTCTCTCTGCAAGATTGATATGAATGACACAATCAATTTGGAATAAACATTCTATTCTTGATTCATTTTGGATCAAGATGTTTATCTCCGGAAAAGCAAGCAAGGCGGAAGCACCGCCAGCCCAGGGATAGCAGCAGCACAGCGCAGACAAGGTTCTCGCCTCCACCCGTGGCGGTATGAGGCAGCGTGCGCGTGCGGCCCATCCCAAGGCGTTGCGGGTGCGGCATTGCGGGTGGAGGATCTGCATGGACGATCTCAAATACGGCGTGCGCGACAAGCGCGGCGACTGGAAGCCGAACGGACGCATTGAGGGAGCGCCGTTGTTGAACTGGCCGCCCAAGCTGCCGAAAATCCTGGCATGGCTGCCCGGCTATATCTGGCCGTGGAATGCCTTCCACATGGCCACTGCCCTGCTCTACTGGTTCTATATCGTGCCGAGCGTCGAGACGATGAAGACCATCGGTTGGGGCTGGGCGCTATGGCTCTACGCCGTCAACGCGGCGGCGATCCTTGTCTTCTACGGCATCTTCGAACTGCGCTACTACATCAAGCGCGCCCAGGCGACCCGGTTCAAGTACAACCACAAATTCCCCGGCGACGCGCCCTCCGACGTGTTCTGGTTCCAGAGCCAGAACCTCGACAACTTCCTGCGCTCGTTCTTCATCACCATCCCCCTGTGGACCGTGGTCGAGGTCATTTTCCTCTGGTGCTTCGCCAATGGCTATGTGCCGTGGGTCGGCTGGCAGGATCACCCGGTCTACCTCGCCTTACTGGTGCTGATCGCGCCTGCCATTCACGAGGTGCACTTCTTCTTCATCCACCGCCTGATCCACTGGGGCCCGCTCTATCGCTGGATCCATTCGGTCCACCACAATTCGATCAACCCCTCGCCCTGGTCCTCACTGTCGATGCATCCTGTGGAGGGGTTCCTCTATCACGCGGTCGCCTTCTGGCATCTTGTCATTCCGTCCAATCCGATCGTCGCGCTGTTCCAGCTGCATGTTGCCGGCTTCGGCGCAGTCAATGGCCATCTCGGCTTCGACAGACTGGAGGTGACCGAGGACACGGCCGTCGATAGCCACGCCTACACGCATTACCTGCACCACAAATATTTCGAGGTGAACTATGGCGGCGACGGGCTGATCCCGCTCGATCGGTGGTTCGGCACCTGGCACGACGGAACCAGAGAGGGCGAAGCCATGATGGACGCCCGTTTCCAGAAAAAGAAAGAGCGCATGAACGCCAAGGCAGCGGCGGACCCTTGATCACGTCACGCGGCGCGCAACCGGGAGAGAGGCGCGCAGGAGAGGTCACAGTTTTTCAAAAACCCGTCTGAAGACGGCAAATGGGAGGAGACGACATGAAGCGTATCACAAAACTCTTGGCGGCGGTCATGCTTGCCGGCGTGGCGGCGACATCGGCCACATCGGCGATGGCACAGTCCAAGGGGGCAAAGATCTTCGTCATCGGCGGCAAGGCCGACGACCCGTTCTGGTCGAAGGTCAAGAAAGGCGCCGACGATGCCGGCAAGGTCGCCGAACTGACGGGCGGCTCGGTCACCTGGCTCGGTCCGCAGAACTACGACAATCTGGGCCCCGACGCGGCCAAGCTGATCCGCACCGCGCTCAGCCAGAATCCCAGCGCCATTGTCGGTCCCGACTGGGTGCCAGAGGCCATGGATGACGCCTTCAAGGAAGTCGTTGCGGCAGGCGTGCCGCTTATCATCTACAATTCCGGCGGCATGGATGCAGCCAAGCGGCTCGGTGCCATGAACTATGTCGGCAATGAAGAATACGCGGCCGGCCTTGGCGGCGGCACCTATTTCGGCGGCCATGGCGCCAAGAACGTGCTGTGTGTCAACACCTTGCCAGGCTCTACCAACACCGAAGACCGCTGCAAGGGCATTGCCGACGCCATCGCCAAGAGCGGCGGCAAATCGAGCCAGTTGCCGCTGCCTTCGTCCAGCTTCGGCAACCCGACCGCGGTCGCCGAGGCGATCAAGGCCGCCGTGCTGAAGGACAACACGCTTGACGGTGTCATCACCATCAGCGCCGGCGACGCCAACAGCGCCGCCAACGCCATCAGCCAGGCCAGCGTCGGCGACAAGGTCAAGCTCGCTTCGTTCGACATGGACGAAACCGGCCTGCAGCGCATCAAGGACGGCACGCAGATGTTCTCGATCGACCAGCAACCCTATCTGCAAGGCTTCCTTGCCGTGTCGCTGCTCAACGGCTTCGTCAACTACGGGCTCGACCTGCCGACCAAGCCGGTGCTGACCGGACCCGGGATCGTCGACGCCGCCAATGTCGGCGCGACGCTGGCTGGTGCGGCGGCCGGCGCCCGCTAACTGCGCGCCCTGCCTTCTCCCCTTGTGGGAGAAGGTGTCGCCGCAGGCGACGGATGAGGGGTGTTCCAGCTTGGCAAGGACGGCGATCCGTCACGCACCTCTCATCCGTATCGGCGCTGCGCGCCGATCCACC